>CALJUX010000070.1 GCA_937978655.1 uncultured Chromatiaceae bacterium
CAGAAATAAATAAAGCCGGGGCTTTGCGGGCCTCCGGCTTTATTTACTCGTCCGCAACGTGGCGGCGCGAATTATTTTTTTGTCAGATAGTAGGGTAACCAGCTTTGCTCTTCAGCATTGGTAAGCATGTTCATAACAACTTTCCTGTATCAGCATTCAATCAAGCGTTTGGTTGGGGTTGATGTGTCTGGCATCAACGTTGGTAATTTAAACATATTTCGATTCGAAAGTAAAAGTGATTTTGTAATGTTACATGATGGGTTACATAAATTTTGGCAGCGAAATTTGCCACCTTTAACGCAAAGCACTGGTCTGCTGGGCCGGATTTGCATAGGCTGAGGAAAAAATCAGGAGTGTATATGCGTTATCTTGTCATGTTATGGGCATTATTGCCGTTGTGGGCCTCTGCTGCTGTTGATTATCAGATCAGGATTTCTGCGCCTGATCAGCATTTGGCTGATATTCAGATCAAAATGACCGCGGCGAAAGCCGGAACTTTTGAGTTGAAACTACCGGCCTGGCGCAGTGGGAAATACCAAATTCTCGATTTGGCCAATGGCGTGCGGCGTTTTGAAGCCCGCCTTGCCGATGGCCGGGTGATCCCGGTGGAGAAAACCGAAAAAAGCACCTGGCAATTGCAATTGCCGGCGCCCGGCGACATTGAGATCAGCTATCAGCTGTATGCCAATGAACTGAATCAGCGCACCCGCCATATCGACGACACCCACGCTTATATCAACGCCTCGGCGTTTCTGATGTATCACGAAGCGCAGCGCAAAGACCCGGTGACTGTCAGTCTGCAGGTGCCAGCGGGCTGGCGCAGTACCTCTGGCATGACCCGGACCGGCGACCACAGCTTTCAGGCCGCAGATTATGACGTGCTGGCGGACTCGCCGATTGAAACCGGCATCCATCAAAGTTTCAGTTTTAAAGCGGATGGCCGTGATTATGAAGTCGTATTCTGGGGCCAGGGCAATTTCGATACGGCCCAGACCGTGAAAGACCTGGAAAAAATCGTGTTGCAGGCCGGCAGCATCTGGCAAGGGTATCCTTATCAGAACTATCTGTTTATCGTGCATGCAGCCAGCGGCGCACGCGGTGCCACTGAACACCTGAATTCAACGGTGATACAGCGCGATCGTTTCAGCTTTCGTAAACGTGAGCATTATTTAGAGTTTTTATCGACCGCAGCACACGAACTGGTGCATACCTGGAACGTCAAAGCGTACCGGCCGGCCGAACTGGTGCCTTATGATTATCTGCAACCGAATTACAGCAAATTACTGTGGATCTCCGAAGGCTCAACCAGTTATTTCCAGAATCAGTTGCTGCTGCGGGCCGGTCTGATGACCGCTGAAGAGTTTTATGCCGACTTAGCCAAACGCTTAAAGCGCTTTGCCCATACGCCCGGGCGGGAAGTTCAGTCGGTGGCGCAAAGCAGTTTCGACAACTGGATTAGCCTTGGCGGTGATCATGCCGACAACTTTAGTGTGAATATTTACAGCGAAGGGTATCTGGTCAGCTGGATGTTGGACCATTTCCTGTTAAGCAACAGTGGTTTAAACGCCAATTACCGGACGTTACACAACGAGTTATACCAGCGTTTTGCGAAAACTACCGCATTTACCGCCGCCGATGTGCAGCAGATTGCCAAAGCGCTGACTGGCAAGTCACTGGAAGAATTCTGGCAGCAACAAGTTGAGACCCCGCTGGAGCTGGATGCCGACACTATGCTGGCTGCGGCCGGGTTGCAGCTGATCAGGCCCAAAGCAACTGAACCCTTCAGCGGGCTGACGGTGCAGGCTGGCAAAGGCGTGGCAGAGGTCAGTAAAGTTGAACGGGGATCTCCGGGCTGGCAAGCCGGATTTTCGGTGGGGGATCAGATCATAGCTGTCGATGGTCTGCAACTTCAGACAGAGCTTGCGGAACGGCTGAAAGATTTCCCGGCCAATACAGCCCTGAAAGTGACGTTGTTTCGGGATGGCCGTTTGCTGGAACGCCAGCTGACACCACAAACCGAGCCCGCGGGGAACTGGCAGATCAAGCCGGTTAGTAAAGCCAGCAAACAGCAAAAATCCTATTATCGGGCCTGGCTGGGGACTGAATTACCTGCGGCCAAGTAACCTGTTGATTTAAAATTAAAAAGCCCGCACAGCGGGCTTTTTGGATCTAATAGCTGAATTATTGCCGGGTCAGGCGGATATTCGGCGGTGTGTACGGGATATTCGAACGCAGCGGGTTGATATCCAGGCCGCCACGGCGGGTGTAACAGGCGTACACCGCCAAAAACTCCGGCGCGGCCAGGCGCCAGATATCGGTATAAATCCGTTCGACACACTGTTCGTGAAATTCATTATGCTGCCGAAAACTAATCAGATATTTCAGCAGACTTTCGTGTGACAGCGCTTTGCCTTTGTAATGAATGAACACGCTGGCCCAGTCGGGTTGTGAGGTGATCAGACAATTGGATTTCAGCAGATGCGAATGCAGTTTTTCCTCGACAACCCCGGCTGCGCCGGTCAGTTGCAGCAAGTTGCCGTCATAGTGGTAGTGGTCGATATCGATGTCCAGATCGTCAATACAGCGCCCTGGGATCCAGGTTGGCTGGAACGCGACCAGTTCGTTGACATGATGAATGGTTACTTCAACCGGTTTGCCGGCACAGGCGGATAAATCCTGTTGCATGGTCTGATAGACCTGGCTGATGTCACGAAAACGGGTTTGATTAAAACTGTTCAGATACAACTTAAATGACTTGGATTCAATTAGGTTCACGGAATCAAACGGCACCACCACTGTCAGCAGCGCGACCATAGGTTTGCCTTTGCTGTTCAGCCAGGACAGTTCATAGCCGTGCCAGATATCATGTCCGACAAAAGGTAATTCCATGTCTGATAACAGACCAATCGCATCACGCGCCAGCTGGCGTGGCACGCCTTGCAGCAGACTGGCGTCATACTGGTCTGCATAGGCGGTGACTTTCCCAAGGCTCAGGTGGGCGAGGGCGGCTTCAGTTTGTTTTGTCATGGCTTATCCGAAAAGCATAAAATAGATGAAAGGGACAACAGTGCCCAGTTTATCACAGGAAGCGAATACCGATGTCTGAGTTACAACAGCAACTGCTGCAACTGGCAACACAAGCCCGGCAACAGGCCGAACAACGGGGTGAGTGCTGGCGCGCTTTTGCCGACCCGGCTGAACTCTCGCCTGCACAATATGGCGACGTCAACGACGGGCAAGTGGCCTGGTGGCCGGTAGCACAAACTGATGCACTGGATTTTTCCGGGCTGGAGCAAGGGCTTAATCTGACACTGCATCCGTCGGTCCAAGCCTTTTACGCAACTTTATGGGGGGCAGATCTGCCGGTTCGTCATCCGCGTGGTGCGGCGGGGTTATTGCTGCTGTGGCATCCGGGCGATTTTATCCGGTTGCAGCAGAATCTGATTGGTCATGTGTTGATGAAAAGACGGCTGAAGCAGCGCGAGACGCTGTTTTTCGCGGTCACCGATGAAGAAGATACGATGTTGTCGGTACTCAACAGCAGCGGTGAAGTTTATCTGGAACATACCGGTCAGGAAGTCAGTCAGTTGCTGGCACCGGATCTGCTGAGTTTTTTACGTGCGCTGGTACCGGCTTGAGCCGGTTCAGCCCTGACATTGCCAGGCAATATTACTGACCAGCAAACAGCGGTCACAGCGAAAATCAAACAAATCATGCCAGGGCTCTGCTTGCAGCCAAGGCCCGCCACAAGCCGGACAACAACGGCTGGTTTCGCTGGCGCAATCGCTGCTGCTGCCGCGGTACAACGCATAATACACCGGCTTGCCGGTGTGGCGCTGCAGCTGCCTCGCCAAACGCCTGCCCTGAGTATTTAACTGACTGCGAAGGCTTTGCAACGCCCGTTCGGCCGGCTTTAATAACAGACTATGTTGTTGCATCTGAATTTCATCCAGCGCCTGATATTGCAGTTGCCAGCGAATTAACTCCTCCAGACCCGTGCGGATGCCAAGACGATATAACGGTACCGGCGCAAAATGTTCGGCACAGTACAGCACTGAATTGGTCTGGGCAAAGCGGCAATACAGGATATAACTGGCTGGTGCATCACATGGATCTGTGTGATTCGACATCAGATCCACCCCGAGGATCTGCACTTTCGGGTACGACAGCCCGGCGTGCTGCAATGCCTGCAGCGCCTGCTGGCCACTGTCGCTGTGAAAGGCGTGTTGCAGGGAATCCGGTGCTGGCACCACAATCCGGCTGACAAACTGCTCTTGCTGCAACGCCGTCGGGAATTCGCGGCCAAGGATCTGACCCTGAAATATCAAGGCTTCCAGGTATTGGCGAATAGCTGCTTCGGCTGCAGCGTAGCTGGTATCACCGATAATGCGAAATTGCAGTTCTGCGGCGTACATCAGGTTTTTTCCTGTAATAACTGCAAGATAAGGTCAAGTTTTGCTTCGATACGGGCCAGATCCTGCTGTAACTGAATCGCGCTGCTGCTGTCCAGGCCGCTTGCGTTATCTGTGGTTGCTGCCGTAACAGCCAGCGCTTCAGGCGTTACTGACAAAGGCCCGCCTTGGGCGCGCCAGCTTTGATAAGCGCTGAACAACTCGGCCGGGTTAATGCCTCCGCCTAAACGGGCCCGCACCAGTGCCAGACTCGGGGTTTTACCTTCCCGCTGCAGCGCACTGGCAATCACACCGATGCGGTTTTGTAATGTATTCATCAGATTCGCAACATTGGCTAAATATTGGTTTAATTTACCACTTCTACTGAGTTAAGTGCGAGTGCGTTAGTTTAACTTGTTGAAATTTAATGTTTTAATAGTTGGCATCAGGCTTGCTGTGCCAGTCAGTCAATTCAGTCTGCGAATTGTGTATTCAGAAAATAAGGAAAAACATATGCACGCATTTTTTAAATTAGTCGCCGCAGTTGCAGTGATCAGCAGTTTGTCCGGGTGTGTCGTTGCGGTGGGGCATGATGATTTCGACGATGACGATGATGGCAACAATTGGAAAAAAACTCAGCAGTACAATCAGAATTACGTCAGCGGTCTGAAAATGGGCACTGACATTGGTGCAGTGCGGCAGAATCTGGGCGTTCCTGCTTTCAGTGAGTCATTTAACAAACAAGGCGAAACCGTTGACGTGTTGTTTTACCGCACACACCACAGCCACAGTGATGGCATGACCAGCAAAGATGAATGTACCGCATTGATTTTTAAGCGTGGAGTCTTAGTGGGTTGGGGCGACAAAGCGTATCAGAATCTCTAATCGCCGCCTTCACAGAAAACCGCTGGTGTCCCCGGCGGTTTTTTTGTGCGCTAAGTAACAGAAGTTGTGCACCCGCCGTCAGGCGGGAGTGATGCCCCGGTCGCGCTTTGTCAGACTTGCAGTTCCGCTTCGCCCTGCTATCGTCAGTGGAACTATAAAAAAGGGGCGTGGTATGAACCAGATAACAGCGCTGGATTTTTCCAAATGTCGTATCGAACAACTCAATGCCGAACAACTCCGTCAGGCCAGTTCCATTCTGTACAGTGCTTATCATGATGATCCATTGTTTATGCAGATTTTTCAGGCCGACAAGTCTGACTATGAATCCCGGCTGCGGGCGGCAATTCGTGAAGAAATCGCTAATTTCTGGGATCAACAACAACCTGTCTTAGGGCTGTTTTACGAAGAGCAGTTGTTGGGTGTGGCTTGCCTGACACAGCCGGATGCCGGTTTTCAGGGCGAAAGGTTATGGCACTGGCGTCTGAAAATGTTACTGACCGCTGGTTTTCTCTCGGCAAAACAAATGCTGGAAAAGGAGCGCAAAGTGCATCAGGCCATGCCGGCAACGTCTTATCACATGCTGGCATTTATTGCGCGTAATCCCGCTTACCATCATACGGATGCGATGAGTCATTTTTTACTGGCGATTGATCACTGGGTTGACCAGCATGCTGCGTCGGAGGGCGTGGGAGTTTTTGTCACGCTGGATAAATACCTGCAGTTTTTCCGGCAGGATCATTATGAGGTCGTGGGACAACTTGACTTTCAACAGGTCAGCGGTAAATTGCTGTTCAGAAGACGGCAACAGTTGCAGGAGTCCTGATGGCCACGTCAGAGTTTCGCAGTTTCACCGAGTTTTATCCTTATTATCTGCGTGAACACCAACATCCATGGTGCCGGGCCTTGCATTATTGTGGCAGCACGGCGGTACTGGCTATTTTGGGTTATGCGCTGTTTTGGGCACAGTGGCAGTTATGCTGGCTGATGCCACTGGCCGGTTACGGTTTTGCCTGGGTTGGGCATTTTTTAGTAGAGCATAATAAACCGGCGACTTTTCGTTATCCGTTTTACAGCCTGCTTGGCGATTGGGTGATGTATGCTGATTTCTTGACAGGTCGGCTTGATGCCCGTTTACCGGCGTCAGATCCGAAACGGCGGTAAGACAAAATCGGCCAGTCGCAGCCCTTTTAGCCACAGTTCTGCCTGATAGCGGCTTTCACCGTCGCCGCTGAAATCAACCAGATATAAAGTACTGAAGCCGGAATGACGGGGACGTTTTACCCAGCGGTGTCCGTCCCGGGCGCAGTCCAGATATTGTACTTGCTGCTGCTGACACAGCTGTCTGGCCAGTGCAATCGCACGTTCATCCTGCCGGCGTTGTAATAAAAACAGGTAAGCGACCAGCATCAGCGCCAGTAATACCGCAATTGAACTCATAAAGGTTCCTCCCTGCAGCGATCATGTGGTGGCTTGCGTTCAAAAGCAAGGCCTGTGCTAAAATCGGCTTTTTTTGCCAACGGATATTCTGCATGGATCACCAACAAGCGCGGGACCTGCTGCTGGACATAGAATTGCAGTTGCGGACACTGGCGTTGTGGAGTCATACCCCGCCGCCCGCAACGGCGTTCGCCAGCCAGGCGCCATTTTGTTGCGACAGCATGCCTTTTGCGCAGTGGTTGCAGTTTGTATTTTTGCCGCGCATGCGGGCGCTGATCGACGGCGGTTCGCCGCTGCCGACACAAATCAGTGTGTGTCCGATGGCGGAAGAGGCATTTGCCCCCTATGACGCTGCGGCGTTGGTCTTGATTAACCGTATTGCGGATCTGGATGAGTTACTCAGTGGTAAACGAGCACAAAGTGTCGCAAGACGTTGAAACAAAACGTCCTTTAGAGATCCTGTATCAGGATCAGTGGCTGGTCGCAGTGAACAAACCGGCCGGGATGTTGGTGCATCGCTCGTTTCTGGATAAGTATGAAACCGAGTTTGTGCTGCAGCGGCTGCGTGATCAAACAGGTCAGCATGTATTTCCGCTGCACCGGCTGGACCGGCCGACATCCGGCGTATTGTTATTTGCCTTCTCCGCTGAGGTTGCCCGGCTGATGGGTGAGCAACAGCAGCATTGGCAAAAAACCTATCTGGCGGTAGTGCGTGGGCACCTGAAGCAGGCATTTGTGCTTGATTATCCGTTAAAAGAACAACATGACGCTATCGCGGATAAGTACGCCCGGCCAGACAAAGCGGCGCAACAAGCCCAAACTGCGTTCTGGCCACTGGCCCACACCGAGCAGCCATATGCGGTGGGGCGATATGCCACCGCGCGCTATAGCCTGCTGGCTTTACAACCACTGACGGGGCGTAAACATCAGCTGCGCCGGCATTGTGAACATCTGTTTCATCCGATCATCGGTGACACCACGCATGGTGATGGCAAGCATAATCGTTTGTTCAGGGAGCAATTTGGCAGCCAGCGCCTGCTATTACATGCATTTGGCCTGACTTTTTTGCATCCATACCGTCAGGAGCCGATCCGGATCACGGCCCCTTTAGCTGACTCAGATCCATTGTTGCTATTCTGGCGAAACACCTGGCCGGAAATTCAGCAACAACTACAAAATTTGCAGCCGAAAATTGCCCAATTACCACTGCGGCTGGACCATCAGGCCTGCTAAGTGCCTCCGTGTCAGTTTTTGATGGTCTGGCCAGTTTCTGGCCCACCTTCGAACAGTTCAATCGATATATCGCAAAAAATTGTTAATTTGTCGCAAGCTCGTCGAGTTAGCGATGTTAATTTAAAATAAATTAATACAAAAAATATTATGACGTAATGCGTTGGCTATGCGTTGTGTTTGTGTCGGTGGTTTATTTTTAAATTTATTAAAAACAGCATCTTATCGTCTTTGTTTGCACGGTTGTCGCAGCCGGTGGTTTTCTTGTCTGATTGGGGATTCGCATTATTTTTGTAACAAACAATGACCATGAGGCAGATTTTGCTCCGATTCTGTGGTTTTTCCCTTCTGCTTGTACCTGATTTGGCTATTTTCGTCAGTGTACAGCAATGGTTTTTTCGTGGTAATACTAGACGAGGAACGGAAAGTTCCTGAATAACAACAAATTGGAGAATAAGAAAGAATGAAATCCAACAACGGAACATGGCGCTTTAAGCGCTCGCTGGCTGCCCTGGCTGTATCGACAATCCTCGGGATGTCAGGAACTGCCTTCGCTGCAGGCTCAACGGGAACCGTTATCGGTGCGATCTCTGGTGTCCCTGCCAATGGTTATACAGTCACTATCAAAAATCCTGAAATCGGTTTCAGCCGTGAAGTTATGGTTGATGCTTCAGGTTCTTTCCGTTTCCCGCAACTTGCGATCGGTGAGTATGAAATTGTTATCACGAAAAATGGTACTTTAGCGGGTCAGCAAAAAGTACGGGTTACGGTTGGCGGTACTGCAAACGCCCGCTTTGACCTTGGCGCGCCGTCAGGCGTTGAGCGTATCGAAGTGACCGGTGCCCGTGTTTCTGCTGTCGACTTAACCAGCGCGGACTCAGGCCTGACCATCGGTGAAGTAGAATTTGACCGGATGCCGGTAGGTCGCGACATTACGTCTATCGCATTGTTAGCACCAGGCACAGTAAAAGGTGAAGGCCAGTTCGGTGATCTGGCGTCGTTCTCTGGTTCATCAGTTGCCGAAAACGTATGTTATATCAACGGCATGAACGTAACAGATCCGGACAAAGGCCTGGGTTGTGGTACGGTTCCGTTTGAATTTTATAAAGAATTCCAGGTTAAAACCGGTGGTTACTCTGCGCAGTATGGTCGTGCCACAGGTGGTGTGATTAACGCGGTAACCAAGTCTGGTACTAACGAATTTGAATTCGGTGCTACCGCTTATTACACGCCGGACTATCTGGGTGATGGCATTGAAAGCCGCTCCACTCAAGGCCGTGTGTTCCGTGATACGACACCGAACTACGCAAAAGAAATGAACGCAACGCTGTCTGCCGGTGGTCCAATCATCAAAGACAAGCTGTTCTTCTTTGCGATGTACAACCCACGTAAAGTTGAAACTGGTGATGCGACGCATTCATCAACCACCGCTTTACGTAATGCATCACCAACCCGCTGGCGCGACACTGAATCAGATGATGCCTTCTGGGGCGTGAAGCTGGACTGGGAAATTTCTGATGCTCACCGCCTGTCATACCTTGGCTTCTCTGATGACAAAGTGCGTGAACGCAGAACCGTAAACTATGACGCGGTGACCAAAGTCAAAAACCCGACCAATGCCACTGTATTCCCAATCGATCTGAAAGATGGCGGCACTACTAACACATTAACCTATAGCGGTACTTTCACGGACACCTTTAACATGTCCGCGATGATTGGTCGCTTTGGTGTGCAGGCCAGTACAGTGCCACAAGCGCTGGATTGCCCAAGCATCACTGACTCGCGCCAAAACCCGACAGCTCGTGGTTGTGGTTCAGGCTCAGGTCTGGATGAAAACGAAATCGACCGTGATGCGGTTCGTGTCGACTTTGAATGGGCGTTTTCAGAAGGTCATTTATTACGTTTTGGTTACGACAAAGAAGAGATCTCGGCAAAACACATCACCAGCCCGGCTGGCGGTGCAAGCTTCACTTACAACACCATCGCCAATGGTGCTCTGATCCAGGGTACTGATTACACCAACAGAACTGGCGCTGCACATGACTACGTGTCTCGTCGGGTCTTTGCCGGTGGCGGTGAGTTCACCACTGACAACTACGCTTATTACATCGAAGATCAATGGACCATTAACGATAACTGGTTCCTGACTGCGGGTGTTCGTAGCGACGTTGCGGAAAACAAAGGTAAAACTGGCGTTACTTTCGTCAAACTGGATGACCAGATCGCTCCACGTTTAGGTCTGACTTATGACCCAAGCGGTGACGGTACTTCTAAAGTGTTCGCTAACTATGGTAAGTATTTCTTCCCAATTCCAGTGAACACGAACTACCGGACAGCTTCTGGTATTCGTGACGTAACAGAGTATTTCCGCTTCACCGGTATCGATTCAGCAACGGGTGCCCCAACAGGCTTAACCTTACTGGATACGCATATCAACAGCTCTGGTTCTATCCCGGATCCAAGCCTGTCTGCAGCGCCAGAGTACTCTGCACAGTCTGTAACTGAGTACATCCTCGGTTACCAGCGTGAGCTGAACGAAGAGTATTCAGCAACAGTCCGCGCGACTTACCGTACCACTGATAACATGGGCGATGACTACTGTGACCGTGAGATTGACCCGTCAGGTGACGGTAACATCTGTACTCTGTTCAACCCAGGTAAAGGCCATACCTTTGCCAAAGATGTTGACGGTGACGGTAAAGCCGATCCAGGTTCAATCAAGTACTACAGTGCTGAAGAAATTGGTGTGCCAGAAGGCAAACGTGACTACGCGGCTGTACAGTTTGAGTTAGTGCATCGTGCAGAAGCGCTGAACTGGACTGCACAATACGTTTGGTCACACAGCTATGGTAACAACGAAGGCGGCGTAAACTCAGATAACTATCAACAAGATACTGGTGTATCTTCGTTCCTGGACTTTAAAGCGTCTGCGTTAGGTGCCAACGGTAACCTGCCAAATGACCGTCGTCATGTATTCAAGTTCTACGGCTCTTATGCCCTGACTGATGCATGGAGCGTGGGCTGGAACTCTTCACTGGCGGATGGTCGTCCACAATCAATGCGTGGTCTGAGCTTCCCGGACAATCTGGGGATCCCACAACCAGGTTACGGCGACACTTATTATGTCTACAACGCTGCAACCAAGACCTACGTGTTTAACCCACGTGGCTCTATGGGCCGCATGCCTTGGGTCTTCAACTTAGATGCGTCTGTCAGCTACGCGTTTAACTTTGATCAGGTTCAGGGTCGTGTGTCACTTGACCTGTTCAACGTGCTGGATACGCAACAGGTGCTGGCAGTGAATGAGTTAGGCGAAACGGCTTCAGGGACTGCGAACCAGTTCTACGGCATGCCAACGTCTTATCAGAAACCACGTCAGCTGCGTTTAGGTGTGTCAGTCGACTTCTGATGACCGGGCCGGGCTTTATCCGCATGCGGACAGAGCCCGGACTTCACACTAAAGACCAGAAAAAAAGCCCTGCAATTGCAGGGCTTTTTCTTTATGGGTAGCGGTTAGTCAATACTGCGCAGCAGGGCATTGATGCCGACTTTGGCGCGGGTTTGCGCGTCGACTTTTTTCACGATAATCGCAGCGTACAGGCTATGCGTACCGTCTTTGGACGGGATTGAACCCGGCACGACCACAGCTCCGGCCGGTACGCGACCATAAGTGATTTCACCGGTTTCGCGGTCGAAAATCCGCGTCGACTGGCTGATGTAAACACCCATCGACAATACCGCGCCTTCTTCGACGATGACGCCTTCCACCACTTCAGAGCGGGCACCGATAAAGCAGTTATCTTCGATGATGGTTGGATTGGCCTGCAATGGCTCTAACACACCGCCGATGCCGACGCCGCCGGATAAATGCACATTTTTACCGATTTGGGCACAAGAACCGACTGTCGCCCAGGTATCGACCATCGTGCCTTCACCGACATAAGCGCCGATATTGACGTAGGATGGCATCAACACCACGTTTTTCGCAATAAAACTACCTTTACGAACGGCGGCTGGCGGTACCACACGCACGCCTTCAGCGACAAACTGTTCGTGGCTGTAGCTGGCATATTTCATCGGGACTTTGTCAAAAAAGCGGTTTTCTGCGCCATCCATCACCTGATTGTCATTGATGCGAAATGACAGCAAGACTGCTTTTTTCAGCCATTGGTGAGTCACCCACTCGCCGGAGATTTTTTCCGCAACGCGGGCCTGGCCTGCATCGAGCAGCGCGATGGCGTTGTTGACGGCCTGACGGACTTCGTCATTGACGGTGGATGGAGTGATCGACAAGCGGTCTTCAAATGCTTGTTCGATAGTGCTTTTTAAATCAGACATGGTGGTTCTTCAGCCTTCTGTAACATCTGTGAGTTGTTCCACCAGGACCCGGCGCAAATTCGCCTGTTCATCAGCCGATAACGCCTGATCCTCGCGGGTTGAAATCATAAAAAAGTCTTCGGCGCGCTCGCCGATGGTAGTGATTTTGGCGGCGTGAATATTGATGTCACACTGCGCAAACACCTGGCCAATAGTGGCCAGTAAACCCGGCATATCCAAAGCGGCCAGCTCCAGCATAGTGCGGTGCTTATTTTTACCCGGCAAAAACACCACTTTGGGCGGCACATGGAAGGCTTTGAGCTGTTTATTGACCCGCACTTTAGCGTTCAGCTGCAAATCGGGTTGGCCAATCGCCTGTTCCAGCGCCTTTTTAATGCTTTGAATGCGTGAGGTGGACGTCACCGCATTGCCGTTTTGCTCCAGCACAACAAAAGTATCCATGGCATAACCATCTTTATTGGTCATGATTTGGGCATCAAAGATACTGACTTTTTTGCTGTCGAGCGCCGCCACCATCCGGGCAAACAGCTTCGGCTGGTCGGCGGTATAAACGAAGATTTGTGTGCCGCCGCGCATGGCGGTGGGGCTGACCAGCACCATCGGCTTGTTGAGATCGGTGTGCGCCAGCAGGTTTTCACTGTGCCAGGCAATCAGCTTCGGATTGTAGCGGGCAAAATAATCAGCTTTAAATTTGGCCCAATGTGGCAGCACTTTGTCTTCGGTAATACCGGTCTCTGCGAGCAGCCGCAGCGCTTCAGTCTGGTGTTCGCGGATTTGGTCGCGCAGATCCATTGGTTTTTCCAGACCGCGGCGGAAGGCTTTTTGCGTGCCGAGATAAAGTTCACGCAATAGTGAGCCTTTCCAGTCGTTCCACAGATTGTCATTGGTGGCGCGGATATCGGCCAGCGTCAGACAATACAGGTAATTGAGCCGGGTTTCGTCGCGGACTTTGTCGGCAAATTCGGCGATCACGGCAGGATCGTGAATATCCCGGCGCTGTGCCGTCACCGACATCAGCAGATGTTGCTCGACCAGCCAGACGATCAGCTTGGTATCAAATTCACTGAGTTTATGCATTTTGCCAAACTCACGGGCGTCGATGGCGCCGAGCTCTGAGTGGTCGCCGCCGCGGCCTTTGGCGATATCGTGAAAAATGCCGGCCAAATACAGCAGTTCCGGCTTTTCCAGCCGTTTGACGATATCAGTGCACAGCGGAAATTCGTTGGCAAATTCGGGTTCAGTATACCGATGCAGATTTTTCAGCAAACGGTGCGTGTGCTCATCGACCGTGTAGGCGTGAAACAAATCAAACTGCATCTGGCCGACAATATTGCGCCAGGCCGGCAAATACGCCGCCAGAATGCCGTGACGGTGCATCAGCGTAATAGCGCGGTCCATGCCTTGTGGGTGGCGGATGATCGCCATAAACAAATCACGACAACCCTGATAATCCTGCAAATCGCCCATCAGCCGGCGTCGCACCTGGCGCAGTAGTCGCAGCGTTTCGGAGTGGATGCCCTGGATGCTGGGCTGTTCGGCGATATGCCAGAACAGTTTCAGAATATTCTCGCGCCGGGCGAACACGGCTTTATCGGTGGCATAAATTAAGTGGCCGTGTTGCTCAAACACTTCATCGAGCTTTTGCACTTTAAATTTGCTGTGGCTTTTTAAGATGTTGCCTTCAAAGTGCTGCAGCAGCATTTCATTCAGTTCGCTGACCCGCTGCACAGTACGGAAAAACCGTTTCATCATCCGTTCAACTGAGGCTTTGCCGTCATCGCCAAAACCAAGCCAACGGGCCACGGCCGGCTGATAATCAAACAAAATACGGTTTTCGTTGCGGCCAGCTTCCAGATGCAGGGCAAAACGCATCTGCCACAGGTACGCCTCACATTCCATCAGTTCCTGATATTCATCTTCATTCAGATAATGATGCGCCACCAGTTCGCGCATAGTGCGGGTGCGGAAGTGTTTTTTTGCCACCCAGCCGACGGTCTGAATATCACGCAGCCCGCCCGGGTTGGCTTTTAAATTCGGCTCGAGGTTATAGGCAGTACCGTGATATTGCGCATGGCGGCCTTGTTGCTCGTGGCGTTTGGCCTGGAAGAAGTCTTTGCTTGGCCAGAAACTATCTTTGCTGACTTCCAGTGCCAGCTGCTCGAATAACTGCTGATTACCGCTGAGAAAACGCATTTCCATCAGGTTGGTGGCGATAGTGATATCGTCACGGCCCAATGTCAGGGTTTCTTTGATGGTGCGGACGCTGTGACCGACTTCGAGACGCAAATCCCACAGGATAGTGACAAATTGGCCGATTTGTTCCTGCTGCTCGCGGCTTAAGCGTGACTCAGTCAGGATCAGCAAATCAATGTCGGAGTAGGGGTGGAGTTCGCCGCGACCATAACCGCCCACAGCGATTAAGGTCAGGCCTTTATGCTGCTGCAACTGATAATGGCGCCACAGCTGCTGCAGCACCTCGTCGATAAAGCGGGCGCGGGCCCGCACCAGCGTGGCCACACTTTGTGTGGCAGAAGCGACTTTCAGCCAGTCGAGAAAGTCACTGAAATGTTTTTTATAGCCGTCGAGGGTAAACTGGCCCGGGACTGTTTTTTCAAAGACCATAGCCGTTGTCATGCGCTGTTACCCTGTGCTGACAGGGACTGCGCTCAGGCGTCCGCTGTCAGGATCCGCTCAATAGTGTCATCTGATCGCAAGGTCAGAATTTCACAACCCGTGTCCGTCACCACAATTGTGTGCTCGAACTGCGCAGATAAACTACGATCTTTCGTTACAACCGTCCAGCCGTCTTTCAGCAATTTACTGTGGCGCTCACCGGCGTTGACCATTGGTTCCACCGTCAGGCACATGCCGGTTTTTAACACGTCGCCGGTGCCAGGCCGGCCGTAGTGCAGCACTTGTGGGTCTTCATGGAAGATTTCACCGATGCCGTGACCACAATATTCGCGCACGATGGAGTAATTGTGTTTTTCCGCATGTACCTGAATTACATGGCCAATGTCGCCAAGACGGGCGCCGTTTTTGACTTTTTTCAGGCCAAGATACAGACATTCCTGCGTCACGCGAATTAACCGTTCCGCCAGAATGCTGGGTTTGCCGACGACAAACATTTTTGAGGTATCGCCGTGAAAGCCGTCTTTAATTACCGTGATGTCGATGTTGACGATGTCGCCATCTTTTAACGCTTTGTCATCCGCCGGAATACCGTGGCAAATCACATGGTTGACTGAGGTACAAATCGATTTGGGAAAACCATGATAATTCAGCGGTGCCGGGATAGTTTTTTGCACATTGACCATATAGTCGTGGCAAATGCGGTCCAGCTCGCCCGTCGTCACGCCCGGTTTGATATAAGGTTCGATCATTTCCAGCACTTCTGCGGCCAGACGGCCTGCAATGCGCATTTTTTCGATTTGTTCCGGGGTTTTGATCGTGGCGGCCATCAGGTTCTCTCTGCTGTAAAACTACACAATTCATTGTGTTTGCGGGGCGCCTATGGTATAAAGCGCGCCGCAATTTGGCAAATAAAGCCGACGAAATTCTGTAAAGAAATAGTCTGCGCCAGGATTGCACACCCAAACTGAAGTTAAACAACACACATACATCGTCACATATACCGGGGTGCTGAAGCATGCTTCAGTCGGATCTATGGGATGTATGGAGGCCTAACCCCCTTTAAGGAATTACTCAAATGGCTAAAGTTTCAATGCGCGATATGCTCCAGGCGGGCGTACATTTCGGTCACCAAACCCGTTACTGGAACCCAAAAATGAAGCCTTTCATTTTCGGCGCCCGTAACCGCGTTCATATCATCAACCTGGAAAAAACAGTTCCAATGATGAACGACGCACTGACTTTCATCCAGTCTGTGGCTGCGAAGAAAGGCAAAATCCTGTTTGTTGGTACCAAACGCGCTGCCTCTGAAGCAATCAAAGACGCTGCAAAACAAGCTGATCAGTACTACGTCAACCACCGCTGGTTAGGCGGTATGCTGACTAACTGGAAAACTGTGCGTCAGTCCATCAAACGTTTAAAAGACCTGGAAGCTCAGAGCCAGGACGGTACTTTCGACAAGCTGACCAAAAAAGAAGCTCTGGACCGTACCCGTGAAATGGACAAACTGGAGAAGAGCTTAGGCGGTATCAAAGACATGGGCGGTCTGCCAGACGCTCTGTTCGTAATCGATGCTGACCATGAACACATCGCGATCAAAGAAGCCAACAACCTGGGTATCCCAGTGGTTTCTATCGTTGATACCAACTCTGATCCAAAAGGTGTTGATTTTGTTATCCCAGGTAACGATGACGCGATCCGCGCTATCCAGCTGTACCTGAGCGCCGTTAATGCTGCTATCGCAGAAGGCCGTGATAAAAACATCGAAGTTCAGGCAGAAGCCGACAACTTCGTTGCAGCTGAGTAATACAGCTGCATGGGGTCTGTCATCTGATTGACCCCATTCACCTTTTAATCTGACAGGGGCTTTGCCCCTGTTTGTCTAACCCGATTGAAACGAGGAATTCCCCATGGCCGTAACTGCCGGTATGGTTAAAGAATTACGCGAGCGCACTGGCGCTGGCATGATGGACTGCAAAAAAGCCTTAGAAGAAACCAACGGTGATATCGAAGGCGCAATTGAATTAATGCGTAAAAACGGTCAGGCCAAAGCTGCCAAGAAAGCAGGCCGGATCGCTGCAGAAGGGACTGTACTGACTCGCGTTGGTAACGGTTACGCAGTTGCAATCGAATTTAACTGTGAAACAGATTTCGTTGGCCGTGACGCCAACTTCCTGGCATTCGCCAATGCCGCTGCTGATCTGGCTCACGCTAACAAGCTGTTCACTGTAGAAGCCTTAAGTGCTGCTTCTCTGGGCGACGCTACTGTTGAAGAAGCCCGCGCGACACTGGTTGCCAAAATCGGTGAAAACATCGCTATCCGTCGTATCTCTGTAGCACAGGGCGACGTGATCGGTCAGTACACGCACTCAGGCCGTATCGGCGTGTTAGTGGTACTGGAAGGCGGTAACGAAGAAGTGGCAAAAGACGTTGCAATGCACGTTGCTGCGAACAACCCTTCATTCCTGACTCCAGATTCAGTTCCGGCTGAAGTTGTGGCAAAAGAGCAGGAAATTCAGATCGAAATCGCTATCAACAGCGGTAAGCCAAAAGAAATCGCTGAGAAGATGGTTGCTGGCCGGATGACAAAGTTCACTGGCGAAGTGTCTCTGACTGGTCAGCCATTCGTGAAAGACCCAGCCATCACTACTGGTGACTTCCTGAAGCAACACGGCGCGAAAGCAGTCAGCTTCATCCGTCTGGAAGTAGGCGAAGGCATCGAGAAGCAGGAAACTGACTTCGCAGCTGAAGTTGCTGCTCAAATCGCTGCAGCGAAGAAATAATCGCGCTTCAGCATGCTGCTGAAACCGACTACACTAACCGCGACTGGCTTGCCAGCCGCGGTTTTTTTTAAGTGAAACCTGTGCAAACTTCGGGTCATCCGCAAGTCTCGCCACAGCTGTTTCATTGCATTCTATGAATTTAACTGACCAGCATGATGGGGATCCTATGAGCATCAATCCAAAACCTACCTACAGAAGAATCCTGTTAAAACTCAGTGGTGAGGCCCTGATGGGCGATGAAGGCTTTGGTATTGATCCCAAAGTGCTGGACCGGATGGCTGCCGAAATCAAAGAGCTGGTCGAACTCGGTATTCAGGTAGGCATCGTGATTGGCGGTGGCAACATTTTTCGCGGCGAAGGCCTGGCCAAAGCTGGCATGAACCGTGTGGTCGGTGACCATATGGGCATGCTGGCCACTGTGATGAACGGCCTCGCCATGCGCGACGCGCTGCACCGCGCTTTTGTCAACGCCCGTCTGATGAGTGCATTTCCGCTCAATGGCGTTTGTGATAACTACAGCTGGGCCGAAGCCATCAGCCTGCTGAAATCCGGCCGCGTGGTGATTTTCTCTGCCGGCACTGGCAATCCGTTTTTCACCACCGACTCTGCGGCTTGCTTACGTGGCATCGAGATCGAAGCGGATGCGGTATTAAAGGCGACCAAAGTAGACGGCGTGTATTCCGCTGACCCGGTCAAAGATCCAACCGCTACGCTGTACAGCAGCCTGACTTATGATGAAGTGTTATCAAAAGAGTTAAAAGTCATGGACTTAGCCGCGTTTACCTTAGCACGTGACCACAACCTGCAAATTCGTGTGTTTAACATGAACAAACCAGGTGCACTGAAGCGCGTGACGATGGGCGAAGCGGAAGGTACAGTGATCGACCACGCTGAAAATTTACAGTAAACTACCGGCACTTTTTTCGAGCCGACAGTACGCGAAGGAACAACCAAGTGATTAACGAAATTCTGCAAGACAGCAAAACCCGGATGGATAAAAGCGTCGAAGCGCTGAAAACCCAGTTATCGAAAATTCGTACCGGCCGTGCGCATCCGAGCCTGCTCGATGGCATTCATGTCTCTTATTACGGCGTCGATACGCCGCTGCGCCAATGCGCCAACGTCTCCGCTGAAGACTCCCGCACGCTGATGATCACGGTGTTTGACCGTTCAATGATCCAGGCGGTGGAAAAAGCCATTATGCAATCTGATTTAGGCTTAAACCCAATCGGTGCCGGCACCAGTATCCGCGTGCCATTACCAGCGCTGACTGAAGAGCGTCGTCGCGACCTGGTCAAAGTAGTGCGTGCTGAAGCGGAAGGCGCCCGCGTTGCGGTGCGTAATATCCGTCGTGATGCCAATGCCGACTTTAAAGCGCTGCAAAAAGACAAAGAAATCAGTGAAGATGATGAACGCCGCGCCGCAGAGGAAACGCAAAAGCTGACCGACCTGTTCATCAAGAAGATTGATGAAGTGCTGGCAGCAAAAGAAAAGGAACTGATGGAAGTCTGATGACTGTCCATGGCTGATGGAAAGCGCCGTGCAGACCCCTTCGCGGCGCTTTTTCGTTGATAAAAACAGCATTAAATGCGGATGTCTCGACGGATGACTATAACAAGCACGACAATGGATCAGGTGTTGCCCCGGCATGTCGGCATTATCATGGACGGCAACGGCCGCTGGGCGGAACGACAAGGCAAACCAAGGGTTTGGGGCCATAAAAAAGGTGTCGACGCTGTGCGTCGCGCGGTGAGTTTTTGTCGTCGGCTGAATATTCCTGCTCTGACCCTGTTTGCCTTTAGCAGCGAAAACTGGCGCCGGCCTGAAGACGAAGTCAGCAGCCTGATGGAACTCTTTATGTTTGTGCTGCAAAAAGAAATCAAACTGCTGCACAAAAACCAGGTGCGCTTAAAAATCATTGGTGATTTGTCGCGTTTCAGCAGCAAGTTACAGGCAAAAATTGCCGAAGCTGAAGCGCTCACTGCCGGCAATACCGGTCTGACGCTGAATGTCGCCGCAAACTATGGCGGCCGCTGGGATATCGCGCAGGCAGCGCAGCAGCTTGCCCGGCAGGTTGCCGCCGGCACTCTGCACCCGGACGACATCAATGAACAGTTACTTGCCGGCCACATCCAGATGCATGACCAGCCCGAGCTTGATCTGATGATCCGCACCGGTGGTGACATTCGCATCAGTAATTTTTTGCTGTGGCAGGCTGCCTATGCGGAGCTGCTTTTTATTGATACCTTATGGCCAGATTTTGACGATCAGGTATTTGCCGACGCTATTGCCAGTTTTGTCAGCCGTGAACGTCGTTTTGGCTGTACCGGTGCGCAGATCCGCGAGCTGGCAGCAGCAACTGTACAAGGATAACGAATTTGTTTAAACAACGGGTGATCACAGCCTTAGTGCTGGCTCCGCTGGCGCTTGGCGCGGTGTTTTATTTGCCGCCGGTTGGCTTTGCGATTTTTCTTGCGACCGCGTTTTCAGTGGCTGCCTGGGAATGGGCAGGATTTTGCGGCTGGCATACAGCCAGCACAAAAACTGCTTTTACCCTGTTAGTGGCGGTGTTGTATGGCGCTGTTTATCTGGCAACTCCGGCGGCGTTGCATTGGCCGGTACAAACCAACTATACAGTTGAAGTGTTGTTGTGGCTCGGCGTGATCTGGTGGTTGCTGGCTGTGTTGTTAGTGCTGAGTTTCCGCCGTTCACAGCAGCTGTGGGCGCAGTCCCGTCTCATCAAAATTCTGATGGGTGTGTTGACCTTAGTGCCCAGCTTCACCGCCATTTGGCTGGTGCGGCAAGTCAATTACGAACAATCGAGTTTTACCGGCGCCTGGCTGATTTGCCTGATGCTCGGGCTGGTCTGGGCTGCGGATATCGGCGGTTATGTCATCGGCAAGCCGTTTGGTAAACACAAATTGATGCCGGATGTCAGTCCAGGCAAGACCCTGGAAGGCTTTGCCGGCGGCTTGTTATTTGTGCTGCTGCTGGTGACCGCCGTTGCCGCGGGTAAACAATGGCCTGAACAAACCGCATTGTGGTTCGCCGCTGCAGCGATCCTGACTATTCTGTCGGTGTTTGGCGATCTGTCGGAAAGTATGTTTAAACGGGTGGCCGGCCTCAAAGACAGTGGCAGTATATTTCCGGGCCACGGCGGTATGTTAGACCGGATTGACAGCCTGACTGCGACGGCGCCGTTATTTGCTATTTTTGTCGCGCTGTTTGGTGGCTTCTGATGCCAAAGTTTGTGGTGATTTTAGGTGCGACCGGTTCTATTGGTTGCAGTACGCTTGATGTTATCGCCCAGCATCCTGAGTTGTATCAGGTACTGGCGCTGACCGGCGGCAAACGGCTGGATATGCTTTTTCAGCAATGTGTGCAATTCCGGCCGCGTTATGCGGCATTAAGTGATGCGGCAGATGCGGCTGAACTACGCCGTCAGCTGCAGCAAGCCGGGTTAACAACGGAGGTGGTTGCCGGTCCGCAAGCGCTGGAACAACTGGCGGCGCATCCGGATGCCGATATCGTGATGGCAGCCATTGTCGGCGCAGCTGGTTTGCTACCAACGCTTGCTGCAGTCAAAGCCGGCAAAGCGGTGTTACTGGCAAACAAAGAAGCCTTAGTGATGAGCGGCGAGCTGTTTATTCGCGCGGTGCAGCAGCACAACGCAACTTTGCTGCCGATCGACAGCGAACACAATGCCATTTTCCAGTGCCTGCCGGCGTCTTTGCAGCAACACAGTTATCAGAGTGAATTGGCCAGGGCAGGGATCGCAAAAATCCTGCTGACCGGCAGCGGTGGTCCGTTCCGGCACAAGCCGCTCACGGAGTTTGACCAGATCACACCAGAGCAGGCCGTCGCCCATCCGAACTGGAGTATGGGCAAAAAGATTTCGGTCGACAGTGCGACCATGATGAACAAAGGCCTGGAATTTATCGAAGCCCGCTGGTTGTTTAACTGCGACGTCAGCGACATTCAGGTGGTCATTCATCCACAAAGTATTATTCATTCCATGGTGCAATATACCGACGGCTCGGTGCTGGCACAGCTTGGCAATCCCGATATGCGCACGCCGATTGCGCATGCACTGGCATTCCCCGAGCGCATTGCGTCCAATGTCAAACCGCTGAACTTTTTTGACGTGCCGGCCTTTACCTTTGAACCGCCTGATGCAGAGCGTTACCCTTGTTTATATCTGGCGCAACAAGCCTGTGCCGCCGGCCAAGGCGCGACCACGGCACTGAATGCTGCCAATGAAGTTGCTGTCGACGCGTTCTTAAACCGGCAGATCCGTTTTCCGCAGATCGCAGCGCTCAATGCGCGGGTGCTGGCGCATTTCGCCAGCAGTGCTGTCGCTGAGCTGGATGAGATTTTGCTCTTGGACAGCCAGGCTCGTGCTTATACGCAGTCGTTATTAAAAGGTCTTTCCTGATGTTTAATGTTTTGTGGAATTTGCTGAGTTTTGTGGTGGCGCTGGGTTTATTGGTCACGGTGCACGAATTTGGCCATTTTTGGGTGGCGCGCAAAAACGGCATTCTGGTCAAACGTTTTTCGATTGGCTTTGGCAAAGCTCTGTTCAGCTGGCGCGACCGGCAAGGGACTGAATATGTCATCGCGGCGATTCCACTTGGCGGCTATGTGCGGATGCTGGATGGCCGGGTTGACCCGGTATTACCACAGTTTGCTGATTTAGCCTTTGACCGTAAAACCGTACCACAGCGCATGGCGGTGATTGCGGCCGGCCCTATCGCGAATTTCCTGTTTGCCATTTTTGCGCTGGCGCTGATGTATATCATTGGCGTGCCGAGCCTGCGCCCGGTGGTGGCTCAGGTCACGCCGGATTCAATTGCCGCCCGCGCCTATCTGCCCAATCAGCAGATTGTTGCGGTCAATGGTGAAGCGGTGCAGGACTGGCAGGGTGTGCAGCTGCTATTGCTCGAACAGATTGGCCGCGACAGCGTGACGCTGACCATGGCCGATGATATAGACAGCCCTGGTGCTGAAGTACAGCTCGATTTAACCGGCTGGAAGTTTGACCCGGAGCACGACTCGGTATTTGGCAGTATGGGGATTGTGCCGGTGCAGGCACGGCCATTGCTGGAAGTGGGTTTTATTCAGCAAAACAGCGCCGCAGCTGCAGCTGGTCTGCAGGTGGGAGACAAATTGCAGGTGCTTGATGGCGTTGCGCTGACCGACTGGGCCAGCATGGTGAAAATTATTCAGAATAGTCCGGACAAACCGCTGTCACTGTTAGTGGAACGTCAGGGCGCACCTGTAACCCTGAGCGTGACACCAGCGTCACAACAAACCGCCGATGGTTTTCATCAGGGATATCTTGGCGTGTCGCCAAAAGTACAGCCGGTGGACCCGCAGTATATGCAGCAGCTGCAGTATGGACCGCTTGAAGCGGTCTGGCAGGGCATGCAAAAGACCTGGCAACTGGTCCGGCTGAGTTTTTCTATGGTCGGCAAGTTGTTGTTCGGTGACGTTTCCGTGAAACATTTAAGCGGCCCGATCTCAATTGCACAGGGGGCAGGCAGCAGTGCCGACCTTGGCCTGATTGCGTTTTTATCCTTTCTGGCGCTGATCAGCGTCAATCTGGGTGTGGTAAATTTACTGCCGCTGCCTATTTTGGACGGCGGTCATTTAATGTATCTTGTCGTGGAACTAACACGTGGCAGGCCGGTCTCTGAGAAAGCGCAGGAGACAGGTTTTAAAATCGGAGCCTTCGTTCTGCTGATGTTAATGGGAATTGCGCTGCTCAACGATATTTCTCGTTTGTAATAACTAATCAAAAGTAGTCCAAAACAATGACAATTAAACGATTAGTAGCTGCGATGTGGCTGGCCTCTGCCAGCACGTCGGTGCTCGCTGAACAATCTTTTACTGTACAAGACATTCAGGTGGAAGGCTTACAACGCGTCGCTTTAGGTGCAGCCCTGAATAATTTGCCGTTTAACATCGGCGATACTGTTACAGAATATACCTTATCCAAAAGTATCAAGACCTTATACGCAGCCGGCCATTTTGATGAAATCACAGTGCTGCGTGATGGCAACGCCATTATTTATCGCGTGAAAGAACGTCCGACTATCAATGCCATTGAGTTTGACGGCAATAAAGACATTAAAGAAGAACAGCTGCAGGAAAGTCTGACCAACCAAAAAATCATCGTTGGTGAGCAGCTGGATAAAACCATCATCCGCGAGCTGGAAAATGGTCTGACCGAATTCTTCCATGGCGTGGGTAAATACAACGCCAAAGTCGAGATCAAACTGACTTACCTGCCGCGAAACCGCGTCAATCTGAAACTCGAATTTAAAGAAGGCGACGCCGCGTCAGTCCGTCAGCTGAACATCGTCGGCAACGAGCTGTTCAGTGATGCAGAGATCATGAAAGATATCGAATCGCTGGTTGATTTGCCGTGGTGGCGTTTTATGTCATCCGACCGCTACCAGAAAGATACGCTGAAGGGCGATCTGGAAAAGATCCGCAGTTTTTATCTGGACCGTGGTTATCTGCGTTTTGACATTGAAGCCAATACCGTTGCCGTCAGCCCGGACAAAAACTCCGTGTATGTCACGCTGCAGGTCACTGAAGGCGTGCAATACACCATCAAAGGCATTGAATTTGTTGGTGACCTGATCGGTCAGGATGAGCTGATTAAAGCCATGTTGCCGTTAAAAGACGGCCAGCTGTACAACGGTGCTCTGGTGACGTATACCGAAGAAAGTATCGCCAAATTCCTCGCCAGCTTTGGTTATGCCAATTCCAAAGTCCGGACCAGCACCAATATCAACGATGACACCAAAGAAGTTGCCTTGTCTATCAACGTTGATCCGGGCAAACGTGTCTATGTGAATCGCATCACTGTGGTGGGGAACTCTGCGACTCAGGATGAAGTGATCCGGCGTGAAATGCGCCAGATGGAAGGGTCCTGGCTGTCAAACGACCGGCTGGAAATGTCGAAGTTGTTTATCCAGCGCCTGCCATATATCGAAAAGGTTGAGTTTGAAACCAAAGATGTTGCCGGTGTGGATGACAAAGTAGATGTTACGTTTAAGGTGAAAGAGCGGCCGTCTGGCAGCTTTAATGCCGGCGTGTCATTCGGCAGTTATCAGGGCCTGGCGTTCCAGTTTGGTGTAGAGCAACAAAGTTTCCTCGGCACCGGTAACTCAGCCGGTATCAGCTTTAACACCAATAAATATCAGAAGTCGGTGAATTTATCCTTCACGGATCCTTATTTTACGCTCGATGGCGTGAGTTTGGGCGGCTCGGTGTTTTATTCTGACTTTGACGGCAGCCGGGCAGGCCTGGAAGCATACAATCAGAAGAGTTACGGCACAGGCGTCAATTTTGGTTATCCGCTGAATGACTTTAACCGGCTGAATTTTGGCGCTAACGTGGTGTGGAACGAAATTAACTCGATTCAGCCATTTGACCAAATCCGTCACTTCCGTGGCGTGCTGATTGATTCAACCAATCCGGATGCAGCCTACAAATTTACCAACTACGAGCTGTTGGCTGGTTGGGTGATGAGTACGTTAAACCGCGGTACTTTCCCGACCGACGGTTCGTACCTTGGCGCTAACATCAAAATTACCACGCCAAACTCAGATTTGACCTATTTCAAAACTAACTTTGAAGCGCGGCATTATATTCCGCTGAGCAGTGACCACGGCTGGTCCTTCCTCAGTAAGCTGGAACTGGGCTACGGTAACGGCTATGGCAGCGAAAATGGTTATGACCATACACTGCCATTTAACGACAGTTTTTATGCCGGTGGTCAGAACTTCCGTGGCTTTGAAAACCGCGTCATTGGCCCGCGGGCTGTGTATCGCCAAATCAGTCTGATCCCGGGTTTACCGGATCCGTTTAATACCGGCAGCGGCGGCAGTTTACCGGCGTCACCGCAATATGACACTTATGACGTATCACGCCGCTCATTCGGTGGTAACGCCATGGCGATTGGGACGCTGGAACTCATCACGCCAACCCCGTTCCTGAAAGAAGATTATGCCAATTCGGTGCGCACCAGTCTGTTTGTCGACGCCGGCAACGTTTGGGACACCGAATTTGACATCAGCCGCTACGCCGGTTTGATACAAAACCAGAACTCGTCTTACTACCAGCCGGGTTTGCTGGATTATTCAGATGCAGGTATGATGCGCGTTTCAGCCGGTTTGACAGTGCAATGGATCTCGCCGATGGGCCCATTAACCTTTAGTCTCGCGAAGATCATCCGCAAATATGAAGGTGATGAGCAAGAGAACTTCAGTTTCAACATCGGTACTACATTCTAAAAAATAATTTGAGGTAATAGGAAACATGTTTAAGTCAGCTTTTTCTAAAACAGCACTGTTAGTTGCCGGTGTGATGATGGCCGGTGCTGTATCTGCCAAGGAAATGAAAATTGGTTTTGTTGATGTGCGTACTGTGTTCTCTCAGTTGCCACAAGCCGCCAAACTGCAGGAAACGATGAAAGCCGAATTTGGCGGTAAAATCGCTGACGTGCAGAAACTGGAAAAAGACATCGCGTTTAACGTCGAAAAATTCAAGCGTGATGGTTCTACCATGAGCGAAGAGCAGAAGAAAAAACTGCAGGAAGACATTGGTAAGCAACAACAACAGTACGAACAACTGGCACGTCCGCTGGGCGAGCAAATCCGTGCTCGTGAGACTGAAGAACGGAATAAGCTGCAAGCGCTGATCAAAACTGCTATCGACCAAATCGCAGCGAAAGAACAGTACGACTTAGTGCTGAATTCAGAAGCAGCGGTGTACGCCAAACCTGAATACGACATCTCTGCTGCAGTGGTCGCTCAGGTCAGCAAAGCGAAATAATGCCAGCTTTTACCCTGCATGAACTGGCTCAGCTTTTATCCGCTGAGCTGCATGGAAACGGCGCTGAACTGATCAGCGCCGTTGCTACTTTAGAAAATGCTGCGCATGGTCAGATCACTTTTCTGTCTAACAGCAAATACCGCAAATTTCTGCAACAGACCCACGCCAGTGCTGTATTGATCAGTGCCAGCGAGCTGGAGTTCTGTCCGGTTGCCGCTCTGGTGGTGCCGGATCCTTATGTTGCATTTGCCAAAGTGGCTCAATTGCTTGACTCGACACCCCGTGCCGCCACGGCAATCTCATCCAGCGCTCAGATTGACGCCAGCGCCCAGCTGGGCCGTGATGTTGCCATTGGCCATCATGCAGTGATAAGCGCAGGTGCAGTGATTGGCGATCAGGTACAAATTGGTGCCGGCTGTTTTATCGGTGAAGGTGCCGTGATTGGTGCCGGCACGAAAGTCTGGCCGAACGTCAGTATCTACCATCGGGTGCGGATCGGCGCCGATTGCATCATCCACAGTGGTGCTGTGCTTGGCGCAGATGGCTTTGGTTTTGCCAATCAACGTGGCAACTGGCTGAAAATTCCGCAGGTCGGCACTGTGATTATCGGTGACCGCTGTGAGATTGGCGCCAGCACGACCATTGACCGCGGTGCACTGGAAGATACCGTGATTGGGACCAATTGTATTATCGACAATCAGGTTCAAATCGCCCACAACGTGCAGATCGGTGACCATACCGCCATCGCAGGCTGTACTGTGGTGGCCGGCAGTACTAAAATTGGCAAATATTGCATCATCGGCGGCGCCTGTGCCATCAACGGTCATATGGAGATCTGCGACGGCGTGCAAATAACCGGCATGTCGATGATTATTAAATCCATCACCGAAAAAGGGATTTACTCGTCGGGGATGCCAGCGGCCACCAATCTGGAATGGCGCAAAAACAGCGCCCGTTACCGGCAGCTGGATCAGATGTATCAGCGTTTACGCGAGCTGGAGCAGCAAGTCGCTGCCCTGACGCCGTCAGCTGACCCGACCGCGGACTGAGCGGCCGGGCAGCAACGCTTCTTTTCAGACAGAGGAATCATTTTGGCTACTTCATTAAACACACTGGAAGTCCAGGAAATCATGGCGTTATTGCCACATCGTTATCCGTTTCTGCTGATTGACCGGGTCCTGGATTTTGTGCCGGGTGAAAGCCTGACAGCAGTGAAAAACGTCACGATTAACGAACCGATTTTCACCGGGCATTTCCCGAATCTGCCGATTTTTCCTGGCGTACTGATCCTCGAAGCTATGGCACAGGCCACAGGTTTGCTGGGCTTTAAGACGGTCAGTGAGCGCAAAGAAAACGAATTATATTTGTTCGCCGGCGTGGATGAAGCCCGTTTTAAAAAGCCGGTTGTGCCGGGTGACCAGTTGATCCTCGAAGTGAAATTCCTGGTGGAAAAACGCAACATCTGGAAATTCTACGCAGAAGCCAAAGTAGACGGGCAAATTGTCTGTTCTGCTCAGATTATGTGTGCCAGAAGAGAGCTTTGATATGATCCATCCAAGTGCGGTGATTGACGCAGGTGCCCGCATTGGCGCCAATGTAAAGATCGGTCCGTTTTGTTATATCGGGGCTGATGTGGAACTGGGCGACAACTGTGTGCTGGAATCCCATGTGGTGATCAAAGGCCCAAGCCGCATTGGCAAAGGCAATCACTTCTTTCAGTTTTGCAGTATCGGTGAAGCCTGTCAGGATAAAAAATATCGCAACGAACCGACGCAGCTGCTGATTGGCGACGACAATGTGTTCCGCGAAAACTGTACTGTGCACCGTGGTACTGTGCAGGATAAAGGGATCACGCAGATTGGCAGCCGCGGTTTGTATATGAACAGCAGCCATGTTGCGCACGACTGTGTGATTGGCGACGATGTGATTTTTGCCAGCGGTGCGCAGGCCGCCGGTCACGTGCATATTGGCGACTGGGCCATTCTTGGCGGCATGAGCGGCATTCACCAGTTCTGTCATATTGGCGCCCACGCTTTTATCGGTGGTGGTTCTATTGTGGTCAAAGACGTGCCGCCTTATGTGATGGCGCACGGCTCGCACGCGGTGCCACATGGTATCAACAGCGAAGGCTTAAAACGCCGTGGTTTTACCACGGAGGTGATCCTGGAAATTCGCCGCGCTTATAAAGTGCTGTATCGCCAGGGCCTGACGGTGCCAGAAGCACTCGCTGAACTGGCTGCCAAGTCAGACGAGCTGCCGCAACTGAAAGCCTTTACTGATTTTATTGCGCAGGCGTCACGCGGCATTGTCCGCTAAGACGATGTCGCCCCGGCAGCAAGCAGGAAGCAGCAACTGATGACATCCCCTCTGCGTTTTGGCCTGATCGCCGGTGAACATTCCGGCGATATTCTCGGCGCCGACCTGATCCGCGCCTTAAAACAACGTTACCCAAACGCTGAATTTTACGGCATTGGCGGCGAGCGGATGCGGGCGCAAGGCTTTAGTGCCGTCTTTGACATGGAAGAGCTGGCGGTGATGGGCCTGGTTGAAGTGCTGGGACGGCTGCCACGCTTATTAACCGTTCGGCGCGAGATCCTGGCGCATTTTCAAAACCACAGACCTGATGTGTTTATTGGCATTGACGCACCGGATTTTAATCTGCCGGTCGAGTTAAAACTGAAGCAGGCTGGCATTAAAACCATCCAGTACGTCAGTCCGTCGGTCTGGGCCTGGCGCCACAAGCGCATCTTTAAAATTGCCAAAGCTACCGATTTGGTTTTGGCGTTGTTGCCGTTTGAAAAAGCGTTTTACGACAAATTTCAGGTGCCTTGCGCTTTTGTTGGTCATACCCTGGCCGATCAGATGCCGCTTGCCCCGGATAAAATGGCGGCAAAAACGGCTTTAGGTTTTACTGCGGATCAGCCATTGCTGGCGCTGATGCCTGGCAGCCGTACCAACGAAATCAAACTGCTGGCGCCGGATTTTTTCCGCGCGGCAGCCGCTTTACAACAACAAATGCCTGGTCTGCAGCTGGTCTGTAACATGGTGACCCAACAAAAAGCCGAGCTTTATCAGCAAATTAAGGCCGAAGTGGCACCAGACCTGGCAGTCACACTGCTGATTGGCCAGGCGCGCGAAGTGCTGACCGCCGCCGACGCTGTCTATATCGCTTCCGGCACTGCGACACTCGAAGCCATGCTGGCAAAAACGCCGATGGTGGTTGCCTACAAAACCAACTGGCTGACCTATCAGATTGCCCGGCGGATGGTCAAACTCAAGCATTTCAGTTTACCGAATTTATTGGCCGATAAAGCGCTGGTGCCAGAGTTGCTACAGGATGCCGTTACTGTGGATGCGCTGGTGGCGCAAATGACACCGCTGCTCGGCCCGCAAGGGCAACAGACCTATCAGGACTTTATCGCCATCCATCAACAAATTCGCTGCGACGCCAGCGCCACCGCCGCACGGGCTGTGGCCGGATTTGTCGCGCCTCAGGCTATGGACACCCCAGATGAGCCATGAATTTATCCGCCCAGCTTATACCCTGATCGCCGGTGTTGACGAAGTCGGCCGCGGTCCGCTGATTGGGGCTGTGGTCACCGCAGCGGTGATTCTGGACCCGGCACAGCCAATCATCGGGTTAAATGATTCGAAAAAACTCAGTGAAAAGAAACGTTTACTGTTGGTTGATGAAATTAAAGCCAAAGCATTAAGCTGGAGCCTCGGCCGCGCTGAGGTAGATGAAATCGACTCCCTGAATATTCTGCACGCCACGATGCTGGCGATGGAGCGGGCGGTGGCGGGTCTGCATATCCAACCAGAATGGGTATTGATCGACGGTAATCGCATTCCGGATGCTCTGAAAGGGCGGGCCACTGCAGTGGTCAAAGGCGATAGCCTGGTCCCCGAGATCAGTGCGGCCTCTATTCTGGCCAAGGTCGCACGGGATGCCGAGATGACGGCCTTGCATCAGCAGTATCCTCAGTATAATTTTGCCGGCCATAAAGGCTATCCGACCGCTGAACATCTGGCGGCAATCAAACAATTTGGCATCTTAGCGCAGCACCGTCGCAGTTTCCGGCCGGTGCGAGAGCTGTTATAACCATCGTCTGAGCACGGTGGCGGAGCATTGATGGAACCGATTTTTGTTCACCTGCGGGTGCACAGCGATTTTTCGATGATCGACGGTTTGTCGAAAATCAAACCTATTGTCAGTGCCGCGAAAAAACAGGCGATGCCGGCCTTAGCACTGACCGACCAGATGAATATGTGTGGTCTGGTGCGGTTTTATTCGACTGCGCACGACGCGGGCATCAAGCCGGTTATTGGCGCTGATTTGTGGGCGCAGCATCCGTTGTTCCCCGGCGAAGCCTGCCGGTTATTAGTGCTGGCTGCAGATAACGATGGCTACCAGAATCTGACCATGTTGTTGTCCAAAGCCTATTTACGCGGGCACGTCGACAACAAACCGCAAATTGATCACGACTGGCTGGCCGAACACCATAAAGGTCTGATTGTGATTTCCGGCGGCAAAGACGGGCCGCTTGGCAAAGCCTTAATCAAAGGCAATCAGGCCAGTACCGATGTGCTGGTACAGTTTTATCAGCAGTATTTTCCCGACAGTTTTTTCCTTGAACTCATTCGCACCGGTCGGCCGGATGAAGATCTGTACATTCAGCATGCCGTGACGCTGGCAGAAAGCACCGGTTTACCGGTCGTGGCGACCAATGAAGTGGTGTTTTTAACGCCGGATGATTTTTCTGCGCACGAAATTCGTGTTGCCATCCACGACGGTTACACACTGGAAGATAAACGCCGGCCAAAAAATTACAGCGAATCCCAGTATTTACGCTCGGCTGATGAAATGGCCGCGCTGTTTCATGACATTCCGGAAGCGCTGGCCAACTCTGTTGAAATTGCCAAACGCTGTAATGTGACCATCCGGCTTGGCGAATATTTCTTGCCGGCATTTCCGACTGGCGGCATGACCGATGCCGACTTCCTGGTACTGAAATCGCGCGAAGGCCTGGAAGATCGGATGAAAATTCTGTTTCCGGACGAAGCAGAGCGGGCGGAAAAACGCGTTCCTTATGATGAACGCCTGCAGATTGAACTCGACGTGATTAACCAGATGGGCTTCCCCGGTTACTTCCTGGTCGTGATGGAGTTTATTCAGTGGTCGAAAGATCATGATATTCCGGTGGGGCCAGGGCGTGGCTCGGGCGCCGGTTCTTTGGTCGCTTATGCGCTGAAAATTACCGATCTGGACCCGCTCGAATTCGATCTGCTGTTTGAACGGTTCTTAAACCCGGAACGGGTGTCGATGCCAGACTTTGACGTCGACTTCTGTATGGACCGGCGCGATGAAGTGATCGAACACGTCTCGGAGATGTATGGCCGCGAAGCCGTGTCGCAAATCATTACCTTCGGTACTATGGCGGCCAAGGCGGTCATTCGCGACGTTGGCCGGGTGCTGGGGCACCCTTATGGTTTTGTTGACCGTATTTCGAAACTGATCCCGCCAACGCCGGGAATGACGCTGGAGCAGGCCTTTATTGAAGAGCCACGCCTGCCGGAGCTGTATGCGTCGGACCAGGAAGTTAAAGACCTGATTGATATGGCGCGCCGGCTTGAAGGCGTGACACGAAACGCCGGTAAACACGCCGGTGGTGTGGTAATAGCACCGACCAAAATCACCGATTTTGCGCCGGTTTACTGTGATGCGGAAGGCAATAACCCGGTTACCCAGTTTGATAAAAACGACGTGGAATATGCCGGTTTAGTCAAATTCGACTTCCTCGGTCTGCGTACCCTGACCATCCTGCAATGGGCGGTTAATATGGTGAACGACCGGCTGAAAAAAACCAATCAGCCGCTGGTCGATATCAACCATATTCCGCTGGTCGACCGCAAAAGTTACGACATGCTGATGAAAGCGGAGACCACCGCAGTATTCCAGCTTGAATCGCGTGGCATGAAAGATTTGATCCGCCGCCTGCAGCCCGACTGCTTCGAAGACATGATTGCGTTGGTCGCGCTGTTCCGGCCCGGTCCGCTGCAATCGGGCATGGTGGATAACTTTATCGACCGTAAACGTGGCCGCGAAGAAATTTCTTATCCGGATGCGACCTGGCAGCATGAGTCACTGAAACCCATTCTGGAACCGACGTACGGCATCATCCTGTATCAGGAACAGGTGATGCAAATCGCTCAGGTGTTGTCGGGTTATTCACTCGGTGGCGCTGACTTATTACGCCGCGCTATGGGTAAAAAGAAACCCGAAGAGATGGCCAAGCAGCGCGACACTTTCCAGAACGGCGCTGCTGCCAATGGCGTAGACCCGGAACTGGCAATGAAGATCTTCGATTTAGTGGAGAAATTCGCCGGTTACGGTTTTAACAAATCGCACTCTGCCGCTTATGCCTTAGTGTCTTATCAGACACTGTGGATGAAAGCGCATTATCCGGCCGAATTTATGGCGGCGGTGATGTCGGCGGATATGGACAACACTGACAAAATCGTCACGCTGGTCGATGAATGCGAGAATATGAAACTGAAGTTGCTGCCGCCGGACGTCAATTCCGGCCAGCACAAGTTTACCGTCAACACCGACGGCCATATTGTTTATGGCATCGGCGCGATTAAAGGCGTCGGTGAAGGCCCGATTGAGGCCATTATTGAAGCGCGCGAGGCCGGTGGGCCTTTCCACGATTTATTTGATTTCTGCCATCGCGTTGACATCAAACGGCTGAATAAACGAGTCATTGAAAAGCTGATTCTTGCCGGCGCTATGGATAAACTCGGGCCGCACCGGGCTGCAATGATGGCGAGCCTGGAAGAGGCGATGAAAGCGTCGGAGCAGCAAGCCAAAGCGCAGGCGATGGGGCAGGACGACTTGTTTGGTTCTTTAGCGCCTGAGCCGGAAAATTCCGCCAAAGCCTTTAAAGTGGTACCGCCCTGGCCGGATGAAGTCTGGCTGGAAGGCGAGCGCGAAACGCTGGGGCTGTATTTAACCGGGCACCCGATCAATCGTTATCTGGCCGAGATCCATCATTATGCCACGGCGCGGTTAGTTGATTTTACGCCAACGCGGCGCGATCAGACGGTGCACGCCTGCGGTCTGGTGGTGAACGTGCGGGTGTTGGTCAACAAAAAAGGCCGGCGCTGGGCCTTAGTGCAGCTCGATGATAAATCGGCACGTTTAGATGTGCGTTTTTTCCCCGAACAGTTCGAGAACTTCGAGCATCTGCTGCAAAAAGACAAGGTTTTGGTGGTATCCGGACAGGTCAGCTTTGATGATTTCAGTGGCGGCCTTACAATGACCGGCCGCGAGGTGGTTGAGATCACCCAGGCCAGGGAAAAATGCCTGAAACATTTGTTTGTCAGTATCGATGCTGACAAACTCAGTCAGGACCAGCTGCAAAAGCTGCGGCAGGTGCTGAACGAATTTAAAGCCGGGACAGTGCCGGTAAAACTCCGTTACCAGCGCCCGGAAGGTGCGGTGACGCTGGCACTGGGCACCGATTGGTGGATCACCCCCACAGACGCTTTGTTGCATCAGTTAAAACAATTAGCAACAATACAACTTGAATTTAATTAGGTAGGTAGTGACAGTCGATGATGCTGAATTATTTAGAGTTTGAGCAACCGATTGCGGAACTTGAAGCAAAAATAGAAGAACTGCGCAAAGTCAGCCGTAACGGTGAGTTTGACCTGGGCCTCGAAGAGGAGGTTAACAAGCTCAAAGAAAAAAGTCTGACGCTGACCAAAAAGATTTTTGCTGAGTTAGGTCCATGGCAGGTCGCCCAGTTAGCCCGCCATCCGCTGCGTCCTTATACGCTGGACTATATCAAACATATTTTTACCGATTTTGACGAGCTGGCCGGTGACCGCGCCTTTGCCAATGACCCGGCGATCGTTTGTGGTACTGCCCGTTTAGGCGACCGCCCGGTGATGGTGATTGGCCATCAAAAGGGCCGCGACACTGCCGAAAAAATCAAACGCAATTTTGGCATGCCAAAGCCTGAAGGCTATCGCAAAGCGCTGCGCATGTACGAAATGGCGGAACGCTTTAACATGCCGATCATCACCTTTATCGACACTCCAGGCGCTTATCCTGGCATCGGTGCAGAAGAACGTGGTCAGAGTGAAGCCATTGCCCGTAACCTCAAAGTGATGGCTGGCCTCAAAGTGCCGGTGCTTTGCACGGTGATTGGTGAAGGTGGTTCCGGTGGTGCTTTGGCCATTGGCGTCGGCGACCAGGTCAACATGCTGCAATACAGTACTTATTCGGTGATTTCGCCGGAAGGCTGTGCGTCCATTCTGTGGAAAAGTGCGGAAAAAGCGCCGCTGGCCGCAGAAGCGATGGGCGTGACAGCGCCGCGGATCAAAGAGCTGGGGCTGATTGATGACATCATCAATGAACCGCTGGGTGGCGCACACCGCGCACACGAGCAGATCGCGCAGAGTGTGAAAACTGCACTGTTACGGGATTTAGCCAAGCTGGACAAATTCTCCGTCGCCGAATTGCTGGACCGGCGCTATAAACGCCTGATGTCATTCGGTTATTGCTGATAAAGCGCTGAGGAAAGCCGCCGTCAGGCGGCTTTTTTATCCCAATGCCACTAAGCGCTGACCTTGACTCCGACGCACCACCACTGCAGCACCGGCTGCAGCAGGCGGTGCTGACTGCAGTGACTGCGGCGGCGAGGCCACGGTTGTTGCTGGCGCTCAGCGGCGGGCTGGATTCGATGCTGTTATTGCATCTGCTGGCCGGCTTGCGCGAGCGCGCTGGCTTTGTGCTCAGTGCCGCTCATGTGCACCACGGTTTGCAGGCGCAGGCCGATGAGTGGGCGGCCTTTTGTCAGGCGCAGACTGCGGCATTACAGGTTGATTTTCAGGTCCGCCACGTCAAACTTTCAGATCCCAACCGCAATATCGAACAACAAGCGCGTACTTTACGTTATCAGGCGCTGGCGGATTTGCTGACACCGGACACTGCACTGCTGACCGCACATCATGCTGATGATCAGCTGGAAACCATCTTACTGGCGCTCAAACGTGGCAGCGGATTAACTGGGCTGAGTAGCATTGCCGCGCAAAAACCTTTTGCCGGCACTGTGTTGCTGCGACCTCTGCTGGCTTTTAGCCGCGCTGAACTTGAGCAATATGCCCGTGATAAGCAGCTGTCGTATGTCACAGATCCCAGTAATCTGGATGACAGCTTTGACCGAAATTTTCTGCGCCAGCATGTGCTGCCGCTGCTGCAGCAACGTTTTCCCACGATAAGCCAGACCACGGCGCGCAGTTGCCAGTTGTTGCAGCACAGCCTGGCGTATCAGCAACAACAGCTTGCCCTTGAGTTGCCGACAGTGCTGCGCCAGCAGCAACTGGATTTAACTCTGCTGGCAGAGCGGCAGGAGCCGCAACGGGATTTATTGCTGCGGCATTTTTTCAGTCACTATGATTTAGTGCCATCTGCTCAGCAAATACGCGAATTTGTGCAGGGTTTTCTTCACTCAGCGCCAGATGCGCAGCCACTGCTGCAATGGGGCGACTGGCAATTACGCCGTTTTGATGGCTTGTTATATCTGCTCGATGCCACTGCGCAGCTTGAATTGAATACAGCGCCAGCAATGGGCATCAGGCTTGTGCCGGAACAACAGCTGCAGTGGCAGCACTGGCAGTTTTACTGGAGTCAGAGCGCAGAGGCACCCGGTGCTGATTGGCGCAGTCTGCCGCTTGCGCTGGATGTGACTGCGCAGCTGGAGCTTCGCACCGGACAGCTGAATCAGCGTTTTAAACCGGCTGGAAGCAGGCACAGTAAGGCGGTAAAAGACTGGTGTAAAGTATGGAAAGTGCCGCCCTGGCGACGTGGCTCCATGCCGTTTATCATCGCCGGACAGCAAAACTCAGTGGTGGCCGTTCCCGGATTTGCCAGTCACTGTGATGCCGCCGGTGCGTTTAGCTGGCTGCATTTTCGCGACTGACGCCAGATCAGGCGTTCATCACCTCAGCGCTTGGTCTGTTGTGTATGCCTGCACAGCGCACGGCGTTTTTACCGCTTTGCTTGGCGTCATACAGTGCGCTGTCGGCACGGTTAAATAAGGTCTGGCAACTCTCATCGGCATGATGGGACGCCAGGCCGGCGCTGGCAGAAACCGCAAATTTCACACAAATATGATGCTGACTGATCGCTTTAACCAGACGGTGCGCCACCAGTTCGGCGCTGTGGGCATCTTCAGCCGTCAACAAGACGGCAAACTCATCACCGCCAAAGCGAAACAGATTGTCACTGGCACGCAAGGTATTACGCATCGCGTCTGCCACGGCCAGCAGCACTTCATCGCCGGCGTGATGGCCGAAGTTGTCATTGACCTGCTTAAAATTATCCAGGTCCAGCAGGATCAGCACCATTGGTTGTTGCTTACGATCGCTCAGCTGCAGTGCTTTATGGATGGCATCGTCAAAAAACCGACGGTTGCCGAGACCGGTCAGCGTGTCGCGCAGCGCCAGCTGTTGCAGCCGTGTCACGATCAAGGCGTTGCGCAGCGGAAACAGCCATTGCTGCTCCAGCTCCAGCAATTTGCGCTGCTGCATCGGGCTGAACGGCTGTTCGCTCTGATAAATCAGCTCGGCCAGACATTGCTCATTTAACAACAACATGCTGCGATATTCATGAGCACCGCTGTAGGAGCCGGCGGCGCTGAACTCACCGACTGCGGTGCATAGTTGGATTGCCGTCAGCGGCATAATTTTGCCAGCGGCCATAGAATACATCTGCAACTGCTGACCCAAATCGAGGGTCGTCTGCAGTTGTTCCGGCAAGGCGGAACCGAGCTTGCTGGCCACAGCAGACCAGGCTGGCTGGCTGGTGACCCCGGCATAACTGGGCACATGCTGTAATGACATATCGGAAAAACTGAACAATTCCATCAGCGACTCCCTGATGAGGATGATAGTTCAGCAAAGCAGGTTTTATGCCACTCAGTGTAAGTTATTGTTTAGAAATGAAATAGCCTAAATTATATGCAAGGTCGTGGTCGTGGGGGCGGCAGCATGCTGCCGGATCTGACTATTCTTTGGCGCTGAGGAAGCTCAGCAGGCTGTCCATTTGTGTCATCGCGTCCTGATATCCCAGTTCGATCAGCCGTTTGGTAAAATTTTTCTCAAACAGCAGGTAACTGGCCAGACTGGAATCCGAATGCTGTTTAATGCCGATGGTGCGCAGTAAAGACCGTATCGCCATCGGCAATGCCAGAAAATGCTCGCTGGCCAGCGCATTAAAGTTCACCGACGGATTAATCAGATAACTGTGTACCGGCTTTAACTCAGAGGCGATTTGGTGTTGCGCCAGAGTTTCCAGCGTTTTGTTGACCCGCTGCATGCGTTCCAGGTCCGCATTGAGCGTATCGGCAAAGATACTGTCGAGCAGGTGACCGGCGATGGTTGACACATTTGGGTGGTGCGGCATTTGCTGCAGATGTTCACGCCGGCGTGGCTGTTCCAGGCCGATGATCAGAATACGATCTGCGCCCAAATGGATAGGCGCGCTGAGCGGCGCCAGCTGATTCACCGAACCATCGCCAAAATACTGCTGGTTGATCCGCACCGATGGCATGACCAGCGGGATCGCGGCTGAGGCCATCAGATGGTGGATGCCGAGCAGGGTGCGCTGGCCGCAGCGCCGGGAGCGTTGCCATTCATGAGCATGATGGCTTTGGAAAAAGGTGATGGAATCGCCACTGTTGTAACAGCTGGCGGTGACCGAGACGCTGTCCAGATAACCGCCCATGATGTTACGGTCCAGCCGTTTCAGGTCGAGCATGTTATTGAGTAGCACCTTCAGCGGCTTATTATCCAGCATCGATACCGGTTTGTGATTGGCATAATCGGCCTGAAATGCACTCAAAAAGCCGCGAACCAGATGCCAGGTCGCGCGAATGTAGTCGGAGTAATACACCTGCCCGGTATGGAAATTTTTCCAAACCCACTCCAGTTTTTTCACGCCGAGCTGAAAGCAGCTGGCATAACAGGCAATGGCAGTGCCGTTGATGGCGCCGGCTGAGGTGCCGCAGACGATTTGGAACGGAATTTTACTGTTGCGGGGGTATTGTTGCGCTATGGCTTTTAACACTCCGACCTGATAGGCGGCACGGGCACCGCCTCCGGTCAACAGTACTGCAGTTTTGGTCGATTTTGTTTTATCTGTCATAGAGATAGCAACATACGTCTGAATAGGCTAACTATTAACGATTGTGCTGTTTTAAGCAATGCTGTGACAGGTCCGGCCATCAGCTTTAGTGCACAAAGTTGAAACTTTTCAATGGCCTTAGTAACTAAAACCAACAAAGCTGGGGTACAGTAATCCATCTGAGACCTATAAGGAGTGGACGCATCTATGTCAAATCAAGCCCAACCCCGTTCTGCGGCGTGGATAGCGCCGGTGCTGGTTCTGGTGCTCATCGCCGCGGCGGCCTGGTATCTGTTAACACCGCCACCGCCAGTTGAAAACACCGCCGCGTTACCGGAAACACCAGCAGTCAGCCAACCGGCGCCCGCGGTGGCAGAGCCTGCCGATAAACTCAGCACACAACCCGGTGGGGAAGATCAGCTGGCGGCGCAGGCCGACGATGCCGGCACTGATGTCGGCGCGGAAACGGAAGTGGCGCCACAACCGCAGTTGCCGCCACTGGACCAGTCTGATGAAGTGGTCAAGGCAGCATTTTTTGGCTTGAAATGGCAACCGGGTCTGGCTGCTTTATTTATCAACGAAGAAATGATCCGCCGTTTTGTTGTGCAGGTCGACAATATCGCCCAGGGCCGGCTGATTGCAGAGCAGGCGTTGTTTAAGGGGCTCAGCCAGGATTTCAGCGCCAAAGCCAAAGGCCAGGGCTATCAGCTCGACAAAGCCAATTATGCCCGGTATCAGCCTTATTTAGATTTGCTGGAAAGTGTGCCGCCAGAGCAGGTCGCGGCATTGTACAAACAGTTTTATCCGTTACTGCAGGCCGCTTATCTGGAATTGGGTTATCCCGATCAACAGTTTGACGATCGGCTGCAGCAGGCGATCAGCCTGTTGTTAAGTGCGCCGGAGGTCAGTGATGAACCGGATCTGACTCTGCCGTCGGTGCATTATGCGTTTGCAGATGCCGAGCTTGAACAGCTGGGGCAGGCACAAAAACAAATGGTCCGGCTGGGGCAGGCGAATCAGCAACGGCTGAAATTACTGCTGGTGCAGTATCAGGCGGTATTAAAACGTTGAGCCTGCAGTTACCACCACTGGCGCCGGCGTTGCCTCGTCATGGCAGCGCCAGGGCACAACGTCTGGGCTGCTGGCTGCTGCAACGCCTCGGCTGGCAGGTGCGCGGCAATTTACCCGATGTGCCGAAGCTGGTCGCAGCGGTGGCGCCACATACCTCGAACTGGGACTTTATCGTCGCATTTGCCGCCAGTCTGGCGCTCGGAGTCAAAATATCCTTTCTGGGCAAACACAGTATATTTGTCTGGCCGCTTCGAAATTTTCTGCTCCGGTTTGGCGGTATCCCGGTCGAACGTAGTCAGCGCCACGGCATAGTGCCACAACTGGTGGCGACTTTTGCGCGCGAGCCCAAACTGCTGCTGGGCATTGCGCCTGAAGGCACCCGGAAAAAAGTGACGCAGTGGAAATCCGGTTTTTGGCATATTGCCAGTCAGGCCAATGTGCCTATCCAGCTGATTGGACTGGATTTTGCCAGCAAAACGCTGGTGTTTGGGCCTCTGCTGCAGCCCGGTGACAGCTTTGAGCAGGATCTGCCGCAGATGCGTGCGTTTTTTGCGCAGATGCAACCGAAGTATCCACAAAACTTCTGACCTGCCGCGCTTTTTTCGGCATGGCGCCGATTTTAGGTTGCAGGCCCCGGCAGTTTTGCGCATAATGCCGCCGCATTCATTGCTGACGTCCGTCAGCAACACTATGGTGGCCTTATTGGTCCTCCCGCAATAGTAGTTCGTGAACCCGGTCAGGTCCGGAAGGAAGCAGCCGCAGCGAATGATCTATGTGCCGGGATGTGGCTGGTAAGGCTACCACCCAAATTCTCCAGAATCCCCTGAAACCCTTGGAATACCTAGCCTGAATCGTCGGCTCACCTAATTCTCCAGACTGTTGATTTCCCCCTGAATAAACTTTTTCCCGACTGGTATCAGCTCATTGCTGCGCTTGTTGCTGCAGTTGCAGTTTGCGCTGGAAATCTTTGGTCACTATCGGTAATGCCGCCAGCACAATAGCCGGATCGAGCTGGTGTTGTTCCAGCAGCATAATCAGGTCTACCGCCAGTTTGATGGCCGGCGGCGCCTGATCTAATGGTGGGTTTATTCCGCTCATGCTTCGGCAGCGGCAACCGTTTCTGCTTTTTTATTATCCGGGCTGTCGAGGAAAGCGCGGGCTTTCGCCACAGCGTCTTTGACCCGGGTTACCATCTCAAAGCGTTCAGTCTGAGGCAGATAAAACGCCATATCCACTTCATAACGAATGTATTTGCACGGCAACTGATTGAGCACAATGCAGCATAAATCAGCCAGATATTCGCTGTCATGTTCGTCTGCCAGCCCGAGTTCACTTAAATGGTCCAACATCAGCTTTTCATAATAGTTATGGATATCGTCATGTAATTTCATCAACTACTCCCGTGTGTTGAGTAAATGTTGCCCAGAGGCAAGGGGTATGCAGCCAGCATAACCATTAGTTGGCAAAAACGCCACCGGACTGACCAGCGCCAATGTACCGGTACTGTCAGCTGACAGCTGGCGGTCAGCACGTTAGACTAAGCCGTCTTCCTTCGGTCAGAATCATAAAAATGCAAAAAAATACCACTCCCTGTTATTACGGCGATTACCTGCAACTGGACAAAATCCTCGCAGCACAGGCGCCGGAAAGTGCCCGCTACGGTGCTGAAGCGCACGATGAAACGCTGTTTATTGTGGTGCATCAGGTGTACGAACTTTGGTTCAAACAAATTTTGCACGAATTAAAAGCGGTGCTGACAGTATTTGCTGAACCTGTCATCCACGACCAGCAACTGACCGGCGTGGTGCATAAACTCAAGCGGGTGATCACGATTCAGCAGTTGCTGAATCAGCAGATCGGCGTGATGGAAACCATGACACCGCAGGACTTTATGTCGTTTCGCGATTATCTGGTGCCCGCGTCTGGTTTTCAGTCGGTACAGTTTAAAATGCTGGAAATTGGCCTTGGCCTGAAAAGCGAATTCCGCATCGATTTTGACAAAAACTCCTTTTATAACCGCCTGAATGACAAAGACCGCGAGTTTTTGCAGAGCTTTGAAAACCTGCCGTCATTATTTGAGCGGGTGCAAGCCTGGCTGGAACGGATGCCGTTTTTAGAATTCGGCGATTTCAGCTTCTGGCAGATGTATCAGCAGGTGACGGCGCAAATGCTGGATGAAGACCAGCAGACCGTGTTATCGATCAGCGCACTGGCCGACAACGAGCGGCAATTGCAGTTAGCTGAAATCGAACGCACCCGCGCTAAGTTTGCCGCCTTACTGGATATTGATAAATATGCTGAACTGCAGCAACAGGGCAGTTTCCGTTTAAGCCAGCGTGCAATGCTGGGGGCCTTGTTTATCAGTCTGTATCAGGAAGAACCGGTGTTTAATTTGCCGTTTCAGGTACTGACCTGCCTGACCGAAATTGACGAGAACCTGACGATTTGGCGTTACAAACACGCGATGATGGTCCAGCGTATGCTTGGCACTAAAATTGGTACTGGCGGTTCCAGTGGTCATGATTATTTAAAACGCACCACCGAGAAAAACCGTATTTTCACTGACTTGTTCCATATGGCGACTTTTTTAGTGCCCAAAGCCAGCTTGCCGCTACTGCCGGCACCGGTGCGGCGCCAGCTAGGGTTTTATTTCTCCGGGGACGCGCGCTGATCAGTCCCAGCACAACGGCTGCGCCGGGGTAAACACGGCGCTGGCGGCGCGAAACAGCTGGCTGTGTACCGCAGTCAGCCGGGTCAGATCGCGTTGATAGCCGCCGCCGATCACCGCCGCCACCGGAATTTTTGCATCCTGACAGCGTGAAAAAACAAAGCGGTCCCGTTGATAAATACCGGCGGTGCTGATCTGCAGCAGGCCCAAATCATCATCCTGATGAATATCCACGCCGGCGTCATACAGTACTAAATCCGGCTGATGCAGCCGTAGCAAATAGTCAAAACTGCTGGCAAGCGCATCCAGATACTCGGGATCGGTGCAGTGGCTGGGCAGTGCGATGTCCCAGTCGGATTGTTGCTTGCGGGCCGGAAAGTTTTTCTCGCCATGCAAAGATGCGGTAACGACTCTCGGATTGTCAGTAAATAGCAGCGCGGTGCCATCCCCCTGATGCACATCACAATCAAAGATCAGAATTTTTTCCACGCCCAGGTGTAATGCCTGGGCGGCGGCGACGGCTAAATCATTAAACAGACAAAAGCCGGCGCCTTCAGCGGCAAACGCATGGTGGTAACCGCCGCTTAAATGCAGGGCGACGCCGTGCTGAAGCGCCAGCTGCACAGTACGGATAGTGCCGCCGACCGATTGCAGACTGCGCCGGATTAAAAACTCCGACCACGGAAAACCGATGCGGCGCATCGCTTTTGCATCAAGTTGGCCGCTGCAAAGCGCAGCGACGTATGCGCTCTGATGCACCAGTGCGAGCTGCGCCACAGTTGCTGGTGGAGCATCGTAGTCAAACCAGCTGGCAGGCATGCCCGCCTGCAACAAATGCTGGTACAAAGCGCGGTATTTACCGATGGGATAACGATGGCGTTCCGGCAAAACTAAATCACTGTAACAGTCGTGGTAGACCAGCGGCAGCATCAGGATTTACGACCGCGTTGTTCGTACCACTGGATCTCGGCTTCCAGTGCACTGATCGCCTTACGGCAGCGGCCAAGCCGGGCGTGCAGTGCCAGCTGCACCGCTGGCGGCTGTTGTTGCTGGGCTGATTCCTGCACCATGTCCTGCAAGCGGCGCTCAAATCCCCGGTACTCAGCCAGCTTCTGATGCATCGCCTGTGCGGTACCACCAAGTTGGGCCAGCAGCTGACCGGCCTGATGCCTGCTATTGGTGTCGGCCGGCGTTTTGCTGCGCGCGGCCCGCCATTTCGGTGCCTGTTCTTTTTTCCGCACATCCTGACTGGCAAAGGCCTGCATCAGCGCCTGCAGCTGCGCGGCCAGTTTTTCGCACAGCAGCTGTTGTGATTGCATGACCTGCGGTTTGCCTTGGTAAGATTTGATGCGCTGACACAGCTGCATACTTTCCTGCACATAATCCAGCAGATGGCGGGAACGGCTCTGAAACAGCTGGGAAGAAAAACAATCGCGTTGTTGCCAGTCCGGCAGCTGTTGATCCAGCTTGCCGGCACGGGCGGCCAGTGTCAGCAGTTGCTGTTCAAGCTGGTGCAGCAGCTGCTCTGTCGCCATCAGGTCGGGCTCCATTGTTGCCATAATAAACGTGAGGCGATGGCCATCACCATTAGAATAAACAAGGGTTTAATTAATTTGCTGCCAAAGCGGATAGCAGTATGAGCGCCTAAATACGAGCCAGCCATCAGGCAAATGCCCATCGCAAGTCCAAGCTGATAATGAATATGCCCGAGCAGGCCAAAGGTCACTAAGGCCACGCCGTTGGAGATAAAATTCATCGTGCGCGCCAGGCCGCTGGTCAGCAACAGATTGATTTTATACAGCGCCATGCTCGATACCATCCAGAATGAACCGGTCCCCGGGCCGGCAATGCCGTCATAAAAACCCAGGCTGAAGCCTTGCAGCCGCTGGGTCCAGATGTGCCTGCCGGTTTGCGCCGGCAACTGTTGCTGGTCATCCTGCGGGACTTTGGCGAACAAACTGTACAGCGCGGCCAGCAGGATCAGCAGCGGCAGCACTTTTTCCAGTGCCGCTTTGCTGATTTGCTCAACGACTAACACCCCGATGCAGGCCCCGACAGCCGTCGCAAGCAAGGCATGGCGCCAGAACTGTGGGTCGAACAGCTTTTTCTTATAATAAGTGTAAGACGCGGTCAGCGAGCCAAAAGTCGCCGCCAGTTTATTGGTCCCAAGCACCAGATGAGGCGGCAGTCCCGCGGTTAATAACGCCGGCACTGTTAACAAACCGCCGCCACCGGCGATCGCATCAATAAAGCCGGCCAGAAATGCCACCGCACACAACAGTGCCAGTGTGGTGGGGTCGAGTAAAACTTCCATGGTTAATCATCTATCTGACGTTGAAAGGGGGGCAGCGCATTTAACATGGCGCTGCCATAAGATTTGCTGACCAGGCGACGGTCGAGGATCACTATCCGGCCATAGTCCTGTTCCTGGCGCAGCAGTCTACCACAGGCCTGCACCAGTTTGCGTGCGGTCGCCGGCACCGTCAGGGTCAGGAAGGGATTGCCGCCGCGTTTGGTGACAGCTTCCGCCATCGCCGCTTCAAAAGGCGAGGTGGGAACGGCAAAGGGTAATTTGGTGATAATCAGATTGGTCAGCAATTTACCGGGTAAATCCAGGCCTTCGGAAAAACTCTGGGTGCCAAATAAAATGCTGCCACTGCCGCCATCCAGTTTGCTTTTATGTAAATCCAGCAATGCCTGCCGGCTGGCTTCTCCCTGTACCAATAAACTCAGGCCTTGCTGACGCAGCGCCGCGGCCACCTGTTCCATCTGCCAATAAGAGGCAAACAGCACCAGATTTCCCTGTTCCGGCCGGATAAATTCGGCCAGTCGCTGACATAACTCCGCAGTAAAGGCTTCATCGGTGGGCTCAGTGCCAAGCCGCGGAATGTGGATCAGGCCACGTTCACGGTAAGCAAATGGCGAGCTGACATCCAGCTGGCGCAGGCCTGGATGTTCCGTCAGGCCGAGTTCGCGGCGGATGTAGTCAAAACTGCCCAGCGTTTTTAAGGTGGCTGAACATAACAATACGGCATGGGCCTGGCTGAAGAACAAATTCTCCAGTTGAAAGCTGACGGACAACGGGCAAGCGTGACCACTGATATGCGGGCCGTCAGCCTCCAGCCAGCGGGCCTGGCTGACATGCTGCTGGCTTTGATACCAGCAGGACCAAAGCTCCGCCTGGCTGCTGAATTTCTGCTGCAGCTGGCTGAGTTCCTGCTGCAAAGTGCCGAGTTGTGCGGCCGCCAACTTACCGTCGTTGGCCACTTCAAGCAGTAACTGGAACAATTTGTCGACAGCGGTCAGTACCTTCTGGCTGCTGTCGCGCAGTGGCTCGGTCTGGCGTTGCAGCAGATCCGGCAAGACCGCATCAACAAACCGCACATGCGCCTCGTCGCCGGCTGATGCGCGAAACAGGGCGGCGATTTGGCGCTGAACCGGCTGATAATGGCCAAAGAATTCGTCAGTCGCATCGGCGAGGCGCAGCAGTTCGGCAATTGCCGCATGTTGCGGCAGCAGTTTGTTTAATAATTGCCTGAGCTTTTGTACTTTGTCCTGCCACAGACTGGCTTCGCTGCTGAGCAGAGCCCGAGCCGAGAAATAGTCACGGCCGACATCGGCCAGATGATGGGCTTCATCAATGACATAAATACAATCTTCCGGCGCCGGCAAGACTGCGCTGCCGGCATCCAAATCAGCCAGCAACAAAGCATGATTGACCACCAGCACCTGGCTGTCTTCAATTTCAGCCCTGGCCAGATGAAACGGACAGTTGCGGTGCGCTGCGTGTTGGCGTGGGCAATGATAAGCATCGGCCTGCAGCAGCTGCCAGGCTGATTCTGGCAAGGCTTCAGGCAACGAATCGCGATCGCCGAGCCAGCTGCGCTGTTGCCACTGGTCGAGCAGGGCGGCAAATTGCCCGAGCTGCGCCTGTGCAAACAGTTCCGGTTGGCGGATTTGTTGGCTCAGCCGCTCAATACAGGCGTAACGCTGGCGGCCTTTGACCAGGCTGAACTGAAAATCCAGCCCGCTGTGCCGGGAGAAGAACGGCAAGTCTTTGTTCACCAGCTGTTCCTGTAACGCCACAGTGGCCGTGGCTATCACCAGTGTTTTTTTTTGGCTCAGCGCCAGTGGAACCGCCGCCATTAAATACGCCAGCGATTTGCCGGTGCCGGTGCCGGCTTCAATCAGTCCAATCCGGTCATGGTTGTGATAACTGCCTGCCAGAATGTTGGCCATCTCGGCCACCAGTTGATTTTGGCCGGGTCTTGGCTGATAACCGGGCAGATTGGTTTTCATCTGTTGATGAATGGACCGGATTTGTTGTTTCAGCGTTTCGCTCAGCATTGGAAGATCTGTATGAAATTACAGTACTGACAGTTTAATGCCCGGGATGTCTTTGCTGCAAACTTATTTGCCTGCCGGAAAAGATCAGACCAGTAAGGTTTACAAAAATGTCAATTTCAATATGTAAACAAATGTTTAATTTATCGCAGATTTCCTCCTGAGTGATAATTTTAAGTAATTGATTTCATCTGTAAAAATAACCGACACCCGATGTTAAATTATTTATTAACACGCGTAAAAGCCCTGGCGCGGACCTTATTGGTGCGATGAAGTTCCCGGCAAAAGCATTGACCTTAAAAAAAAAATCCGATATTTATGCTGCCAGTATTGTGTTAGGTCCCGATACTTTTCGTTAATACGCCGGTATTAACTTTACAAATAGAATCACTTTCCTTAAGTGGTCCAGGGAGAAAAATCAATGTTTACAAATACCAAAGTTACCCACGCGGTTCGTTTGGCACTGGTTTTCGGTGCTGCCTCCACAGCTGCCCTGAGCACAACAGCCGTTGCTCAGGAAGCAGAAGAAGCAAAAAAAGTAGAACGTATTGAAGTGACCGGTTCACGGATCAAACGTACTGATATGGAAACTGCGCAGCCTGTACTGGCGATCAGTTCAGAAGATATCTCCCGTTCAGGTCTGGTCAGCGTTGGTGACGTATTAAAAGAAATTTCAACCAACGGCGCCGCTTTAGGCTTACAAACGAACAACGGTAACACTGGTGGTGCGTCACGCGTCAACCTGCGTAACTGTTCGTCAAACCGCACACTGGTTCTGGTTAACGGTCGCCGTTGGGTTGCCGACCTGAACGGTGCTGTTGACTTATCAACTATTCCACTGGCAGCTATCCGCTCTGTTGAAATTCTGAAAGACGGCGCGTCGTCAATCTACGGTACAGATGCAATCTGTGGTGTAGTGAACATCATCACCAAAAACGACTTCGATGGTGCTGAGCTGGCGGTTTACAACGGTCAGACCTCTTATGAAGATGGCAAGCGCGAAACGTACTCAGCGACTTTTGGTACTACTTCTGAGAAATCAAACGCGCTGATCAACGTCAGCTACACCAAGCAAGAGCCAATCATGGGCGGCGATCGCGAGATCTCTTCAGTGCCTATCTATGGTTTACCAGCCAACGTTTCTGTAAACGGCGGCCGTGCATCTCCGACTACACCATATGGTCAGTTCCCGGTTAACGGCGTGTCAATGACACTGGACCAAAGCAAAGCCGGTTGTGTGGCCAACAAAGTTTGTACGTCAACAGCTGACTTCAAACCATATGACGGCAACACCGACGGTTATAACTTCGCGCCAATCAACTACATTCAGCAACCGTCAGAAACCTTGTCTTTATACGCACAAGGTGGTTATGCCATTACTGATAACCTGAACTGGAAAACTGAAGTGCTGTTCAACGAACGGACTTCACGTGCACAGCTGGCGGCACAGCCATTAAGCGGCACCCCGATGGTGGTTGATGCAGCAAACATGTACAACCCGTTCAAAACCCGTATTTCTGGCGCTTCATTCCGTCCAATCGTGTCGCCACGTATTTATGGCGCTGAAGTGGACACCTGGCGTTTTGGCACCAGCTTAGACGGTGAGTTCGATCTGGTTGACCGTACTTTCACCTGGGATGCGGCTGCTACTTACTCAGACAACTCTTTTGTTGCACTGAAAGAAGGTTTCTTCCACTCAGGCCGTTTCACTACAGCAATGGGCCCGTCTTTCCTGAACGCGCAAGGCGTACCAACTTGTGGTACTGCTGCAGCGCCAATCGCTGGTTGTGTGCCGTTTAACGTATTCGGTGGCCCAAGTGGCGTGACACAGGCGATGCTGGATTATGTGTCGGTAACACCACGTGACCTGCAATATGCAAAAATGTGGGATTACTCTGCCAACATCACGACTGACCTGTTCGAATTGCCAGCAGGTATGGTGCAAGTGGCTGCCGGTACTGAAATTCGTCGTGAATCTGGTTACACCAGCCCGGAACCACTGACTGTATTAGGTCAGGTACTGGGTGATAACGCTGCAACCCCAACCAAAGGTGGTTATGGCCTGAAAGAAGTGTATTTAGAAGCCAACCTGCCATTACTGGCGGATATGACTTATGTTGAAAGCTTGGATCTGTCGGTATCAACCCGTTATTCAGACTACTCAACCTTTGGTGACACCACCAACAGCAGCTACAAACTGACTTACCGTCCAAATTCTGAACTGATGTTCCGCGCCAGTTTCAACGAAGGCTTCCGTGCACCGTCGATTCAGGAACTGTATCAGGGCATGAACGACACGCGCCCAACTGCAGTAGATCCTTGTACTAAACCAGTCAGCGGTGCTTTAGCTGCTGATATCGCGGCTCGTTGCGCTGCGGCGGGTGTACCGGCAAACTTCACGCAAAAACTGCCACAAATTCAGGCGAAAGCCGGCGGTAACCCTGACCTGCAACCAGAGACTTCAGAGTCATGGGCCGGTGGTGTGGTGTACAGCCCTGACTTCATTGAAGGTCTGAGCCTGACATTAGACTGGTACAAAATTGAACTGTCTAACGCTGTTGGCGCTTATACCGCACAACGCGTATTCGATGGTTGTTATAAAGAAGGTGACGCCAAGTTCTGTCAACTGCTGACCCGCGATATGACCGGTAACCTGAACGGCAACATCGGTGAAGTAGACTTCATGGCGCTGACCAACCAGAACTTCAAAGGTGGTAACCATGTTGAGGGCGTTGACCTGAACATCGACTACCGTTTCACCACAGATTACGGTACCTGGCGTGTCAACAACGACAACGCTTATGTGATCTATGATGGTTCACTGGGCAAACTGAAACGTGGTGAGCTGACTCAGGATGGTTCTCTGTCACTTGGTAACGCCTCTGGCCGTCTGACTGCCGGTGCATCTGGTGGTGGTACTGCGTACCGTCTGAAGTCAAATACCACTCTGAGCTGGAGCAAAGACGACTGGAACGCGTCAGTCACAGCACAGTACTTAGGTAAACTGACTGAAGAATGTAACCTGGTTATCTCTGTGGCGAATGGCCTGAAACAGCCAGCGCTGAAAAACTTGTGTTCTAACCCGGACGGTACCCGTACTGGTTACACACTGGTGAACGGTCAGCCGAAAGAAGTGCCAAACGAAGCCTGGGCAACCAACGAGCTGAAAGCGACTGTGTACTTCGACGGTCAAATCGGTTGGGCTGCTCCATGGAACGGCGATATCAGCGTTGGTGTGCGTAACATTTTCGACAAAGAACCGCCAGTGGCTTACTCAGCATTCGCGAACTCTTTTGACCCGAACTACCGTACTCCAGGCCGCTTCTACTACGTGAGCTACACGCAGAAGTTCTAAGCGGAACTGAATTGACAAAGGCGCCTGCGGGCGCCTTTTTTTATGCCTGTAACATCCCGCCACAATGCAGCACAGCTTTGTGTGCTGCTGTCAGCATCGCATTGGCGTGTCTGCCACAACAGTCCATCACTTACCCGGATAAGTCTTTACTGCGCCGGACACTGCCACCGCACTCCATTACCCTGTCCGGTACTTATCCGGATAAGTCGTCGTTCTGCGGCAGCGCTGCGCCAGACGGCCTGATTTAATTGTCAGCAAAAGGTTGGGGTTGTCTTTGGCTTGTAACAAATTATTGCAGAGTTGATCTGTAATGAAATTTTTACGTGGTTAAAAAACCATCAGTTGATTTGGTGGCCGGCCATTCGCGAATACATCTCAGTACATGGCTAAAACAGTCATTTTTAACATTCAAAACACATAAATTATACTTAAGATTTTCCTAAAAGAACCATGCAATTTTCATTGTATTCAATTATGCGAATATTCCCTGAAAGCGGCACGAATACTGGCTTTCAGGAAAGTTCCCCTGATGAATTTAATTCGCTGAGAATTTATGTAAAAGCGGTTGACCCACTGAAAAAAATGCTCTTATTATCCAGTGGTCAGTTTCCGCACACAGCGGGAAAAATTGCCCGAACTACGCGTAAGGCGGGCAATGCCAGTTGACTTACAGACAACAAAATCACTGCTAAGTGGTCCAGGGAGATAATAATGTTTAGTAACAATAAAACAGCAAATGCCGTGCGTATTGCCCTTGCATTTGGTGCAGCGACAACAGCAGCCTTTACCTCAGCTGCTGCCTCTGCCCAAGAGCAGACTGAAGAAGCCAAAGAAAAAGTAGAACGGATTGAAGTCACAGGTTCAAGGATCAAACGGACCGACATCGAAACGGCCAGCCCGGTACAAATTACCTCTGCCGAAGACATCAAACTGTCAGGTTTCACCAAAATTGAAGACCTGATGAACAGCCTGCCGCAGATTGAAGCCTCAGAAACTTCATTCCAGGCCAACGGCGCTTCAGGGAACGCGACACTGGACTTACGTGGTCTGGGTGCGCAGCGTACATTGGTGCTGGTCAACGGCCGTCGCCTGCAGCCTGGTGGTATCTACAACCCGGGCGCCGCCGACGTCAACCAAATCCCTTCAGCCCTGGTTGAGCGCGTAGAAGTGCTGACCGGCGGTGGTTCTGCAACTTACGGTGCAGACGCTGTGGCGGGTGTGGTGAACTTCGTAATGAAAAAAGATTTCGAAGGCATGGAACTGACCTTAGGTGGTTCAGGTTACCAGCACGACAACGACAACAAATACATTCAGGGTCTGATGGACAAACGTAAGTTCACTTACCCTACAGGCAGCTCAGGTATTGACGGTAAAACTGGCAATATCGACCTGACTATGGGTGGTTCATTAGGTTCTAAAGGCCATGTCACTGCTTATGCCACCTGGCGTCAGGTTGATGAACTGCGTCAGGAAGCCCGCGACTATTCCGCCTGTGCGCTGAACGATGCCGGTACTGCCTGTGGTGGTTCTGGTAACGCCGTAGTGCCTAACTTCTACTTCTATCCGGTAGTGAACGGTGCCACTGATTACGACCAGGAGAAGTTCTGGACACTGAACTCAAGCAGCCAGTTCATACCTTCTGTTGGCAACATCTACAACTACGCGCCAATCAACCACTTCATGCGTCCGGACGAGCGTTACACCATGGGTGCGTTCGCCAACTATGAAATCAGTGAATATGTCCGTCCGTACTTAGAAGTGTCGTTCATGAACGACCGTACTGTGGCGCAAATTGCTGAATCAGGTACTTTCTACGCCGAAGAATATCAGTTGGACATCAACAACCCTCTGTTCAGTGATGCACAACGTGCGCAGTTCCGCACTGCCTTTGGCGCGGGTGTTGATACTATCGCTGCATACATCGGTAAACGGAACACTGAAGGTGGCCCACGTCAGTCAGACCTGGAACACACCTCTTTCCGTATCGTCACGGGTACTGAAGGTATCATCAATGACACCTGGTCATATGACGTATCATTCCAGCACGGTGTAACGACTTCTGGTGTTTCTTACCTGAACGACTTCTTCGGCCCACGTATCGCACAGGCGTTAGGTGCTGAAGGTGCTGATCCATGTACTGGTTCATGTATTCCTTACCAAGTGTTCAAATATCAGGGGATTACTGCTGCTCAGGCCGGTAACCTGACGGGTACTGCGGTCATGAAAGGTGTGACTTCAGAAACTATCCTGAACGGTTTTGCTTCTGGTGAGCTGGGCTTTAACCTGCCGTCACACTCAATGCCAGTGGCTGCGGTCATCGGTGTTGAACACCGCGAAAACAAATTCGAACGTACCGCTGACGAAGTATTCGCCAAAGGCTTGTTGTTAGGTCAGGGTGGTCAGACGCCTTCTATCGAAGGTGGTTACACCGTGAAAGAAGTGTTCGGTGAGCTGAGCATTCCGTTGGTTGAAGATGTGGGTATCTTCAAAGATGTGACTTTAGGTCTGGGCGGTCGTTATTCAGACTACTCAACTTCAGGCAGCGAGCCAACCTACAAGGCTGAACTGGACTGGACACCAATCGACGACTGGAAAATCCGTGCCAGCTACAACCGTGCAGTACGCGCACCAAACGTTGGCGAACTGTTCTCACCACAAACTAACGGTCTGTGGGGCGGTACTGACGGCTGTTCAGGCGCAACACCAAAATATAACGCTGCACAATGTGCGCTGACCGGTGTTTCTGCTGCACAGTACGGCAAGATCTCTGCAAGCCCGGCGGGTCAGTACAACGGCATCTTCGGTGGTAACCTGGAACTGAAACCAGAGATCGCAGATACCATGTCATTTGGTATCGTTGGTCAGCCACTGGACAATCTGAACCTGTCTATCGACTACTGGGATATCCAGCTGGACGAAGTGATCGGGAACGTGTCTGCTCAGCTGACAGTTGATCAGTGTGCTCTGACTGGTGTTGCTGCTTTCTGTGACAACGTCGTCCGTGCACCAAACGGCAGCCTGTGGTTAGGTACTGCTGGTTTTGTTAAAGCGACTAACATCAACCTGGCCAGCCGCCACTGGCGCGGTGTGGACGTCAGCTCTAACTACGAGCAGGAAGTGTTCGGCGGCAAGCTGACTGTGAAGATGATCGGCTCTGTCAACATGAAGAAAGAGTATGAGTCTCTGCCAGGCAACGCCTCTGCGACTTATGACTGTTCCGGTAATGTCAGCGTTGACTGTTTCGCTCAGCCGAAATGGCGTCATACACTGTCAGCCAGCTACACCACAGGTGACTGGTGGGCAGCAACTGCCAAATGGCGTTACTACGGCAAAGTGGACTACAAAGGTACTACTGACAAGCTGATCCCGAACGGTATCAGTGCCCAGAGCTACCTGGACTTAGTCGGTTCATTTGACGTGAACGACCACGTCAGCGTACTGGCCGGTGTGAACAACGTTCTGGACAAAGAACCACCAATGGTGGGTCTGACTCTGTCTTCTAACGCGAACACCGTCGCAGGTTACTACGACACTCTGGGTCGTTACCTGCACGCCAGCGTGACTGTTCGCTTCTAAGCGAAGCTGAACGACAAAAAAGCCGGCTGTTGCCGGCTTTTTTCTGCCTGAATGTTCGCCCGCATGTGCAGTGTTGTGGTTCCTGTGTATGCTGGCAGACTGTCATATTTTGCTGTTGTTGGGTCTTGTTATGTCATCTCAAGCATTATTATCGGCATTTTTGCAGCTGTTACCCCAGGCTTATCAGGCGTTGGCGCAGCAACAATTTCAGCCGGTTGAACATTTTTTACAGCAGCATCCGCTGGATCATTCGCAGTGGCGGGCACTGGCACTGGAGCTGGCCTTAGCCCGTGGTGATACGCCTGGCGCTGAACAGCTGTTCGACGGGATTTGTTGCCGGGCCGATGAGGCGGCAGGGGCGGCGCTGCGGATGGCGCAGCATTATCTGGCACTGCGCCGGCGGCCGCAGTGTCGTCAGGCGTTAGCGATCATCGCGCGGGCACCTATTGCAGATGCTGGTTTTTATCGGGCTGTGGCGGCGGTATTCAGTGGCCTGGACGACCCGGCACAGGCTTTGCCCTGGCTGGAGCAGGCGGTCGCGTGGGCGCCGCAACATGCGGCATTACGCTTTGAGCTGGCGCTGGCGCAGTTTTTCTTAAATCAGATGGACGCAGCGCGTGCCAACCTGGCGCTGGTGCTGGAAACTTTGCCACTGGCCGGCAATGTGTTGCATTTACGTTCTGCCACCCGCACCGCCACCGGATCTGATAACCATATCGCTGATTTGCAACACCGTTTGGCTCAGCCTGCGCTGAAACCACAGGATGCGGTTGGTGCCGGCTATGCGCTGGCGAAAGAGTTAGAAGATGTCGGTCAGTATGGCGCCGCTTTTGCTGCACTGCGTCAGGCCGCGAGCGAAAAACGCCGCCAGCTGCGTTACGATGCTGCCAGCGAGTTTGCCACTTTTGCCGCGATGCGCCGCCATTTCAACGCGGAGTTTTTTGCCGGCGACAACGCCGCACCGCATGATCCGGCGACAGCGGCGCTGAAACCGATTTTTATTCTTGGCATGCCACGCACCGGCACCACATTGGTGGAGCGTATTCTGGGGCAGCATCCGGAGGTGATTTCCATCGGCGAATTTGCCGATTTCCCGCTGGAAGTGGCGTTGGCAGCGCAGCAGGTCAAAGGGACGCAGTCTTTAGTCGAAGCGGCGCTGACGCTGGATTACGCTGCACTTGGCCAGCGTTACCTGCAACAGGCGGCGGCGATGGCACAAGGGAAACCGATTTTCATCGATAAATTGCCGTTTAATTTTATTTATGTCGGGCTTATCAAAAAAGCCTTGCCGCAGGCCCGGATCATTCATCTGGTGCGCGACCCGCTTGATACCTGCTTTGCCATTTATAAGACATTGTTTAATCAGGTCTATTCGTTTTCATATCAGCTCGATGAGCTGGCAGACTATTTTATTGAATACAAAAAGCTGATGGCGCACTGGCATCAGGTGCTGCCGGGGCAGATCCTCGATGTGCATTATGAGCAGATGGTAGCGGCGCCGGAAGCACAGGCGAAGCGGGTCCTCGACTGGTGTGATTTGCCCTGGCAACCCGATTTGCTGGCCTTTCATCAGGCGAAATCTGCATCGACGACCGCGAGTGCGGCGCAGGTTCGCCAGCCTGTTCACCAGAAGTCGGTGCAAAAATGGCGTCAGTTTGCCACCGAGCTGGCGCCGGTGCGCGAACGGCTGGTGGCCGCAGGCCTGATTGATGCGAACGGCGATCCGCTCTGAAACTCAGACCGGCATAATGTCGCACGGCGCGGTCATGCGGAAATCGTTGCTGCTGTGACTATGAAACGGATAAGTGCCATGCCAGACAAAACTCGGAAATAACACCACCAGACCCGGCGTCGGGCAAATCGCCTGCGCCACTTGTTCCCGATCGCCGAGCTGCAAAGAAGTCTCGCCGAGTTTTAACCAGCCCTGGCGTTGCGGGTCATCCGGCCTGATGCAATCCGGCAGCTCCAGATAAGTGCAGGCCGATAACCAGCCTTGTGGATGCACATGATTGGTATGAAATCCTTGATCGGCGAGGCGTACCGACCAGCTGCCGGAGAAACGGAATTTGCCGCTGTTGCGGCCAAGCAGCGGATGGTCTGGATCTGCCGGCAGCCGCTGCAGATATTCCGCGATGCGTTGCTCCAGTGCCGCGCGAAATTGCTGGATCAGCGGATCCGGCTCGGACAACAGCCGGCCCAGAGTTTGAGTGCCGCCGCGCACGCTTTGATCTAACGGTTGTCGTGTGCTGGTATGCAAGCGTCGGATCACCGGGTTCAGTGCTGCCAGAAATGCGTCCAGACTGGGGTAACCCGGCGGCGTGGGCAGCGGTCTGGCGTCAATCAGCGTCGCGTAGTCATTCAGCCAGCCGGCTTGTTCATTCCCCTGCAGACGCCAGCAGGTGCCGAGGTAAGCCCAAATTTCCTGATCCTGCGGGCTCAGCTGCCGCGCTTGTTGCAGATACTGGATAGCTTCATCGGGCTGTTGCAGGCGGATAGCGTAGTTGGCGGCGTCAATCAACGCCCGAACTCTTAAAGCGACGGGCAGCTGGTGCTGCTGCAGGGCTTCGGCCGTCAGGGCGGCAGCCTGTTGCAAAGCCCCGGCTTTGGCTGCCTGCACGCCCCGCGCATGCAGCAGGTCGGGTAAACGACCGTGTAACTGTATGCCCGCGTCCAGTAGCCCGATGGCTCCGGCATCGTCGCCGGATTGGATCATTAAGGTCACCAGACAATATCGCAGTGCCAATGCGTCAGGCTGCGCCTGCAGGGTCTGGCGGGTTAACTGCAAAAACTTATCCAGATCCTGCTGTTGCCAGTACAGCTGATTCAGCGCTTCATGGGCGCCAATATGCAAAGGTTGCAGCGCAATTGCCTGTAATAAAGCCGTCTCGGCACCTTTGTCATTCCCGAGGTCATGCGCCAGGCAGCCGGCCATAAACTGCAGGTCAGCCTGCTGTGGGTTGGCCTGCAGCAATTGTCCGATAATGTCTGCTGCAGCCCCTGCTTGTTGTTGCTCCCGCAGCAACTGGGCTTTTTGCCATAACAACTGTGTTTGCCCCGGCCAGCGTGCCAAAGCCTGATCCAGCGTCTGCAGCGCCAATGGGAATTGTTGCAGTTGCGCCAGCGCCTGAGCGAGTGGCGCATAAGCCCGCGCGTCGTCAGGGCGCAGCTGCAGCGCTTGCTGCAGGCGCTGTTGTGCCTGCTCCGGCTGCTGGCAGCCTAATGCCAGCAGACCGGCATTGAGCCAGGTATCGGCTTGGCGGGGCGCGAGGCTCAGTGCGCGCTGATAAGCCTGTTCCGCTGCTGCGGGCTGTTCCAGCTGCTGTAACAGATTGCCATAATTCGACCAGACAACGCTTTGCGCCGGTGACGCGGCCAGGCTTTGCCGGAACCATTCCAGCGCCTGGTCGGTCTGGCCTTGCTGACGGGCGCAGAGGGCTAACAGATGCAACGCATCGGGTTGTGCCGGCACCAGTTGCAGCACCTGGCGGGCAAATTGGCTGGCGCGATCAGGCTGACCCTGACCAAAAGCCGCGATAGCAGCCTGAAGAAATTGCTGAGCGTGCATCATCAACACAAAGTTCAACGCAGAATGGACTTAAATTAACAGAAAACAGGGGCAGCCGGCCAGCCGGATTGGCCAGCCACTGTCACAGTGTCAGCTGAGGACACGGCTTTTGTGGTCATGCTGTTGGCGCTCGCAACGGGCGCAACGTTGTCTGGCAGGGTCCTGTTGCAGCAATTCGCGCTCGATCCGGGCTTCACAGTCTGAGCACAAGCCGTACAGCCCCATATCCATCTGGCTCAGCGCCGCCTGCACCAGCTCCAGCCGGCGGGTTTTCTGTTCAAGCTCCGGTGTCAGCCAGTGCTGCAATAATTCTGGCCAGTGGCTCAGGGCCTGATGTTCCAGTTGGCGTAACAAATGGTCAAATTCGCCGGCATGGTCGCGCTGCAGATAAGTAAAAATATCCTGACGCAGCTGCTGAAGTTCCTGCTGTAACTGACCACGTAATTCCGGAATGAGCGACTTGGGCATAACATCCTCAGCGGTGAAATTAAGTGTTGAGTCTGCAGTGTGGCCGAAGTCGGCCAGGGCTGTGCTGATACAGATCAAAGCTGACTGCGGTTGGCGGAAAAATCCTGCAGACGCCGCTGGTCCCGCTAAGCCCCCCGGCTGGCGCAGCGCCATGCTTTCCCCGGCGCAGAATTTTTACTATGCTGCGCGGAAAGATTTTTCCGGCCGGTACGGTCTGTTCAGAAGTCGGTATCTGCATACCGCGACATTCCAGTCATGGGTTACAACAGAAGGATTTACAGATGAATCAGCAACAAAAAGTGAAAGCGGCATTAGGTGGCCTGATGTTATCGGCGTTGGCCGGTGCCAGTGTTGCGGCACAGGCGCAACCGTTTCAGGCCACTGAACTGGCTGCGGGTTATCAGCAAAGCGCCACTCCGGATGCCGGGGCGCAGCAGGCGGCAGATCCAAAAGCCGCCACTGATAAAGCCAAAGAAGGTAAATGTGGTGAAGGCAAGTGTGGCGAAGGAAAATGCGGTGGTGACAAAAAAGCCGCAGCCGCTGCCGATAAAGCCAAAGAGGGCAAATGCGGTGAAGGCAAGTGCGGTGAAGGGAAATGCGGTGGTGATAAAAAAGCGGCTACCGATAAAGCCAAAGAAGGCAAATGTGGTGGCATGAACTGAGATGCCAGCCATTCAGGGCGTGGGACTGGGCCTTCGGCGTGAGTTGCTGGCGTCGTTGCAACAAGGTGGGCAGGGCGTTGATTTTATCGAAGTAGCGCCGGAAAACTGGATCCCCTTTGGTGGTCGCCTGCAACGCCAGTTTGCCGCAGTAGCCGCGCAATATCCGCTGGTATGTCACGGCCTGTCGTTGTCCATCGCCGGGCCGGATCCGTTGGATCTGGCTTTTCTTCGGCAGCTGAAACAGTTTTTCCGCCAGCATCAGGTCAGGCTTTATAGTGAGCACCTGAGTTACTGTTCCGGGCAGGGGCATCTGTACGATTTAATGCCGGTGCCGTTTTGCCCTGACGCCGTCGACTATCTGGTCCCTCGGATCCGCCAGGTGCAGGACGTGCTGGAACAGGAACTGGTGCTGGAAAATATTTCTTATTACGACACCCCGGCGTCGACCATGTCTGAGCTGGAGTTTCTCTGTGAAGTGCTGGACCGGGCGGATTGTGGTTTGTTGCTGGACGTGAATAACATCTATGTGAACTCGGTGAATCATGGGTACGATGCCATGCAGTTTTTACATGGATTGCCGTCTTCGCGCATCCGTTATGGCCATATTGCCGGCCATCTGCGCCAGTCAGCTGATTTATTAATTGATACCCACGGCAGTGCGGTCTGTGATCCGGTCTGGGCTTTGCTCGGCGAGGCTTACCGCTGTCATGGTGTGTTCCCGACGTTGCTGGAGCGTGATTTTAATATGCCGCCGTTTGCGCAGTTACAGGCAGAACTGGCGCAGATCCGGCACATTCAGCAACAGGCGCGGCCGGCGGCTGGCGGGGCGGCCTGATGCAGGATTTTCAGCAACAACAACTGGCTTTTATTCGCCGGATCAAAGACCCAACGGCGCCACTGCCGGCCGGCATGCGACCTGAACGCATGGCGGTATACGAAGAGTTATTTTTTAATAATCTGCAGAATTTTATCAACAGTGCTTTCCCGGTACTGCACAGTCTGGTCGTGCCGGCGCAATGGCAACTGTGGTGCCGGCAGTTCTTTCGGGACCAGCCGCTGCACAGTCCGTATTTTTTGGATATTTCCGCCAGCTTTTTGCAGTGGTTACCGCAAGTCGCAGCGCAGCTGCCACCTTTTGCTGTGGAGCTTGCTCATTACGAGTGGCTGGAGCTGGCCCTGAGTGCGGAGCGGGCAACCGCGGCACCGGCCTGGACTTTTTCTGCCGACCGCCCGCTGTGGTTATCGCCTTTGGCGCGGCTTGGCAGTTACCAGTATCCGGTGCACCGGATCAGGGCCGATTTCCAGCCGCAGCATACGGAAGCCACTTTTATTCTGTTGTTCCGCGACCCGGCTGACCAGGTCCGGTTTATCCTGCTCAATGCCTGGACTGCGGCATTGTTGCAACTGATTTCGGCTGAACCCGGCCATCACTTCACTCAGTATGTCGAGTGGTTACTGCCATATCTGCCGGGCTGGAGTGTGGAAAAACTGAGCACTGCAGCAAGGCCATTGCTGGCTGAATTTGCCGCCAGTGGCATCTTTGCCGCCGATGCGCCTGCGCCGACAGCAAATCCATCACAGTAATGGCGCTGTGCTCTGGCTATTGGCCAGGATTTTAATTAAAATCGCTACCCCTTATTTTTGCACTGGAAAGATGTCGATGGCAGACGAGAATTTTAAAGAATCCTTCAGCGCGTGGCATTTGTTAGGCTTTGTCGCTGTATTTGTGTTGCTGTTGTGCCAGCCACCGCTGGTGACCTGGTTCCGCCTGTTAGGCTAAGTCAGACTGACCAGACTGAAAAACCGCCTGCTGGCGGTTTTTTTATCGAATTTAACTTTGAGATTTTCCGATGACCCATACCGAATTAAGTGTGTTGCTTTCACAAGTGATTAAGTCTGTGCAGGACTACCCAAAACCTGGCATTTTGTTCCGTGATGTGACCAGTCTGATGCAAGATGGCGCCGCTTTTGCTGCCGTCATTGATCATCTGAAACAGCATTACAGCGGTCAGGGCATCACCAAAATCGTCGGCACAGAATCGCGCGGTTTTATTTTTGGCGCTCCACTGGCTTATGCCATGGGACTGGCGTTTGTACCGGTCCGCAAACCGGGTAAACTGCCGCGCGCAACCATTGCCCAGAGTTACCAGCTTGAATATGGTGAGGATACGCTGGAGATCCATCTGGATGCGATCTGTGCTGAAGATAAAGTCCTGTTAGTTGACGATTTATTGGCAACTGGTGGTACTATTGATGCCACAACAACACTGGTGCGCCGCTTGGGTGGTCAGGTCGCAGATGCCACTTTTGTGGTGAATCTGCCAGATTTAGGCGGTCAGCAACGGTTAGAAGCGCTGGGCCTGACGGTACATAGTCTGGTCGATTTCCCGGGGCACTGATCGGCCGGCGCGCCTGGCGCTGCGTTACTTCGGACAAGGTGAACACATGAGTTATCAGGTGCTGGCGCGCAAATGGCGGCCACAGAATTTTGGCCAGCTGGTGGGGCAGGAGCACGTCAAAACTGCGCTGACCCACGCCCTGAACCAAAACCGCTTGCACCATGCTTATCTGTTCACTGGCACCCGCGGTGTGGGGAAAACCACCATCGCGCGGATCTTTGCCAAAAGCCTGAACTGCGAACAAGGGGTTACAGCTACGCCTTGTGGCATTTGCAGCGCCTGCACCGAAATCGACAAAGGCTTTTTCGTCGATTTAATGGAAATCGATGCGGCCAGCCGCACCAAAGTCGAAGACACCCGTGATCTGCTGGATAATGTGCAATATGCGCCAACCCGCGGCCGCTACAAGGTGTATCTCATCGATGAAGTGCATATGCTGTCCAAACACAGCTTTAATGCCTTATTAAAAACCCTGGAAGAGCCACCACCGCACGTCAAGTTCCTGCTGGCGACCACAGATCCACAAAAATTACCGATCACCGTGTTGTCACGTTGTCTGCAGTTCAGTTTAAAAGCGCTGTCACAAAGTCAGATTAAACAACACCTGAGTTATATCCTGAGTCAGGAAGGCATTGCTGCCGAAGAAGACGCGCTGGCGTTGCTGGCGCGTGCCGCCAAAGGCAGTTTGCGCGATTCACTGAGCCTGACAGATCAGGCGATTGCCCAGACCAACGGTGATATTCGCCTCAGTGCCGTGCGTGAAATGCTCGGGTTTCTGGAGCAAAGCTGGGCCGAGATCCTGCTGCAGGATGTGCTGAACCGGGACTTGACGGCGATGCAGGCGCATCTGCAGCAACTGGTCAGCAGCCATAGCCATTTCCAGGCGGTGCTGGACGACATGCTGTCGTTATTACATCTGGCGGCATTGTCACAGTATCAGCTCAGTGCGTCTGAGCTGGCGCTGACCGAGTCTGCCTTTGTCCGTGCCGTGGCCAAACATCATGCGCCGGAAGCCATTCAGCTTTATTACCAATTATTGTTATCCGGCAAACGTGATTTGCCTTACGCCCCTGAACCGCGCATTGGTCTGGAAATGGCGTTATTGCGTGCCATCGCTTTTGTGCCGGCCAAAGCCGGCGCGATGCCTGATGTCAGCAGCGGTCGTGCTGCGGCGTTATCGGCGGCGCAGCTGACAATGCCAGCGCCACCGGTCGCGACTGCGCCAGCAGCCCAGGAACCGGTGTTGCCACTGAGCGCAGCGCCGTTGCCGTCCAGCGCGCCGCAGACTACGGCTGAGGTGACACCGCCGACTGCGGCGGCAAGCTCAGGCGAGGTGGCGCCGGGGATGGACTCGGTGACCGCCAGTATTCTGGCCCGGCGTGGTTTGCAGCGCAGTGCGGAACCAGCGCCAAAAAAGTCTGAGCGCCAGGCGGCGCCGGTTGTTTTACCCCCAAGGATAGCTCCGGCAGCACTGAGCAGTGCCCCAGCTGCGCCGCAGGTTGCCGCTGCTGTCAATCCGGCAGCATTGCCGGCACCGGCTGACATTCCGCCGTGGGAAGATGAGCCTGCAGCCCCGGCCGGGATGCCGGATGCCCACATCGCGGCGCCGGAACCTGAAGCGGAATTGTCCGGGGATGATGACGACAGTGACGGTCCGGTCGGGCAGGACGACTGGCAGTGGCAGCAAAGTTATACACCGGCGCAAGTTCAGCCGATCCGCCATGCGTTGCTGGAAAGTCTGGCGGTGCCGGAAACGGCACAGGACATTGATTTTGCCAGTGAAGTGGTCACTGAAGTCGCCGTGGTGTCTGACGACAGCAGCCATCTCAGTTTTGATGGCGAGATCCACGCGGCTAACTTTGCCGTGCGCAGCAGCAGTCAGGTGGACGCCTGGGCACAGCGGATTGACAGCTTACGCATCGGTGGCCTGATGCGGTTGTTTTTGTTGCACAGCAGTATGCAGCTGAACGGTGATGTACTGACCTTGCAAGTGGCCAGCAGTCAGCAGCATCTCGATTCCGAACGCAATCGCGCTCAGTTGCAAACGGTGTTAGCAGAATCTTTTGCCATGCCGCTTCAGGTGCAGATTGAATTTACCGAAGAGGTGCCGGCCAGTCCGCAGGCCTTGCAACAACGCATTGATCTGGCCCGCCGTCGCTACGTCCAGCAAGTGTTGCAGCAAGATCCGGCTTTATGCAGCCTGATGCAGGAGTTTGCTGGCGAATGGGTGCCGGACAGTCTGGAAGTATTTTAATTCAACAGTCTGTGTCTTGGGCACAGGCGTTATCTTGTAATTTTGCGGCTTTGTGATTATCTTGGCCGCCATTATCAACACAGCTGAGAGTACAGATTATGTTTAAAGGTGGCATGGGTAACATCATGAAACAGGCGCAGGCGATGCAGGAAAAAATGCAACGTGCGCAGGAAGAAATCGCCCGGCTGGAAGTCACAGGTGAAGCCGGTGCCGGTATGGTCAAAGTGACGATGGCCGGTAATCACAATGTGCGTCGGATCAGCATTGATGACAGCCTGATGCAGGATGACAAAGAAATGCTGGAAGACTTAATCGCCGCAGCAATTAATGACGCGGTCCGCCGTGTCGAAGAAACCAGCAAAGAGCGGATGGCATCTGTAACCGGAGGCATGCAGTTGCCGCCGGGTTTTAAAATGCCATTCTGAGCCGACAGAGACTGAGGTCATTGATGGGAAAGCACACGCCCCTGGTCCAAAAGCTGATTGACGCGCTGCGCGTGCTGCCGTCCGTCGGCCCCAAATCAGCCCAGCGCATGGCTTACCAGTTACTGGAGCGCAATCGCGAAGCTGGCTTACAGCTGGCTTCTGCGCTGCAGGCGGCAATGACCAAAGTCGGTCATTGCCAGCGTTGCCGCACTTTTTGTGAAGGCCAGATTTGCCAAATCTGCGCCCATCCCATTCGTGGGCAAAGCTCTTTGTTATGTATTGTCGCCAGTGCGGCCGATTTGTTTGCGATTGAACAAACCGGTTTATTCGCCGGTCGTTATTTTGTGTTGCGCGGTCAGTTGTCACCGCTGGACGGGGTCGGACCGGCAGAACTCGGTCTGGACGCGTTGTCGCAGCAGCTTAGCCAGGGCAAGATTGAAGAAGTGATTCTGGCCACCAACCCAACGGTGGAAGGTGAAGCTACCGCATTTTATATCGCGGAGCTGTGTCGCAAACACAAAGTCCAGGTGTCGCGTCTGGCACAAGGCATGCCGGTCGGTGGCGAGCTGGAGTATCTCGACGGCAGTACGCTGTCTTATGCGCTGAGCGGCCGCAAGCCATTCTGAGCCATTGCACGCCCGCGCAGCGCGGCAGCCGTCCGCCAGCAACCTTGCAGGCATTCTTGACCTTCCCCTTGAAAAAAATCTGACCGACCCCAGATCTGAACGCGGAAACAGGCAGAGCCCGATGCGCTGGCATCGTTTGCTGCTGATGAATTGAGTGTGAAAGGAGCGGTAGATGACTGAAACAACACAAAAACAAACCCATGGCTTCCAGGCCGAAGTCAAACAGTTGCTGCAACTGATGATCCATTCTTTGTACTCGAACAAAGAAATTTTCCTGCGTGAATTGATCTCCAACGCGTCCGACGCCGCTGACAAGCTGCGCTTCCTGGCGCTGTCGGACAGCAGCCTGTATGGCAACGACGGCGACCTGCGTGTGCGCGTCAGTCTGGATGAAGCGGCGAAAACCATTACCATCAGCGACAACGGTATTGGTATGACGCGGGATGAAGTCATCAGTCATTTAGGCACAATTGCCAAATCTGGTACTAAAGAGTTTTTCTCCCAGTTAAGCGGCGATCAGAGCAAAGATTCCAAGCTCATCGGTCAGTTCGGTGTTGGTTTTTATTCGGCATTTATCGTTGCTGACAAAGTCACAGTCCGCACCTTAAAAGCCGGTGCGGCGCCGGACAGCGCAGTGGAGTGGGAATCAGCCGGTGAAGGTGATTACACGCTGGCATCTGCAGACAAAACCAGTCGCGGTACCGACATTATCCTGCACCTGCGCGAAGGCGAGTCTGAGTTTTTAAGCAAGTGGAAAGTCGAAAGCATTATCACCAAATACTCTGATCACATCTCCATTCCAGTCGAAATGTGGGAAGAGGGCACGCCAGAGCGTGAAGAAGATGGCGAAAAAATCCCGGCGACCGAAGGCAGCTGGAAGGCCGTCAACAAAGCCACAGCTCTGTGGATGCGCGATAAATCTGAAATCAGTGACGACGAATACAACGAGTTCTACAAGCACATTTCGCATGACTGGACTGAGCCACTGAGCTGGAGCCACAACAAAGTTGAAGGCAATACCAACTACACCAGTCTGTTATATGTACCGAAAAAAGCGCCGTTTGACCTGTGGAACCGTGACGCCCGTCATGGTCTGAAACTGTATGTACAGCGTGTCTTTATCATGGATGACGCCGAGCAGTTTATGCCAAGCTACCTGCGTTTTATCAAAGGCGTGCTGGACTCGAGCGACTTGCCGCTGAACGTGTCGCGTGAAATTCTGCAGGACACCAAAGTGACGCAGAGCCTGCGTAAAGGCTGTACTTCACGCGTGCTGAAAATGCTGGAAAAAATGGCCAAGGCCGAAGAGCAAACTGAATATCAGGCGTTTTGGGATGAGTTTGGTCAGGTATTAAAAGAAGGCCCGGCGGAAGACCACGCCAACAAAGAAAACATCGCCAAGCTGCTGCGTTTTGCTTCAACGCACGAAGACAGCGCAGTGCAGAGCACTGGTTTAGACGCTTATGTCAGCCGGATGAAAGAAGGTCAGGACGAGATTTATTTCCTGGTCGCCGACAGCTATGAAGCGGCGAAACACAGCCCGCATCTGGAAGTGTTCCGCAAAAAAGGCCTGGAAGTGCTGCTGTTATCCGACCGCATCGACGAGTGGCTGATGCAGCATCTGACCGAATTTGACGGCAAAAAACTGCGCTCAGTGGCCAAAGGCGGGCTGGACTTATCGAAACTGGACGACGAAGAGACCAAAAAAGCCCAGGAAGAGTCAGAAAAACAATTTGCCGCCGTGGCCGAGCGTTTTAAAACTGCATTGGGCGACCAGGTCAAAGACGTCAAAGTCAGCCATCGTCTGACCGACAGTCCGGCTTGTGTGGTCACTGACGAGTTCGATATGAGCACGCAGATGATCAAACTGATGGAATCAGTCGGGCAAAAAGTACCGGAAGTGAAACCGATTTTTGAACTGAACCCGGAGCACCAGCTGGTGCGTCATATCGCCGACGTGCAGGACGAAGCGCAGTTTAAACAATGGGCCGAAGTGCTGTTTGATCAAGCGCTGCTGGCCGAGCGTGGCAGCCTGAAACACCCGGCAACTTTTGTCAGCCGGTTAAACAGCCTGCTGTTATCGCTGGCGAAATAATCCACAGTGCAATACAAATAAAACCCGGTTTGATGCCGGGTTTTGTTTGTCTGGTTTCCACTATCGTCGAATAGTGTTTGACGCTGTGTGCTGTGCATACTGCTATCGCCGGGGATAAAGTCTGTGCTGATGTACAGCACTAAAGTCGGCTTGCAGCTGGCTGCTCTGAGCAGCCGACAAATTCCTTGTCTGCTGACTGACATTATGTAAAGATCCAGCGCTTATAACATTTGGAACTGTTTCTGAAAAAAACCGAGGTTTTGGTATGCGAATTATTCTGTTGGGTGCGCCGGGTGCCGGTAAAGGAACACAGGCACAGTTTTTGATGAACAAGTACGGTATCCCGCAAATCTCTACCGGAGATATGCTCCGTGCCGCCATCAAAGAGGGCACTGCAATGGGCCTCGCTGCCAAGCAAGTGATGGATGCCGGTCAGCTGGTGTCTGATGAAATCATCATTGGCCTGGTGAAAGAGCGCATCGCGAAGGCGGATTGTGCCAAAGGCTTTTTGTTAGACGGTTTCCCACGCACAATCCCGCAGGCTGATGCGATGAAAGATAATGGCGTGCTGGTTGACCACGTCATTGAATTTGACGTACCAGATGATGTGATTGTTGAGCGCATGAGCGGCCGTCGCGTGCATCCGGCGTCAGGCCGGGTTTATCACGTCACTTACAATCCACCAAAAGTGGCCGGTAAAGATGATGTCAGCGGTGAAGACTTAGTGATCCGTGATGACGATAAAGAAGAGACAGTCCGCAAGCGTTTAGGCGTTTATCACGAACAGACTGAACCGCTGGTCGGTTATTACCGTAACCAAGCCGAACAAGGTCTGACCCAGTACCATCATCTGGATGGGACTCAGGCGGTGGACGCGGTCAGCAAAATCCTCAGCGAACTGCTTGGTTAAGCCCAGCGCTGCCGGATTGCGAAGTAGAGACAAAGCCCACGACAGTGGGCTTTGTTGTTTTTACCGGCAATATCCGTTCGCCTGCGTTGCCATCACTATTTCTGGCAATGACTGCCTTGTGCACACGCCGCTTGGTCTGCTGCACTTTTTTGCTGCAGCTGAACGGTTTTTTCTGGTTCCCCATTGCGACGAAAATGGTAGACTTTCAGCCAATTTCGCATAATTTCCAAGAGTTTATGCCATGTTAGAACGTGCAGTCTCTGAATATGCCGTGGTGCTGGTTAATCTGGGCACACCGGATGAACCGACAGTGCCGGCGGTACAGCGTTATCTGAAACAATTTTTATCCGACCAGCGCGTTGTCGACTATCCGGCGATTTTATGGCAATGCATCCTGCGCGGTATCATCCTGCCATTTCGTGGCCGTCGGGTGGCCAAACTCTATCAATCGATTTGGTGGGAACAGGGTTCACCGCTGCGGGTCATCACCGAGCGGCAGACCGAAGCGTTGGCCAAAAGGCTCGAACTGAGCGACACGCCAGTGGAGGTCCGTTACGCCATGACTTATGGCTCGCCGTCCATTGCGTCGGTGCTGGATGATTTAACCGCCCAGGGGGTCAGCCGTTTTGTGGTGATACCGCTGTATCCGCAATATTCCGCCACCACCACTGCGGCGATTTCCGACCAAATCGCGTTATATCAGCAACAACGCCGCGATATTGCCGACATTCGTCTGGTCAAACACTATCACCACACGGCAATTTATCGCAAAGCACTGGCAGGCTCAGTGCAAATGTTCTGGCAACAACATGGTCAGGCCGACAAGTTGTTATTGTCTTTCCACGGTATTCCGGAGCGTTTTGTTCGTTTGGGTGACCCTTATGAGCGGCATTGCCGCGAAACTGCCGCGAATCTGGCGGCGGATTTGGGGTTAACGCCAGAACAAGTCCTGGTCAGCTTCCAGTCGCGGGTTGGCAAAGAAAAATGGCTGCAACCTTATACCGACGAATTACTGGAGACATTACCAGCGCAAGGCGTGAAACGGCTGCAGGTCTTATGCCCAGCCTTTGCGGCGGATTGTCTGGAAACTCTGGAAGAAATTGCCGTCGAGAATAAAGAAGTGTTTTTGCATGCTGGCGGCACTGATTATCAATATATTCCGGCCTTGAATGCGGCGCCTTGTCATATCCGGGTGTTTCAACAGCTGGTGCAACAACAATTAGCGGGGTGGTAATGATCACAGCAATGTATGCGGCCATATTGGCGGTGATGTTCGTCGGTCTGGCGTTAGCGGTGGTACGGCAGCGCTTTAAACTACGGGTTGGTTTGGGCGATGGTCAGCAACCTGAGCTGATTAAAGCCATTCGCATTCATGGCAATTTCGCCGAATATGTACCGTTTTTACTGGTGTTGATGTTTATTGCCGAACAGCAGCAGGCTGCCGCCTGGCAAGTCCATCTGCTGGGCGCCTTAACCCTGGGTGGCCGCACGCTGCACCTGATCGGTCTGCGTCAATCCAGCGGAACTTCGCTGGCACGCTTCTTCGGCATCATTGCTACCTTTTTAGCACTGCTGCTTGGCGCCGGATTTTTGTTGGCAACTGCACTGTGAAAATCTCAGGTCAGGGACAACCCTTAGTACTGTTGCACAGTTCGATGTCGAGTCACCGGCAGTGGCTGGCCTTGACCGACCAGCTGGCCGCTACGCACCGCTGTTATCTGCCAGATCTGGCCGGTTATGGCGCTAAACCTTTGCCAGAAGTTGGCATCTGGTCGCTGGCGGCTGAAGCTGAACTTTTGCTGGCGGCGTTGCCGGAAGCCGTCAGGATGCAACCGCTTGATGTGGTCGGTCATTCGTACGGCGGCGCGCTGGCATTACATCTGGCGCGCACACATAAGCTACAGGTACGCAAACTGGTGTTGTTTGAACCTGTGGCTTTCCATCTGTTGCCACAGCTGCCAGATGCGCGGGCGCTGTGGCAGGAAGTCCGTGATCTGGCAGATGCATTGCCTGCGCTGAGCCCGCCACAGGCAGCAGCCCGCTTTATTGATTATTGGCAACACCAAGGTTTTTTTGCCGGGCTGCCGGCGCGGATGCAACAACAGCTGGCGGTACAGGTGGCAAAAGTGACGCTGGATTTTCAGGCGCTCAGTCAGGAGCAAGCCAGCCTGGCTGATTATGCGGACGCTGTGCAATGTCCGGTATTATTGCTAAGTGGCAGTCACAGTCGTCAATCCGCGCAACGGATCAGTGCTGCGCTGCAAAGTGTGTTGCCTGATGTCCGCTTACAACGACTGGAATGCGGTCATATGGGGCCGGTGACCCATCCCGATTTGGTCAACAAGTCTGTCGCCGACTTCCTGCAAGCCTGAAAGCACAAAGCCGCATCATGCGGCTTTGTCTGTTTTGCAGCTGTTTACTGTTTAATTAGTGCCAGTTGGCAGTGTGATGGCGTCCTGCACCAGTTCAGTATTGGCAGCCGGTTGCTGCGTCAGCACTGCGGTTGGCTGTCCGCTCTGGATGGCGATTTTGCGTGGTTTTAACGCATCCGGAATTTCGCGCAGTAATTCGATATGTAATAAACCATGATGCACTGTGGCACCCGTCACGCGAACATAATCGGACAGCTGGAATTTCCGTTCAAAGTTGCGCTCGGCAATGCCCTGATGCAGGAAACGACGATCTTCAGTTTTGTCGCTCTTTTGGCCACGCACAAACAGGGTGTTGCGCTCAGTATCAATGCTCAGTTCATGCGGTTCAAAACCGGCCACAGCCATAGTAATGCGGTACTGATCTTCACCGGTCACTTCAATATTGTACGGTGGATAGGCCGGCTGTTTTTCATTGCGGGCGGCGGCATCCATCAGATTGGCCAGGTGATCAAAACCGATAAATGAACGGTAAAAAGGGCTGAAATCAAAAGCGTGCATAGTCAAACCTCACTAATTTCTTTGTTAAGCAAATCAGACAGTTAATGGCCACCCCAAATGGCGGAGGCCGGGATAAAACAACCCGCGTTGCGGCATTGTCATATCCCTTTAATAAGGTTTGTCAGCATTTTTTCAAGCGGTGGGATTAAGATTTTTTACCGGCAAATTGCTTCAGGGTCGTCAAAGCCGCGGTGTAATCCGGCTCTTCGGATAATTTGGGCACCAGCTGCTGATACACCAGTTTGCCGTTGCGATCGACAATCAGCACGGCGCGGGTCAATAAGCCCATGTCTTTGATCCGCAGGCCATAGCTGGAGCCGAAATCGCCCCAAACCGCATCGGATAACACCAACAGTTTGTCGACCTGTTCTTTCTGGCAGAAGCGTTTTTGCGCGAAAGGTAAGTCATTGGAAATGGTCAGGATCACCACGTCGGCCGGCAAATTGCTGACTTCCTGATTAAATTTTTTCGTCTGGATTGAACAGACGCCGGTATCTAGGCTTGGCACTGTACTGATCAGCACGGTTTTACCAGCAAAGTCACTGAGCCTGACCGGTTTAAAGCCGGCGTCGGCCACTTTAAAATCCGGCGCCAGAGTCTGCAGCGCGACTGGAGTACCCTGTAATTCCAGTGGCCGCTCGCCAGCTTTGACTTCAGACAGACGGACCGGCAGGCTGGCGGTTAAATCAGCCGCCTGTAACAGCGGCGTTCCAAACAACAACAGTGCGGAAGCTATGGCTTTTAACATAAGGGGGTCCTTTTAAAAAAGTATGCAATACAGAGACTAACAGCGAAAAATTCATCCGGCAAAACTGTTGTCAGGTTCGCATATTAATAACGCAGGCGCTACACTGGTCCATATCCCTCTGTATTGTGAGTCCTGAATGGTAGCAGCGGTCTTAATCTGTGATGATTCAAATTTAGCCCGAAAGCAAATGGCCCGCAGCCTGCCGGTGGAGTGGCAGGATAAAGTCAGTTTCGCCGGCCACGGTCAGGAAGCGATGGAAGTACTGAAACGCCAGCCTGTCGATTTGTTATTCCTCGACCTCAATATGCCGATCCTCGATGGTTATGGTGTGTTACAGGCCATTCAGGCACAGCAAATTCCGGTGAAAGTGGTGGTCGTTTCCGGCGATATCCAGCCAGAAGCCCGTGAACGGGTATTGTCATATGGTGCTCTCGACTTTATTAAAAAGCCGGTTTCGGCAGAAAAGCTACAGGAAGTGTTGCAGCAATTTACCTCCGTGCATACGGCGCAGGACAGTCAAAAAGTGCTGGACCGTGCTTTTGCCGCCAATCATCACAGCAGTGCAAATTTTGCTTTAGATCCGATTTTACGTGATGTGTTTCAGGAACTGACCAACGTCGCAATGGGGCAGGCCGGGGATTTACTGGCGCGTCTGCTGAAAGTGTTCGTGAAGTTGCCAATTCCCAATGTCAACGTGATTGAAGTCAGCGAATTGCATATGGCCATTGCCTCGGTGGAACAGAAGCAGACGACCTCTGCGGTCTGTCAGGGGTTTATCGGCGGCGGCGTGTCCGGTGAAGCGTTATTAATTTTGAATGACTCCAGCTTTGCAGATATCGCTAAACTACTGAATTATGGCGGAAAGCTGACAGCAAAAACCGAGTTGGAGCTCCTGATGGATATCGGCAATATCCTGATAGGGGCTGTCCTTAAAGGTCTGGCGGAGCAAATCGATATGTCGTTCAGCCAGGGCCATCCGGTTGTGCTCGGTCAGCACGCGCCGGTCAGCGAAATGATTAAAGCTAATGCGAGGCGCTGGAAACGCACACTTGCGATTGAAATCAGTTACGGTATTGAAAACTACAACATCAATTGTGATTTGCTGCTGCTGTTCACCGAAGACAGTATCAAGACGCTGAATTACAAAGTCGAATTTCTGTTAGAAGAGTAACTATGCAAAATATCAGTCCCGAAGTTGCCGAGGTGCATTGGCTGCTCGATATGTTTCAGACGGTTGACGTTGGTCTGGTTGTGTTGACGGCCGACTACAAAATTCAGGTCTGGAACGGTTTTATGGAAAACCACAGTGGTCTGACTCCGCGTCAGGTGCGGGACCGTTATCTGTTTGATTTATTCTCGGAAATTGACGAGGACTGGTTACGCCGTAAATGTGATCCAGTGATCCTGCTGAAAAACCGCGCTTTTACCATCTGGGAGCAGCGGCCATTTATTTTTAAATTCCGCAATTACCGGCCTATTACCGGTGTTGCCGATTATATGTATCAGAACAGCACCATTTTCCCAATCACCGACCTGCGGGGCGTGGTGACTCACCTTTGTATGATTATTTATGATGTCACGGACGTCGCAACCAGCCGGCTGGAGCTGGAGTCGATGAATGGTCAGCTGCAGCAGTTGTCCAAAACTGACTTCCTGACCGATCTGAACAATCGCGGTACCTGGGAGGAAGCGCTGCAACAGGAATTTAAACGGCTCAAACGCAGCGGCCACACCGGGACTTTATTGATGTGTGATATCGATCACTTTAAACGCATTAATGATGGTTATGGCCATGCCGCCGGGGATGTCGTTATCCGGCAGGTCGCGCAAGCGGTGAAGAAAAACCTGCGCGAAACTGACGTGGCTGGTCGTTATGGCGGAGAAGAATTTGCGGTGTTACTGGTGGACACAACGGCGGATCAGGCGTTGTATTTTGCTGAACGTCTGCGAAAAACCGTCGAAGGTTTATCAATGGAGTTTAATCAGCAATTGCTTAAAGCGACTGTGAGTGTCGGTATTGCCCAATACCATGCCGATTTGGCCGAGCACCGGCAGTGGATTGAAGCGGCCGACAAAGCGCTGTATACCTCCAAAGCTGAAGGTCGCAATAAGGTCACTGTCGCTGGCCGCTGAGTCTGGTATGGCTGCGAGTAGATAAGAAAACGCCGGCAGATGCCGGCGTTTGTTATTCTGGTGGCATCATGCCAAGTGGTTTGACGCTGTTATCGTCGTTCAGTTGTTCCAGCTTGACGGTAAATCCCCACAGACGGTGTAAATGCTTTAATACCTGAGGAAAGCTGTCAGCCAAAGGCACGCGCTGATTTGGGACAAATCGCAGGGTCAGCGAGCGATCTCCGGTTACATCAACATTAAACACCTGAATATTCGGTTCAATATTACTCAGGTTGTATTGGGCAGATAACATTTGCCTGACTTTCTGATAGCCGGGGCCGTTGTGGATTGCGGCCACTTCCAGTTGTTGTTCTTTATCATCATCGACAATGCCAAACAGATGAAAATCCCGGATCACTTTGGGCGACAGATACTGGCTGATAAAACTCTCATCTTTAAAGTTTTGCGTAGCAAAATGCAGAGTTTCAACCCAATCTGAGCCGGCAATATCGGGGAACCATTCTTTATCTTCTGCGGTGGGTGTTTCGCAGATCCGGCGAAGGTCAGTAAACATGGCAAACCCGAGCGCATAGGGGTTAATACCGGAGTAATACTTTGAGTTATAAGCTGGCTGATACACCACATTGGTGTGGTTATGCAGCACTTCCAGCATGAACTTGTCGGTCACCAGCCCCTCGTTGTACAGGTGTTGCAGGATGGTATAGTGCCAAAAAGTGGCCCAGCCTTCGTTCATGACCTGCGTTTGTTTTTGCGGATAAAAATACTGCGAAATCTTCCGGACTATCCGAACTATTTCCCGTTGCCATGGTTTTAACAGCGGGGCGTTTTTTTCAATGAAATACAGGATGTTTTCCTGTGGTTCCTGCGGGTAGTGCTGTTCTACTGGTTTATTAAACTGTTCTTTGTTCGGAATGGTCCGCCACAACTGGTTGACCTGAGATTGCAGATACTTTTCCCGGTCTTGCTGACGGCGCTGCTCTTCGTCCATCGAGATTTTTTGCGGTCTTTTGTAGCGGTCTACACCATAATTCATCAGCGCATGGCAGGAATCTAAAATATCCTCGACTTCACTCAGGCCATATTTTTCCTCGCAGTCGCTGATGTATTTCTTCGCAAACACCAGATAATCAATAATTGAAGAGGCATCTGTCCAGGTCTTAAATAAGTAATTGTTTTTAAAGAAAGAGTTATGCCCGTAACAGGCGTGTGCCATCACAAGGGCCTGCATGGTGATAGTGTTTTCTTCCATCAGATAAGCGATGCATGGGTTGGAATTAATCACAATTTCATAGGCCAGTCCCATATTGCCGCGTTTGTAGTTTTGTTCGGTCTGAATAAATTTTTTGCCATAGGACCAGTGGTTATAACCAATCGGCATACCAACGCTGGAATAGGCATCCATCATTTGTTCGGCCGTGATGATCTCAATCTGATTCGGGTAATAATCCAGTTTATAAAAGCGGGCGACCCGTTCAATTTCAGTCTGATACTGCGTCAGCAGCTCAAAACTCCAGTCGGGGCCATCAGATAAAGGCGCTATTTTCTTTTTTGCCGACATAAAATCTCCTTATATTCAGGCAGCCTGCTTTTTAAACAGCGTTCTGAACACCGGGTAAATATCACTGACCTGGCGGATTGGTTGAATGGCAAAATTATCAAACTGACTGAGCAGTTTTTCATATTCGACCCACAGGCTCTGGTGCGGCCGTTGGGTGATTTCGATATACGCAAAGTAACGGACCAGTGGCAGCAATTGCTCGGCCAGCAATGCGGAACATTGCGGACTGTCATCGGCCCAGTTATCACCATCTGAGGCTTGTGCGGCATAGATATTCCATTCACTCGGATCGTAGCGCGCTTTGACTACCTCAATCATCAGTTTCAACGCACTGGACACAATAGTACCGCCGGTCTCCTGCGAGTAAAAAAACTCTTGTTCATCAACTTCTTTGGCCTGGGTGTGGTGACGGATATACACCACTTCGACATTTTTATAGCTGCGGCTTAAAAACATATACAGCAGGATATAAAAGCGCTTAGCCATGTCCTTGGTGGCCTGGTCCATCGAACCGGACACGTCCATCAGACAAAACATCACGGCTTTGCTGGTGGGTTCCGGTCTTTTGGCGAAATTGCGAAAACGCAGGTCGAAGCTGTCAATAAAAGGGACGGCATCGATACGGCGACGCAATTCTTCGGCTTGTGCTTTTAATGCCAGGAGCTGGTGAATATCCGGCACCGGCGTAGCCTCGAGTTCTGAGATCTGCGCTTCGATGTCCTGCAATTGTTTCTTTTTGCCGGCAGTCATTGCCACGCGGCGTGCCAGCGATCCCTGTAAGGACCGGACTATGTCGATATTGCTCGGCACGCCTTCAGAGCGATAACCGGCGCGAACGTTTTTATACTGCACCAGTTTATCCAGCTGATTTTTCCGTAAATTAGGCAGTTCTAAATCTTCAAACAATAAATCCAGGTATTCGTCTTTGGAGATTGAAAAGACAAATTCATCTTCACCTTCGCCGTCGGCGCTGGCATCGCCCTGACCAGAACCGCCGCCCTGACCGCCTAATGGCCTTTTGATGCGGTCGCCTTCACTGAACTGGTCATTGCCTGGGTGCACCCGTTCGCGATGACCGCCGCTGCCCTGATGAAAAAACGGCTCACTGATATCCCGCCCGGGAATAGAAACGCTTTCGCCTTTGTCGATATCGGTGACGCTGCGTTTACTGATCGCGTCGGACACCGCTTGCTTGATTTGTTGTTTATAGCGGCGGATGAACCGTTGCCGGTTCACCGCACTTTTGTTTTTGCCGTTCAGGCGTCGATCGATAAAATGCGCCATAGTACCTCCGGCTTGACCCCCGCCTCATTGTGACTTCCGGACCCGCAGGTACCATTCAGACAACAAACGGACCTGTTTGCGCGTATAGCCTTTTTCCATCATCCGATCGACAAAATCGTCGTGTTTTTTCTGATCATCGGTGGAGGTTTTGGCATTAAACGAAATGACCGGCAGCAACTCTTCAGTGCTGGAGAACATTTTCTTCTCAATCACAGTGCGCAGTTTTTCGTAGCTGGTCCAGGTCGGATTTTTGCCGTTATTCTTCGCTTTGGCACGCAACACAAAGTTGACGATTTCATTGCGAAAATCTTTCGGATTACTAATGCCGGCCGGTTTTTCAATTTTTTCCAGTTCGGCATTCAGCGCGGCACGGTCAAACAGCTGACCGGTTTCCGGGTCGCGGTATTCCTGGTCCTGGATCCAGAAATCGGCGTAGATCACGTAACGATCGAAGATATTTTGCCCATATTCTGAGTAACTTTCTAAATAAGCTGTCTGAATTTCTTTGCCAATAAATTCCACGTATTTGGGGATCAGATAACCTTTTAAATGTTCGAGATAACGTTCTGCTACGTCGGCAGGGAATTGTTCGCGCTCGATTTGTTGTTCCAGCACGTAAAACAGATGTACCGGATTGGCCGCCACTTCTGTGCTGTCGAAGTTAAATACCCTGGACAAAATCTTAAAGGCAAAGCGCGTCGACAGGCCGGTCATGCCTTCATCAACCCCGGCATAATCGCGGTATTCCTGATAGGACTTGGCTTTGGGATCGGTGTCTTTCAGGCTTTCGCCGTCGTAGACTCGCATTTTTGAATACATGCTGGAGTTTTCCGGATTTTTCAGCCGGGACAACACCGCAAACTGCGCCAGTGAAGTTAGAGTGCCAGGCGCACAAGGCGCGGTTTTCAGCTCGCTGTGCTCCAGCAGTTTTTCGTAGATCCGTACTTCTTCAGATACCCGCAGGCAATACGGCACTTTGACGATATAAACCCGGTCGAGAAAGGCCTCATTGTTTTTGTTGTTGCGGAAGGTCTGCCATTCTGACTCATTGCTGTGCGCCAGAATAATGCCTTCAAATGGCAATGCAGCCAGGCCTTCGGTCCCGTTGTAGTTGCCTTCCTGGGTTGCTGTCAGCAGTGGATGCAGCACTTTAATCGGCGCTTTAAACATCTCGACAAATTCCATCAGGCCTTGATTGGCGCGGCATAAAGCGCCGGAGTAGCTATAGGCGTCCGGGTCGTTTTGGGCAAAATGCTCCAGCATGCGGATATCGACTTTGCCAACCAGCGAAGCAATATCCTGATTGTTTTCATCGCCAGGTTCAGTTTTGGCGATCGCGATTTGATCGAGGATCGACGGGTATTTTTTCACCACGCGGAACTGGCTGATATCACCGTTAAATTCATGCAGCCGTTTGCTGGCCCAGGGCGACATAATGGTTTTCAGGTAACGCTTTGGAATGCCATATTCCTGCAGCAGGATGTTGCCATCTTCATTGAGGTCAAACAGGCACAGCGGATGGTCGTACACCGGCGAGCCTTTGAGGTAATACACCGGCACCTGTTGCATCAGCGATTTGAGTTTTTCCGCCAGCGAGGATTTACCGCCGCCGACCGGGCCAAGCAGATACAGGATTTGTTTACGCTCTTCGAGGCCCTGCGCCGAATGTTTCAGGTAGGACACTATTTGCTCAATCGCGTCTTCCATGCCGTAGAACTCGGAAAAAGCCGGATAACGGGCAATGACGCGGTTGGAAAACAACCGGCTGAGTTTTGGGTCCTGCGCGGTATCGGTAAATTCCGGCTGGCCTATCGCCATCAGCAGGCGTTCTGACGCGCTGGCATAACAACTTTTGTCGTTTTTGCACAAGGTCAGAAATTCGGAAATGCTGTACTCTTCTTCACGTGCTGCTTCGTAACGAGACTTGTAGTGCTCAAAAATGCCCATAATGCACCTCCACAAACAAACTCAAAAAAACGGCTAGCAGTTAAAGGTTAGACAGGAAAAAATGAACTCGCCGCTCTAATTACAAGAATTTTCAGCAATTTTCGACGAGATACATTTGCCTGTTTGATTCGCTGCGCTAAGCGTAGTTCAGCAATACGGGCAATTGGGCAGGGCAGATGGAAAAGAAAAACCCGGCAATCGCCGGGTTTTTGGTAACTGGCAAGGATTCGTTACTTGGCGAAGTTCGCGCTGGCGAATTCCCAGTTAACCAGCGCCCAGAAGGCGTTCAGGTATGTTGGGCGCGCATTACGGAAATCGATGTAATAAGCGTGTTCCCACAGGTCAACTGTCAACAGTGCTGTCACGCTGCTGTCAGTCAGTGGCGTACCGGCGTTAGATGTGTTGACCAGGTCAACAGTACCGTCAGCTTTTTTCACCAGCCAGGTCCAGCTTGAACCGAAGTTGTTGACTGCTTTGTCGTTAAATGCAGTCTGGAACGCTGCGAATGAACCCCATTTGGCATTGATGGCATCAGCTAATGCGCCTGTTGGTTCGCCGCCACCTTGTGGTGACAGGCAGTGCCAGTAAAACGTGTGGTTCCAGATTTGCGCGGCATTGTTAAACACCGGGCCTTCTGAAGTTTTGATGATGTCTTCCAGTGATTTGCCGGCAAAGGCTGTGCCTTCAATCAGCGAATTCAGTTTAACCACGTAAGCGTTGTGGTGCTTGCCATGGTGGAATTCCAGAGTTTCAGCGGAAATGTGCGGTGCTAAAGCGTCTTTAGCATATGGTAATGCTGGTAATTCAAAAGCCATTCTATTTCTCCGTCGGCGTTGTTTAGTGGTTCTGCATCGCGTAGACTACAAAACCCGAGTAAATTACTCAAGTTTTACCAGCGGATTGTCTGCACAATCGCGCTGTTGTCAGCCCACGTTGATATGATGTTCTGCAGAGCCAGTTTTTGGGGCAGATCAGCAGATCTCAAGTGGCGGCAGATAATTCCTTTGGTAAAATGCCGTAAAATTTTTTAGCGCTCCTGCAGAGGTCCTGATGGAAACTATCGACAAAATCAAACAACAACTGGCGGATAACCCAATCATTCTGTACATGAAAGGTTCGCCAAAACTGCCAAGCTGTGGTTTTTCGGCGCAAGCTTCGCAAGCGCTGATTGCTTGTGGTGAGCCGTTCGCCTTTGTAGATATTCTGCAAAACCCGGATATCCGTGCTGAGTTACCTGCTTATGCGAACTGGCCAACGTTCCCGCAACTGTGGGTAGAAGGCGAGCTGGTCGGTGGTTGTGACATTATGCTGGAAATGTTTCAGCGCGGTGAATTACAACCGCTGATCAAAGAAACTGCCGCAAAATACAAAAAAGACGACAGCGCAGAATAAGTGTCTGCTACTGATAAAACAAAACCGCCGCGGCGGTTTTGTTGTTTTTGGGGTTATTCGGTGTCAGCGTCCTGCGCTTCGGTATCGGTATCCAGAAACGGCGGCGGCCAGCCACCAAGTGTCTGCCAGCGGTTGACGATGTGACAAAATAACTCCGCGGTCCGTTCAGTGTCATAAAGCGCGCTGTGCGCTTCTTTGCCATCAAATGGGATGCCGGCGGCCTGACAGGCTTTGGCTAATACGGTTTGACCGAGTGCCAGCGCGGCCAGTGTGGTGGTATCAAAAGACACAAAAGCGTGGAAGGGCGAACGTTTGATATTATTGCGCTCGACAGCAGCGTTCACAAAACCCTGATCAAAAGCGGCATTGTGCGCAACCAGCACCGCACGCTGACAACCCGCATCTTTCTGGCCTTTACGCACCACTTTAAACATTTCAGTCAGCGCTTCGCGTTCATGCACAGCGCCACGCAGCGGGTTATAAGGGTCAATACCATTAAACGCCAGAGAACTTGGGTTCAGGATGGAACCTTCAAAAGGTTCGACATGAAAATGCACGGTCTGGTCTATGCTGAGAAAGCCTTGCTCATCCATTTTCAGTGTACAGGCGGCGATTTCCAGCAGCGCATCAGTTTGAGCGTTAAAACCAGCGGTTTCGACGTCAATCACCACCGGATAATAGCCGCGAAAGCGTTGGGCAAAAAGGGTCGTAGTTTGGCTCATCGGCAGTGCTCAGTCAAAAAAGGAGCCGCAGTATGCCAAAAAAATCGTGCTTCGTCTTGTTGTCGGCACAGCCTTTGCTAATTGTTTTGACAGAGCAGGTGTCGCGAGCGCATGTTCTGCTCAGAATAATACCTGGCGGCGTGGGGTTGCCGGCAAAATGTCTGGATTTTCGCCTGTTAAATGGTCACTGAATGATGAATGCAGCAAATAAAATTTGCGGTCTGTGCTGTGCGCTGGTGTTCATCAGCGGCAGTGAGGCGGCAATCAACCGGCAAAATGTGCGGCAATATGCTGCCACATTGGACAACTCTGCCTGGTCGGTGAAAACGGCGACAGCGCTGCGCTGTGAACTGGTCCATGCTATTCCGCAATTTGGTGAAGCCCGTTTTATCAGCACAGCCAGTAAAGATTCAAACCTGCTGTTTCAGTTAAAAATGCAGCGCCAGCCCGACGGTTATAGCCTGGCTGAAGTGTTGTCAGTCCCGCCGGGCTGGCGGGCCGGCGAGCAGGCGAAAGCGCTGGCGGACATGAAATTATTAAAACAATTTGATGGTGACTTACCTAAACAACAAGCCTGGACCATGCTGACCGAACTGGAGCAGGGCTTCAGTCCGACCTTTTATTTTGACGACTGGCACAGCCCGTTTGATAAAATTGCTGCCCAGCTCAATCCAATCCATTTTGGCCAGCCGTATCAGCAATTCAGTGCCTGTATGGCCGGCTTATTACGCTTTACCTTTGATGATATTGCCCTGACGGTGCTGAATTATCAGAGCAACAGTGATGCCCTGACGCGGGAATCTGAAGCGCGTTTACAACAAATTGCCGAATACCTGAAGCACGACAAAGCCATCGCTGCAGTTGAAATAGATACCTATACCGACAGTTATGGCGGGCGCTGGATCAACGAAGAACTGTCGCGCAAACGTGCCAAAGCCTTAAAAACCTTTTTAGTCAGTGCCGGGATTGACGAAAAAGTGATCCGCACTGAAGGTTTTGGCGAGAAGCGCCATGCTGCGGCCAATGATACCTTACGCGGCCGCGCCACTAACCGCCGGGCTGTAGTGCAGCTAGTGCGGGCGGAAGCGCCAAGGCTCTGATTTTTTATGAAATTTACAATAAAGCCCTGAACAATCAGGGCTTTTTGCTTTATTCCGCCGCGCGGTGTTTATCAAAACGGGCCGGGTTGACCAGTTGCTGTAATTCATCGGCGAGCGCAAGCGGCTGCTGGCAAAGCGTGGCGGCCAGCTGTTCCGCCAGGAATGGCGCAAATAACAGCCCACGGGCGCCAAGTCCGCCCAGCACATACAAATCTGCGGCAACTTCTCCGGCAATCGGCAGATGATCAGGCACTGTGGCGCGCAGACCGGTTTTCGCCGACACTACCGTTGCATCGGCGAACCAGTCTGGTTGCTTAAGCACCGCATTCACCAGTGCCAGATTGGCGGCGTCGTCTGCTGCTGTGCTGATGGTACTGCGATTGATGCGGTCGAAAGTCGCGCCGACACAATGCTCGCGATAAGAGTGCTCACCTGCAAACTCTGCCGTATCGACCGGCGTGATATAACCCTGATGGCAAATCACAGTGCGAAGCGCAGCCATTTGCGCGGCCTGCACATGGGAGACCTGACCCCGCACCTGATTCAGTGGCAAATGCCGGGTTGGCGCGAATTGCGTCAAATCTACGCCATTACACAGCACCAGCTGGCGGCAAATGACAGGGCCGGCTGATGTCGAGAGTTCCCAGCCATCGACGCCTTGCTGCAGTGCCGTTACTTCGGTATTGGCACAAAAACTAAAGCCGGGTTGTTGCTGCAGCCAGTTCAGTGCGGCCTGGCAAAAGCGCTGTGGCGCGACCCAGCCGCCATCTGGATAAAACAGTCCGCCATAGGGCAGGGACAGGCCCGCCACTTCGCTGCATGCCTCTGCGTCCAGCGCCTGAAAAAAGCCCGCCGGCCAGGCGCTTTCCTGTTGGATTTTGTGCTGTCGCAGCGCAAGCGCTTCGGTGCATGCTAACGTCAGCACACCGCAAAACTGGTGAGGGAAATCAAACTGACGGGATAGCTCCCGGTAGCGGCGGCAGGCAAAACCATAAGCGCTGGCGTGAAAACGCGACACCGGGCTAAAGCTGGTTTGTAGTTGCGGATACAACGCACCTTGCCGGTTATGCGAGGCACCCAAAGCAACAGTTTCGTCTTTACACAGCAAACGCACCTGACGGCCGCGCTGCACCAGCGCCAATGCTGTTAAGAGCGCCGCAATACCGCCACCGACCAGCGTGACGATGTCTTCGGGGGCGGAGGACGTAAAGGCCGATGGCTCTTCAGGGATAACACCAACCGCCATCTCGCGTTTACGGCCAAAACCTTTGACCTTCTTCACCAAAAAACCGGCGCTTTGCAGGCCACGCCGGACAATACCCGCACTGGTAAATGTGGCGACTGTGGTGCCGGGGCCGCTTAACCGTGCCATGCCTTCAAATAAACTGTCCTGCCACATATCCGGGTTTTTACTGGGGGCAAAACCATCCAAAAACCAGGCATCGGCACGGTTCGACAGCGGCAACGCCGGCAGATTGTCTTTGATATCACCAAGCCATAGATCCAGCGTCACAGCGCCCTGGTCAAACTGCAGTCGATGACAGCCAGCAAAAGGCCGTGGATATTGCGCCAACAGCTCAGCAATGAGTGGCTGTAACGTTGGCCAGGCGGTTAATGCCTGCGTCAAATCATTGAGAGTTAACGGGAATTTTTCGAAAGTGGAGAAATGCAGCTGCTGGCAAGTGGCTTGCGGCTGCGCCGTGCGAAACTGCCGGAAAGCCTGCCAGCACACCAGAAAGTTCAGCCCGGTACCAAAACCGGTTTCGATCACATGAAAGCAACGTTTGGGCAGCTGCTGCCAGCGCTCCGGCAACTGGTTGTTGTGCAAAAATACAAACTGCGTCTCATCGAGGCCACTTTCATTGGAAAAATACACATCATCAAACACGTTAGAAACCGGCGTGCCTTGTTCGTTATAACGCAAGGTGGCGGATTGGATCTGACTCATCAGCAAGCCCGTATCAAAAAAAATTGCACAAAGTGGCGCATTTTAACTTGTTTGTCATGCTGGCGGCTAATAGTGTGAGCAGGTGAGTGTACAACTGTGCGCTGAAATTGGACCAGTTGACGGGAAAAAGCCCGTACAATGGCCGCGAACACTATTTTTTTACGCTGGAGTCAGAATGAAAAGAGCGGTAATCACCGGATTGGGCATAGTTTCAAGTATCGGTAACAACAAAGCAGAAGTATTGGCCTCCTTGCAGGAAGGTCGTTCCGGCATCAGCTTTGCGCAGGAATTTGCCGATTTTGGGCTGCGTTCTCAGGTCTGGGGTCAAATCAATATTGACACTGCTGCTCTGATTGACCGCAAGGCGTTGCGTTTTATGGGCGACGCTGCAGCATATGCATACATCTCGATGGCGCAAGCCATTGCAGATTCAGGTTTAACGCCAGAGCAAGTCTCCAATCCACGTACCGGTTTGGTTGTGGGCTCTGGCGGTGCTTCCTCAAAAACGCAAATTGAAGCGGCAGATATTCTGCGCGAAAAAGGCGTCAAACGCGTTGGCCCTTATGCCGTGCCAAAAACCATGTCATCGACTTGCTCTGCGTGCCTGGCCACCCCGTTTGAAATCAAAGGCGTGAACTACTCAATCAGCTCTGCCTGCGCTACCAGCGCGCATTGTATTGGTCATGCGGTGGAACTTATCCAGCTCGGCAAACAAGACGTGATTTTCGCCGGCGGTGGTGAAGAAGTGCACTGGACGCTGGCGATGGAATTTGACGCTATGGGCGCCTTGTCGAGCAAATACAACGAAACACCAACGCAGGCATCACGCACTTATGATGCGAACCGCGACGGTTTTGTCATCTCCGGCGGTGGCGGTATTCTGGTGATTGAAGAGCTGGAACATGCCTTAGCCCGTGGCGCCAAAATTTATGCTGAAGTGGTGGGTTACGGCGCAACTTCAGATGGTTACGACATGGTGGCGCCAAGCGGCGAAGGCGCGGTGCGTTGTATGCAAATGGCGCTGCAAGGCGTGAATGCACCTATCGATTACCTGAACACCCACGGCACCAGTACGCCGGTTGGTGATGTCAAAGAGCTGGGTGCTATCCAGCAAGTGTTTGGCGGTAAGAGCCCAGCCATCAGCGCGACTAAAGCCATGACCGGTCACGCTTTGGGTGCTGCCGGTGTGCATGAAGCCATTTATTCCCTGCTGATGATGGAACATGGTTTTATCGCGCCATCCATCAATATCGGTGAGCTGGATGCGGCGGCTGAAGGCCTGAACATCATTACTAAACCAACCGCTGCGACGTTAAATACGGTGATGTCGAACAGCTTTGGTTTTGGTGGTACCAATGCCACACTGGTGATGCAGAAGTTTAACGGCTAAGCCTTGATCCACTGTTAAAACAAAGCCACCTACGGGTGGCTTTGTCGCTTCTGGCGCGATGAAATCTGTTGCCTGCATGGCGTAGTAGCGGCGTTCTGACATAGAATGCGGCGCAGTTTGTTGTGCCCGTGTTGATTGGAGTTGACTGGAGTTGCCGATGAAAATTTATGCCGATGACAATATGCCGCTGGCGCGGGAGTTTTTCGCCGATCTGGGTGAAGTGACTTTATTCTCCGGTCGCCAGGTGCAGGCGGCAACGCTGACAGATGCTGATATTCTGCTGGTGCGCTCTGTGACTAAAGTGAATGCAGCGCTGCTGGATGCCAATCCCAACATTCGTTTCGTCGGCACTGCGACCATCGGCACTGATCATCTGGATTTGCCTTATCTGCAGGCGCGCGGTATCACCCACACCAATGCGCCGGGCTGTAATGCGCAATCTGTTGTGGAATATGTGCTGAGCTGCCTGTTTATCCTGGCGGAACAACAGGATAAACCGCTCACTGACTTCAGCGTTGGTGTGGTTGGCGTCGGCCAAATCGGTAAACGACTGGTGGCGGCGCTGCATGCGCTTGGCGTCAGCGTGTTGCAAAATGACCCGTTACGTGCGGATGAAGCTGATTTTCCTCATGTTGACCTCGATACTTTATTAGCAAGCGCCGATGTAGTCAGTTTGCATGTGCCGCTGGTTCGCGGCGGCGCTTATCCGACTTTTCATTTATTAGATGCCAAACGGCTGGCGGCTTTACCAGCCACAACAGCGCTGATTAACGCCTGTCGCGGCGAAGTGGTCGACAATCAGGCGCTGTTGGCGCAAGCGCGCAGCGGTGTACGCCGGCCTTTGTTTCTGGATGTGTGGGAAAACGAGCCGGTCATTGAACAAGGACTGTTGCCGTATTGCGATATTGCCACTGCGCATATCGCCGGTCACAGCGTCGAAGGCAAAGCCCGTGGCACCGAAATGTTGTATCAGGCGGTTTGCCAATTGCTGGGGATGACGCCGACCAGAACACTGGCGCAGTTTTTACCCGCCGGTGCGATAGAAAAGCTGCAAATTTCGCCAAATTTTAGACTTTTAGATGTCCAAAATCTGTGCCGTATGTTATATGATGTCCGGCGTGACGATGCGCTGTTCCGGCGTCATCTGGTCACGCACGGGTTTGACTGGCTCAGAAAAACCTACCCGCCGCGGCGGGAATTCAGTTCAGTGTGCCTGCAGGGGCAGGTGCCCGATTATTTAATTCGTTTAGGTTTCAGCCAGAAATAAAGGGGAACAAACCACATGGCTCAGCAATTTGACGTCGCAGTATTAGGCGCTACAGGTTTGGTCGGTCAGCATTTGATCGAGATTCTGCAGCAGCGCGATTTTCCGGTACGCAATCTTTACCCATTGGCCAGTAAACGCTCTGCCGGTGGCACAGTGACATTTCACGGTAAACAGGTAGAAGTGCTGGATGCTGAGACCTTTGACTGGACCAAAGCCCAAATTGGTTTGTTCTCAGCCGGCGGCAGCGTGTCCGCAGTTTATGCGCCAAAAGCAGCGGATGCCGGTTGTATCGTCATCGACAACACCTCGCACTACCGCTACGAAGCCGATATTCCGTTAGTCGTGCCGGAAGTGAACGCCCATGCAATTGCCGATTACCGCAACCGCAATATCATCGCGAATCCGAACTGTTCGACGATTCAAATGCTGGTGGCGTTAAAGCCAATCCACGATGCGGTTGGCATTACCCGCGTGAACGTGGCGACTTATCAGTCGGTCAGCGGCGCCGGCCAGCAAGGTATTGAAGCCTTAGCGTCGGAAACAGCACAACTGTTAAATGGCCGTCCGATTGAAACGACTGGCAAATTCTCGCGCCAGATCGCTTTTAACGTCATTCCACAAATCGACGTGTTTATGGATAACGGTTACACCAAAGAAGAAATGAAAATGCACTGGGAAACCCAGAAAATCATGGGTGATGACAGCATTTCTGTGAATGCGACCGCAGTGCGGGTGCCGGCGTTTTATGGTCATGCCGAAGCTGTGCATATCGAAACCCGCTCGCCAATCAGCGTCGAGGAAGTGAAAGCACTGCTGGCGCAGGCGCCAGGCGTGGTGCTGCTGGAAGACAATGCCGAGTTCCCGACTCAGGTCAGCCACGCTCAGGGCCAGGACGATGTGTTTGTTGGCCGCGTCCGCAAAGACTTGTCACACGATCACGGTTTGAATCTGTGGGTGGTAGCGGACAACGTGCGTAAAGGTGCGGCGACCAACAGTATCCAGATTGCTGAACATCTGATCCGCGATTATCTGTAAATTCCGCTGATGTTGAAAAAGGCCCTGCGGGGCCTTTTTTGTCTTTGTTGGTCCTGCTGATGAATCTAGGCTTTAGCCAGGCGCCTGCCAGCCGATAGGCTTGTTGCGGGCAAGTTGCGGCCTGTGGCAGCAGGAACTCAGTACTTTGCCTGCCCCTTTTTGCCAATCTGGTTTAGAATCTGCGCCAAAGGGCGATAAATTGTGGAACATTGTTTGCAGTGCGACTATATCCAATGGCGGATACAGCACTCAGGCGTTCAGTCCGGATGCAATGGGCATCCAGCTGGGTCCAATGGTTGTTAGGGAATATTGCATGCTTCTGATGCGAATTTTGCTCATTCTGTTCACCGTCAATTTTATGACGGCAGCCTGGGCTGAATCCACGGCGCGCTTACGCGGTCCAAAAGAATTTGATACCCCGGCGGTCACGCGGCTTGGGCCTTTGTCGGCGCAGGACACTTTATGGCGCCTTGCCGAACAGGCACGGCCAGATAAACGCGTGAATATGTATCAGATGATGTTTGCGCTTTATCAAAACAATCCCGACGCCTTCCTCGACGACAATTTTAATCATCTTAAACCGGGTGCTTTTCTCGAAGTGCCCGGCATTCGCGACATTCTGGCCATTGACCCTGTGATGGCGCAGCGCAAATCCGAAAACGACGATCGGGTCTGGGCCGAAAAAATCCGTAAAGCTGCGCAGCAAAAACCGGAAGATCACTCTGCCAAACAAGTGGATATTGCCAAAGCACAGCAAGAAATCACCGATGAGCTGAACCGGGTGGAGGCGCAACAGACCGAGCAGATGACCGATATCCGCGACCGGCTCGGTGCGTCCATGGCCAACGTTGAAACCATAGTGCAGGAAAATACTGCGCTGAAGAAACAGCTCGACACCGTAGTGACCGAACTGTCGGGCGTGAAGCAGCAACTGGACAAAGACAGTGAAATCCAGACCCAGCTGCAACAGTTGCTGCTGCAGCAAACCGAGATGCTGGAACAACAACGTGAACAGATCCGCAAGCAGCAGGAAGGGTTTAACTTTGCCGAAACCTGGCAAAAACTTGCCAACAGTCCGGCCGGTTGGATCCTCGCTGCGGCGTTGCCGGCCGCGCTTATTTTGCTGTTTGTGGTGTTTTTTATCCGCCGCAAGAGCCAAAAAGCTGCCGCAGCGGTATCGGCCGCGACCGCCAGCCCGGCGCTGGATCCAAATTACCGGTCACCATTGCCGCCACTGGATGACAGCTTAGACTTTGACGAAAGCAGCCTGATCAACCTTGATGATTCGTTGTTGAATGACAATCTGAACAGCGGGATCCGGCTGGACGATGACTTTGACCGTCCGGTGAAAAAGACCGCCGTCAGCAGCTTCAACGATGACGACCTGCTGGATGACCACCTGGATCTGGGCACTGACTCGGCCACGTCTGCCGGTGCCTTTGACCTTGATGATCTGCTGGATGACCCGCTGGATGTGCCGTTGCCGGCAGCGGCTAAAGCTGAACCTTTTGATCCGGATAACATTCTGGCCGGGGATGCGCTCAGTAATTTACTCGACGCAGATGAGCCGGTATTTGAAGCCAAACAGGCGTTTGATCCGAACAACATCCTGTCCGGCAATGAACTCAGCTCGTTGTTTGACAATCTGGCGGACGATGATGAAGACCCGGATGCCATATTTAACCAGGCGGTTGCGGCGCAGCAAGCCAGTGCCGACGCGGATACTGCAGCAGATACACTGCTGAGTGATCCGCAGGTATCCGCCGCCGCACTGGCATTCGCCGCGGCAGAAGCGGCTGAATCAGATGAATTACTCGAAGAGATTGAACTGGATCTGCCGGGTGAAGAGGCCGTGGCCGCGCAGAATATCAGCCCGGACGACGATGATTTTGATATTGATGCGCTGGTCGCCCAGACGCAGGCGGTGGCTGCACCGGCCGCACAGCCTGAACCGGTCAGCGACGATGATTTCGACATCGATTCACTGCTGGCAATGACACAATCCGCCCAGGCACAGACCGCTCCGCTTGCCAGCGCCGCTGAGCTGCAGCCTGCAGCGGCCGATGAAGATGACGTCGACCAATTTGACAGCTCAGAGCTGGAGGCTTTTGCCGAGTCGCTGGCTGACGAGCAATTACCGGCAGATCCGGACGCCGGGCCAGACTTTAATGCCTTTGATTTGGCGGTCAGTGAGCCGCAGGAAATGCCGGCGAGCAGCGCAGCTGTGCCGGATCTTGATCTGACCGTTGCCGACGAGTTTGACGCGGATGAGCTTTTGACTGCCGATGATGATGCCGGTCTGGTTGATGAACTGGACGAGATCCTGAACGAAGTGGCAGAGATCCGGGCGCAGTCGCAACAGACCAAAGCACAACTTGCCGAGCTGGCGTTACCGGAAGATGCAATGGCGCTGGCCAGTGCTGATTTCGCTGAAGCAGATCTGAGTGTTGCGGATGTCAGTGCGATGCTTGCCGAGCCGGAAGCGGATGCGCCGGCGGATAACTCTGCCAGCACCGCCAGCGGGCGTGACGATTTTATTGATATCGAAGAATTGATGCTTGATGACACGCCGGAGTTCGGCAGCGAAGCCGAGCTGGCTGCCGAATCAGTGGCTGAAACTGAGTATCTGACCGAGTTTTCCACTTTGGATGACAGCCTGACGGAGATGCCGGATCTGCAGGAGTCGGATGACAATTCGGTCGCCCGGGTGTTTGAAGGGCTGTCCTCAGTCGAACGGCCAAGCAAAGTACTGGACGAATATCCTGACTTGTTGCTTGATGACAACGAACAGCCGCAGATTTTTCCGGACGAAGCGGAAGACGTCGCGGATGATTTGCTGTTGGCAGGTGAAGTTACTGACAACCTGACCGAACTGGAAGACGTCAATTTTGACGAGCTGCTGTCCGGACTGGACGACTTTGTCGTGCCGGTCGCAGATCCGCAGACCGACCAGCATAAAGCCGCCGAAGTACTGGCTGAACTGGATGCGTTACAACAAAGCCAGGCGCGCCATGCTGTCGATGACGATGTCGTCGCCTTGCCGGATTTTGTCAACATCGACAAATTGTTGGCGGCGACAGAAGACCAACTGGACGACAGCCATGCAATACCGGCATTAAATGTCGACGTCGGCCTGGCAGATTTTGAAGATCTGATTGCTGCGGACGAAGCCGGTGACGTTGATCATGCCGATGCCGGTTTTGCCGGGCAGCTGGATTTAGTGCGGGCATATATCGAAATTGGTGATGCAGACAGCGCGAATCATCTGATTAAAGAGATCATGGCTTCTGATGCGCCAGCGCATGTGAAACAGGAAGCGACGGCGCTGCTGTCGTAAGCAGCCGACTCGTTGAGAAAAGCGCCGATGGCGCTTTTTTTATAATCAGGGAAGGTTGGTGTCCTGAATCAGACCTGTGTGGCGCGGATGGCTTGGGCAAACGCAACAGCAGTTTGAGGTGGGGGCCGTCAGGGCTTTTGCTGCAATACGGTGGCTTTGTTATACTCGCCGCCGCTGAATGAGTGGGGGCCTTGGAGTCAGAATGCGTATTGCAATGGGGATTGAATATGACGGTACCGGCTATTTTGGCTGGCAACGGCAGCGGGAAGTCAACAGTATTCAAGGCGAGCTGGAAAAAGCACTGAGTCAGGTGGCCAATGCCCCGGTTGAAGTGTTCTGTGCCGGTCGCACTGATGCCGGGGTGCATGGCACCGGTCAGGTGATTCATTTTGATACCGACGCTATCCGCGATATGCGGGGCTGGATCATGGGCGCCAATTCAAATTTACCGCAAGGGATAGCCGTGCGCTGGGCAAAGGTCGTGGCTGACGATTTTCATGCCCGTTTTTCTGCCACAGCCCGGCGTTATCGTTATGTTATTTACAATCAGAAGTTCCGCCCGGCCATTTTAGGCGCCGGACTCAGTCATTATCATCAGGACATTGATGTGGCACTGATGCGTGAGGCTTCGCCTGTGCTGCTGGGTGAGCAGGACTTTTCGTCGTTTCGCGCCATCCAGTGCCAGTCCAACACGCCGTTTCGTAATGTGATGCATCTGGACATTCAGCGCTTTGGCGATTTCATTGTGCTTGATATTAAAGCCAACGCCTTTTTACATCATATGGTGCGCAACATCACCGGCAGTTTGCTGGAAGTGGGGATGGGGCGGCGCCCGGTATCCTGGATCGGCGAATTACTGGCGGCAAAAGATCGCACTCTGGCGGCTGCAACGGCTAAGGCCGAAGGCCTTTATCTGGTGGATGTGGATTACCCGGCACATTTTGATATTCCGAAAACGGCACTGGGCCCATTGTTTTTGCCGGATTAATTCACGGAACTTCAATCAGCAGCGCCAGTCAAAACTGGCGCCTGGCAGTGCTGCAGCCGCAACTACTAAGACCAGTTTTTGGTATTCTGTGTATTGTGTTTGTGTTTTAATAGCCGCCGTTTGCCTCAATTTCGCTGAATTTCTGTTAAATTCAGTGCAACTGCGCAGAATAAACATCGCAGTCAGATATAGGAATTCTTATGAGTTGGTTAGAAAAAATCCTGCCCCGCACTTCGTCTTCTGCCCGTCGCAATATTCCGGAAGGGGTCTGGACCAAATGCACCGCTTGTGATGCAGTCTTATATAAAGCTGATCTGGACCGCCAGTTAGGCGTCTGTCCGAAATGTGACCATCATATGCGGATCAATGCCCGGACCCGGCTGACCCAGTTTTTTGACGTGAATACCACCGTAGAATTAGCCGCCGAGCTGGAACCGCAGGATATCCTGAAGTTTAAAGACAGCAAGCGCTACAAAGACCGCATCACTGCGGCGCAAAAAGACACCAACGAAAAGGATGCTATGGTGGTGATGCGCGGTTCACTGCGCGGCATGCCGGTAGTTGCCGCCAGTTTTGAATTTGAGTTCATGGGCGGCTCGATGGCGTCTGTGGTTGGCGCTAAGTTCGTCAAAGGCGTCGAGTTCGCGCTGGAACATAAAATCCCGTTTATTTGTTTTTCTGCCTCTGGCGGTGCACGGATGCAGGAAGCCTTGTTTTCGCTGATGCAGATGGCAAAAACCAGCGCGGCACTGGCAAAACTCAGTGAAGCCGGTCTGCCTTATATTTCTGTGCTGACTGACCCGACGATGGGCGGTGTGTCGGCGTCACTGGCGATGCTTGGTGACGTCAACATTGGCGAGCCCAAAGCGCTGATTGGTTTTGCCGGCCCGCGTGTTATCGAACAGACAGTCCGGGAGAAGTTACCGGAAGGTTTTCAGCGCAGTGAGTTCCTGCTGGAACATGGCGCTATCGACATGATTGTTGACCGTCGGCAAATGCGCGATACAATTGCGCGATTAGTAGCAAAATTCATGCGGCTGCCATCTCCGGATCAGGAGCATCGCGTCGCTTAAGGCGTTATGACTTCATCTTCTTTGCTGCAAAGCCAATCGTGCCAGAGCCTGGCGGATTGGCTTTGTTATATCGAACAATCTCATCCCGTGGAAAAAATCGAACTGGGCCTTGGCCGGGTTGCCGCTGTGGCGGCACGGGGCGCTTTACAGCATTTGCCTGGCCGGGTGATCCTGATTGCCGGGACCAACGGCAAAGGCACCACCGCCCGCACACTGGAACAACTGCTGCTGGCACAGGGGTTTAGTGTCGGTGTTTACAGCTCGCCGCACCTGTTACAGTTTAATGAACGTTTACGTCTGAACGGTGCAGATGTGGCTGACGCGTTGTGGATCGAAGGCCTGCGTCAGGTTGAAGCTCTTCGCGGCGACGTAGCGCTGACCTATTTTGAATTTACCACGCTGGCAGCTTTTGCCATTCTGCAGCAGCAGACGCCGGATGTCTGTCTGATTGAAGTTGGGCTGGGTGGCAGGCTGGACGCCACCAATATTATCGATCCGGAACTGAGTATTGTTACGACCGTGGATCTGGATCATCAGGATTGGCTGGGGCACGACCGCGAAACCATTGGCCGGGAGAAAGCCGGCGTATTTCGTGCCGGCCGCCATGCCGTTGTCGGCGAGCTGCAGATGCCCGCCTCGGTGGCGGAAGTCGCCAGCCAACTGGGGGCGACACTGAGCTGCGCCGGCCGTGATTTTTCGTTCAGTCAGCAGGACGGACAATTTGACTGGCAGTTTGGTGGCGTGCAGCTGAAGGCGCTGCCGGTGCCGGCGGTGCCGGTACAAAATGTCGCGACCGCGCTGGCTGCATTAGCGCTGCTGAATGTACTGCCAGATGCTGAACTGATAAGCCAGGTGCTGAAAAGTCTGACCCTGGCGGGGCGGATGCAATGGCTGAGCCGTCAGCCCGCTATCTTGCTTGATGTGGCGCACAATCCGCAATCGGCGCGTTATCTGGCGGCAGAACTGGACCAACTGGCTGCACGATATTCTCAGGTGCATCTGGTGGCCGGAATGTTAAAAGACAAAGATATTCGCGAGGCGCTGGCGGCATTCTGCGGGAAATCCTGGCGCTGGCATCTGGTGTCGTTGCCTGGCGTGCGTGGTGCCGACAGTGCTCAGCTGCAGCAGGCCTTGCCAGCGACCGAGCAAAGCTGTCAGTATCCGCAGCTGGCAGATGTGGTGGCGCAGATGCATGGCGCTGGCGCTGATCAATTATTTGTAGTCTTTGGATCTTTTGTCACAGTCAGCGCGATGCTGAGTCTGTGGCCACAGGAAAATGTATGACAGCAGTTTTTACCAACCGTCTGATTGGCAGTGCCATTCTGGTCGTGGCCGCCGTAGTGTTTTTACCGGATTTATTAGATGGCCGGAAACAGGTCAACAAAGATGATTTTAAAGCGATCCCGGAGCGTCCGGAATTTGCCGAAGTCGCGCAGCCGGCGGTGTTCAGTCAGGACCAGCATCAGGCCGCAAAAAACACGGCGATGACACCGCCAACTGACAACAGTCAGCCATTAGACCTGCCCGGCACCAATACGACGGACCCTGACCCTGTCGGCGCAGAGCCGCTGTCCGGGGAAAATGCAGCGCCAAAAGACGGAGCTGTTGTGACAGATACAGCGCCTGCGGTTGCGCCAGCGTCACCACAAAACGTGGTGGCGGCCTCTGGCAATGTGCAGACCGCAACATTGCCGGCGGATACTTTACCGGCAGAAAAAGCACCTGCGGAAAAAATTGCTGAAAAGCCTGCTGAAATAAAAGCAGAGAAGCCGCTGACGCAGGCGGCTTTTGTGGTCAAAGTCGGTTCTTTCAGCAAAGAGCAAAATGCCAACGCGCTGGTCAGCAAACTCAAAGCGGCTGGTCACAATGCGTTTACCCGCAAAATCGTCAACGGCCAGGGCGTGACTATGGTCAGCGTGCTGGTGGGCCCGGATCTGAAAAAAGACAAACTTGAAGCCAAGCTCACCGAACTGCAGCAGCTTGCGCAAGTGTCAAAACTGAAAGTCAGCAGCTACCAGCCGGTTGAAAATAACTAGGCAGTGCGGCGTGCCATTTGATAGAATGCGCGCCGTCCTCAAGCGTCCTTTTTGGTAGCAAATGGTTTGGGTTGATTACGCCATTCTGGCAATCATCGGATTATCGACACTGATCAGTCTGATCCGCGGCTTTGTGAAAGAAGCCATTTCGTTGATCATCTGGGTACTGGCCTTCTTCATCGCCAGTCATTATTATCCTTATCTCGCACCGTTTTTCTCTAATATAGACAATGCTTTAATCCGCAATGCCGTTGCGGTGGGCATCTTGTTTATCTCTTGTCTGCTGCTTGGCGGACTACTCAATTTTTTGATCGGTAAACTTGTCCAATCCACCGGTTTAAGTGGCACCGACCGCTTGTTAGGTCTGGTTTTTGGTGCGCTGCGTGGCGTCCTGGTGATCAGCGCTTTACTGTTTTTCCTCGATGCATTTACGCCATCGGCCAGTGCCGAGTGGTGGAAAGCATCCATCCTGATCCCCGAATTTGATTTTATCATTGAGTGGTTTTTCACCTATCTGAAAGACAACTCGAGTTTTATGCAACAGACATCTGTTCTGACGAGGTAAGGTTCCATGTGTGGTATTGTTGGTATCGTAGGTAAATATCCGGTCAATCAGGCGTTGTATGACGGCCTCACCGTCTTGCAGCATCGCGGCCAGGATGCTGCCGGTATTGTCACCGTGGACCAGAACCGCCTGCGCTTGCGCAAAGCGAATGGTTTGGTCAAAGACGTGTTTGAAGCACGGCATATGCAACGGCTGGCCGGGAATATTGGCATCGGTCATGTGCGTTACCCGACGGCAGGTTCCAGCTCCACAGCGGAAGCTCAGCCATTTTATGTTAACAGTCCTTTTGGTATTGCACTGGCGCACAATGGCAATCTGACCAACGCCGATGAAGTCAAAGACCAGCTGTTTAATGACGCCCGCCGTCATGTCAACACCAGCTCAGACTCGGAAGTACTGCTTAATGCCTTTGCGCATGAACTGCAGTGTGACAATGCCTTACATCTGATGCCGGATGCAATTTTCCGTGCAGTTTCCAATGTGCACCGCAAAGTTCGCGGTGGATATGCTGTGGTTGCACTGATTATCGGCCATGGCCTGGTCGCTTTTCGCGATCCGAATGGCATCCGTCCACTGGTGATGGGCAAGCGTGAAACGGCGCTGGGCACCGAATATATGGTGGCGTCTGAAAGCGTGGCACTGGATGCTGACGGCTTTACTGTACTGCGCGACGTGATGCCTGGCGAAGCGGTGTACATCACCGAAGATGGGCAGCTGTACAGCCAGCAATGTGCTGAAAATCCGACCTACACCCCGTGCATTTTTGAATATGTCTATTTCGCCCGGCCGGATTCCACCATTGATAATGTCTCTGTGTATGCATCGCGCGTCAACATGGGCAAAAAGCTCGGTCAGAAGATCAAAAAAGAATGGGCACATCTGGATATTGATGTGGTTATTCCGATCCCGGAAACCAGTAATGATGCTGCTTTACATATCGCGCATGAGCTTGGCCTGCAGTATCGCCAGGGCTATGTGAAAAACCGTTATATCGGCCGCACCTTTATCATGCCAGGCCAAGGTGAACGTAAGAAGTCGGTAAAACGCAAACTGAACGCGATCAAGCAGGAATTTAAAGGCAAGAACGTGTTATTAGTTGACGACTCTATTGTACGTGGCACCACTTCAGGTCAAATCATTGAAATGGCACGCGAAGCCGGCGCCAGCAAAGTGTATTTTGCCTCGGCTGCACCTGAGATCCGCTTTCCGAATGTGTATGGCATTGACATGCCATCGGCCAACGAATTGATCGCACATGGCCATGATGTGGAAAGCATCTGCAAAATCATCGGTGCCGATGGTCTGATCTTCCAGTCACTGGAAGATTTGATAGCCGCAGTGCGGGATGAGAATCCGGCGATTAAAAAGTTTGAAACCTCAGTTTTTGATGGTGTCTATGTCACGAATGACATCACGCAGGATTATCTGAACCGGCTCGACGCCGCGCGCAACAATGATTCGAAAGCGGAAAAGGCTGCAATGATGGCGGCAAGTCTGGAACTGTATAACGAAAGTTAAACCGCGTCAGATCTGCAGCAGAAAGGGAGCCGATGGCTCCCTTTTGTTATTTATTGCGGGAAAGTGGCATTTCAGACGCTAATGCGTGAATACTGGTGAGAAACCTGAACTCCATAAAATGGCGGTTGCGGTCAGCACACATACCAGCAGGATCAGACCACAGGTCACGACTGAGCTGGAATAAATAAAGCCACGTTCCTCCGGGATATGCATCAGGATCGGCACGCCGACATACAGCAGATACACCGAGTAGGACAGCCCCGCCAGCCCGACTAACATCACAAACCACAATTCGGGATAAAGCGCGGCCAGACCGACCATAAATAAAGGCGTGGAAGTGTAAGACGCCAGCTCCAGCGTTTGTGTATAGGTGGGTTCAGAACCAAAAGTATGCGCCATCCAGTGTGCCAGATAAGCCAGCGCAAACACGCCGACGATCAGAGCAAAATACATCGCGACAGCCAACAACATTGCGCTGTCGGAGGTTAGCCGGATAGGCTCACCTACGCCAATGCTCCAGCCGATGTTTACAGCGGAAAAATAAGCACAAACAGACGGGATCAGTGACACCAGCAGAATGTGGGTCAGGCTGTATTTCAGACTTTCGTGGCGTTCATCGATGGTATGCCACTCTTCTTTCGGGTGAGCGTATAAGCCCCATAAGTGGTTAAGAATCATTTTGATTATCCTTGTCTACTGCTACAGGTGAGGTCTCAGAGTGACAACGGAACACTCGTGAATAAGGTATGGCTAACAGACAGGGAGACGTCAAGTCAGCCTGTGCTGAATACAGGCTGATTTGTCGGCACCACTCAGAGTGGCAGGCCGCTGTGGAACTTAAAATCACTGTCCGGACTTTGGATCAGTGCTGCTTCGATGTGGCGAAAATGTTGCAGCCTAGGGCTGATATCGGTTTTTGATATTTGCTGCGCCAGCGTCAGATAGTCTTCAAAATGGCGGGCTTCTGAGCGCAACAACGACAGATAAAAACTACTGAGTTCATCGTCAACTACGTCGGCCAGTGCCGCAAAGCGTTCACAGGATCGCGCTTCAATCAAAGCGCCGCAGATCAGCTTATCGACCAGGATTTGTGGCTCGTGGGTTTTGCATTCACTGATAAGGCCTTTGGCATACCGACCGGCGCTGATATTAGTGTAAGGAATGCCGCGGGCGTCCATAATTTCCAGCACCTGGTAAAAATGGTGCAGCTCTTCGCGGATCAACAACACCATTTTTTCAATAATATCATTGCTGTAAGGCACATCCGACCGGCCGGCCAGATTGCGGCTCAGTTTGACACTGTTGCGCAAGGACGCAGTATCACCGACAAACCGATAGGCGAAATCTTCAAAAGGTTTCAGCCATTCCAGCAGGGCGATGGAGCCGTCTTTATCGACGGCATATTTGCGCAGCAGTAACATCGCGGTTTGCGCCGCTTTTAATTCACATAGCAAATGGTCCTGCAGCAACACCGGTAATTGCGCCGGTTCTCTGGCTTTATCAATCCAGGCCTGTGGTGTGCGGCATAACAAAAATTGATGGACAGGGGTCAGCAATTCGGCGTAATTCATCGTGTTTATTCGGCACATTGAGAGTCAGTAGAGGATGGCAGGGCGGCAAAGTGCAATTGCCAGCCAGAAGGTCGCACTTCAAGATAGGCACTTTGCTGATACCAGTCACCAAGCACATAACGCCAGGCTGGCCTGCCGTCCGGCAGCTGTAATTCGTGTACTGCCGGTCTGTGGGTATGACCGTGGATCAGGTGCTGCACCTGATGTGCCATCAGCACTTTTGGCACTTCTTCCGGCGTTACATCCATAATAAGCGCAGACTTAGCCATTTTGTCGCTGGCACTGACGCGACGTGCTTTACGGCCCAAATGCTGGCGATACCATAGCGGGGTGTGCAGAATGAGCCATTGCCACCAGGGCTGGTCCCACCATTGCCGAAACTTCTGATAACCAAGGTCCAGCGTACATAAACTGTCACCGTGCATCAGTAAGGTGGGGATACCATAAAAATCCACTACAGTGTGTGGCGCCAATAATTGCATGCCGGCGGTCTTGGCATAGTGCTGTTTTAGTAAAAAGTCGCGGTTGCCGTGGCAAAAATACAACGGGACACCGGCTGTGCTGAGGCTATGCAGTGCAGTCGCTACCTGCTGCAGCAATGGCTCCGGATTATCATCACCAATCCAGACCTCAAATAAATCGCCGAGGATATACAGCGCATCAGCATTTCGCGCCGGTCCGGCCAGAAAATGCAGAAAGGCCTGAGTAATATCAGGCCTGTCCGGACTTAAATGCAGATCAGCGATCAGCAGGGTCGAGCGTTCAGCCATGTAATTCGGCTTTCTCGAGCACGACATTTTCCACCGGCACATCGGCATGACCGAATTTACGGCCTGTTGCCACGGTGCGGATTTTATCAATGACGTCCATACCTTCAACCACTTCACCGAATACACAGTAGCCCCAGCCGCTGGCATTTTTACCGCTGAAGTTCAGGAAACTGTTGTCGGCAACGTTGATAAAGAACTGGCAGGTTGCTGAATGCGGGTCATTGGTCCGCGCCATCGCGATCGTGCCTTTTTTATTGGCAACGCCATTGTCTGCTTCGTTCTGGATTTGGCCTTTGGTTTCTTTTTGCTCCATGTCCTGGGTGAAACCGCCACCCTGGATCATGAAACCGTCAATAACCCGGTGGAAGATGGTGCCGTCATAGAAGCCTTCTGCAACATATGATTTAAAGTTCTCGACGGTTTTTGGCGCTTTGTCAGCAAATAACTGCAGTTTGATAACGCCAAAATTGGTATGAAAAGTAACCATTATTCATCCTCTTAAAAAAATTTGCGCTAGTGTACCTGATGCGCTGCGGAACACAAAGCAAGGATAGCTCAGGGCGGTAGGCGGTGTTACACTATCTCCTTTATTGCGGCCTGTTGCCGCCGTGTTTTTGTTATCCACTGAGGACTTTATGCTACAGATTTACAACACGCTGACCCGCCAGAAAGAACCCTTTAAACCTTTGGTCCCCGGCAAAGTCGGCATGTATGTTTGTGGTATTACCATTTACGATTTCTGTCACGTCGGCCATGCCCGTACTTATGTCGCTTTTGATGTGATGAACCGTTATTTGCGTTTTTCCGGTTATGACGTCACTTATGTGCGCAACATCACTGATGTGGACGACAAAATTATTCGTCGCGCTAATGAAAACGGCGAAAGCTGTGATGCTCTGACCGCACGTTACACTGAAGCCATGCATGCCGACTTCAAAGCGCTTAATCTGCTGCCTGCCGACATTGAGCCGCGGGTCACCACCCACATGCACGAAATTGTCTCGATGATTGAAACGTTGCTGGCGAAAAAGCACGCTTATATTGCCGCTGATGGTGATGTGTTGTTTGATGTCAGCACTTTTGCCGAATATGGCCAGCTCAGTCAGCAGAACTTGGAGATGCTGCAAGCCGGCGCCCGGGTTGAAATCGACCAGGCCAAAGACGACCCGCTGGATTTTGTCCTGTGGAAGATGGCCAAACCGGGCGAGCCAAGCTGGCAGTCGCCATGGGGCGCAGGTCGTCCAGGCTGGCATATTGAATGTTCGGCGATGAGCGCGAAGCATTTAGGAAAGCATTTTGACATCCACGGCGGTGGTTCAGACTTGCAGTTCCCGCATCATGAAAACGAAATTGCGCAAAGTTGCTGTGCACATGGTTCACAGTACGTCAATACCTGGATCCACACCGGTATGGTGCAGGTCGATAAAGAGAAAATGTCCAAGTCACTGGGCAATTTCTTTACCGTCAAAGACGTGCTGGCTGAGTACAACCGCGAATCAGTGCGGTATTTTCTGATCTCCAGCCATTATCGCAGTCAGCTGAATTATTCGACGGAAAACCTGTTGCAGGCGCATGCGGCACTGGGTCGTCTTTATACGGCGCTGCGTGGCGTCACACCTGCAGCAAACGTCGATCTGGATAACGACTATGTCCGCCAGTTTAATGCGGCGATGGATGATGATTTTAATACCGCGCTGGCGTTGCCGGTGTTGTTTGACCTGGCGCGCGAAATCAATAAGGCCAAAACCGATGATGCAGCAAAAGCCGGGCAGCTGGCTGCACTGTTGATTAAACTCGGCGAGATCCTCGGTGTGTTGCAGGGCGATGCTGAAAGTTTCCTGCAAGCTGGTGGCTCTGATGATGACGTCGCAGAAATTGAAGCCTTAATTGCCAGCCGTAATGCCGCGCGGGCAGCCAAAGATTGGGCTGCTGCTGATGCGGCGCGGGCAGCGCTGACAGCAAAAAATATTATTGTTGAAGACAAAAACGGCGTGACCAGCTGGCGGCGCGGTTAATTCAGGTTATCGTACTAAGAAAAAACGCGGCAAAAGCCGCGTTTTTTATGTCCGGAAACTAACTTTACATATCGTGGAACTGCTCACAGGCTTCCAGCGTGTTTTCAATCAGGCAAGCCACAGTCATCGGGCCCACGCCGCCCGGCACCGGGGTAATGAACCGGGCATGTTGCACCGCTTTATCAAATTCTACGTCGCCGACTAATTTGCCGGAATCCAGCCGGTTAATACCTACGTCAATCACCAGCGCACCCGGTTTTACCCAATCGCCCGGGATAAATTCTGGTTTACCAACGGCAACCACCAATAAATCGGCACGGCGTACCTGTTGTTCCAGGTTTTTTGTGAACTTGTGGCAGACTGTCGTGGTGCAGCCGGCTAATAACAGCTCCAGCGCCATCGGGCGGCCGACAATGTTGGAAGCCCCGACCACCACAGCGTCCATGCCGCGGATTTGCACACCGGTCGATTGCAGCAGCTTAATGATGCCTTTTGGTGTGCATGGGCGCAGCGCGGGCATACGCTGGGCTAAACGGCCGATATTATAAGGATGAAAGCCGTCGACATCTTTCAGCGGATTGATGCGCTCCAGAATGGTTGAAGCATCTAATCCGGCAGGGAGGGGCAGTTGAACCAGAATACCGTCAACGCTTGGGTCGGCATTTAACTGGTCAATCAGATCAAATAACTGCTGTTGCGTGGTGTCTGCTGGCAAATCGTGAGAAAACTGCACAAAACCGACTTCTTCACAGGCTTTGCGTTTACTGCCGACATAGACCTGAGAGGCCGGATCGGCACCCACTAATACAACGGCGAGGCCCGGCGCCCTTTTGCCGGCTGCGAGCCGCTGTTGCACGCGTAACGCGACCTGATTGCGGGTCGCCTGGGCAATTGCTTTACCATCGATAATTTGAGCTGCCATTTGTTCTGCCTGTGATCTGAAAAATATACTGGGGCGTATTTTCTCACAGGCGATAGGGCAGCGCCAAGCCAAATGCCAGAAGCGTTTCATTTTGTTGATATTTGCAGCGAATAGCTGATGATTTCTACGGAAATTTTGTAGAAGGTTCAAATAATAAGCAAACGATTCGAAACGGCAAAAAATCGTTTGACGCTGCCTGAGGTGGGTTGTAATATTGCGCCCCGTTGCAGTAGTGTAACGAAGTCGGTGATTAGCGCAGCTTGGTAGCGCACTTGGTTTGGGTCCAAGGGGTCGCAAGTTCGAATCTTGCATCACCGACCATCTTTAAGTAGAGCGCTTCTGTGGCCGCGAGTTCTGCGTCCGTAGCTCAGCTGGATAGAGCAACGGCCTTCTAAGCCGTGGGTCATAGGTTCGAGTCCTATCGGGCGCGCCATTTACTTAAAGAGAACGTTGAAGTCAGCGGTGGCTGTAGCTCAGTTGGTAGAGCCCCGGATTGTGATTCCGGTTGTCGTGGGTTCGAGCCCCATCAGCCACCCCAATTCAGCGTGTTAGTTGGTAAAGAAGTCAAAATGTCGGTGATTAGCGCAGCTTGGTAGCGCACTTGGTTTGGGTCCAAGGGGTCGCAA
>CALJUX010000071.1 GCA_937978655.1 uncultured Chromatiaceae bacterium
GAGATGGTGATTCGTGACTGGAGTTCAGACGTGTGCTCTTCCGATCTTGGGGACGACTTATCAGTGGGACTCGCAGATCCGTCTGCAGCTCAAAGTCGATAATTTACTGAACCGCACTTATCAGACCGACTACGGATACCGTCAGGCGGGTCTGGAACTGATGTTTGGTATTCAGGTTGCGCAGTTCTAATCACTGGCTGCGCTGACAAAAGCCACCTTTTACAGGTGGCTTTTTGCGTTTTGGGCTTCAACAGACCGGGTTTTTGGTCTGTAACTGCTCGCTGAACTGGCGGCTGAATGCTGCCAGTTTTGGCGCAATCAGATAAGCACAATACGATTGTTGCGGATTCTGATTGTAATAATCCTGATGATAAGGCTCTGCCGGATAAAAGGTGCTGGCGCGGCTGATGGCGGTGACCACCGGTACTGCCGTATCCGCCTGGAGCTGTTGAATACACTGCTGCGCGGCCTGTAACTGAGCTTCGTCGTGGACGAAAATTTCGGAGCGGTATTGGGTGCCTACATCATTGCCTTGGCGGTTTAATGTGGTGGGATCATGTAACTGAAAGAACATCTGCAGCAGCAATTCATAACTGATCAGCGCAGGATCATAATGAAGCTGCACCACTTCGGCATGTCCGGTGGTGCCGGTACAGACCGCCCGGTAGTTGGCGGTGGCACTGCTGCCGCCCATATAACCACTGACCACTGCCGTCACACCGCGCACTTGCGCCAGGGCGGCCTCAATACACCAGAAACAGCCGCCTGCAAAAGTTGCCAGTTGTGTCATGTTTACTCCTTGTACCGATCGGTTGAATGCCCGATAGCGTAGTCTAATACCAATAATGAAGCCAACAGCTGATTTTACGGAGAAAAAGATGCGAGTTGCAATTATCGGCGCCGGCATGACCGGTGCCAGTGCGGCCAGTCAGCTTCGCGCCGCCGGCGCTGAGGTGGTGGTCTTTGACAAAGCACGTGGCCCGGGTGGCCGGATGACGTCAAAACGGCTGGTGTCAGATAACACGGCACTGGCGCAGTCCAGTCTGGATTTGGGCGCGCAGTATTTCACGGTTCGCCATCCGGGGTTTGCGTTAGCGCTACAGGACTGGCTGGCGCGTGGCGTGGCACAGCGCTGGGATGTTCAGCCCTACGTTTGGCAGCAAGGACTGCTGTTGCCGTCCAGCGACAGCGAACAGCGTTATGTTGGCACACCGGTGATGCATCAGCTGGTGAAAAGCCTGCTGGCGGATACGGAGCAACACTATGAATGCCGCATCACTGAGCTGGCATTCAGCCAAAGCAGTTTCAGCAGCCAGCATGGCGGCGAATGGACGTTAAGCTCAGCTGAGGGCGCCAGCTATCCGGGATTTGATGCACTGCTGCTGACCTGTCCGCCGGAGCAATGCCGGCAGCTGCTCGGTGCCGATGCGCTGGCAACCCAGATCCCCACCGCGCTGCTGTTGCCGGTCTGGGCGGTGGCGCTGGAACTGGACAGCGCCGTCGATAGTCCGGCCGACGCCATCTTTGTCAAAGAGGGGCCGCTCAGCTGGTGTGCCAGGCAAACGGCCAAGCCTGGCCGTCACGGTATGCCTGAGCACTGGATCATCCATGTGGATCCGGCCAGCAGTGCCGAATTACTTGAAGCCAGTACGGAGCAGGTGGCAGCGCTGGCGCAGCGCGAATTCAGCCGGATCATCGGCCAGAATGTCAGTGTACGCCAGGCCTGGTGTCATCGCTGGCTGTATGCCAGTGTCAACGCCGGACACACGCCACCTGGTGTGCTGACTGATGCGAAGCGCCAGCTGGTGCTCGCTGGTGACTGGAGTCTGGGCGGACGGGTCGAAAATGCCTTTTTGGCCGGTGTGCAAGCGGCAACATGGCTGCGAAGTGGTCAAACCGGCGCCGCAGACTTGTCAGCGCCGGGGCATGACTTTATGCTGGCAGCTGAGCACTTTGCGCCGCCATTGGGGTAAGGCCGTGTCAGACAGGGAGTTTTTATGGGATTGTTCAGTGGTTTATTAGGCAACGCCGGTGCGGTCGACGTCGCAGAAGCAGAAGCCGAACTGGCGACTTTGCTGTCCGAAGGCGAACAGGCGGAGCAGGCGTTTAAACTGGTGCGCGATATGATAGTGTTTACCAACAAGCGCCTGATTTTAATCGATAAGCAGGGCATTACCGGGTCGAAAAAAGAATATATGTCGATCCCATACCGCTCCATAGTCCGGTTTAGCGCCGAAACCAAAGGCCATTTTGATCTGGAATCTGAACTGGTGATTTGGCTGAGCAGTACCGCCGAGCCGTTACGGAAAACCTTCAGTAAAGACGGCAATATTATTGCCGTGCAAAAAGCCTTAACCACATACGCCTGCCGTTAAAACCGGCGCGAATTAGCCGGCAGCAGCGCGCTCTTTTGCCGCATAAAACTGCCGGCTCTGGTCAATCAGCTGACACAGCTGCGCCACGCCATCCAGCGTGCGGATCGTCGCCCGGTGCAATAAGTCGGCATCGGGCTGTGCCCGTTGTTGCAGCTGCACGGCTCTGAGGCCGGCAAAACGGCTGCTGTAGTCGGTCAGGCGCCGGTTTTCGGTCGCGGAGACTGGTTGGATGATCAAATCCGGCTGGCGCGCCAGTAAGGCTTCGGCACTGACCTGCGGATAAGCACTGGCGGCGTCGGCGAAAATATTTTCGGCGCCGCACAAGGTCAGTGCCTGCGAAGGCCAGGCGTCCGGGCCTATGGTTGACAGCGGTTCGTCCCACAATTCGTAAAAAATCCGCAGCGGTTTTTGTGTCTGATATTGCCGTCGCAGCTGCGTCAATCGCTGCCTGACCTCCGCTGCGGCCTGTGCAGCCTGCTGTTGCTGTCCGGTTAAATCGCCAAGACGGGTTAAATCAGCGGCGATATCTTCGAGGGTTTTGGCTTCAAAGCCGACGGTGCGTACCCCCAATTGCTGCAGCTGGCTGATCGCTGCCGCCGGGCTGCCACTTTGCCAATACAGCACCAGATCGGGTTTGAGCGCCAGAATGCTCTCCAGTTGCAAACCGGCATAGTTGCCGACGCGCGGGATGGCTGTGGCAGCGGCCGGATAATCGGCGTGCTCCACGGTGCCAACAATCAGAGCGCCGGCGCCGATGCTATAGAGCTGCTCGACCAGATGCGGCGCCAGCACAATCAGCCGCGGCGCTGTGTCGGCCTGAGCACGGGGCGCCTGCAGTAATGTACAGGCCAGAGCGACAGCCGCGATAAAGCCGCGCATTACCAGTCAATCCCTTTTTGCGCGCGGACTCCGGCGTCAAAGGCATGTTTGATGCTTTGCACTTCACTGACGGTGTCCGCCAGTTCCAGCAGCGCGCGGTGACAGCCGCGGCCGGTGATCACCACGTGTTGTGTGGCCGGACGGGCGTGGAGCGCCGCCAGTACCTCATCAAGGGCAATATAATCGTATGCCACCATATAGGTCAGCTCATCAAGCAACACCAGCTGCAGCGCCGGGTCTTGCAGGAACTGGCGCGCCTGTTGCCAGACCTGCTGTGCGGCGGCGATGTCAGTGTCACGATTCTGGGTATCCCAGGTAAAACCGGTGGCCATCACCGCAAAAGGCACGCCGTGCTGGGCCAGCAAATTACGCTCGCCGCAATCCCAGCCGCCTTTGATAAATTGCACGACAGCGGCTTTCTGGCCGTGGCCGGTGGCACGGGCAACCACGCCAAAACCCGCTGTGGATTTGCCTTTACCGTTCCCGGTGATCACCAGCAACAAACCTTTATCTATGTTGGCGCTGGCGATACGGGCATCCACCTGCTCCTTAAGTTTTTGCTGGCGTTTCTGGTGGCCGCTGTGCTTTTCGACAGGGGCGGCGTCATGACTCATAAGGACTCCGGCGACGGTTTAACAACAATAAAAAGAACAGACTGCCGCACAATGCGGTCAGGATGCCAAGGGGTAATTCCTGCGGCGCCAGCACAGTACGGGCGGCAGTATCCACCCAGATCAGAAAAACAGCACCGCCAACAGCGCTGCCAAATAACAACAGCAGGATTTGCGTGCCGAATAACAGTCGGACCAGATGCGGGATCATCAGACCGACAAAACCGATGCCGCCGCAATACGCCACTACGACCGCGGTTAATAAGGCACAGAGTAACAGCAACAACAAGCGCCAGCGTTTGACCGCGACGCCAAGGCTTTGCGCCATATCGTCCGACCACGCCAGCGCGGCCAGCTGGCGCCGGCCCAGACTGCACAAAGTTAATGTCAGCAGCAGACTGACCGCGAGGATCGATACCGCCGGCCAGTCGGCCCGGCTCAGACTGCCCATCAGCCAGAAGATGATCCGGTTGGCGGCAAAACTGTCGGCCTGATACAGCAACAAGCTGGCGATGGCGCTGGCGCAAAACGACACTGCGAGTCCGGTTAACAACAAGGTGCTGACCGAATGCATGCCATGAGCATTGCTGCGCTGTGCCAGCAGTAATACGGTCAGGACTGCCAGCAGGGCACCGGCAAAAGCTGCGACAGGCAGCGCGAGCGCAAGGCCCGGCAGCAGCAGGCTGCTGATGGTGGCGCCCAGGGCAGCACCTGAGACCACGCCAAATAAATAAGGATCGGCCAGTTCGTTGCGGCTGAGCAGCTGCAACAATGCACCACAGAGTGCCAGCGAAGCACCGGCAAGGCCGGCCAGTAAGACCCTCGGCAGGCGCAGCTGCCAGAACACCTGACCGGGCAGGGCATCGGTCGGCTGGCCGCTGAGCAGTGACCACAGTGGCAATTCCACCACCCCAATCTGCAGTGCCGCGAGGCCAGAGGCGGGCAACAGCAGCAACAGCAGCCAGCAGCGAACAGACAAGGACAGCCTCATTGCGACTCCGGCGCGAATGTTACACGGCAGCGGCCATCAAACGGGCTGCGGTCAACCAGGCAAGGCCGGCCAAATACCTGTTGCAATAACGCGGGGGTCAGCACCTGCTCCGGCGTGCCGACGGCTTGCAGCTGGCCTTGTTGCAACACCAGCAGTTCGTCGCAATAGGCCGCCGCCAGATTGATGTCGTGAAAACTGGCCAGCACCGTCAGACCTGAACGGCGCAGGGTCGCCAGCAACTGATGCTGATAATGGATGTCCAGATGATTGACCGGCTCGTCCAGCAGCAACAGTTCCGCCTGCTGTACCAGCACCCGCGCCAGATGGGCGCGCTGCTGCTCACCGCCAGATAACTGTGTGAGCAGCGCCGTCGCTTTGCTGCCAAGCCCTACCTGCAAAAGCGCGGCGTCGATCGCCGCTTTATCTGCAGCGTTGTCGCCTTGCCACAGCGCTTTGTGTGGTAATAAGCCAAGCTGCAGCAGCTGATGCACTGTCATGTTGGTCGGCGGTTGTTGTTGACTTAAATAGGCCAGCTGTTGAGCCCGGACCCTCGGTTCCAGTTGTTGCAGCGGCTGTTGTTTTAACAGCACTTGCCCGGCTTGTGGTGTTTTCAGCGCGCCGGCCAGTTGTAACAAGGTTGATTTGCCGGCTCCATTGGCGCCTAGCAGGCCATAGATTTTGCCGGCGCAGAGTCTGAAACTCAGCGGTCCCAGGGTGAAGCCACCGGGCAGCTGGAGCCGGACCTGCTGGCATTGCAATAGCTCAACGCTGTCAGTCATCAATTGCGGCACCGGAGTGGATGGCCGAAGGCCTGAAGTAAATAGAGGAATAGTAACAAAAAATCAACGCCAGGCGAAGTGCGCTGTATCGGCGTCACAGCGCAGGCGCCGATACAGCGCGCCTCCCGTGCTGTGCAGAACACAACACGGGTTTGGCAGGCGGCTGTGTCAGGGGTTGGTCTGGTCCAGCGCGTCCAGCGTTTTGGCAATATCCTGTGGTGAACCGGTATTGCGCGCCAGCGCAACATAAGCCACCGGCACGATATAAATGGTCAGCAAGGTGGCAAAGCCAACACCGGCACAAATCACCATACCAATCACCATCCGGCTTTCTGAGCCAGGCCCTGAGGTGATGATCAGCGGAATGCTGCTCATCACCGTGGTAAAGGCTGTCATCGTGATGGGGCGTAACCGTTGTACCGCGGCCTGATGAATGGCAGTGGTGAATTCCACACCGGCGTCGCGCAGCTGGTTGGCAAATTCGACAATCAGAATGCCGTTTTTGGCCACCAGTCCGATGATCATCACAAGGCCAATCTGACTGTAGATATTCAGCGTCATATCAGCCAGATACAAGCCGCCGAGCGCCCCAGCCATGCCAAGTGGCACTGTCAGCATAATGACAAACGGATGAATAAAGCTCTCAAACTGCGCCGCCAGCACCAGATAAGTAATGATCAGCGCCAAGGCAAAAATCAGCATGGTCGACTCGCCGCTGTTTTTAAACATCAGCGATTCACCTTTATAGTCGATGCCGCCGACGTCTTTGATCTCAGTGCGGACCACGCCTTCGAGGTACTCCAGCGCTTCCCCCAGGCTATAACCCGGTGCCAGGTTGGCCATGATGGTAATGGCGCGCATCCGGTTGTAGCGGTTTAAGGTCGACGAGGTGGCTTCTTCTTTTAACGTCACCAGATTATCCAGCGGGATCAGCTGATTCGAACCGCTGGAGCGGACATACACCCCGGTGATACTGGTCGGATCGCTGAAGTCGGTATCGGCGCCTTCGAGGATCAGGTCGTATTCTTTGCCGCGGTCGAGGAACGTCGTAACGCGCCGGCCACCGAGCATCGCTTCTAAGGCGCGGCCAACAACCCCGACTGAAATGCCCAAATCCGCTGCCCGTTCGGTGTCAATTTCCACCAGAATTTGCGGGACAGTCTCTTTGTAGTCGTGGTCGAGCATTTGTAAATTAGGATTTTCCCGCGCTTTGGCCAACACGATATCGCGCCATTTTGCCAGTTCTTCGTAGGTATTGCCCTGAATGACAAACTGCACCGGACGGCCGCCACCGCCACCGCGGCCGGCGGTCAGGCCGCTGCGCATATTGGTAAAGGCCCGCACGTCACTGAGACTATTCAGTTTCTGGCCAATCTCCTGCATCAGTTCCGGCGTGCGGCGCTGGCCGTTATGCCAGTTTTCACTGCCAACAATCGCCATGCCACCGCTGTTGCCAAAGCCCGGCACCCGGATCAACAGCCGGTTCAGTTCACCTTTTTCGTAGTAGGGCAGCAGGATATCTTCAATCAGCCGCATGTTTTGCTGATTGGACTGATAACTGGCCCCTTCAGCCGGGCTCATCATGACAAAAAAGGTGCCACGGTCTTCTTGTGGCGACAGCTCGGATGGCAGCAGTCTGAGCAGTAAAGCACTGATCAGCACACAACAGCCCAGTACCAGCCAGCCAGGCCAGCGCACCCGGGTCACCAGCTGCAGCTGGCGCAGATAACCGGCTTCGACTTTTTCCATCGTATTGTGGATAAATAAGCTGAAGCCGCGTTTTTCTTTTTGTACTTTCAGCATCTTGCTGCACAGCATCGGCGACAGCGTCAATGCGGCGATGGCGGAGAAGGCCACGGCGGCGGCGACGGCCAGCGCGAATTCAGTGAAGAGTTTGCCCAAATCACCTTGCATAAACACCAGCGGGACAAACACGGCTATCAGCACCAGTGTTGTGGCGACGACAGCAAAGCCGACTTCACGGCTGCCGTGGTACGCCGCCAGCAATGGTGGCTGGCCCTGTTCAATGCGCCGGTAAATGTTTTCCAGTACCACAATCGAATCATCGACCACCAGACCAATCGCCAGCACCATTGCCAGCAACGTCAGCAGGTTGATGGAGAAATCCAGCATGTACAGCACCGTTACCGCGGCAATTAATGCCACCGGCACCGTAATGGCCGGAATAAATGTCGCGCGGATGCTGCCCAAAAAGGCAAAGATCACCAGCACCACCAGTACCATGGCAATGCCGAGCGTGACGTATACCTCATGGATGGACTCGGCGATAAACAACGACGAATCATAGCCCGGCACTATGGTGGTGCCAGGGGGCAGGCTGGCGGCGATGCGGTCTACTTCAGTGCGGACATTTCTGACGACGTCCAGCGTATTGGCTTTGGACTGTTTGATGATCCCAATGCCCAGCACGTTTTTGCCGTCACTTCTGAATTCACTTTCTTCGTTTTCTGACGCCAGCGTGACATCGGCAATTTCACCAAGGCGTACCAGATAGTTGTTGTCGCCTTTTTTCACCACCAACCGGCGGTAGTCATCCTGGGTTTTGTAAGTGCGGATCACCCGGACGATAAAATCGCGGTCCAGCGATTTGACATTCCCGGCCGGCAGTTCGACGTTTTCGTTGCGCAGCACGCTTTCAATATCTGCAACTGTGACATTGCGCGACGCCATCGCATCTTTATTCAGCCAGATCCGCATGGCGTATTTGCGTTCACCGCCTATCTGCAACCGGGCGACACCGTCGACCACCGAAAACCGTTCAACGATATAGCGGTTGGCATAATCGGTCAGTTCCAGATTGGTCATGGTGTCGCTGTTTAATAAAAACCAGGCGATAGTGTCATCATCGCCGTTGGCTTTGACCACTTGCGGCGGGCGGGCCTGGTCCGGCAACCGCTCCATCATCCGCGATACCCGCTCGCGCACGTCGTTGGCGGCGGCGTCGATATCCCGGTTGACGTTAAATTCAATAATGACGTTCGAGCGGCCGACCCGGCTGCTGGAGCTGATATTGATGATGCCTTCGACACCGCTGATTAAATCTTCCAGCGGCTGGGTGATTTTGGATTCAACAATTTCGGCCGAAGCGCCGGGATAGTCGGTTGAAATGGTCACCACCGGCGAGTCGATATCCGGATACTCGCGCAGCGGCAGCATACTGAAACAGACGATGCCGAAGATCACCAGTACTAAGTTAATGACGGTGGCAAACACCGGTCGTTTGACGGACAAATCAGACAGCAGCATGATTTATTGCTCCGTCCGGGTGATCACCACACCGGTGCGCAGCTTCTGGCTGCCTTCGGTGACAATCTCCGCGCCGGCATTCAGACCGGCAACCACTTCCACTACACCGGGTAAACGCTGACCCGGGATGATCTCGACCTGCCGGACTTTATCGCCAGCTTCCACCACAAACACATAATGTTTGCTTTGCAGGGGCATCACGGCTTTTTCGGCAATTTGCACGACTTGCGCTTTGGCCAGTTCAACGTGAACGTTCAACAACATGCCCGGACGCAGTTTCAGGTCGGCATTGTCGATGACCGCATGTACTTTGACAGAGCGGGTGACCGGGTCAATCCGCGGATCTATCGCTTTCACCTTGCCCTGAAAGACAAATCCGGGATAAGCGATATTGTCGGCGCTGACCGGCATATCGGTCTGCAGCGCGGCCAGATAACGTTCGGCGATATTAAATTCGACCCGGATTTTGCTGATATCATCCAAAGTCGTCAGCTCGGTACCGCTCGCCAGATAAGCGCCATTACTGACCTGACGTAAGCCCAGCACGCCATCAAATGGCGCGTGGATCACCAGCTCACTGAGACGGGCTTCCAGCGCATCCAGCTGCGCCCGGGTCGCATTGACTTTGGCTTGCTGTTCATCCAGCAGTGACTGCGCGCTGGCCTGGGTGCGGGTTAAATTTTTCAGCCGGGCCAGCTGGCGGTTCTGTTCAGTCATCAACGCTTTGAGTTCTGCGATGCGGGCACGTTCTTCGGTATCATTAAAGCGGGCAATTAAATCGCCTTTTTTTACCGGCTGGCCTTCCCGGATGTTCAGTTCAATCAGATAATCACTGCTGGCGTTGACGATGCGGGCCGAGTCATAGGCGAGCGCAGTGCCAAGCGCGTCGACTTTGCGGGTCAGCAAAGCGCTGCGGACGGTATCGGTTGTGACATAGATACTGCTGTCAGCCCGCCGGCTCTGGTCCTGCGGCACTGTGGTTTTAAACAACAAATGCAGCGTGAATCCGCTCAGCAACAAAAAAATGATCCAAATCAGGCGGGAATGGTTAATCAATGTCAGAACTCCGGTCAGTATAAATCATCAAAAACTGATGTATTGTAGGGAATCGGGCTGCGAATGGATGTCGGCATTATCGCAGTATCGGGTGTATTGGTCGTATCAGCGCCGCACAACAATGAGGTCAATGTATGGCAGGTAAAGGCTGTGAACGCTGCCGGATGATCCGGTTTTATCTGGTGTGGACCATTCTGATGAGCCTGCTGATGTATTTTTATCTGCAGTCATTATGATGGAGCAGCAATTTTTCTCCGCATCAGCCAAAGGCGGCGGCGCATTATTTTTCAGTGCGGCGCTGATGTTGCTCTGCGGCATTTTATTGCTGGCAATTAGACCGGAGCTGTTGCCGTCGCAGGGCTGGGTATTGTGGTTTTTACTGAACTTACTGGCGCTTTTTGTTGCGCTGGTCAAGCTCAATGCCCCGGTGGTGCTGGTGGAAATTGATGCCGGCGGGCTGCGTTATCATCATCCGCGTGGCAGCTGGCTGGTGCCCTGGTCTGAGCTGGTGCTGGTGCAGCAACTGGAACTGGAAGGCCGGGCGCTGGCGTGGATTGGCGTCCGGGTGCGTGACTATGATCAGATACTGCCGCAGATCCCGCTGCGTCTCGCGGTGCGGCTGTTAATTGAACAACGTGGCGTGTTGATAGCTGCTGTCGGGGCCGGTTGTGCCGGTGGCCGCTGTGCAGCCGACTATCTGCTTGACGCTACCGAATTTCGTACTGCAACACGCGTCTATAAAGGCGTGCAGGGTATGTTTGGTCAGCGTATGGCCCACCTGCGGCAGTTACTGCAGGCAGATTTGTTAATTCCGGCCGATATTGCCAACTGCAGTCCGGCGGACTTTTGTCGCATCCTTAATCGCCAACGACTGAATTTTACCCAGAAAAACAACGGCTAGACACACCCCAACCGCTGGTACATAATGCAAAAAAGTCCATTGCAGATTTGGTGAATGCACAGATGAGTACATATGAAAGACCTTTCCTGGTCAGCGGCCGGAACACCTTAATCCACAAACAAAAGAAACTTGATCTGGTGATCATCAACGGCGACTCAGATCCGGTGGTCATTGTATCCCGCACCGGCGTGAAAATCTTTTCTGAGCCGGTCCCGGTCAACCGGATTGAAGCAAAAGAACGTTACATGGAACTGGTTGATATTGGCAGTTCAGATGTATTCGGTGAGACAAAAACTTTGTTGTTCGTGCAGGCACTGAATAATAAAGAATACAAAATTGATTACACCAAAGTAGGTACCGATTTATTCATTCGCGTCCATCAGGAAAACTATATCTGAACACGGACCACTGGGCCTGAACGCATAATCACTTGCTTTCAGGCCGGATTTTTGTTTCAGTAACGGCACTGTCAGATCCTTTCATGTGATGTTGTCGTGAATAAAGTCACTATGCAATTCAACAGAACCGAAGATTTCATTGAAGTCGCGGTCGCTGTTGGGTTACATGATCTCCCTGCACAAAACGTGCGTGAAGCATTACACGAGGCGGGCTTTGGCCGCTGTTTTCTCCTGACTGAACAAATCAATCAGTTACTCACCGATTATCAGGCGCTGCAAAGCGACGTCAAACTAGGCAAATTACAGGAAGGTGTGGTGGTCCGGCGGAAGGTAGCCGAGCGCCGTCATGCCGTGTTATCTATCCAGATAGCGGCCGATTCGATGTCGGCAACTGCACAGATTATTGCCGCCTGGGGCGGAAACCCGGTATCCGCCAACGATTTGGTCAAAGCCGCACAGGAAGCGGGCGTCAGCTTCGGCTTTCAGAAAGACGCTATTGTGCAGCTGGTTGGCAGCGCCAGCCGGGCTGAGCCTGGCAGCAAGTTACAGCAGGTCATCGCGCTTGGCCGCATCATGCAACCTGGCCAGAATGCCAGTTTTGAACCCTTGGTCGCCGGGTTGTCGGCGCGCAGCAATAAACCACTTCAGGTCAGTGAGTCCAGAGCGGATTTACGTGATTTTGGCGTGATCCCATCGGTGCAGGCCGGCGATCCGGTGATGCGCCGTCAGCCACCGACAAAAGGCACTGACGGGGTGTCGGTACGCGGTGATATCACGCTGGCACCACCAGGGCAGCAAGTCGAGTGGAAACCAGCCGAAGGCACTGAAATCAGCAGCAGCGATGCCGACTTGCTGGTCGCCAGCCGCGACGGCATGCCACGGGTGCTGGATGCCGGCGCCGCCGTTGATGAAGTCTATGCGGTTAAAAAGGTCGATTTATCGACCGGTCATGTGCAGTTTAAAGGCGCCGTGGTGATTAATGGTGATGTCACCGAAAGCATGAAAGTCATTGCCGGCGGTAATATTTTTATCAAGGGCATGGCAGAAGGCTCGCTGATTGAATCTGGTGGCGATGTGCACATCGGCGGCGCCATTATTGGTCATCAATTTGCGGCTGCCGAACCGGCCCGCGAACAATTCAGTACCGTGGTGAAAGCGGCCGGCAGTGTGCATTGCACGATAGCGCAATATGCCCGGGTTGAGTGTGGTGGCGAGTTCCACGCCAGTAAACAAATTAATCATTGCAGTGTCAGCGCCCGCAGTGTGCTGGCGGGCACTGAAGATAAACTGAGCGGGAAAATTGTCGGTGGCAGTTTCTATCTGGATATGGGACTGCGTACCGGCGTGTTAGGCGCGCCCTCCGAAAGTACGCTGTCGATAAACCTGAACCGGCGTATTGATCCGGTGCTGGAAAAACAGCTGGCCCTGAAACAGAATATTGCGATGGTCAAGCAGGAAATGGAGCAGATCCGCAGCAGTCTGGAACAGATGAAGCAGCAAGAACGCAGCCCTGCCGTACTGGAACAAATGAAGTATATGGTGGATGACTTCGAAGCTCAGAAGGCGATTGCGCTCGCGCTGATTGAAGATGTGAAATTGCTCGAAGTTGATCGTATCAGCAAAATGGCTGAAGTGGTTGTGCTGGTGAAACAGGAATTATTTGCCGGCGTTGAATTCCGCTTGGGCACCGATGTTTTGCCGGTAAAACGGGAGCATGGCCCGAGCAAGATCCTGCAAATTGACGCCAGACTCAGTATTGAGCCCTGGGTAAACTGAGAAAACCGACCAACAGCGCTTCTGCTGCGATCTTTAAGGCAGCATAAGCGCTATCGTCTTGATATGCTGTGTTTATTATCAATTGTCGCCGGGAGTGAACATGAAGGGGCTGCTGGTATTTAGCCTGCTCTGGTTCTGTGGCGCAGTGACGGCCAGTGAATGCAAAATGGCGTTTCGCCACGGCATTCTGATTTCACCAGAGCAAATCCGCGTGTTGACGGCCGATCGGACCCAATACCAAATCAACGATGATCAACAGCTGTTCATTCAGGGCGAGCTGCAACTGTTGTCGCCGGAAGACATCCGCGTCCTGCAGAAATACAGCCATGGCATGCGCAAGTTTGTGCCCCAGGTTGTCGGCATTGCGGTAGACAGCATGGAGCTTGGCCTGCAGGCGATTGAAAGTATGCTGGTCGGCGTCGGCAGTAAAGCGCAACAGGAAGAATGGCAGGCGTTAGTCCGTGAAACGACCTATCAAATCATGTCGCGGTTTGTCCGAAGCGGTGAGCATTTTTATCTGGCCCCGCAAAGCCTGAATGAAATGGACGCCTTTTTACACGGTGAGCTGAAAGACAACCTGAATAATCTGGCGAAAAATACCGTCGGCGCTGTGTGGCAGGCGCTGCGGGATGCCTTGCAACAAACCGACGATAACTTTGAACTGAACGACAGCCGCGACTGGCAGCCGGTTGAGCAGCTGGTGGATAAAATCAACTTAGGCCTGGATGCCAAAGCCGAAGAACTGGAAGCCAAGTCGGCGCTGTTTTGTAACCGGCTGGTCGAGCTGGACCAGATTGAAACGGAACTGCAACAGCGGGTGCCGGGCCTTGCCGCTTATGATGTGGTGATTGCCAAATAACCGCCGCCGGCCGTCAGACCACACCATAGTCGTTGCCGAGCACGGCGGGCATCGCGTTGTCGACTTCATCACTGATTGCATCGAGGGTTTTCTCTGCTTCGGCCAGTTCACTGACTTCAGCAATGTGAAACAATGCTTCGCCTTCGTTCACTAACGGCAGGTTGTTGCGGCCAATAATAATACCGCTGAACGGCGCTTGCACTGCGACTTCAAAATCGGAGTAGGGCGAATAAATATGTGCCAGCACATCACCCGCTGTGACGATTTTGCCTAATCCCTGATAATAACGGGCGATACCGTCATGTTCGGCGCGGATCCAGCTACTTTTTTTCGAAAACAATGAGCCGGTTTTGGCTTGGCGTTTTAAGGTTCTGAGCATGCCGAGGCTGTGCATGACGTTAACAATGCCCCGCACCCCAATATTGATGGCCTGCTCGTCAAAGCGCAGCGCTTCGCCGGCTTCATACAGAATAATCGGAATGCCCATGCCGTTGGCGGTGCCGCGCATGGTACCGTCGCGGCTGGCCGCTTTGATAATGATCGGGGCGTTAAAACTTTCCGCCATTTTCAGCGACACTTTGTCTTTGGATGTGGCCCGCACCTGCGGATAGTTACTGCGATGAATAGCGCCGGTGTGTAAATCGATGACATGCGTCGATTTTTTTAAGATCCGATCGGTAAACTGCCAGGCCATCCGGCTGCCCAGCGAGCCTTTTTCGCTGCCGGGAAAACTGCGGTTTAAATCACGCCGGTCCGGCAGATAACGGCTTTGCTGGACAAAACCATAAGTGTTGACGATAGGCACAACAATCAGCGTGCCTTTGAGATTATTCAACCGGGGCAGACGCAGCAAGCGCCGGCAAATTTCGACCCCATTAATTTCATCGCCATGCAATGCGGCGGTGATCAGCAGCACCGGCCCCGGTTTTTTACCGTGGATGACATGAGCGCCGATATTCAGTTCAGTATGGGTATAAAGCTTGCCAAAAGGGATATCCACCACCAGACGTTGTCCGGGTGCTATCTGACTGTTGCCAAGTACAAAATCTGGTTGTTCAGGTGGCAATGTGGGCGCTGACTCGGCGATCGGGTCGGCGCTTGTTTCCGGCAGATCTGCAGGCGCATTCATTGAGGATCCCGTTGTTTATGGCATTGGCTTTCCAGATAATCCAGAATGGCGCCGGCTACGTCAACTGCGGTAGCGGCTTCAATGCCCTCTAAACCCGGTGAGCTGTTCACTTCCATCACCACCGGCCCTTCTTTGGCTTGCAGGATATCGACGCCGGCGACTGACAATCCCATGCATTTGGCGGCCTGCAACGCTGTTTTGCGTTCAGCACTGCTGAGTTTTATCGCCGTGGCCGTGCCGCCGCGATGCAGGTTTGAACGAAATTCTCCGGCTTTGGCCTGACGTTTCATCGCGGCAACAACTTTATTGCCGACGACAAAACAGCGGATATCGGCGCCTTTGGCTTCGCTGATGTACTGCTGCACCAGAATATTCGCGTTCAGGCCCATAAAGGCCTCAATCACACTCTCTGCCGCAGTGCGGGTTTCCGCCAGCACCACGCCAATCCCTTGGGTGCCTTCGAGCAATTTGATCACCAGCGGCGCGCCGCCGACCATTTCAATTAAATCCGGAATATCACCGGGTTTGTCGGCAAAACCGGTAACGGGCAAACCGATGCCGTCGCGTGCCATCAGCTGCATCGAATTGAGTTTATCGCGGGCCCGGCTGATCGCTGCAGCGGTATTGAGGCAATAAACACCCATCATTTCAAACTGGCGCAGCACGGCATTGCCGTAGAAAGTCACCGAAGCGCCAATGCGCGGGATCACAGCATCAAAGCCTTCCAGCGCGACGCCGCGATAATGAATGGATAACGCGTTATGGTTGATGTTCATGTAACACAAGGTCGGATCTATCACTTCAACCTGATGACCACGGGCAACAGCGGTATCTACCAGGCGACGGGTAGAATACAGTTCGGCATTGCGGGATAACACAGCAATTTTCATGCGGACTCCGAAGCGCGCAAATTTTTTCAGGAATTGCCTGATTTTAGACGGCTTTTTTCATACAGCGGAAAAGAAACCAGCCTTTTTGTCTGCCTATGGCAGTAACAATAACGAACCAAGGCCAAGAAAGACAAAAAAGCCGATGACGTCAGTCACCGTCGTCAGGATCACGGAACCGGACAACGCCGGATCGATACGGGCTTTTTCCAGCCAGACCGGGATCAACACACCGGAAAAGGCGGCGACCAGGATATTGATGACAATCGCCAGTGCAATGACAATGCCGATGATCCAGTCACCAAACCACAGATAAGTGACGGCGCAAATCACCAGCGCCCACAACACGCCGTTAATCAGGCCAACTCCCAGCTCTTTGCGCATCAGCGTCCAATAGGTTTGTGGCGTGATTTGCCCCAAAGCCAGGCCGCGGATGATCAGGGTCAGCGTCTGGCTGCCGGCGATGCCGCCCATACTGGCGACAATGGGCATCAGCACCGCGAGGGCCACTTGCTGCTGCAGGGTGGCTTCAAATAAGCCAATGGTCCAGGCGGCGAGAAAAGCGGTCAGTAAGTTGATACCCAGCCACACCGCCCGGCTTTTGGCACTGGCGATCACCGGGGCAAATAAGTCTTCGTTTTCGTCCAGGCCGGCGGTGTGCATAAACTGGCCTTCGAGGCTACGGCGCACGTTTTCCAGCGCTTCACCGATGGAGATGCGGCCGAGCAGTTTGCCTTCGTCATCGACGACCGCCAAAGCGCTGTAACCGGAGCGGGCGACGATGTCCGAACCGGTGTCCAGATCCATTTCGCCTTCCACCACAGGTGCATCTTCGTCAATAAATTCGACCACCGGCAGATGCGACGGCGAGCCCAGCAGCCGGGTACCGTGCAGCTGGCCGACATAACGGCCGGTGCGGTCGACCACCATCACAGAATCCTGATATTCGGCGTCTTCGTTGAGTTTTTTAAACATCCGCACCGCATCACGGACTTTGGCGTTGTTGCGGATAGTCAGCACATCGTGGTCGGCATAACGACCGCATTGTTCATCAGTGTAGGCTAGGGCGGTGGCGAGCCAGAGCTTTTCGCTGGCGTCCAGTTTGGAGCAGGCTGCCTGATAGACGGCGTCCGGCAGTTCATCCAGCAGTTCAATCAAATCATCAACATCCATCCGCTCGACCAGTTCGGTCAGCGCAGCGGCGGGCAGTTGTTTAAAGATGTTTTCACGCGCGTCTTCGCGCATATAACCAAGCGCGTGGACCTGCTCGTCCGGGTGCAGGCCAAGCCAGGTGCTCAGACGCTGCTCCAGCGGCATCGCTTCGAGTGCGACGGCGATGGCTTCTGGCTCCAGCTGGCTGAGTTTCTCCCCGAGCAGCTCGGCTTCCTGCTCGTCAAAACTGTCGCGGACTATCTCTTCGATATCCAGCAGCTGGTTTTCAGCCATCATCAGCGCCTTTTGGCCAGGACTTTTATACAGAGTCCGGTGGGGAAAAATTTGCTGCGGATGATACCGCAGCTGAGTCTCATTTTTATAGTCAATTCAACAGCATTTTTCGAGTCTGTCCGCGTTGGTGCCGTTACCACCAGCGTTTAATTTTAAAGCCCAGCAACATGGCGAGCGCAATCACCGCCATACCGGCCAGCGTCCAGTAATAGCCCAGCGGCATATGCAGCTCCGGCATGTTGTCAAAATTCATCCCATAGACGCCGACAATAAATGTCAGCGGAATAAACACCGCCGAGACCATCGTCAGGACCTTCATCCGTTCGTTAATCTGATGTGAGGACGTTGACATATAACTGCTGACCAAATCACCGAGCTGGTCATAATACATTTGGGTCATCGAGTGCAGCCGTTCGAATTTCTCATAAAAATCGCGCAGCTCGACCAGTTCAAACTGCGACATGACACCAGGGGTGCTGTCATCCGGCGTCAGCAAATCGGCAAACATTTCTTTCTGATAGGCCAGATTGCGGTCGAGCTTACGGAATACCGAACGAAAGCGCATGATCCGGCTCATTTTATGGTCATCACCATGGGTCAGCATCGCATCTTCAAATTCGCCCAGTTCATCTTCAAAATTAATCAGTTTCTCCAGATAACTTGCAGAGACGGCATGGATGTAACTTTTCACCCATTCTTTAATCGGCGTGACCGGACGGCGTACATCAAACGGGTTTATTTTGTAATGCCCGGTTTCGGCCGGCAGCTGGCATTTAAATAACAAAACCTGATTGGAAAACAGCAGGCTGAGCTGGGCATGGCCGGGATATTCGTGAAAACTTTCGCCGGCAAAAGCGCGCAAAATTAATAAGGTAAAACCATCATAGGCTTCCAGTTTGGGCGGATGGCGTTCACGCAGATAGTCTTCGGCGATCACCGGATGGATCTCAAACCGGCTCAGGACCTGTTGCTGTTCGGCAATGCTTGCGGCAGATAAATCAATCCAGGCTTTCTGATCGCCATGCAGCGGCAGTTGCAGCAGGGCCAGATCTCCGGTTTGCCAGCTGTTGGTTTCCGGGTTGTATAAGTGCAGGATCAGCATGCAAAGTCCTTTCAGGTTTTCAGGTTTTCAGATTTTCAGATTTTCAGATTTTCAGCATAAGCAGTTCGCCGGGATTGAACCAGCACAATTGCCGCAGTCCGAAAAACAAACCCCGGCACATAGGCCGGGGCTAAAATGACAGCAGCTAACTGGCGTGGTTAAACGCTTTGTTTGCCTTTGATATAAGCGTCCACCAACGCCTCCAGCACATCCAGCGGCACTGCACCGTTTTTCAGCACCACATCGTGGAACTCGCGGATATCAAATTTCTCGCCCAGCGCAGTTTTGGCTTTATCGCGTAGCTGGACAATTTTGATCATGCCAATTTTGTACGCCGTCGCCTGCGATGGCATCACAATATAACGTTCAATGGCATTTTCGGCTTCAGTGCGGGCATTGGGAGTGTTGTCGGCCAGATACTGAATAGCCTGTTCACGGGTCCATTTTTTCGCATGGATACCGGTGTCCACCACTAAGCGGCAGGCGCGCCACAGTTCCATCGCCAGACGACCAAAGTCGGAGTAGGGGTCCTGATACAGGCCGATATCTTTTGGCAGCAGCTCTGTGTACAGGCCCCAGCCTTCGACATACGCGGTGTAACGGCCGAATTTACGGAATTTCGGTAAATCACCCAGCTCCTGTGCGATAGCGATTTGCATATGATGGCCCGGAATACCTTCGTGATAAGCCAGCGCTTCCATCTGATACTTCGGCATATCTTTCATATTGTGCAGGTTGGCGTAGTAAGTGCCGGGTCTTTTACCATCCATTGACGGCTGCTGGTAAAAGGCCTTGCCAGCCGATTGTTCGCGAAACGGCTCGACCGCTTTGACAATTAAATCGGCTTTGGGCTTCACCAGAAACAGGCTGTCGAGCTGCGATTTCATATGGTCAATTAACCGGGTGGCCTCGGCTAAATAGGCGGCTTTGCCTTCGGCAGTATCCGGATAATAAAACTGAGCGTCATCGCGCATAAAAGCAAAAAATGCCTGCAGGTCGCCTTTAAAACCCACTTTTTGCATAATGGCCTGCATTTCTGCATGGATGCGCGCCACTTCCGCCAGACCCAGCTGATGGATTTCCTCAGCCGTCATTTTGGTGGTGGTGGTGCGCTCCAGCGCCATATTGTAGAAGGCTTCGCCGTCTTTAAAACGCCAGACGCCATCGTCGGTCCCGGCTTGTTTTTCCTGCGCGGTTAAATAGGCGATGAGGCTTTCATAAGCAGGTTTCACACTACTGGTCAGCGCCACTTCGGCTTCTTTTATCAATAATTGTTTGGCTGCATCATCCAGTGTCAGCTTGTTGACTTTATTGCGGAAGTCTTCCAGCAAAGTGCTGTCTGCCCCGGCAGTGAAAGGGGCGCCCTGAATAATATTCTGACTGGCCTGGATGGCGAGCGGGAAGACAAACTTCGGTGGAATAATGCCAAGTTCCGCGCGTTTGCTAAGCTGCGCTTCCAGCTGTTTAAACAGCTGCGGGATGCCGTTTAAGCGCGCGATGTAGGCTTTGGCATCGGCTTCATTGTCAATCTGGTGCTGGTTAATCAGCAGTGACGGCACGCCGGAATGCATGCCAAACATCTGATTCACCGGGTAATTGTAATAACGCCATTTGTCGTTGGCGATATCCTGTTCCAGTTGTTGTTTAAACAGCTGGTAGCTTAAAGCGGTCTGAGTATCGAGTTTACTGACATCAAACTGGGCTAAATCCGCCAGAGCTTTTTTCGTCAGCGCCAGCTCTTTGTCGCTTTGTTCGTCAGTCAGCTGGTCCCACTTGTCATAGTCTTGTTTGATGCCCAGATGGGTCAGTGCCATCGGGCTCAACGCTGCCGTGTCCATAAAATACTGGTCAAAAAAGGCGTTGGCGCGGGCGGATTCAGTTTGCGCAGTCGCTGGCGCCGTTTGGGCCGCCACAGCGGGCGTGGCTGGGTTGGCCGCTTGTTCCGGGGCTTTATTGCAGCCCGTTAATAACGCGGCTGAGACGGCAATGGTCAGCAGTTGCAGTTTTAAAGTCATGAATTCCCCTGTTTATTGCGTATTGTTCGGTGGGTGAAACCAGCAAGTTCGCCGGTATTATAAAAACATTTGCAGCAGCTCATTGAGGTAGCGCACTCCGTGCGGAGTGATCTGCCAATGCTGCGCGGTTTCGCTAACTAAACCTAACTGCGTGGCCCGGGCAAGTGTTGGTGTCACGGTTTCGACAGGCAACCCGGTATATGCGGTAAAGTCAGCTTTTGGGCAGGCTTCGAGTAAACGAAAACGATTCATAAAAAATTCGAAGGGCAGGTCTTGCGCGTCGACCGCCGATTGGCTGTCAAGATAACCCCGGCTTAAATCCATATAACCTTTGGGATGTTTAATTTTGACGCTGCGGAGAATTTCGCCGGTCGGCCGGAGGTCGTTTGTGCGACGGGTGATTTTGCCATGCGCGCCGCAGCCGATACCGAGGTAGTCACCAAAACGCCAATAATTCAGATTATGCGCACACTGATAGCCGGTTTTGCTGTATGCCGAGGTTTCGTATTGCTGATAGCCGGCCGCGGTCAATAAGGCATGGCCTTGCTCCTGAATATCCCACAGCGCATCGTCTTCCGGCAGTACCGGCGGGCGGGAGGCAAAAGCGGTATTCGGTTCTATGGTCAGCTGGTACCAGGATAAATGTGGCGGTGCCAGGTCAATCGCCTGCTGCAGATCGGCCAACGCACCCGGCAAGTCCTGGCCGGGCAGCCCATGCATCAGATCCAGGTTGAAACTGCGAAGGCCGTGCTGGCGCAGTTGCGTGGCAAGTTCGGCCGCGCGTCTGGCCTGGGCCGGATTATGAATACGGCCGAGCGCTTGCAGCTGATGAGCCTGAAAGCTCTGCACCCCAATCGAAAAACGTGTCACACCGGCTGCGACGTAGCCGGCAAAGCGGCTGGCTTCGACGGTGCCGGGATTGGCTTCCATCGTCACTTCCATCTGGTTATCGCAGGGCAGCCGCGCCCGCACGCCGGCCAGGATTGCGCCAATACCTTCAGCGCTGAAAGTGCTGGGGGTGCCGCCGCCAATAAAGATACTGTGCAGTGACCGCTCCGGTACCAGCGCCAGATCCTGGTCTAAATCAGCGAGCAGATGCGCGATATATTCGGCTTCCGGGATGCCTTGTTTCACCGCATGGGAGTTGAAGTCACAATATGGACATTTTTGTACGCACCAGGGGATGTGGATGTATAACGACAGCGGAGGCAATTGCAACACGATCAGCCCCGCAGCTGCGCGAGTAACAGGCGCAGTGCCTGACCGCGGTGACTGCGCTGCGACTTCTCGGCTTTTGACAGCTCTGCCGCAGTTTTTTGCAGTTCAGCTAACCAGAACACCGGGTCGTAACCAAAACCACCTTCGCCCTGGACCTGGCGGCTGATGTGACCCGCCCAGCGTCCGTGCGCAATCAACGGCACCGGATCTTCGGCATGCTGCACCAGCGCCAGTACACAATGAAACTCAGCACGGCGGTCATCCTGCGCAGCCATTTGCTGCAATAAAAAGCGGATATTGGCGCCATCTTTTGTGTCGCCGTCAGCGACTGCGTGATGCATCGCGGCATAACGCGCCGAATAAATTCCCGGCGCGCCGCCAAGCGCAGGCACGGCGAGGCCTGAGTCATCGGCAATGGCCGGCAAGCCAGTTAATTTTGCCGCATGACGGGCTTTTAAAATGGCATTTTCAATAAAACTCAGCCCGGTTTCGTCGGCATCCGGTACACCAAACTGAGTTTGCGGCAGCACTTCAATGCCCTGGTCGGCTAACAGGCTTTGCAGCTCTGCCACTTTGCCGGCGTTACTGCTGGCGAGGACTAACTGTTTAAACATGAAACAACCTGCTATTCCGGATAAACATCCTGGGTAAATTTTAATATCTGCGTTTCATTGCCCTGGCGAATGGTCAGTTCAATGCTGATTTTCTGTTCAGAACGCGCTACGACGCCAGCCAGATAATACAAGGCCGCGCCTTCTTTGATTGGCTTAAAGGTCAGCTGCTGGCGCTGACCGGCGAGGTTGGTGGCAGTACCGCTCAGCTCGACTTGTTGCGCCTGTTGATCTTTGCTATTGAGCACCGAGATGTTCAGCAGCTGAAAATTCCGGCTGCGGCTGAGCTGGTATTGCTGCGCAACATCGGCGTCAAGCAAAGTGGTCGGCATCAGCATATAGTGCACATCCCAATTGCCAAGTTGTTGTTTTTGTTCAGCAACGCTTGGAAAACTCAGCAGGGCAGCCAGCATCAGCAGTGGGCAGAGCAGGGCAGAGAGATATTTCATTACAGGCTCCATCAGTCAGTTTGCCGGCGGCAGTCCGAGCGCACTGAGCGCGGCGGGGATCTGTTTTGGCCGGCGGATCAACAATTGTTTATGACGGTTCAGTTCACCACGTTGCAGTTCAACCTGGCTTTTGGCGACATCAAACCAGCCCGCCAACAGCTTAATGACATGGGCATTGGCTTTGCCGTCGACCGGTGGAGCAGTGATCGCCAGCTTAATGGCATCACAATGCAGACCGACGAACTGGTCGCGGCTGGCTTTGGGCTGCACATACAGCTGCAGAATTAAATCACCTTGTTCCCAGCGCCAAGCCGCCGTCGTGGTGTTGGTCATGTCAAAGCAGGCCAACAAAAAAACTTTGCAACAGGATCTGCAGAAACTGCAGCGCCACCAGCACGATCAGTACCGACAGATCCAGACCGCCGATAGGTGGCACTATTTTACGCACTGGCGCCAGCAGAGGTTCGGTCAGCTGCACCAGCACCAGTTCCATCGGATTGCGGCCCTGCGAGAACCAGCTCAGGATAGCGCGGATAATCAACACCCAGAACAGCAGACTGAATGCTTCTTTCAGGGTTGTCAGCAAGGCACCGGTGATTAAGCCGATGACATCGAATTGACCGAGCAATAACAGTTGGATTAACAACATTTTGCCAGCGCTGACCACCAGCGCCAGCACCACAGCGCCGGTGTCGAGCTTGCCGATGCTTGGGATCATTCTGCGCAGCGGGATTAACAGCGGATTGGTGGCTTTGACCACAAACTGACTGAGCGGATTGTAAAAATCGGCGCGGCTGGCCTGCAGCCAAATCCGTAACAACACCACCATCAGGTACAGGTTAAAAACGGTATCGAGCAGAAAATAAAATGCGTTGTTCATCCGGTGTCCTTATTTGCGCTGCATACAGCGGCGTTTACAGTGAAAATTTACAGGGTATTGGCCATTTCTTCCGCGCGGCGGATGGCGGCCTGCATCGCATCTGCGACCAGCAGTTCCAGGCCGGCGCTGCGCATCGATTCAATGGCCTCATGCGTGGTACCGCCTTTACTGGTGACCTGGGCGCGTAAATCGGCAAAACTCAAGGTGGACTGCGCAGCCATAGTGGCAGCGCCAAGCGCCGTCTGGGTTACCATCAAACGGGCTTCTTCGGCGCTGAAACCGAGCAATTCGGCTTTTTGTGCCATCGCCTGCATAAAATAAAAGAAGTAGGCGGGCGCACTGCCGGTGACGGCGATAATGTCGTTAATCTGATTTTCCTGTTCGAGCCAGACGGTTTTGCCGGTGGCGCTGAACATGCTGTCCACAAAGGATTTTTCATAATTTGAACAGCGGCTGGCGAAAATGCCGGTGATACCAAGCCCGACTAACGACGGCGTATTGGGCATAGTGCGCATCAGACGAACCGGACCCAGCCAGTCTTCATAGCGGCTGACCGGCAAGCCGGCAGCGACTGTGACAAAGAGCTTTTCGCTGATATCCGGCACGCCGGCGATAAGCGCCGTACAGACTTCTGCCATCAGCTGCGGTTTGACCGCAAGGACAATGACGTCGGCTTTTTGCACGGCCAGCAGATTGTCCTGCGTCACTGCAATGCCGAAGTCTGCGGCGAGCGCGTCGAGCTTGGGTGTACTTGGATTGGCGGCGATGATATTGGCGGCCGGATAACCGGTTTTCACCATGCCACCGATAATGCAGCGCGCCATATTGCCGGCGCCGATAAAGGCTACTGTGTTGTCATTCATGCTGATGTGTCGTTGGTTGCGGCGCCGCTCTCTGCCTGCGCAGCGCGGCTGCCAAAAATGGCAGTGCCTAATCTTATCATAGTTGCCCCAAAAAGAACGGCTTGTTGCCAGTCGTCCGACATGCCCATCGACAATTGATTTGCCTCTGGAAATTCGGCCTGAAGCTGCGCTGACAGCTGCTGCATTGCGGCAAAAGCCTGCTGATTATCACCTGCAACCGCCGGCGCCGGGATCGCCATCAGACCCGCCAGCGCAATGCCAGGCAGCGCTGCGACTTGTCGTGCCAGTGGCATTAAATCCTGCGGTAACACGCCGGATTTGCTGTCCTCCAGACTGATATTCACTTGCAACAACACCTGCAGCGGCGCTTTGCCGGCCGGACGCTGTGCCGACAGCCTTTCTGCAATTTTGAGCCGGTCGACGCTGTGCACCACATCGGCGTACAAGGCCACATCACGGGTTTTATTCGATTGTAACGGCCCGATAAAATGCCACTGCAGGCCAGGCAACGCCTGAAGCGCCTGCGCTTTGTGACTGAGTTCCTGCACATAGTTTTCGCCAAACAAACGCTGACCGGCCAGATAGGCTTGTTCTATGTCATTGACTGGCTTGGTTTTACTGACGGCGATTAACTGAACAGTCGCGCCGCCTGGTGGCTGAATTTCTGCAAGTGCCCTGTAGGCTGTCTGTAAGCGTTCTGCTATGGTGTTATGCATCAAAACCTGATTTGCCTCTTCACTGACACAGGAGTATGTCGTCATGGATATTACCGAATTATTGGCGTTCAGCGTACAGCACAAAGCGTCGGACTTGCATTTATCAGCCGGCGTGCCGCCGCTTATTCGCGTTGACGGCGACGTGCGCCGCCTGAACATCCCGCCATTGACGCATAAAGACGTCCATGCGCTGGTGTACGATATTATGACGGATAAGCAGCGTAAAGAATACGAAGAGCGGCTCGAGTCAGACTTCTCCTTTGAAGTGCCGGGCCTGGCGCGCTTCCGGGTCAACGCCTTTGTGCAAAACCGCGGTGCTGCAGCGGTATTTCGCACCATCCCGAGTGAAGTCCTTTCACTTGATGATCTGGGGGCGCCGGAAGTCTTTCGCACTATCGCCGAAAACCCGCGCGGGCTGGTGCTGGTCACTGGTCCCACCGGCTCCGGTAAATCCACTACGCTGGCGGCGATGGTGGACTATATCAACAGTGGCCGGCATGAGCATATTCTGACCATTGAAGACCCGATCGAATTTGTCCACCATAATAAACTTTGTCTGGTCAACCAGCGGGAAGTCCACCGCGACACGTTAAGTTTCTCCAATGCACTGCGCTCGGCACTGCGGGAAGACCCGGATGTGATTCTGGTTGGTGAGCTGCGCGACCTGGAAACCATTCGTCTGGCGATGACGGCCGCGGAAACCGGTCACCTGGTATTTGGCACCTTGCACACTACCTCGGCGCCTAAAACTATTGACCGGATCATCGACGTCTTCCCGGGCGAAGAAAAAGCCATGGTGCGCTCGATGTTGTCAGAGTCGCTGCGCGCGGTCATTTCCCAGACACTGTTGAAAAAAATCGGTGGCGGCCGTATTGCCGCTCACGAGATCATGATTGGTGTACCGGCGATCCGTAACCTCATCCGCGAAGACAAAATTGCCCAGATGTATTCGGTGATCCAGACCGGTGCGTCGCATGGCATGCAGACGATGGACCAGTGTCTGCTCAATCTGGTGAACCGTGGGCTCATCACCAAACAGGACGCGCTGGCCAAAGCGCAGGATAAAAATGCCTTTGGTGCCATGGGCCGGATTTAACGGAGACAGTGATGGAATTAATCAGACTGCTGCAAAAAATGGTCGATGCCAAAGCGTCGGATATGTTTGTCACTGCCGGCATGCCGGTGGCTGCCAAAATTAATGGCGAACTGTTGCCGATTGAACAGGAGCCGTTAAGTGCAGAAGACTCGCTGGCGATAGTGCTGGCGTGTATGAATGACAAGCAAAAAAATGAATACCTGAACCATAAAGAATGCAATTTTGCCATCGCCAATGATGCCGGTCGCTTTCGGGTGTCAGCCTTTTTCCAGCGTGATCAGGCCGGTATGGTGGTGCGGCGCATCGTGACCAAAATTCCGGATGTCGATGAGCTGGGCTTACCGCCGATTTTAAAAGAGCTGATCATGTCCAAACGGGGTCTGTTACTGTTTGTTGGCGGCACCGGCACCGGTAAATCGACGTCCTTGGCGGCGCTGATTGGCTATCGCAACAAAAATGCCCGCGGTCACATTCTGACCATCGAAGATCCGATTGAATTTGTGCACGACCATGCCAAAAGCCTGATCACGCAGCGGGAAGTCGGTATTGATACCGAATCTTTTGAAGCGGCACTGAAAAGCTCGTTACGTCAGGCGCCGGATGTGATCCTCATCGGGGAGATCCGCAGTCAGGACACCATGGAATATGCGCTGAGCTTTGCTGAAACCGGCCACTTGTGTATTGCCACCTTGCACGCCAATAACGCCAACCAGGCGATTGACCGTATTCTGCACTTAGTACCGAAAGAGAAACATGCCAAGCTGATGTTTGACCTGGCGCTGAACCTGCGCGGCATTGTGGCGCAGCAACTGATCGCGACCGCCGACGGCACGAAACGGATGGCGGCGATTGAAGTGCTGACCAATTCGCCGCTGGTGGCTGATCTCATCAAAAAAGGGCAGATTGATGAGATTAAAGCGGTGATGGCGAAATCAAGGGAACTTGGCATGCAGACTTTCGATCAGGCGTTGTATGACCTGTATCAACGCAATCAGATAAGCTATGCCGATGCCTTACACCATGCCGATTCACCGAATGACTTACGCCTGATGATTAAACTGCGCAATAACGAGACTGCCGGCGCCGGCTTTTTGGCTAATGTGACGGTCGATGGTCTGGAAAAACCGGAACGTTGAGTCTTAACGCCACGACATGAAAAAAGCGGCTTGTTGCCGCTTTTTTTATCGCTGTGTTGTCAGGCCCGGCCATAACGCCGGTTCTGGCAATGGCGGTGGCAGCGCGACGTCTGGCGGTGGCGCGTTGCCGACAAAACCAAAGCGGGCTATGGGTTCGCCGTTAATATTCACCTGCTCGCAGAACATGGCAAGCGGCCTTACCCAGAGGCCAAAATCGCCGTATAACGCGCGGTACAACGCATAAGGCGCGTCTTCTTCGCTGTGACGAACCACCGCCAGCAGCTGGTAATAGCGGCCTTTATAGTGCCGGTAAAAGCCGGTTGGTAGCAGGTTATTGGTGGTGCTGTTCAAACCAGCTCTCCAGAATTAACTTGGCAGAGAAACAGTCGACGGCATCTTTGCTGAGTTTTTTAAACCCACCTTGTGAAAACAGTTCAGCGCGCGATTCGACCGTGGTCAGCCGTTCGTCCTGCGCCATCACTTTGACGCCAAAACGACCGTGCAGCCGATTGATAAATTTATGCACCCGGGCGGTAAAAGGCTGTTCTGTGCCATCCATGTTCAGCGGTAAGCCCACGACAACCAGCTCCGGTTGCCACTCTTTCAGCAAGGCTTCAATCTGGTTCCAGTCCGGGGTACCGTCTACCGCTTTCAGCGCTTTTAATGTGCTGGCAGTGCCGGTCAGCCTTTGGCCAACCGCCACGCCGATGCTTTTAAGGCCATAGTCAAAGGCCAGAATACAACTCATGGTTTTTCCTGTTTGTCTGGCACGCCTCAGGCATGACCGGCCTGAGCACTGAGTTGCCAGCTCTGAATACCGAGTTTAGCGGTTGCGCCCTGCCATTTTTCGCCGTGTGGCAAGTCAAAAATGATGCGGTTATCGGCCGGGATCACCAGCCAGCTGTTGTCGGCTAATTCCTGCTCGAGCTGTCCGGCGCTCCAGCCGGCGTAACCCAGCGCCAGAATAAATTTTTCCGGTGCGGCTTCAGTGGTGAGCTGCTCCAGAATATCTTTGGAGGTGGTGATCATCAAATCCTGATTCAGCTGCATGCTGCTGGTAAAACCGGCTTTGGGCGTATGCAACACAAAACCACGGTCATTTTGTACCGGCCCACCGGCGCAAATTTTCATTTTGGCCGCATCCGAACCGCCGTCAAATTCAATCTCCAGCTGCTCCAGTAAGTTGGCAATATCAACGGACAACGGATGGTTAATCACAATCCCCATTGCGCCTTCTTCATTGTGCTCACAAATATAAGTCACACTGCGGCCAAACAATGGGTCTTCCAGGCTGGGCATGGCGATCAGTAAGTGATTTTGCAGACTTTCCATGGCGAACTCCTCAGGCGGTTTTGGCCTGTAGTAACCCTTCAATCTGATCAAACAACATGCCGGTGATCGAAACAGCAAAGGCAGCTTCGATTTCGCGGATGCAGGTTGGGCTTGTGACATTAATTTCGGTCAGCTTGTCCCCGATGATATCCAGTCCGACAAAAATAAGACCTTTGGCTTTGAGTACCGGGCCAACGGCGCGGGCAATAGCCCAGTCGCTGTCGGACAATGGCCGGGCTTCACCGCGGCCACCGGCCGCCAGATTGCCACGGGTTTCACCGCTGGCCGGGATCCGGGCCAGACAATAAGGCACTGGCTCACCATTGACGACTAATACGCGCTTATCGCCGTCGGCGATCTGCGGAATATAACGCTGCGCCATCGCATACATAGTGCCGTGCGCCGTTAATGTCTCCAGTATGACACTGACATTCGGATCCTGCGGTTTTAAGCGGAAAATAGATGCGCCGCCCATCCCGTCCAGCGGTTTTAAAATCACATCGCCTTCGGCCTGATAAAACGCTTTTAACCTTGCGGCATCGCGGCTCACCAGCGTTTTGGGCGTATGTTCGGCAAACCAGCTGGTGTACAGCTTTTCGTTGGCATCGCGCAGGCTCTGTGGTTTGTTGACAATCAGCGCGCCAGCGTCTTCAGCCCGCTCCAGAATGTAAGTGGCGTAGATAAACTCGGTATCAAAGGGCGGGTCTTTGCGCATCAGAATGACATCCAGATCGCCCAGCGCGATGTCCTGCTCGCCCTGAAATTCGTACCAGCGCGCCGGGTTTTGTTCAACCTGGAGCAAACGGGTACGGGCGCGGGCCTGGCCTTCTAACAGATACAAATCGGCCATTTCCATGTAATGCAATTGGTAACCACGGCTTTGTGCCTGCAGTAACATGGCGAAACTGGAATCTTTTTTGATGTTGATGGCGCTGATAGGGTCCATCACGATGCCGAGTTTAATCAACAGCTTACTCCTTAATCAGGCGAGATCGCCCAGTTGTAATTGCAATGCCGCGATGGCTGTCAGTGCGGCGGTTTCGGTGCGCAGCACCCGCGGGCCAAGCCGGACCGGCTGAAAACCGGCTGCATTAGTCGCAGCCACTTCGCGGTCGCTGAAACCACCTTCCGGGCCTATCACGAGGCGTAGCCGGTTGGTCGGGGTTAACTGTTTAATGGTGGCGCTGGTCCATGGATCCAAGGTCAGCTTCAGACAATTGTCATCTTGCGCCAGCCATTTTTCTAATGTCACCGGCAGATGCACTGGCGGCACCATAGAACGGCCACTCTGTTCACAGGCACTGATGACAATTTTTTGCCATTGCTCGCGTTTTTTCTCCAGCCGCTCAGCGTCGAGCTTCACACCACAGCGTTCGGTAAACAGCGGGGTAATTTCACTGACACCCAGCTCGACCGCTTTCTGAATAGCAAAATCCATCCGATCGCCGCGCGAAATGCCCTGGCCTAAATGTAAATGCAGCGGCGACTCCACTGGATTTGCCGTCGCACTTTGAATTTGCACCCACAGCTGTTTTTTACCAGCTTCGGTGATGAGCGCCCTATAGTTTTGGCCATCCCCATTAAATAGTTCCAGTGCATCACCGGCCTGCATCCGCAGCACTTTCCCGGCGTGATTGGCGGCATCTTCACAGAGTGCCACAGTTTGCCCCGGTGTTAACGGACCGGGCTGATATAAACGTATTGTTCGCATGAGGCCTGATTCAACAGCAGAAAAACTGGTATGGTAGCAGTCCCTTGGCGCTAAGGGTATCAGGAGTCCTGAATGAGTATGGATAAAGTCTCGTCTGTTGCACCCGCTGTTTTGGTCGTGTCACAGTTAAATAAAAGTTATGGCGCGCTTAAGGCGGTCAACAACCTGAGTTTCAGCGTGCAGGCCGGCCAGTGTTTTGGTCTGCTCGGCCCCAACGGCGCTGGCAAAACTACCACACTGGAAATGCTCGAAGGCATTATCAAACCTGACAGCGGACAGATTTATTATCAGGGTGAAATTGCTTCCCGCCGTCATTTTCAGCAGCTTGGTGTGCAGTTTCAGCAAACCGCATTGCAGGATTTTCTCACCGTCGAAGAAACCTTGCAGATGTTTGCCGCGTTTTATCCCAATCCGGCGGACATCACTGAGCTTATCCAGCTCTGTGATTTGCAGGATTTTTTAAGCCAGGACCATAAAAAATTATCCGGCGGCCAACGTCAGCGCTTATTGCTGGCACTGGCGTTGGTGAATCAGCCGCAAATCCTGTTTTTAGATGAACCCACTACCGGATTAGACCCACATGCGCGGCGCAATTTCTGGTCACTCATCAAACAAATTAAACAGCAGGGCCGCACTATTATTCTGACCACGCATTACATGGACGAAGCCGAGCAGCTGTGCGATGACCTGATCATTGTCGATAAAGGCCAAATCATCGCCCAAGGCTCGCCGCAAGCATTGTTGCGCCAGCATTTTGAAGGCGCTTTATTGCAGTTGCCAGCCCCCGGTTTTCTGCCACAAATGCCGGCTGGTCAGCAGGTTAGTGTGCAAGGCGGCCAGCTTTGTATCCAGACGCCGGACGTGCAGCTCAGCATTCAGGCGCTGTTACAACAACAAGTGCCGCTGCAGGGCTTGCTGGTGAAATCGGCGACGCTGGATGATTTATTCCTGAAATTGACTGGCCATGCCTTAAGTGGTGTAATCCCGGAGGCTGAATGATGTTCAGTATCAGACGTTTTATTGCGGTGTTAAAAGCGCGTAATCTGGAATTCTGGCGCGACCGCGCAGCATTGGGCTGGAATTTATTGTTTCCATTTTTACTGGTCGCCGGTTTTGCTTTTGTGTTCTCTGGCGAGCCAAAAGCCGAATACAAAGTGGGGGTTTTACAACAAAGTACGGTGCTGGACAAAACTCAGCATCCGCTGCTGCATACCCGTTTTGTTGAGTTTGTGCCTTATCAGACCGAAGCGCTGGCCAAACAGCGGCTGGCGCACCATCAGATAGATTTGCTGCTTGATTTAAGCGCAAACCGCTATGTGGTGAATCCGGATTCTGCCAAAGGGTATCTGGTGGAAAAAATCCTGCTGCAGCAATGGCCGGGCGCTAAGCGCGAAGAAGTCACTGGCCAGGCCATTCGTTATGTCGATTTTGTCTTGCCGGGCATTTTGGGCATGAACATGATGTTTTCCTGTCTATTTGGCGTCGGTTATGTGCTGGTGCGCTACCGGAAGAATTCAGTGCTTAAACGTCTGCAGGCCACGCCTTTAACGGCGCTGGAGTTTGTCGGCGCCCAGGTTGTGTCGCGCCTTGCCATAGTGCTGGCTATTGCCGGAGTGGTGTTTGTCAGTTGTCAGCAGTTATTCGGCCTGATGATGCTCGGCAGTTATATGCTGTTATTGCTGGTGGCGGCTTTAGGTGCATTGTCGATGATTGCGCTGGCGTTGTTGATTGCCTGCCGGCTGCAAAGTGAAGAGCTTACCGGCGGACTACTCAATATGACCAGTTGGCCGATGATGATTTTGTCTGGTGTCTGGTTTAGCCTCGAAGGCGCGCCGCAGGCAGTCCAGTGGTTTGCGCAACTATTCCCGCTGACGCATCTGGTCAGCGCCGCACGGGCCGTGATGCTTGATGGTGCCGGGTTTGCCGATGTCAGTGTACAACTTGGTGTGATGGCGGTGATGAGCCTGACGTTTTTAGCGGCGGCTGCGGCGTTGTTCCGCTGGGCCGGTGACGGGCGTTAGTTGCCAGGTTTCTGACCATCCTTGAGGGAACGCCTGAAAAGCATGCTGCGCTTTTCAGGCGTTTTTCTTTTACAGCGCCGGAAAGGTGTAATGCGCGCCAATGCCAAGCGGAATACCCAAGGCCCAATACAGCAGCAGGAAACTACTCCATAACACCAGGAAACAAACCGAGAATGGCAGCATCAATGCGATGAGCGTGCCAATACCGGTCGATTTCACATACTTCTGACAAAACACCACGATGAGCGGGAAATATGGCATCAGTGGCGTAATGATGTTGGTTGACGAATCACCAACCCGATAGGCGGCTTGGGTTAAATCTGGTGACACACCCAGCTCCATCAGCATCGGCACCATGATGGCGCCAATCAGTGCCCATTTTGCCGAGGCAGAGCCGACCAGTAAATTCACCGATGCGGTGAGGAACACTATCCCCACCAGCGTCACCCCCAGTGGCAGCGCCAGCTCTTTCAGTGCCAACGCACCTTTAATCGCCAATAAAGCGCCAAGGTTCGACTGGCCAAAAGCGTAAATAAACTGGGCACAGAAAAACGCCATCACAATGTAATAACCCATACCGGACATCGCTTTACTCATGCCCTGGACTATTGCGCGGTGATTTTTCGCCGAGCCCGAGGCATAGCCATAGACCACACCCGGAATTAAGAAAAACACAAAGATAATGCCGACAATCGACTGCATCAGCGGCGCGGTCGCGCTGGTTAACAGGCCGTCGGCACCGCGCCAGGCCGAATCTGAACCTGAGGCTGACCAAATCAGCAGCGCGCCTGATACCAGCATCGACACTGTGGCGTAGCGCAGGCCTTTACGCTCTGCGTCCGTGAGAGCGTCCAGCTTCGGCAGACTGGCCGGGTCACCGTCGACTTGGGTGTTTTTGAGCCGTGGTTCAATCACTTTGTCGGTGAGGAACCAACCGACCAGAATGATTAAAGCGGCGGAAGCGCTGGTGAAAAAGAAGTTATTCAGCGGATTAATCGTCATGTCGGCAGCTGCCGGATGTGCAGATAAGCGCGCAGCGGCCTGGGTCAGGCCTGCCAACATCGGATCTAAACTGGACGGCACAAACAAACTGGCCGAAAAACCGCCAGAAACACCTGCAAAAGCGGCGGCGATACCTGCCAGCGGATGGCGGCCGGCGGCGTAGAAAATCACCGCACCGAGCGGTATCACCAGCACATAACCGGCATCCACCGCGACATGGCTTAAAATGCCGACGGCAATTAACACCGGCGTCAGCAGCATTTTGGGCGTGACATTTAAAATGGAGCGAAGGCCTGCATTAATAAAACCGGTGTGTTCAGCCACACCTAACCCAAGCATCGCCACCAGCACCACGCCAAGCGGCGGAAAGCTGACAAAGGTACTGACCATCTTACTCATAAAAGTGGTGAGTGCTGCACCATCTAACAAATCGACGATGACAATAGGTTTGCCGGTCCGCGGGTCGATTTCATTGAACTGCACACCGGACAAGGCCCAGGAAATCAGCCAGACGGCAAGCATAAATAACGCGAATAACACAGCGGGGTCGGGCAGTTTGTTGCCAGCGCGTTCAATCGCATCCAGGCTGCGCTGCAACCAGGGTTTAGTCGTTTCGGTGGACATAGAGTTTCCTTATTGTTGTTAGTCAGCCGTTATAAAAGTTATCAGGCGGTGCTGGCAATCAGGAAAAAACTGTATGGAGGTAAGGTTAAAACTGTATTTTGTCGGTTGTGCGGCGGCCGGGCACAAAAAAGGGAACCGAAGCTCCCTGTTTATCTGAGTCCTGAATTACAGACCAGCCTCTGCACGCAGTGTGTCGGCTTTATTGGTCTGTTCCCACGGGAACTCGTTGCGGCCGAAGTGGCCATAGGCCGCAGTCGCCTTGTAGATTGGACGCTCGAGGTCAAGCATCGCAATCAGGCCGGCCGGGCGCAGGTCAAAGTGGGCACGAATCAGTTTAATCAGCTGGTCTTCAGACAACTTGCTGGTGCCGAAAGTCTCAACGCTGATAGACGTAGGCTCTGCCACACCAATGGCATAAGACACCTGAATTTCACAGCGCTCAGCTAAGCCTGCAGCGACGATATTTTTCGCCACATAACGTGCAGCGTAGGCCGCTGAACGGTCAACTTTTGATGGGTCTTTACCAGAGAAAGCGCCACCGCCGTGACGGGCCATGCCGCCGTAGCTGTCAACGATGATTTTACGGCCAGTCAAACCACAATCGCCCATTGGGCCACCGATCACAAAACGGCCAGTCGGGTTGATGAAGAACTTGGTGCTCTGACGCAGCCACTCAGCCGGTAACACTGGCTTGATAATGTGTTCCATCACTGCTTCACGCAGGTCTTCAGTAGAAATGGTGTCGCAATGTTGAGTCGATAACACGACTGCATCGATACCAACTGGTTTGCCATTTTCGTAAATGAACGACAGCTGAGATTTGGCATCAGGGCGTAACCAAGGCAGTGTGCCGTCTTTACGCACTTTGGCTTGTTGTTGCACCAGACGGTGCGAATAAGTGATTGGGGCTGGCATCAGCACGTCGGTTTCATTGCTGGCGTAACCAAACATTAAACCCTGGTCGCCAGCGCCTTGATCTTTCGGGTCTTTTTTATCAACACCCTGGTTGATATCCGGAGATTGTTTACCGATGGCGCTTAACACAGCGCAGGAATTGGCATCAAAGCCCATATCAGAATGCACATAACCGATTTCGCGGATAGTGCTGCGGGTCAGTTCTTCAATATCGACCCAGGCAGAAGTTGTGATTTCGCCACCGACCAGCACCATGCCGGTTTTAACGAAGGTTTCACAGGCGACACGGGCTTTTGGGTCCTGTTCCAGGATGGCATCCAACACCGCATCAGAGATTTGGTCGGCGATTTTATCCGGATGTCCTTCAGAAACTGACTCAGAGGTAAAAATGTGTTGTGCCATTCTAACTTATTCCAATGGGTTGGTTGTTTAAGCGCCAGGCGCCGGAAAATTGGGCTGCGTATTCTAGAGAAACAAATGGCAGTTTGCCATAGTTTTTTGCCGCCCGGACGTCTTTCTATCCGTTTTCTAAACATGACAGTACGGTGTATCGGATGAACGGATCAAAACTTAAGGCAAACAGCATGGATCCGGTTTTATTCATTGCCAAGGGGGGCATGGTCTGGGAAAATAACGCAGAACCGATGCGACGCGTAAAATAAATTTGCCTGTTTATCAAAAAACACCATGACGCCAGCCGCAGCGTCACAGGCAACATAAAAAACCACTTGGATATGATTCCGATAATTCAGTAGCAGGAGTGACAATGCTGTCCCGCAAACAACTCGCCAACGCCATCCGCGCTTTAAGTATGGATGCAGTGCAAAAAGCCAAATCAGGCCACCCGGGCGCCCCAATGGGCATGGCGGATATCGCCGAAGTATTATGGCGTGATTTTTTAAAGCACAATCCACAAGACCCGCAGTGGGCCAACCGTGACCGCTTTGTGCTGTCTAATGGCCATGGCTCGATGTTGTTGTATTCGCTGTTGCATTTATCTGGTTACGACCTGTCCATCGAAGATTTAAAACAATTCCGTCAATTGCATTCACGCACACCGGGCCACCCGGAATATGGTTATGCGCCAGGTGTGGAAACCACCACAGGCCCACTGGGGCAGGGCATCACTAATGCGGTCGGCATGGCGATTGCGGAAAAAGCACTGGCGGCACAGTTTAATCAGCCGGGCCACGCTATCATTGATCACTATACCTATGCGTTCCTCGGCGACGGCTGCCTGATGGAAGGTATTTCGCATGAAGCCTGCTCACTGGCCGGCACTTTAGGTCTTGGCAAACTCATCGCATTCTGGGATGACAATGGCATCTCGATTGATGGCCATGTTGAAGGCTGGTTCACCGACAATACCCCGGCGCGGTTTGAAGCCTATGGCTGGCATGTGATTGCCGGCGTCTATGGCCATGACGCGCAGGCTGTGGCTACAGCCATTCAGGCGGCACAGGCAGAAACCGGTAAACCTACATTAATTTGCTGCAAAACCATCATTGGTTATGGCTCACCGAATAAATCTGGCAGCCATGATTGCCACGGCGCGCCACTGGGCGATGCGGAAATCGCCGCTTCCCGTGAATTCCTGCAATGGCCGCATGCACCATTTGAAGTGCCGGCGGATATCTACGCGGCATGGGATGGCAAAACAAAAGGCGGTGCATTGCAACAAAGCTGGAATGAACAATTTGCTGCCTACGCCAAAGCGCATCCTGCACTGGCAACTGAACTGAAACGCCGCTTAAGCGGTGAATTGCCAGCCAACTGGAAAGCGGATTCAGACGCTTATATCGCCAAATTACAGGCGACACCAGCGGCCATTGCGAGCCGCAAAGCTTCACAAAATGCGTTAAATGCTTATGGCCCGTTACTTCCTGAATTACTGGGTGGTTCGGCTGATTTGGCCGGTTCTAACCTGACCATCTGGTCTGGTTCGAAAGGCATCAGTGCGGAAGATGCCAGTGGCAACTACTTATATTACGGCGTACGTGAATTCGGTATGTCGGCCATCATGAACGGTATCGCTCTGCACGGCGGTTTTGTGCCATACGGCGCGACTTTCCTGATGTTCATGGAATATGCCCGTAACGCAGTGCGCATGGCCGCCCTGATGAAGCAACGGGTGATTTTTGTCTATACCCACGATTCGATTGGCCTCGGTGAAGACGGTCCAACGCACCAGCCGGTTGAGCAGCTGGCATCGCTGCGTGTGACGCCAAATCTGATGAACTGGCGTCCTTGTGACCAGGTTGAATCAGCAGTCGCCTGGCAAGCCGCGATTGAACGTACCGAAGGCCCAACCACGCTGATTTTCACCCGGCAGAATCTGGCGCAGCAAGCCCGCACCGAAGCGCAGGTTGCTGCGATCCGCCGCGGTGGTTATGTGCTGAAAGACAGCGTCGGCACGCCGGATTTAATTATCATCGCGACCGGTTCAGAAGTGGAACTGGCAATGCAGGCTGCAGCAAAACTGACTGACAGCGGCCATAAAGTCCGGGTGGTTTCTATGCCATCGACTGATGTGTTCGACGCCCAGGATGCCGCTTATCGCGAAGCCGTGTTACCGGCAGCCGTAACTAAGCGCGTGGCGGTTGAAGCCTGTATCGTCGACAGCTGGTACAAATATGTGGGTCTGAACGGTAAAATTATCGGCATGACCAGCTTTGGTGAATCAGCCCCGGCCGAGCAGTTGTTTGAATACTTCGGTATCACCACAGCTGCTGTTGTCGAAGCGGCCGAACAGCTACTGGCGTAAGTGGTACTTTGAATGCAAAAGGGGCTTGGTGCCCCTTTTGTTTAACTTCGTGACAGGTCAGACAGGTAACAGCGCTCATGACAATCCGGATCGCGATCAATGGGTTTGGCCGAATCGGCCGTAACATTGTCCGCGCCATTTTTGAACAGCATTTACAAGACGAAGTGCAGGTGGTCGCCATTAATGAATTGGCCGAAGCCCGTGGTATCGCCCATTTATTAAAATACGATTCCAGCCACGGCCGTTTTGCTACTTCAGTCACGCTTGATGGCGAGCAGTTAGTGGTCGGTGGACAACGGATTGAACTGCTGCATCAGCCAGATCCGGCGTTGCTGCCCTGGCAACGGCTGCAGATCGATTTAGTGCTGGAATGTACCGGCGTGTTTGGCAGCCGCGCTGATGCGATGAAACATCTCGAGGCCGGTGCCGGCAAAGTGTTGTTTTCCCATCCGGCCGGTGCAGACATTGACGCGACGGTGATTTATGGCGTCAACCATCAGCAACTGAATGCAACGATGCGGGTAGTTTCCGCTGGCTCTTGCACCACAAACTGCATTGTGCCGGTGCTCAGCGTGCTGGACAGCACTTTTGGCGTAGAAAGCGGCACTATCACCACTATTCATGCGTCCATGCACGACCAGCAGGTGATAGACGCTTATCATCCCGATTTACGCCGCACCCGCGCGGCCAGCGAATCTATCATTCCGGTGGATACCAAACTCGCGCGTGGTATTGAACGCATCATGCCGCATCTGGCCGGTCGGTTCGAAGCCATTGCGGTGCGCGTCCCGACGTTAAATGTGACGGCGATGGATTTGTCGGTCACGCTGCATCAGGATGTCACTGTCGAAGACGTGAACGCGGTCCTGCGGCAAGCGCGGTTATCTCTACCTGGCATTTTGGACTACACCGAAGAACCATTGGTTTCCGTTGATTTTAACCATGATCCGCATTCTTGCATTGTGGACGGCTCGCAAACCCGGGTCAGCCACAAACGCTTAGTGAAATGCCTGGTCTGGTGTGACAACGAATGGGGCTTTGCCAACCGCATGATCGACACCGCCCGCGCCATGATGCTCTGTCATGAGCGTGGCCTGTGCGCAAAACCACAGTATTCAAATCAACAGAAGGAGATTGTCATGTCCGTGATTAAAATGGCTGATTTAGATTTAGCCGGCAAACGCGTGTTAATCCGCGAAGATTTAAACGTGCCGGTAAAAAACGGTGTTGTGACTTCAGATGCGCGTTTACGCGCCGCGTTACCAACCATTGAACTCGCGCTGACCAAAGGCGCCAAAGTCATGGTGTGCTCCCACTTAGGCCGGCCGGAAGAAGGTGTTTATGCCGAAGAATTTTCAATGCAGCCGGTGGTCGATTACCTGAAAAATGCATTAAATGCACCGGTTCGGCTGGCAAAAGACTATTTGCAGGGTATTGAAGTTGCCGCTGGTGAAGTGGTGGTATTTGAAAACGTGCGCTTTAACAAAGGTGAAGGCAAGAATGATGAAACCTTGTCAAAACAGTTAGCAGCGCTTTGTGATGTGTTTGTGATGGATGCCTTTGGCACCGCGCACCGGGCGCAAGCAACCACGCATGGCGTGGCAAAGTTCGCGCCTGTCGCTTGTGCCGGTCCGTTGCTGGCCGCTGAACTTGAAGCTTTAGCTGCAGCGCTGAAAAATCCGAAGCGGCCGCTGGTGGCGATTGTGGGCGGGTCAAAAGTGTCGACGAAACTGACAGTGCTGGAGTCGCTGTCCGGTATCGTCGATCAACTGGTCGTCGGTGGTGGTATTGCCAATACTTTTATCGCCGCAACCGGCGCGACGGTTGGCAAATCTTTATATGAAGCTGATTTAATTGCGGAAGCGCAGCGTCTGATGGCCGCCGCCAAGGCCAACGGCGGCAATATTCCGGTGCCGACCGACGTGGTGACCGGCAAAGCCTTTGCCGAAGACACCCCGGCAAGCCTGAAAGCGGTCGGTGATATCGCCGCCGATGACATGATTTTTGACATCGGCCCGGACAGCACTGCCGCGCTGGTTGAGATCTTAAAAACTGCCGGAACTATTGTCTGGAATGGTCCGGTTGGCGTGTTTGAATTTGCCCAGTTTGAGGCAGGTACCAAAGCCATTGCTGAGGCCATTGCGCAAAGTGATGCGTTCAGTATTGCTGGTGGTGGTGACACCCTGGCCGCTATCGACAAGTATGGTGTTGCTGAACAAATCTCCTATATTTCTACCGGTGGCGGTGCTTTCCTTGAGTTCTTAGAGGGAAAAACCTTGCCAGCAGTTGAAATTCTTGAACAACGCGGCAAAAGCGCGTAAAAATGATGTTATAAAACAGTCTGTTCGCCGAAACATATTCTAAGCCGGCAGATCATGACCGGCAAAACCGGCGCAAAAAGCGCCGGGTTCGGTGACAGCTCTGAAACTTACCCTACAAAAAGTGAGGATTTCATGGCTCTTATTTCGTTACGTCAAATGTTGGACCACGCCGCAGAATTTGGTTACGGCGTGCCAGCGTTCAACGTCAACAATCTTGAACAGATGCGCGCAATCATGCTGGCGGCCGATGCAACGGACAGCCCGGTGATAGTGCAGGCGTCTGCCGGTGCACGTAAATATGCCGGCGCGCCATTCCTGCGACATCTGATCCTAGCGGCAGTGGAAGAATTTCCACACATTCCGGTGGTGATGCATCAGGACCACGGTACGTCCCCCGCGGTATGTCAGCAATCTATTCAACTTGGTTTTTCTTCGGTCATGATGGATGGTTCATTGCGTGCAGACGGCAAAACGCCTGCTGACTACGACTATAACGTTGATGTAACGCGTCGTGTTGTCGAAATGGCGCATGCCTGCGGTGTTTCAGTTGAAGGTGAGTTAGGTTGTCTGGGGTCATTGGAAACTGGCGCAGCTGGTGAAGAAGATGGTATCGGCGCTGATTGCGTGTTAAGCCATGACCAGATGCTGACCGATCCGGAAGAGGCTGCACAATTTGTCAAAGCCACCGGCGTTGATGCACTGGCCATCGCGTGTGGGACATCACATGGAGCTTATAAATTCAGTCGCCCGCCAACAGACGATATTCTGGCGATTGACCGGATTAAAGCCATTCATGCCCGGATCCCCGATACGCATCTGGTGATGCATGGTTCGAGCTCAGTACCACAGGATTGGCTGGCCGTAATTAATGAATACGGCGGCGCAATTCCGGAAACTTATGGCGTACCAGTCGAACAAATTCAGCAGGGGATTAAATTTGGCGTGCGTAAAATCAACATTGACACTGATTTACGTTTAGCTTCAACCGGGGCCATCCGTCGTTTCATGGCGCAGCACCCGGCAGAGTTTGATCCGCGCAAGTATTTGCAGGAATCTGTCAAAGCCATGATGGAGATCTGTAAAGACCGCTACCAGGCATTTGGTTGTGCCGGGCAGGGGTCGAAAATCAAAGCCATTTCGCTGGAAAAAATGGTGAAGTTGTATGATTCGGGCAAATTGACCCCGAACATAAAATAAGCAGAAAAATGAATGTTCTATTAAATATTTACGACAGAAATTTAAGAGACACATTCGGGCTAAATCTGTAAGCAGATACTGCAGTAAAACAGCGCTGTCAGGCTGTGGTTGTTATATTGACAACCATTGTTTTTGCTGCAATGATGCGGGCGGTTTACCCTCTAACCAGGTCATTCTTTTTTACAAGTTTGACCTTTCAAAATACAGGTTACGTTAATCAGCAATTATTGGTTGGGAACTATGTCTAACAATAACATTCGTAAAAACCTGATCGCATCAGCTATGGTTGGTGCCTTCATGTTCGGTGGCGTTGCTACAGCAACGACTCTCGCAGAAGTCACCAACACTGGTGTGCAGGCTGCTAAAGCATCTGCAGCTTCTCAGGAAAAAATCAACAACATCTATGATCAGTCTCAGGAACTTCTGGCTGAATACCGCGCGCTGGTAGAACAGACCGAAAACCTGAAAGTTTACAACGATCACGTAAACACTCTGGTTAACGACCAAAATTCTCAGCTGGCTTCTTTTGACAAGCAAATCGGTACTATCGAAGGCACCAAGCAAGGTATCGTTCCTTTGATGTACAAGATGATCGATACGCTGGAAGCCTTTATCAAAGCGGACATGCCAATCGACCAAACCAAACGTTTGGAACGTATTCAGCGTCTGCGTGACCTGATGGGTAATGCATCTGTCAATACTTCTGAGCAATACCGTATGGTGCTCGAAGCTTACCAAATTGAAAAGGACCTGGGCACAGCTCTGGTTACTTATACTGACAAACTGAACGTTGGTGGCGGCGAGAAGACCGTGAACTTCGTTTATGTTGGCCGTGTTGCGCTGTTAGCAATGTCGCTGGATGAGAAAGAAGCCTGGATGTGGAACAAGTCTACAAACCAGTGGGAAGCGCTGGGTGCTGAATACCTGGACTCTACTAAACTGGCTATCCGCGTTGCGGGTAAACAATCTCCTCCACAATTATTAAAACTTCCAGTGTTAGCAGCGGAGTAAGAATAAATGAAGAAAGTGTTTAAAGGTTTAATGATTGCAGCTGCCGTGACAATGTCAGCAGGCGTTTGCTTAAATGCTGCTGCAGACACAGCCAAACTTGACCAGCTGTTAGAACAAGTGAAGAAAAACCGCGCTGCCGATGCCAAATTGGATGCTGCCCGTGAACAGGAATTCCTGTCTGAGCGCGCTGACAAACAAGCACTGCTGAGCAAAGCGAAAGCTGCTTTTGCTGCTGAAGAAGCTCGTGGCAAGTCACTGACCAAACAGTTTGCTGATAACGAAGGTGCTATTGCAGCTAAAGAACAAGAGCTGTTAAACGCTCAAGGTACTTTAGGTGAAATGTTCGGTATCGTTCGTGGTACAGCGACTGAAACAATCGGTGCTATCGCAACGTCTAACATCAGCGCTCAGTACAAAGGCCGTGAAGACTTACTGAAAAAACTGTCAGTAGCGAAAGAACTGCCAACTATCGCTGAACTGGAAGATCTGTGGATTGCTCTGCAAACAGAAATGACAGAATCTGCAAAAGTTTCTAAGTTTGATGGCGAAGTGACTGGTTTAGATGGCACTAAAGCACCAGCTTCAGTGACTCGCGTCGGTTCTTTTAACCTGATCTCTGACAACGGTTTCCTGGTGTACAACGCTGATACCAAAGAAATGCAGCCGCTGGTTAAACAACCAGAGTCTTATGTTGTTTCTGATTCAGTTGCGTTCAAAAACTCAGCTGCTGGTGAACTGAAGCCTGTTTACATCGACCCAACTGGCGGTAACTTGCTGCGTCTGAAAACTCAGGAAGCAACGCTGGAAGAGCAGTTCCACTCAGGTGGTACTCCAGGTTATGTAATCACTGTTCTGTTAATCATCGGTCTGTTGATTTCTGCAGTACGCTTCCTGGCGTTGACTTCTGCTGGTTCAAAAATCAATGCTCAGCTGAAAAACCTGAACAACCCATCTACTGACAATGCGCTGGGCCGTATCCTGAAAGTCTACCACGACAACAAAAAAGCTGACGTGGAAAACCTGGAACTGAAACTGGACGAGGCGATCATGCGCGAAACTCCAGCTATCGAAAAAGGTATCGGTATCCTGAAACTGATCGCTGCAGTAGGTCCTCTGCTGGGTCTGTTAGGTACAGTAGTAGGTATGATCGGCGCGTTCCAGATGATCACTCTGCACGGTACTGGTGATCCGAAGATCATGGCGGGTTCAATTTCTATGGCGCTGGTTACTACAGTACAAGGTCTGTTGTGTGCTTTGCCACTGCTGTTCCTGCACTCTTTACTGCAGTCTAAATCAAACTCAATCCTGCACATCCTGGATGAGCAAAGCGCTGGTATCATCGCTGCTCATGCGGAGAAGGAGCGCTCATAATGCATAGCCTGATAGAGCTTTGGGAATCTGTCAGGGATTTTATCGCAACCGGCGGTGATGTACTTTATATCGTCGCCCTGGTGCTCTTCATCATGTGGATTCTGATTATAGAGCGCTTTTGGTTTATCAGTCGTGAGTACCCAGCCATGCGTGACAAGATCATCGCTGACTGGCACGCACGGACAGATACTACCTCTTGGTATGCGCATAAAATCCGTGAAGCCTGGGTATCTCAAGCAAGTACCCAGCTGAATGAGCGTATAAATGTTATCAAGACTCTGGTTGCAGTATGTCCGATGGTCGGTCTGCTCGGCACTGTAACAGGTATGATTGCGGTATTTGAAATCATGGCGTTAGTTGGTACGGGTAACCCTCGTCTGATGGCGTCAGGTATTTCGATGGCAACAATCCCGACAATGGCGGGGATGGTGGCTGCATTATCTGGAGTTTTTGTAACGTCCAAATTGGAAGCTAAGGTAAAAGCTGCTGTCCACGAGTTGGCAGATAGCATGCCGCATCATTGATTAGAGAGTGATTTATGGCACGTAAAACTAGACGTGAAGCAGAAGAAGCAGCGATCGACTTGACGCCGATGCTCGACGTTGTATTCATCATGCTGATTTTCTTTATCGTGACGACTTCTTTCGTGAAAGAGGCCGGTATCGATGTTAACCGTCCTAAAGCAGCAAAAGCTCAGCAAAAGCCAACAGCGACTATTTTCGTTGCAGTTCGTGCTAATGGTGAGATTTGGTTGGATAAGCGCGCAGTAGATGTTGAGCGTGTTGGTGCAACTATTGAGAAGCTGTTAGCGGAATCTCCAACTGATACAGTAATTGTTCAGGCGGACAAAGAAGCGAAGCACGGTGTGGTTGTATCTGTAATGGATCAAATCAAACTGGCTGGTATTGAGAAGATCTCAATCGCGGCGGAGAAGTAATATGGCCCGGTTATTACTTTCACTCTTAATTGGTGCGGTAATAACGTTTTTCCTGTTTGTATTGATGGCATTTCTGGTAGACAGCGACGACGCTGTCTCCAATGTCGCAAAGGAACAAATCGTTATTGAGATAAACTCGACGCCGCCTGAGTCAAAAGCTCAGACGCGGACTCGTGTTCCGCCACCACCACCACCACCGCCGCCAGAGCCACCAAAGCAACAAGTGGTTCAGGAAGCAAGTAATACAGATACTGGTGCAATTGGTTTTAATGCACCATCAGTTGATGTCGGCGGCGTAAGCGGCGGCATCGGTGACCCGGCTAGCGCCATGATGCGTGATGGTGATGCAACACCAATCGTTCGTATCGAACCGAAGTATCCTGTACAGGCTGCTCGTGACGGTATCAACGGCTGGGTTAAAATGCGTTTCTCTATCATGCCGGATGGCTCTGTAGACGAAATCGAAGTGGTTGATGCTGAGCCGAAACGGGTGTTTGACCGTGAAGCAATTCGTGCATTAAAACGTTGGAAATACTCACCAAAAATTGAAAACGGTCAGGCGTTAAAGCAGACTGGTATCATGGTGCAGTTAGACTTCAACCTTGATAATGCCGGAGGTTAAGTATGAAATTTAACAAACTTACATCTGCGTTAATGGTGTTTGCTGCAGTTGGCGTAGCCGCTCTGCCGGTAAGCTCAGCATTCGCAGCTCCGGATGCAGCCAAGATTGCTGAGCGTAAAGCTCGGAAATCTCAGGCTGTAGGCGAGAAGGTCGGTAAGGCTATCGGTAAAGCGTATGAGCTTTATGGTCAAAATAAAGTTGGTGAAGCACTGGCGTTATTAGAACCAATTGAAGCGTCAAACACTTTTGATAAAGCTTATTTAGATAAGTTTATCGGTCAGCTTTACATCGAGAAAAATCCGGCCAAAGCGTTAGACTATATGATTAAAGCTGTGAAGCCAGATGTACTGGGTTTTACAGACCAATCTACTTTGCTGCGGAACATCGGCGATTTAAGTCTGATGGCGAAGAAATATGAGCAAGCGATCACTTACTATGAAAAGTGGTCTGACTTTACTGGTGAACTGGATCCAAACGTTGATTTGCGTGTTGCTAACGCATACTACGAAATGAAACAGTACGCGAAGGTAATTGCTCCGGCGGACCGTGCTATTGCACATTCAAAAGTGCCGAAGAAAGAACCGTACCAGATGAAGTTCGCTTCTTATTACGAGCTGAAGCAGACGAAAAAAGCGATCGAAGTCCTGGAAACAATGTTGCCATTGTTTCCAGATGAGAAGCAGTCATGGGTCAATTTAGGCCAGTTCTACTCAGTCGATGAGCAATATGATAAAGCATTAGCAATTATCGATATGGCTTACAAACAGGGTTTATTAAAGACAGAGAACGAGATTAAGTTGCTCGCCAACCTGTACAACAATAACAACGTGCCTTTTAAAGCCGCTGCATTGTTGGAAAAACACCTGACTGCTGGTTTATTGAAAAATGACCGTGCGATTTTGATGAGTATTGCAAGTTCATACTCTTCATCTCGTGAGTTTGAAAAAGCTGCTAAGTTCTACGGTATCTTAGGCGCTAAAGAAAATGATGGTGATGCATATCGTCGTCAGGGTAATGCGCTGTTGATGGCAAATAAAAATGCCGACGCAGTTACTGCATTACAGAAAGCTTTAGAGGTGGGTACTAAGGAAAAAGGCAAAGTGCATGTTGATTTAATCAGTGCATATTTTTACCAAGGCAAAATGCGTGAAGCTTATCAGCATGTCCAGCTGGCTCGCCAGAATGGACAGGAAAAGATGGCAAACTCATGGGGCCCTTACGTAAAAGAACGTGCTGAGAAAAAAGGCATCAAGCTGTAATCTCTGAACTTTCGCTGTGATAAACCCGCCGTCAGGCGGGTTTTTTATTGTCAGTGCAAAGTAACCTGGTTTAATGGGTTGGTATGAATGTTCATTGATACAGCGATGGTGCCGCAGATACGCAAAGCAGGGATAAAGCTACTTGTTAGGCTGAAGTCTTGTTGCAGCAAAAACCGGGTGTTCAGCACCCGGTCTTTTAGGGACAGTGGTTAAAGATCTTCAGTGACCGAACCTGGCTGGTCTGCATCGGAGGTTCGCAGATCAAGCATTTTGTATTTATCAATCAGCGAATACAGTGTAGGGCGGGTGACACCCAACAAATCGGCTGTTTTCGACAAATTACCATTCGCGACATTATAGGCATGACGGATCGCCTGAGTTTCAGCCTGTTCGCGGACTTTACGCAGGGTGGGCAGGCTTGCTGGCTGATTGGACGGGGCCAGGCCAAGATCTTCCGCACTGATAAACTTGGTGTCTGCCAGGATCACGGCAGATTTTAATTTGTTTTGCAGTTCGCGGATGTTTCCCGGCCAGCGGTGACCTAACATCGCATTGATAGCGTCTTCAGTGAAACCCTGGATATTGGTGTTAAATTCAGCATTAAAACGATGGAGTAGTGCTTTAGCAATGATCACGATGTCATGACCGCGATTTCGCAGCGGTGGAATGTTCAGCGTGATCTCGCTGACCCGGTAGAACAAATCTTCGCGGAAAGTCTGCTCTGCCACCATCTCCGATAAATTTCGGTGGGTTGCGCAGACAACACGTACGTCCACTTCAATCTCGGAACGGCCACCAACCCGTTCAATCACGCGTTCTTGCAGGAAACGTAACATTTTAGCCTGCAGAGCCAGTGGCATATCACCGATCTCGTCAAGCATCAGGGTGCCGCCGTTGGCAGTTTCAATTTTTCCCAATGTTGTTTTATTTGCGCCAGTAAAAGCGCCTTTTTCGTAACCAAACAGTTCGCTTTCCAGCAGATTATCCGGAATAGAAGCACAGTTAATAGCGACAAAAGGCTTATCTGCGCGCGGGCTTTGTTTATGGATCGCACGGGCGAATACTTCTTTGCCGGTGCCGGACTCACCTAATAACAAGGTCGTAATTTCGGTCGGGGCAATTTTTTCGACCATCCGGCAGGCTTTATTGATTGATTCACTATTGCCAATGATGTCCTGCTGCTTGTAAGCAGAGGCTTTAAGCTGACGGTTTTCTGCTTCGATCTCACTGAGTTTAAAGGCCCGGGCGACGATGACGTTTAATACGTCTACATCAATGGGTTTCTGATAATAATCATAGGCACCCAGCGAGATTGCCTGTAGCGCGTGTTCTGTATCAGAACTACCAGTGATCACTATCACTTTTGTCGCTGGATTGTGCTGCAGGATCTCGGTCAGGCACGCCAGGCCCTCAGAGGCATTGGTTGGGTCCGGTGGCAGACCCAGGTCGAGCGTGACCACTGCGGGCTCATATCGGCGCAATTGCTGCAACGCCGATGGCCGGTCTTCGGCAAACACCACTTCGTAATCCGTCAGGCTCCATTTGAGCTGCTTTTGGATCCCCAGATCATCGTCGATAGCAAGTAACGTTTTCATACAACATTCCGTGTAGCAGTAATATGGTTAGTGTAAAGGAAGCAAAATGGTAAAGGTAGTCCCATGACCGGGTTCACTCTGTACTTGCAACTGTCCCTGTTGTTGCTGAATAAAGGTCAGTGCGTCATATGCACCTATCCCCATCCCGGCATTGCCTTTAGTGGTATCAAAAGGCTTAAACAGTCGAGTCTGAATAAACTCAGCGGACATACCGCAACCGGTATCACGGATCTCCAAGCGTAATTGCCCGTCACCGTGGCTCAGCTCGACCTGGACCTGGCCGTCATCCGGCGTCGCTTGCTGCGCGTTGTCAATCAAGTGAAACAACACGTTTGCGAAGCGTTCACTGTCAATCGTCAAGTCGCAGTCTGTGTCAGCAATTAACTCTGGCAACGGCAAAGAGCCGCTACAACGTTCATGCAGTAAGGCCCGTAACATAGAACCCACCGCGATTTTCTTTAATTGCTCCTGGCCGCTTTGCTTGTTGGTCAGCTGTGCCAGCATGTTTTGTAGGCGGCTTTGCATCGCTTCGATGGTGGTAAAAGCATCATCGATAAACTCCGGGTTATGCCGGTGTTTTTGAGCATTTTTCAACAGCATATCAATTTGCGCTTTAACGTTTTTCAAATCGTGCACCACAAATGCAGACATGCGGCTAAATGCAATAAACTGGGCGTTTTCGGACAATGCTTTACTAGCTTCATCCATAAACAGATAGCTGGCAATTTGCTCTGTGACGGCATTGAGGTAATCGCGCAGTTCCCAGTTCAGTCGTAGTTTTTCATTTACGCTGCAATCAAGCAGACAAAAGCCCCAGATTTGGCTGTTCTTTAATATCGGAATGAGGATGCTGAAACCCAATGGTGGATGGTCCAGTTCCATCATGAATGATTGCGCCATCTGGTCACTGTGGTCGCTGAAATCTAATAACCACTGCCGGTTGTTTTGGCCAGACAGCACCAGCTGCAGCATTTTTTCCTCAGTATCAGTGAATTTCAGCTGGCCCTGTCTGGCCTGCAGCTGCAGCTGGTTTTGTTGCAGCTTAATCAGCGCTCCATGGCTGTAGCCTATGGCATGACACCAGGCGCTGAGACAGACCTGCGCAGTGTTTTCATTGGCAAATTCAATTTTTTTCAGTTCACGGGTCAGTTCAACCCATTTTTCGCGATAATCAAAAGTATTGGCAAAAAAGTGTTTTTCAATAAATACCCGGCCCTTGCGCCTCAAACCGTCAGAAAATACCAAGGTACTTAACACTGCGGTGCCGGCGACAACAAACACGACCTGCAACAAGGTAGTCCAGTTGCCGCCGATGTAACTCAGGTAGTAACCGACGATAGCCAGCAAACAAAGATAGATGCCAGCTGCCAAGACTAATGAACTTTGCAGCACAATATCGCGGGATACATAGACGTTAATGCCCCAGGATTTGATGCGTTTGACGGCAACGACCAGAAACGGCAGCATAAAAAGGTGCACAAAACCACGAGCCTGCCAGGTCTGCTGATTGATTTCGCCGAGTAAAGTGGCTTCGGCCAGCAAATAGAAATCCAGCAGCAGGCAAATACCAATAGCAATGATCAAAGGTTTAAACTGCCATTTCTGCTTGCCGGCTTGCCGATATAGAGTTTCAACCATCGCCAGCATCACAATTACCAGCAACAAGGTCCCCATCAACCGTAAATTCAGTGCGCTGAAAACCAGCAGACCAAGTACTGACCAGATGACTAAGACCAGTGCTGTCACCTGTACTTTTTTATGAGTTAACCATTGCTGGAGCGGAATATCGGTTTTGCTCAGCGCTGATAACAGAAACAGCAACAACAACATTTTCTGCAAAGTTTCGAAGATAAATGAAATGTCACTGACAAACGCCAGTCCATTGGACAGCGCATTAAAGCTGGCCCAACCAACCGACCACAGCGTAAATGCAGAAAGCAGAGATTTTTGCGACGTTTTCACCCGGACTGTCAGTTGCAAGGCCCAAAAAAGCAGGTAGCCAACCGCCGCAAGCAAGAAACCCAACTGACCGGGTGTAATGTCCAGCTTCATTGTTGTGCGCCTGTCGGCTGCTGACTGAGCAATTGATGCAAATGCCGCACGGGGATCGCATAAGAGATCCCGCTGGGGTCGCTCAGGATTGCTTCCCGGCTGCTTTTGACCAAAACCATATTGATCACGCCAACGACTTCACCAGTATCCTGTCGGTACAACATACTGCCGCTGTTGCCCGGATATGCTGTTCCATCCAGCTGATAGATAAAAAACGGGTCCCGTAACTGCCGCAAGGTTGCTGCGGATATTGTCTGGCTGTTATCCGCCGGAATAGCCACTGGCGTGACCGCGCTTAATAAGGCGCCATGTGTTGCCGGGTACAGTCCCAGCACTCCGGTGATCGGATAGCCAGTGAAAGCCAGCTCAGTTCCCTCGGCGACATAGTCGGCCGAGGCCAGTCGGACAGCTGGCAATTTTTCTGCAATTTCCAGCACTGCCATGTCATATTGTGGCGCGACTCTTTTGCTGAGGATCTGATGAACTTTCGGTTGCTGGCCGTGGCCGGAGAGCACCACATATGACTCGTTTTGAGATGAGGTCAACGGCGCAGAGATCACATGGTAGTTCGTTACAATCTGGTTTCCGGGCGCCACCACAAATCCTGAACCCAATAATTTGAGACGAGGGGCCGCCGTCGGATTATAAATCGCCAGAGCGACGACCGAAGGTTTGAGCTTTTTGATTAGTTCAGGCAAATTTTGCGCATCTGCCCGGCAGGTTCCGGCAAGCAGTGCCACGGCACAAAGCAAAAAACGGGAGCTTTGGGTCATATTTAATTTCATCTTCATCACCGCTGAGCCGGACTGGACTAAAATCGCATTCGCATCTTGAGTAAATTGGTACATACTGAGACTCTGAGTTCAGTCGCGGATGCATGATGTCTTGGTGGCCAGTATGACACAACTGCAATCACATGAAATAGTGCCAATTTTTTCTGGCGGTGGCACCCGGTTGCCTTGTTATGTTGGTATTTTGATGGCATTAAAAGACTTAGGACTGAGCTTTCATAGCTTGGTAGGGGTCTCCGGTGGCAGCATAGTTGCTGCGATGGTTGCTGCCGGTAAATCAGTCGAACAGATGCAAGACCTGGCCCTTCACACTGATTTTAAACAATTCCGTGGTTTTTCATTGATGAACTTAATCCGTACCGGTGGGTTGTCCAGTGGCGATACCTTCGAAAACTGGATGGATGAGCAATTGGCCGGCGCCAGATTTTGTGATCTGTTACTCGATTTGCATGTGCTGGCAACCGATATCAATGGCGGTGGGCCGGTGGTATTTAATAAATCGCGCACTCCGCAAATGAAAGTATCACAGGCCGTACGCTATTCAATGTCGATCCCGCTGTTGTTCTCTTTTAAAACCTTTGAAAATCACATTATGGCGGATGGGGTCATTCTGGCCGAAGATGCGCTGCATCAAAACTGGTCGGGCCGTGATGTTCCTGTAGTTTGTTTTCGGCTGAAAAGTGAAGGTGAAGACAAACCTATTATTAAGCGTAGACTTTTCCCGTTGGTATCATATATTCTCATGTTAATTCAAACGTTTATGAATGCGATGTCACGAGAATATGTCCATGCGCAGTATTGGCATAATACCGTGCTGATCAACACTGGTGATGTATCCTCTGTTGATTTTGCCTTGCCTGTGGCGAAGAAACTTGAGTTGTTAAATATCGGCTATCAGACGACTTTGCGGGTTATTCCGCAAAAACTTGGGCCTCAGGTGAAAGTCTTTGTACCAGATGAGTTCGAGAAAACTGTTTCTGAAGCCGGATAAGCGTTGTATATCAAAATTTCATCATTTTCAATTCGCACCAAAGCCTGCTGCTGAGTTACACTTAAACACATATTCCCGTTTGGTATGTAGTTACATAGTGGCTCCCGATCTCCGGCCCCGGTGTTATTGATAACAAATTGTAGTTGCACGTGTTGAAGGAATAGCAATATGAAACATCTGAAAAAGCTTCAGAAGATCCCGGTAATTGGAGGTTTGGTGAATATCGCCATTTCTCACTTAGCGAATTCAGATGCCAATTCAATATCGTCACATTTTTCCCAGTTTTTGAGGCCTGAGTTGGCAAATACAGAAGAATTGAAGCGCGAAATATACCGATTACGACATCAGGTATATTGTTCAGAACTTAAATTTGAAGCAGAAAAGCCAGACGGGATTGAAGCAGATAATTTTGATGAACATTCGGTACATTGTTTCGTCAGGCATGTCGCAACCAACCGGATGGCTGGTACAGTCCGTCTGATCACTTCAGCAAATCAGGAACAGTTGTTACCGATTGAGAAATTCTGCAGTCACTCGATAACTGACAAAGAGTTCGCGCCCTGGTTGTTTCCCCGGCAAGACGTTTGCGAGATTTCTCGTTTAGCCGTGCTGTCTGATTTCAGACGGCGTCAGGTAGACCAGTTTGCCGGAGCAGCAACAGGTGCGATCAATATCAAGAGTTATTCTGAAACTGAACTGCGTTGTTTTCCTTATATCGCCATCTGTCTTTACCTGGCGGCTGCATCGACTGCGTTCAGAACGGATAAAAAACATGCTTATGTCATGATGGAGCCCCGGCTGGCACGCAGCATGGCGTTTATCGGCATTAAATTTAAACAGCTGGGTGAGCCAATTGAATATCATGGCCGAAGAGCGCCATATTATATCAATCGGGAAATGTTCCTCAGCGAGTTATCGCCCGGATACCGGAAATTACTTGCGTCGATTGAACGTGAACTGGCTTACTCCGAGAAGAACCGCGGAGCAGGTCTTGGTATTGGGGTTACCAGTCAACAAAACGCTGTAATGCTTGGACTGGCACACTAGGAGTCTGGCGTGTCAGTAAACAAATCACTGCGTGCTGCAGAAAAACTAACTCAGCTGCTGGCGTCAGATTCTGAATTGTTTTTCAGTGAAGACTCCACCGGTCATTATCTGGCCAGCTGTGAAGGTTACCAACGAGATGGCGTCTGGGTGATCCGGTTGTCTGGCAGTGCTGATGCACATGGCCAGCCGCATTATCTGCAAGAGATTTCGGCCATCCTTCGCCTGGCAAATGCCTTAAGCGGGACAGAAGAGGCGTTCACGGTACACCCGATTAGTACCGGGAATAACTGGGGGTACGGCAGTGCTCTCGCGGCTGACGAAGCGGCTGTCATACTCGATTTGTCTCGTTTGACGCATATCCAGGTCGAAGATGCAGATCTTGGTTTGTTTAGTGTCGGTCCTGGTGTCACTCAACAAATGCTGCGCGAATTTCTCGATCGCCGCCAATTACCATTTATGGTTCCGGTCACAGGGGCGGGGCCTCATTGTTCATTATTGGCCAATGCCTTGGAACGTGGTTATGGCATCACGCCATATACTGACCATTTTGGCGCTGTGAACGCGTTGAAGGCATTTTTACCCGATGGCCAGCGTTATCATTCCAGTATCAGCAGCATAGACAGTTCCGCCAATGATCTGATTGATAAGACGTTTAAGTGGAAACTTGGTCCTTATCTGGATGGTTTGTTTACTCAGTCCAATTTGGGCATTGTGACCGAAGTTACCTTAAGGCTGAAAAAAAATCCGGCAGACTTTGATTCGTTTTATCTGCAATTTGCAGATGATAAAGACTTTGAATCTGCGGTGCTGATTGCCAGAGAGTTATTGCAGCGGCTAGAAGGGACTGTTGGCTCCATCAACATTATGGATAAAAGACGGGTGCTGTCGATGATGGTCGGCAACCCAAACGGCGCCGGTAATCATCAGATTATGTCAGCGCAACAAGTTGAACAGCTGGGTAAAAAGCACGATGTGCCGGCCTGGACGTTGATTGGTACTTTGTATGGTGAGCCGGAAATGGTTAAGGCTGGCCGGCGTATAGTCAACAGACTCAGTGCCGGCAAGGTCAAACGCCGAATATATTCCAATGGCTGGTTAGTCAGGCTCGGTAAGCTGGCGGTGAGTCTGGTCCCTGGTCCGTTACTGGCAGAGCCCCGAAAGATGTTGCAGTCGCTGGATAATGGCACCGCAATCATGCAGGGGACGCCGAATCAGGTGGCGTTACCCTTGGCATTCTGGCGTAACCCGCAACGGTCGGCAGATCCGGCCCGTGCTATGGACCCGGCAAGGGATAATTGCGGCTTGTTATGGTACGCACCGTTAGTATTGTTCCAGCCGAAGTCAATGCGGACATTTGTTGAACACGTCAGAGCCACAGCCCCTAAATATGGCATTGAGCCGATGATCACTTTTACCAGTCTGCGGCATGATACTGTAGACAGTACCATCCCTATTGTGTTTGATAAGTCGAATGCGACTGCCCAGCAGCAGGCTAAAGATTGTCTGCATGATTTGGTCACTAAGGGGTTGCAACAAGGTTTTGCGCCATACCGGCTGAATTTAGAGCAGCAGACTGAGTTAATTGATCATTCAGCTGTCTGCTGGCAGTGGGTTGATTCGATTAAACAAGCCACAGATCCAAAGCAGATCCTGTCGCCTGGACGTTATTCATTGCCTAAACACAAAACAAAATGACTGTACTATGACAGTTTGCTAATGGAAAAAGCCCGATGCCGACATCGGGCTTTTTTGCTTTCAGTGACCCGTTCTGACAACCGTCAACATAAAGTAGGGCCAGCCACAGCTGCAAGTGAATAGTGCCGGTTTGAGCGGCAGAAATAAAAAAGGCCGTGGTATCAACCACGGCCTTTTTCAGGGAAAATCCGGAGATTATGCAGATTTTTTGCGGCGAGCCATGCCAGCCAGACCAATCAGGCCTAAGCCCAGAACCGCCAGAGATGAAGGCTCAGGGATAGTATCACCAGTGTAAGTACCTGTACCGGTTCCAAACACTGGAACGATCAGATTACCTACTTTTTGATAAGTCAGGTTGGTGAATGAGTTAGAGAATGACAAATCTGAACCATCTTGGCGAGTGTTAGTATCCAGATGCCACCAAGCCAGACCTTGGTTTTTAACAACGTCGAACTGGCCGTTACCGATCAGGCTACCGATGAAAGAATTAGGACCTGTTGCCATTGTGGCGTTGATACCAGTCAGAGACACGCCGTTGATTGAATGGCCTACTAAGCTTAACCACAGTGAACCGTTGGTAGTATTTGCATAGGTCAGTGAGCCTGCATCGTTCGGATTGATATCGTTTGAGTAATCAACATAGATTTTCAACCAACCGCCAGTATAATCGATAGTTTGGCCAATTTGACCTGCGACTGGAACTGAGTTACCGCTGACTGGTGTGAAACCACCATAAGCGAAAGTCAGTTGGCAACCTGGGCAGTAAATGCCAGCGCCTGTGCCATTCATTGTCGCCAGAACGCCTAAACCAGATACAGTACCGTTTGCATCGATTTGTTGAGTGATTTTGCCGAATGAACCGTTTAAGTCTGCTTCTGCACCGGCATAATCTTTATCCCACATCACGCCGCCAACGTTAATTACTGTTGCATTTGATGCGAAGCTTGCAACGCCGAACACAGCTGCAGCTGCTAAAGTTTTTAAAAGTTTCATGGTTATGTCCTTTGCTATTTGACCTTGAACTGAAATCTATAAAGCATGATGCGTGCCATGTTTTTAATTTAATTTAAGTTATTGATTTTAAATGGTTTTTATGTGGCGTGGTATTGCGGAATTTGGCGTATGTAAAAATATCTGACAACTATTCGGTAATTCCGCTGGCAATGGCACCGGGCTACATTGATGTTATGTAAAGATGTGTAGATGCTCGTGTGTGAAGGCAGGAACAAAAAGTCCGGCACTGCAGGCCGGACTTTTCAGACAATAGCGGTTTCGCTGTTACAGCAGGGTCTTCAGTTGCGCTAATCGCTGTTGTAATGTTGGGTCCTGCACACTCAGCTTATTCAGGATCGATTTTGCAGCGGCCTTGTCACCCACTTTAATCAGCGTCTCTGCATAGTTGAGGCTCACTTCCGGATGGTCGGGGCGCTGTTCCAGAGACAATTTGAATTGCTCCGCAGCTTTGGTGACTTCCCCTTTTCTGAGCAAAATCACGCCATAGGTATCGAGGATATCCGGGTGTTTTGGTACCAGCTTCAGCGCGCGGACGGCATAGCCTTCTGCTTCCTGCAGTTTGTTCTGGTTGGTCAGCAGATAGGCGAGGTTGTTCAGCGCCAGTACGTTGTCGCTATCGTCCTGCAGTAAGGTCTCGAAGGTCTTCGTCGCTTTACCAGCATCAATGTTTAACAACAGATTTGCATATAACGCCGACAGATCGGCCGATTTCGGTTGTGTCGCAAAATGGCTTTCTAAAAAGCTGATGGCTGCTGCCGGCGAATCATTTCTGGCGATTAAATCCGTCAATGCCAATGCGACAGGTTCAGTTGGTTTCGCCACGTAGCTTTGTTTCATCACTGCAATTGCGTTCTTGTAGTCGCGTTTTGCGGCAAGCATACGCCCCTTGAGGAACATTGCATCCGGCGTACCCTTTTCAGCGTCTGGCATGGCTTCAAAGGCTTTTAAGGCCTGCTCAAATTGTTGGTTTTCAGCAAACAGCAACACTTCAGCGCCTTGCAGCCGGACATTATTGGGGTAACGTTTACGCAGTTCCGCGATGATCGGCAGTGCTCTGGCAGCCTGACCATTGACCGTCAGCTGGCGAACCAGGCTGAACTTGGCGTCGGCATCGGTCGGTTGGAGTTCACTCCACTCTTCAGCGGTACGCAATGCGCCTGCCTTGTCGTTGGTCGCGCGCATGGTCTCAATCAGCGTCATCCAGAATAACGGTGGCCGGCGTTCCGGTGCTGCTTTTTCCGCTTTTAATACGTCCAGCGCTTCTGCGGCTCTGTTACTGTCCACCAGCGTACTGGCCAATAACACGCGCATTGGCAGATTATCCGGCGCTTGTTTTAATACCGCGTCAATCGCACTGATTGCCTGCGCTGCGTCAGGGGTGCCGCGGGTGAGCTGATATTTCAGTTCAAGCGCCGGCAGATAATCTTGTTGTGCTTTGAGCGCCAAATCGACTTGTTCACGCGCGGTCGGGATGTCTTTTTTCTCCAGGAACACCCGGGCTTTTAACAGATTTGAAAATGCCGACTTCGCATCTGTTTGTAATGCTTTGTCAGCAAATTGCAGGGCTTCATCGAACTTTTTCTGCTGATAAGCGCTATAACCAAGCAAACTGTTCGCAACTGTGGCTTTTTTCGGATCTTGCAGCCAGTCCGTGAATAATGGCGCGATTTTATCGAATTGTCCGGCACTGAGGTAACCAGTTGCCAGTGCAATGACGTTTTGATCAACTGTCGGGTCCAGTTTTACCGCAGTGGCCAAATCCTGCAATGCCGATTCCTGCTGCCCCTGTAATGTCATCTTCATCATGCCGACGGCGGCGAGATTCTGCACATTCTTATCGACATTTTTTTCAACGTGCTGGATAAGCTTGGCCGCCTGATCAACGGCGCCCTGACGGTTCAGTTCAAAAGCCGCTGCCGCGATCATTTTCAGGTCTTCCTGCTCGGTCTTACCGGTGCTCAGCACAGTCGCGGCGAGATCGGTATTCCCGGCTTGCAGCTCCAGCATGGCGTAAGCCTTTTGCAGCTGCGGAATATTACTGACTTCAGCTTTGACCTGGCGCAGATGGGTCAGCGCCTGGGAGTTTAAGTCCAGCGCCAGCGAGGATAGTGCCGCCATAATCCGCACGTTTGGCATGGTCATGCCGTTGTTCAGTGCTTTTTCGGAAAACTCTTTGGCTTTAACAAAATCCTTTTTCGAGTAATACACCACGCTTTGCAGATAATTCGCCAGCGGCTGTTCCGGATAACGCGCTAATAATTCTGCCAGCAGTGGTTCTGCCTCGGCTGATTTGTCAGCGCGCACCAGCGTTTCGGTCAGCAATAATTTGGCATAATTGGAACCGCTCACTACCGCGACATAGTCTTTTAATGCCGCTGTGGCCTGGTCCATTTCATTCAGACTTAAATGCGCTTTGGCTTTTAACATCAATGCATCAAAATAAGCCGGGCTTGCCTTATCAACGGTTTGCAGCTTCGTCACCGCAGTCGCAACATCTTTGGCCAGAATGCTTTGCAGGGCTTCGGCTATTGCTTTGGCGTCGACTGGCTGCACAGTTTCAAGATATGTCGCAAGGCGGCCAGCCAAATCATCGAATTCGCCCATATCAAAGGCATTGAGTAGCTGGTACATCGAGACGTAAGCGTAAGGCGCCGCGCCAGGTGCCGGGGCTCCGGTTAATAACTCACTGTCCGGCGCTTTACCAGCGAGGTAGGCGGCGCGGGCGAGTTCCTGGATCACGTCGGTTTTTGCGGTGCCATTACTGACGGCTTTATTTAGTTCTTTTTCTGCAGTAATACCATCGCCAAGCGTCAGGTATAAACGACCCAGTGCTAAACGTGGCGCCGGCGCTTCAGGCTGTGCCTGGATCGCAGACTTTAACTCGATGACCGCAGCCTTATGATCACCCTGAGTGATCAATCCGTTTGCGCTGGCCAGATATTCTTCGGTGGTTTTCTCGCCGCAGCCACCCAGTGACAGGGCAACTGCGAATGCCAGCGATGTCATTAAAAACTGTTTTTTCATATATCCTTCCGTGCATTTACATGCTGATTGAAACTGCAAACCAAGCCTTGGGCTTAAAACCGCTTTTATAATGCGGGCTTCCGCTGAGGCTTGCAACTTAATGATGCAGTGCCTTGGCTGCGGATGATATGGTAGACAAATAAGGCCGGTTTCAGCCAGAATGGCCGGGTCTTGACAAAGGAGGTTGGGGTGTTCAGCAGTAAATTAACAGTTGATTTGCCAGTAGATCTGGCGCCGCAGCTGATTGTAGTGATCGACACGGAAGAAGAGTTTGACTGGAGTCAACCGGTTGATCGGGCCAACACCAGCGTCGCGCATATGGAATGGATCTCACGTTGTCAGGATATTTTTAATGAGTATCAGATAAAGCCCTGCTATGTCATTGATTATCCAATAGTGTCACAGGACGTAGGTTGCCGCTTGCTGAAAAGTTATCACCAGCAGGGACAGTGCGAGATTGGTGCCCACCTACATCCTTGGGTCAACCCGCCCTATACTGAAAAACTTATTCCCCGACACACTTATCCAGGTAACTTGCCTGAGCCGCTCGAATTTGAAAAACTAAAAAGCCTCAAGGAGTTGATTGATAAAGAGTTTCGTCAGGACACGACCATCTACAAAGCCGGACGTTATGGTTTTGGTCCAAGGACGGAACATATTCTGCAACAACTTGGTTTTAAAATAGATCTGTCGGTGTGTCCACCGGTCGACTATCGCGCCGATGGTGGGCCTGATTACCGCACATACTCAGACCGTCCATTCTGGTTTGGTGAACAGAAGTTATTGGAAATACCGGTGACTGGTGGTTTTGTCGGGACTGCTGGCCGTTATAGTCCGGTTTTATACCAGTGGGCGCAGCAATTAAAAGCCGCGAAATTGCCGGGGATTTTATCCCGGCTCGGTATTGTTGACCGGCTGATGTTGTCGCCGGAAGGATTCAGCAGTAAAGAGCACCTGAAGTTGACGCGACATTTGTTTCAGCACGGCAGCCGGATTTTTACCTGGAGTTTTCACAGCTCCAGTATGCAGCCTGGCCATACGGTCTATGTGCGTAATGAAGCGCAGCTGCAGCAATTTCTTGGCGAATTCCGCCGTTATTTCGATTTCTTTTTTGACGAACTGAGCGGGCAGGCGTCCACGCCGACCCAAATCAAAGCTTTATTGGAGGATCAAGCATGAAGGTATTGGGCATTTCGCCACTGGATAAGGATGTGACCGTCTCAATAGTCGTTGATGGTGAAATTTTATTTGCCGCCGGTGAAGAACGATTTTCGCGGGTGAAACAACAGGACGGTTTTCCGAAACTGGCATTACAAGCCGCGCTGGCATATACCGGCCTGAAGATCAGTGATTTTGATGCGGTGACATACCCCTTTCTGACGGCGAAAAGTGAAGCGCATGTGATTGAAAAAAATCTCGCAGAAGAAGCCGATTTCATCAAATCATTTGAAACTGCTGATCTGGCCGAGCAAATCAAAACGGCACTGACCAAAGTCCCGGATCGCAAAGAAGCGATTCACGGTCTGCACAATCCAAATGAAGTGATGGAAAAAGGCCTGCTGTTTAATTCGTTTTACAACCTGACCGGCTCGCAGAAACTGGTATCCAATACTGCGGCACTGAAGGGTTCAAAAGCCTGGGCTGAAACTGCAGTTGAAGGTTTTGAACAGTGGGAAAAAGTGCTAGCTGACGGTCTGGCTGAATTTGGCTGGACTGAGCCGGTAAAACGGATGGATCACCACCATTCTCATGCCGCCAATGCTTATTATGCCAGTGGTTTTGGCAAAGCCCTTTGTATCACGCTGGATGGCTACGGCACAGGCCTTGCCGGATCTGTCAGCGTGGCAGACGACGGCAAAATTACCCGTCTGCATGGTATCAGTTATCCGAATTCGCTGGGAACCTTGTACGAGCATGTCACCTCAAGCATTGGTTTTAAACCCGGTCGGCATGAAGGCAAGATCGTTGGGCTGGCATCTTATGGCGACCCGACTATTCTGCAGGATATTCTGCTGAGTCGGATTGAACAAAAAGACGGCGATTTTAAAATTTATGAAGCCAATAACATCTATTTCTCACGTTATCTGGCGGCCAAGTTCCCGAAAATTGATGTTGCCGCAGCCTATCAGCGCGTGCTTGAAATTGTCGCGACCCGTTTTGTGCGCTATTGGGTAGAGAAGACCGGTATCGATACTGTGGTGTTATCTGGCGGTGTAACTGCCAACGTGAAACTGAACCAACGTATTTTCGAAATCGAAGGCGTCAATCAAATCTTTGTTTACCCAAATATGGGTGATGGTGGTTGTGGCACGGGCGCAGCGTTGCATCATAGCTGGCAGGGTGGCCAGAAACCTTCAATTACCAATGCTTATTTTGGTCCGGATTACAGCCGTGAGCAGATGCTGCAGGCATTACAAGACGCTGATTTGGCATATGAAGAACCGGCGGAACTGGCAAAAACTGTGGCGGGCCTCATTCATGCCGGTCAGGTGGTCGCCCGGTTTGACGGCAGGATGGAATATGGTCCGCGTGCGCTTGGTAACCGCTCAATCATGTACCACGCGCGTGAGCCGGAGGTGAATCAGTGGCTGAACAAACGTCTTGGTCGTACCGAGTTTATGCCATTTGCGCCTGTCACCTTGTACGAAGCACGTGAGCAGTGTTACCACAATATCGCTGGTGCTGAACATGCCGCTGAGTTTATGACGGTCACCTTCGATTGTACCGACTTTATGCGGCAGAACTGCCCGGCAGCAGTGCATGTGGATGGCACGGCGCGGCCGCAACTGGTGAAACGTGAAGTGAACGCTGGTTATTACGATATTCTGAAGGAATATGAAAAACTCAGTGGCATTCCAAGCCTGATCAATACCAGCTTTAACATGCATGAAGAGCCAATTGTGAATAGCCCTGCTGATGCAGTGCGGGCTTTCCTTGATGGCAACCTCGACTATTTGTTGCTGGGTCCATTTCTGGTCAAGCATCCGCAGTCTGCGCACTGACGAATGCTGAAAATCTCGCATTATGAACTGACCGACATCCCGGCCTTAGGCCGGGACTGGCAGGCGCTTGAGCGAAAAGCCGACATCAGTTTTTTCTTGTCATGGCATTGGATCGGCACCTGGCTGGATGTGTACCAGCCGCAGGTGTTTGTGGTGCGGGCTGAGCGTGCAGATGGCAACCTCTGTGGTCTGGGGCTGATGAGCCGCAGCAGGGAGCTGCGCCACGGTGTGCTGCATACCAATGTGTTGCGGTTGCATCAGACCGGGGATCGGGCACAGGACCAGATTTGGATTGAGTACAACAGTTTTCTGACCGAGACCGCGGACTGCCAGCAGACCGAGCAGCAGCTGGCTGATTATTTGTGTCAGCGTTTTCCCGAGTGGGATGAGCTGGTGCTTGGCGCCATCGATGCACAAAAAGCCCGGCAGTTGCAGCAGCATAATCCGTTGTATTTACACGAGCGCTGGTCAGCGCCTTGTTTTGGCGTGGATTTGCAGCAGTTACGCACTGAGCAACAAAGTTATCTGAGTTCGTTAACGCACAATACCCGTTATCAGATCCGTCGCTCTGAGCGGATTTATCAGCGTTTTGGCCCGCTCCATTTGCGTCGGCCGGAAACCACAGCGCAGGCGCTGCAATGGTTTGACCAAATTGCACCTTTACACATCCGCCGCTGGGGCAGTGGCGCGCACCAAAGTGGTTTTGCCAATCCGCAGTTTGTTGGTTTTCACCGCGAACTGATTGCCCGCAGCTGGGCGCAGCAGCAAGTCGATATTGTCGCTTTGTATGCCGGTGAAACCCATGTAGCCACTTTTTATAACCTGATATACCGGAACAAAGTTTATTTTTACTTAAGCGGTATCGAAGCGGTGGCAGACAATAAAGAAAAGCCTGGCCTGCTTGGGCATAGTTATTGTGTGCAGCAGTATCTGGAGCAGGGCTTTGATTTTTACGATTTTATGGGCGGCAACGAGCGTTATAAAACGCAACTTGGCAAATGGCACAGTCGGCTGGTACAGGTCGCCTTGCAGCGGCCGCGGCTGAAACTGAAACTCGAACGTGTCGGACGCTGGCTGAAAAATTGTCTGGGGTCCACTGCCGTCACAGAAGGGAACCACCATGATTGAGTGGATTGTGGAAGAAAACATCGCCCTGCAGCAGGAGCTGGATGCGTTGGTGCGCCGTTTAGCGGGGCAAAGCCCATACCTGCTCAGCAGCTGGCGCCGTGCCGTGCGCGCGGCTTATGGTTATGCGTCTGGCGCACTGATTTGGCGTGAAGCGGGCGAGGTGCAAGGGTTTTTGGCCTATTGCCGTGTGAAAGACCTGTTTGGCCGGTCGCAGGCGGTGGCATTACCTTATTGTGATATCGGCGGCCCGGTGGCCATCAGTGCAGATATCGCCGCTGCCCTGACAGCCTTTTTTGCCAATACGGTCTGTAAAAGCCAGCCAAAAGGCGGCGAGCTGCGGCTGCAGGACCCGGCGCCGATAGTGGACGAGCAACAGCTGACCGGCAAAAAAGTCAATATGCTGCTGGCATTACCAGACAGCGAAGAAGCACTGTTAGCCGGTTACCCGCCTAAACTGCGCAGCCAGATAAAAAAGGCCAGTAAAAATGGCCTGAACGCGCAAGTGCGTACCGATGCCAGTGGCCTTGATGATTTTTATCTGGTCTATAGCCGCAATATGCACCGACTTGGCTCGCCGGCACACAGCAAAGCCTGGTTTGCAGCGGTCCTTCATGAGTATCAGCAACATGGTGAAGCCATTCTGGCGCTGGTCTACCTCGAACAGCAGGTGGTAGGCGCAGCTATTGTGCTGCGTTGTGGCGAACAGGCGGTGATCCCCTGGGCGTCCACACTGGCTGAATATAATTCACTGGCGCCAAATATGCTGTTGTATTGGTCTGTACAGGCCTGGTTATGCCAGAATGGCGTGCGGGTCTTTGATTTTGGCCGTTCAACTTATGGCGAAGGCACCTATAAATTCAAAAAACAGTGGGGCGCAACCGCAGGCTTGTTAGTGTGGCAACGGTTTGATCAAACCGGCCAGTTAATCAGTCCCGCAGCTGTGACCTCTCAGGGCAAACTCAGGGAAATGGCTGAACAGGTCTGGCGCATCTTGCCAGAGCCGTTAATGACCGCCGTTGGTTCCGGTTTACGCAGGTATATAACGTTATGATTTTAATACTGACAGTGTTGTGCTTACTGCTGCCGCTGTATGTTTACTTTGGTTATCCGCTAGTGCTGTTACTGCTAAGCCGGTTAAAACCGGCGCTGCCGGAGCCGGCGTTTTGCCGCGATAAAAAGGTCACGCTGGTGGTGTCCTGTTACAACGAAGCCAGTGTGATCGCAGAAAAATTACACAATTCGCTGGCGCTGGATTATCCAAAAGAGTTACTGGATATTCTGGTGATTTCAGACGGTTCAGAAGACGGCACTGATGCAATAGTCCAGAGCTTTGCTGATCGTGGCGTGCGTTTATTGCGTCAGGAAGGCCGGTTGGGGAAAACCATGGGGCTGAATCTGGCCATGGCCAACATGGATGCCGACTATGTGGTGTTTTCGGATGCCAATGCCATGTATGAAACAGACGCCATCCTGCAGCTGGTAAGGTTTTTTCAGGTACCGGACGTTGGCTATGTGGTCGGGGCCGCGCTTTACACCGATGGCCGCGACAATGCGGCGGCCGCTAACGAAGATTTATACTGGCGCTACGAGCTGAAACTGAAGCAATGGGAGTCGCGCCTGCACTCTGTGGTCGGCGGTGATGGCGCTATTTATGCTATTCGACGGGTCTTGTGGCAGCCGTTGCAGCAAAAAGATATCAATGATTTTGTCAATCCGCTGCAAATTATTGCCAAAGGCTACCGCGGTATCTTCACGCCGACCGCGCGTTGTTTTGAAGAAACGGCCGGCGATTTTACCAAAGAAGCCAAACGGAAAGAACGCATTGTGAACCGCAGTGTACGCGGGCTGATGCGGGTCAAATCAGTGATGAATCCACTCCGCACCGGCTGGTTTAGTTTTGAAGTGATTTCTCACAAGTTACTGCGCTGGTTATTACCTTATTTTGCCTGCTTTGGCCTGATTGGCAGTGCATTGTTAGCCGCGCAGCAACAATGGCTGTTTCAACTGGTCAGCGCTGGGGCCTTGCTGTTATTTGCGGCGGCGACGATTGGTGGCTTTCGCCGCAGTTCGCCGTCTTTAGCCGTGTGGTTTGCCGTGCCGTATTACCTGCTGATGGTGAACTACTATGCGATGCGGGGCGTCGTGAAGGCGTTACAAGGCCAGACCCAGGTCACCTGGAGCAGCGTCAGACCTTCACAACAAGGCCGCGTGTTGCCGGCCGAGTCTGGGTTGCCCGGCCTGATCGCCGCAGTGTTGTTATTTGCTGTTTGCTTGATGTGGCCTTATGTCTAAGTTCGCGCTGCTTTTCCTGTTACTGTTTTTTGGCGGTTTAATCGGCGCATTTTTCGCGTCTCCAGTGTTTGCGGTCATGCTGTACCAACTGGTTTATTTTATGAACCCAGAGCTTCGGTGGTGGGGAGCGAGTATTCCTGATATTAGTTATTCATTCATCACTGTTATCGTAATGATTGTTACGTTATTGTTTAGTTATCAGCGATTGTCAAATTTTACAAGCTGGCGTAAGCAGCCTGCGTTTAAATGGATATTGTTACTGCTTGCCATGTACTACATAGTAGGCATTTTTGCGTTAGTACCAGATGTTCATAGTATATTCACATTTAATTTCTTGAAGTTAATTGTGATAATTTTCGTGGTTTACAAAATAGTCGATCGTTCATTGTATTTCGATTATGTTTTGTGGGCTTATATAATTGGGGCTTCATATATTGGTTATTATGCTGGTTTTGTAGGTCGGGATGGTTCCGGACGTGTAGAAGGTATAGGCATGATCGATACAGGAGGCGATGCTAATATGACCGCCGCGGCGCTCGTTCCTGCAATTATAATGATACTTTATTATGTTTGGTTGGGGAGTTATAAAGTACGTTTATTGTGTGTGGTCTGTGCAGCATTTCTTGTCAATGGCCTAGTGCTGATCAACAGCAGAGGCGCTTTCGTTGGCTGTGTTGTTGGTGCAACGTTATTTTTGGGTTATATGATTTTCTCCGGTCAACAGCGCAAAGGACAGAGAGCCACAGCGATAGCAGTAATTGTATTTGGATTGATAGGTGCTTTTTCATTAACAGACCAATCATTTTGGGAACGAATGGGCACACTTCAAGAAGTTGAAGACGGTGATGCTAGCGGTTCACATCGAATTGATTTTTGGTTAGCTACATTTGACGTTATGCGTGATTTTCCTATGGGGGTCGGTATCAATGGTTTTGAGGCTGTAAGTCGATTCTACTTACCCGCTCATTATTTCGAGCGGGGATCTGCGAAAGCAGTTCATTCGACTTGGTTCCAACTTCTGGCTGAGGCTGGATGGTTGGGCCTAATTTTCTTTTGTTGCCTTTTACGCTGTTTATATATTCAACTGAAGAATGCAAAAAAATATTTATTATCGGTGAAATTTACCAATCAATATTTCCATGTCTTGGTTTTGGAGAGTGCATTTCTCGGTTATTTATGTGCCGCCAGTTTTATAAATAGAATTCGTGCCGAGTCATTGTGGTGGTGTATTTTATTCTTAATGATTGCTGTAAATATTTATTATATTAATCGTGACAAGTCGAACGAGCATTGAATATTCGTTCTTTGAGTTAGTGTAGTTATTTGGAGTTAACTAAATGCGTCCGCTGCGAGTCTTACAATTTATTACCCCATCAGGCTTCTATGGGGCTGAGCGCTGGGTACTGGCGATGGCCAATAATACCAACAGTGCCGAAATGATTTGCGATTTGGCAGTAACCAAAGAAAGCGAGACGCAGGATTTAACAGTTGCGACCTTGTATCCACGCAATAAAGGCGAAGTACATTATTTACCGATGAATGGCCGCTTTGACTTGCGGGTCGTCGATAAATTGGTCGAAGTGATTAAGCTGCGTCAGATTGATGTGATCCATACCCACGGCTACAAGTCCGACATTCTGGGTGTATTGGCAGCTAAAAAGGCAGGGATTTGTGTGGTGGCAACACCGCATGGTTTTTCGAACAATATTCCACTGAAACTGCGACTGTTTATCCGGCTCGGCTTGTTTGCGATTCGTTTTGCCGACAAGGTCGCGCCTTTGTCGCAGCAACTGATTGAGGACATTGTCGCAGCCGGTGTTAAACGCGACAACATCCAGTTTATCGAAAACGGCGTGGACCTGACCGAACTTGAGTCTTACCGCAAGCCGGCGCCAGCTGACGCCAGTGTCATTGAAGCCAAACCGCTGCAGGCACCGCATTTTGGCTATATCGGCCAGTTGATTGCGCGTAAAGGTATCGCCGACATGATCCGCGCTTTTAACGACGTGTTCAGCCGTCATCCTGCAGCGAAGCTGACGCTGATAGGCGATGGCGACCAACGCAGTGAACTGGAAGCGTTGGCGCAAAGCCTGCCTTGTCGTAATGCCGTCAGCTTTTTGGGCTTTCGCCAGGACCGCCTGCAGTTATCGCAGCAGTTTGATGTGTTTTTGATGACGTCGTCACTGGAAGGCATTCCGCGCTGCCTGATGGAAGCGATGATTGTTGGCACGCCGGTGGTGGCTTACGACATCCCGGGTGTGGACCAGCTCATCACCGATGGTGAGACGGGTTTGCTGGCGCCTTTAGGCGACTGGCAACAACTGGCAGCGCGTTGCGAGCAGTTAGTGCAAGATCGGGCACTGTATCAACACATCGCCGTAGCCGGCCGCGCCTTGGTTGACCAGCGTTTTTCTGCCAAACGCATGACCGATGAATACGTGACACTGTTCCGCCAGTTGCTGGCACTTAAGGGATAACAGAGGCAATTATGTGCGGCATCGCAGGATTTCTTCGTGGGACACAGTTTGCCGGTACTGAGCCTGAGCAGCTGTTACAGCAAATGGGTAATGCAATCCGCCATCGCGGGCCGGATGCAGCCTCCACCTGGTGGGATCAGGGCATTGCGCTGGTACACCGCCGGCTCAGTATTATTGATTTATCGGATGCCGGTACCCAGCCAATTCATTCGCCATGTGGGCGTTATGTCATTGTTTTTAATGGCGAGATTTATAACTACCAAGAACTGCGTCAGGCGCTTGAAGCGCAAGGCGAGCAGTTTTCGACCCACACCGACACTGAGGTGTTGTTGCGGCTGGTGATCCGTGAAGGTGAAAAGGCACTGGATCAACTCAACGGCATGTTTGCGTTTGTGGTCTGGGATAAAACCGAACAGAGCCTGTTTGCCGCCCGTGACCGGCTGGGCAAAAAGCCGTTATATCTGTATCAGCGCGGCGATGAGCTGGCGTTTGCTTCCGAGATCAAAGCTATTCTGGCCTTACCGGGCGTTGAACGTCGGCTGAGACCTGATGCGGCAAAAGACTTCTTCTTTTACCAGTATGTGCCGGACCCAAAAACTATCTTTGCAGATATTGTGAAACTGCCGCCGGGGCATTGGTTAAAACGGGACAAACACGGCAAGTTGCAGCAACAACGCTACTGGCAACTGAGTTTTAAACAACAAATCAGCGGCACTGAGCAACAAATCGGCGATGAGCTGCGTGAACTGATTGATGATGCCACCCGCATCCGTCTGGTCAGTGACGTTCCGCTTGGCGCCTTTTTATCCGGCGGTATCGATTCCAGTGCGGTGGTCGGCATGATGGCCAAACACAGCAAAGGGCCGGTTACCACCTGCGCCATCGGCTTTGACGATGAAAAATTTGATGAAGTGCATTTTGCCCGAAAAGTGGCGGCGCAATTTAACACCGACCATCACGAATTTACCGTCAAGGAATCGGTGTCGGCCAACTTTGCCCAAATCAGCAGTTATTTTGACGAGCCTTTTGCTGACCCTTCTTATATTCCAACCTTTTTTGTCGCCAAGCTGGCCCGTCAGGCGGTGACCGTCGCATTAGCGGGCGATGGTGGTGATGAGAGCTTTGCCGGTTACAGCAAGTACAATGTCGACCAGACCGAGCAGCGCCTGCGCGCTATGTTCCCGAAGGCGCTGCGTAGCACGCTGTTTCCGCCACTAGCGGGCATCAGCGCCATGTTTGGCCGGACTTTTAACAGTATTTATGGCCGAAAATCGAATTCGTTGTTACGCACCTTGGCGATGGAACCTGACCAGGGCTTTTTTGTTACCAACTCGTTTTTTCATCCGGACTTGTGGCAGCAACTGGCGCATGGCGATTTCGCCCGCGACACCCGTGACTATGACCCCGCAGCGATGACCTGTGAGAAATATCACCAGGCACCGGCTGACGACCATCTGTCGAAAGTGCTGTATACCGACATTCACAGTTATTTGCCGGGCGATATTTTAGTTAAGGTCGACCGCATGACGATGGCTAATTCACTGGAGGCGAGGGCGCCACTGCTGGATTATCGGGTCGTTGAATATGCCGCCAGTATTCCGTCTGCGCTGAAACTGCATGGCAGCGAAAAAAAATACATTCTGAAAAAAAGCCTGGAAGGCTTTTTGTCGGACGAAACCTTGTACCGGAAAAAAATGGGTTTCTCGGTACCACTGGCCCTGTGGCTGAAAACTGAGTTAAAACCTTTTGCCGACAAGGCGTTTAGCCAAACCGATGGCGCGCTGGCGCAGCTGTTTCATCTGCCGCGTATTCAGCAGCTGTGGCAACAACACTTGCAAGGGCAACATCAGCACACCCAGGAATTGTGGAGCCTGCTGGTGTTTTCGCAGTGGTGGGATCTGTATATCGCCGAGCTGCCGATCGCATCGCCGGTGGCACTGACAGGCGTTCCGGCATGAAAAAGCTGCGTATTCTGCATGTCACCTTTGACATGGCAATAGGCGGCACCGAACAGGTGATCCGCCAACTGGTGCTGAATTTACCGGCAGACGAGTTTGATAACGAAATTTTCTGTATCGACGGCAAAATTGGTGCGGTCGGCGCACAGCTGCAGCAGCAGGGCATTCGTATCCATCAGGCTGCACGTAAAGCCGGGCTTGATTTTGAGCTGATTAAAACACTGCGCCAGACCTTACGCAGCGGCGATTTTGACGTGGTGCATTGCCATCAATACACGCCCTGGGTTTACGGTTGGTTCGCGGCCTGGGGCTGTAAAGCCAAAGTGGTGTTTACCGAACACGGCCGGTTTTTCCCGGACCGTTCCCGCGGTAAAGCTTTACCACTAAACGTGCTGATGGCGCTTTCCACCGCCGCTATTACCGCCATTTCGGCGGCGACCCGTGATGCGTTGGCTCGTTATGAATGGGTGCCAAAGTCGCGGGTACAAGTAGTTTACAACGGCATTCAGCCACTGACCTCAAATTCGGAACGGGTCACACAACTCCGGCAAGAGTTGGGTATCAAAGCGGAGACTGTGGTGCTCGGGACAGTGGCACGGCTGGATCCGGTAAAAAACCAGCAGATGATGTTGCAGGCCTTTGCGCAACTGAACGAGCAAGCCCCCCATCTAGTGCTGTTACTGGTCGGCGATGGTCCGTCCCGTCAGGCATTGGAACAGGAAGCGAACCGCCTCGGGATCTCAGCTCAAGTGCGGTTTACCGGTTTTCAGACCAATGTTGCAGATTACCTGGCCCTGATGGATCTCTACTTATTAAGCTCTCACACCGAAGGCACCTCGATGACGCTGTTAGAGGCTATGCACCTGCAGCTGCCATGTGTAGCCACCGCAGTAGGCGGCAACCCGGAAATCGTTGCAGATCAGCAGACCGGCTTGCTAAGTCCGGACAATGATACAGCGGCTTTTGCTAGCAATATACGCATGCTGTTGAATGATTCGGCGAAAAAATTAGCAATGGGCCAGGCAGGTAAACAACGTTTTGACGCGTTGTTTTCGGTTGTACAGATGGCGAGTGCATATCGCCGGATCTACCGGAAGGCAAAGTCCTGATGAGTAACGTCCGAAGTGGTTTACTATTTTCATTTTTTGGTAAGTACGGTTTAAAGCTCATAAATCTTGTGAGCACGGTATTGGTTGCTCGTTTACTTACACCGGCAGAGATAGGTACTTTTGCAATAGCAAGTTCGGTTGTAATGATTCTGACAGAAGTAAAGTTATTAGGTGCAAATGCATATCTGGTGAGGGAGCATGTTCTTGATGACAATAAAATCAGAAAAGCCTATGGCATGACCATTCTGATGTGCTGGGGAATCGCCTTCACGTTAATCCTTGGTTCTAGCGCTCTTGCAAATTTCTTTAACCACGCAGATTTGCAAATGGCGTTTGTGATTCTTGCGCTTGGTTTTTTTCTTGCGCCCTATGTAAGTGTCCCTGATTCTCTATTAGTCAGGGAATATCGATTTAAAGAAATTACTATTGTTCGAATAAGCTCTACATGCATGCAAGTTATTGGAAGCTTGCTATTAATATATGCTGGTGCTGGTTTTTATGCGTTGGCTTGGGGGTACTTTATCAATATGGTGGTGCAGGCCACTTTATATCTTTATTTCACCAGAGACGTACGTATATACCGCCCTAATTTTCGTGGAATTTCAGAGATTGCGAAATTGGGTATATTTACATCAGTGTCAAATATTGTTCGCCGTATACACTATACAGCCTCTGATATTGTAATTGGGAAAATGGGCTCACCAACTGAAGTTGGTATATTTTCACGTGGCATGGGCTTTATAGACTTTATCAGTCAAAGCGTGTTAGATGGTATCGGTTCTGTTTCTCAACCATACATGTCTGATATGCAAAGACGGGGCAATGACGTTAGTATCGTATTTACCAAAATTACAGCATTGTTATGTAGTTTGGTCTGGCCAATTCTAGCGATTGCTGGTTTTGCCGCGCTTCCCGCCATAAGATTATTATTTGGGGATCAGTGGGATAGCTCTGCTCCGATTGCGACTGTACTTGCGATTTGGATGATACTTAAGGTTTGTTGCTTTTTTTCAACACCACTGCTAATCGCGGTGGGTCAAGAAGTTCTTATGTTTAAACGCGATGTAGCACTGTTTCTGTTGTTGGTTATGTCGTTGATATACAGTTATCCATATGGCCTAACATTTATGTCCTATGCATTTCTATTGAATGCAGGCGTTGAGGTTGTGTTGACCTTGTGGATGCTTAAGAGCTCAGTGCAATTGAATGTTAAAAATTATTTAAGTGCACTTGTAAAGCCTTTAATAGTGACTATCAATTGTTTCGCTGTAGCCTACCTGATAGACCATTTATGGCCATTTTCAGACTCTGAACCACTCAAGGTATTTGGCATCCTAGCCTTTAGTATGCCAGTGATCTGGCTCTTGTCTACAAAAGTGCTGAAACTCCAGATTTATGATGAGTTTATTGCGTTACTGATACCCCTGTTTCATAAAGTGACGGGGCGGTTTTGAATATACCTGCACAATATTAAGATAAATTGATCTTGGAATAGAAATGAAACCCAAACTAAAAGTACTTTTTATCGCATATTTTTTTCCGCCGGTTGATGGTGGCGGTATCCCCGGCGCAATGCGTATCCTTAAATTTTTACGTCATCTTGACATCGATAGTTATGTCTTAACACAAAATGAGAAATCAGTGTCAAGGGCTGACGACAGTATCCGCTCTGACCTGCCAACCTCTAGAATTGTGAGGGCTGGTACAGTAGACCCTTTTGGTTTTTTATTGAAGTTGCAATATAAAATCAAGCAAATTTTAAGAAGTCGCAAACAAACGGCAGCAGTTTCCGATATGGAACCGCAGAAAGCAATTTTTGCAGATAATACAGCTTCGACGAAAAAGTCTGGATTAGGCCAATTCAAGGATTTTATATATCATCTCAACTATTTTCCCGACCAAGCCAGTTGTTGGATTTTACCTGCGTTTTGGCAAGGGCGTAAGGTTATTTCTGACCGTGAAATCGATGTGATATTTGCAACGGGTTCACCATGGTCGTCTTTGGTGCTTGGTTATTTGTTAAGTAAAGTCAGCCGAAAACCACTGATCGTCGATTTCCGTGACCCTTGGATAAACAACCCTTTTCATCAAACAAAAGGGGAAATGTTAGACAAATGGGCACAAAAACTTGAACGCCGAATTATAGAACATTCATCCTGTGTGACGTTAAATACTGAGCCACTTAGAGACGAGTTCGTTAGTCGATACCCGGAGTTTAATTCTGAAAAATTTATGGTGTTACCTAACGGATTCGATAATATAAATTCTGACGTTGTTTATTCTTATGATGACACGGCACCAGGATTGGTCATTCGACATGCAGGGTTTTTATATGGCCCTCGAGATCCTTCGGTGCTGTTAGAAGCGATTAATTCTGTAAATAATTATGTAAAACAAGTTGGGATTAAAAGGCGGTGGGTTTTTGAGCAGATTGGAAGCGTTAATTTGAGTTTTAATCTTTCAACTAAGTTTAAGTCAATGCTTGATGATGGTAGTTTTAGAATACTAGAGCAATTACCATTCGACCACTGTCAGCATCTTTTGGCATCTGCTGATTTATTAGTAAATGTACAACCTGGCACAAAGACCCAGGTGCCTTCTAAGATTTATGATTATTTAGCAGTAGGTCGACCGATTTTGAATATCACTCCAACTAATGGAGCATTGGGGCAAATGGCTATAAAATACAATTTAGGTGAGTGCTTTGACTTCGCAGATCGAGATGGATTGTATAATTACTTGTTAGAACGAATTAGTAGCACCGATTGGGTGAATTCGGAAGTCTATTCTGAAAAGGAGCAGTTTTCTATAAAACGAGTGACCCAAAAATTACAAGAATTGTTTGAAAAGGTAATGTAACTGAGTATTCCATTCATCTTAAAGTCTTTTCCATTGAAGGAGAGCACGTGAAAATAGCATTTGTAACATATAATACATTATATCAAAGGACTGGAGGGTTACAGGCGCAAATATTTGAAACAAAAGCCGCTCTCGAGAGTCGTGGACATTTAGTCAATATATTTAACGAGAATAACGAATTACTTTCTGACTATGACATTGTGCATGTTTTTGCAATTGCACATGGGAATTACATTTGGGTTCGGGAATGTTTGAAACAGCAAGTCCCATTTGTTGTATCGCCGGTAATTCAATCTTTGAAGGGCAGAACGGACTACTTAAAACTTAAGATATTCGAATCTATTGCAGATTTGATATTATCTGGAACCCCCCTTGCCAGCGTTGTATACAGCATGATGAGTGTGAAACATGCGTTAAAGTCGAGTGGAACATTAATAGCTCAAACAAAACTTGAATCTGAAAGCATTGCCAAAGCATTTGGTGTGAATCCTAGTAATATTAGGATAGTCCCTAATGGCGTTTCTGATCTATTTACATTTTCGCCTAACATCGTTAAGTCTCGATATATATTTATACCGGGATCAATATACCCACACAAAAATCAGCTAGTGGTAGTTCAGGTGGCGTGTGAACTTGGATTAGAAGTAAGACTGGTAGGGGAGATATTAGATCAGTCATATTTCGATCAAATTAATAGCTATCCAAATGTCAAATATCTAGGCGTACTTGAGCGGCATTCACCTGATTTAATTCGTTTATATCAAGAAGCAACAGTTACTGTGCTGCTGAGTCACGGTGAAACGTTCGGTTTGGTACTTTTGGAGTCTCTGGCGTGCGGAACTCCAGTGATATTCACTAACAAGACATCTTTTACCGAAGTGAATGATCCGAATTGCGTAGTTTATATCTCTCCAAATGATAAAAAGAAACTGGCCTACGAACTGAATCGTTTCTTTTCGTCACCAGTGGATGGTCTAGTTGTAAGCCAAGTATCAAAAGATTATTCATGGAGTGCAATTGGCGGGTTTCTGGAAGAGATATATTTATCTCAGTTAAAAAGCCAAGACAAATAAATATAGCCAGGTTATTAATGGAACGAAATCTCGGCGCCGATGCGATGCGCGTTATTGCTATATTTGGCGTTTTAATTATTCATACGACACCATTCTCTAGATTATCGCAAGATATTGGTGATTCGTTTAACCTGCCTACTATTTTAAATCAGGCCTCTAGATTTGCTGTGCCAATGTTTTTTGTATTTATGGGATATTTTTGGGCTTTAAATGCACAGCTAAAAAATGATGTTCAATCACAAGCGAAATACTCTATATTGAAAATGTCGAGGATGTTTCTGTTTTGGTCTGCAATTTATTTGTTTCCAACAAATCCAGAAATCTTTGTCAATCATGGGTTGATTGGCTTTATCAAAGTGGTGTACTGGAATATAAATGCTGTATTAACTGATCCAGTTGATTTTCTGCTAACAGGTACTGCTATACATTTATGGTTCTTAAGTAGTGCAATTCAATGTATGATAATAGCATATTTGATAAGCAGGTTGCATCTAGAGCGGTATTTGGGAGGCCTTGCAATAATACTTTTCTTTATAGCATTAATTACTGGGCCCTATTCTTGGTTGCCTGTAGGTTTTGAATCAGATTTTAATTATAGGAATGGTCCGTTTTTTGCTTTTATTTTTTTCTACAGTGGCAGTGTTTTATACAAGTGTAGAGAGATATTAACGTTACAATGGCTTGGAGCTTTATTACTACTGGTTGGTGTTGCATCTCAGTTTATTGAACTCTACTTTCTTCATAATATATGGAGTATTAACTTAGCCCAAGATTATGTGTTCTCAACGTATTTTCTAGGCGTTGGAGCTGCTATTTACGGCCTGTCCAGCAGTACATTACTCAATAATAGTAATCTATCTAAATATAGCAAATTTGTATTTGGGGTATATGCTTCGCATATGTTGTTTGTAAATTTACTAACACCACTTGACCGTGTTATAGGAGATGGCGCTATTTGGTCTTTCCTGTACTTTCTGTTCGTTTTAGTTGCGTCCTATATGCTAACGACAAAGATTTTTAGCTTTCCAACATTAAAGCGATACTTGATGTAAAAATGTACTATCTGATGTCGTGACCAATGCAATTTCAATAGCCATCGAGAGACAGGGTTTCTTTAGGGTTTTATCGATTGAAAGCTGATTGGCAAGTGATTAGAATTGTAGATACCAAATCTATACTGAGTTTACCGCAAGCGTCTTTAACTGAAAGGTAAGTGTTGTGCAAAGTCCACAATCCTCTTTTAGCTAAGCTACCATCTTCTATTTGCTTTCTCTATCAAGCAGTTTCTCAATACTCCGCATAACTTCCGACCAATAGCCACCGCCATTTGATTTGCATAAAACCAGCGGTTTATCGCAGACCGCGTTTGCGAAATAACATAGCTTTGACCCGATTTACTTCAGCCAGCGTAAACTGTAGTAGCTGCAAGCCGGAAACAAAAGGATGAATGTGGATATACTGAGCTGACACCAAGCGTTACATTGAAATTTTTTTTTTGCTACGTGGAGGCAGTTGCTCATTTTCTTTGCTTTCGAAAGTTCCACAAAGAATACAGCATTTTTTTTATAAAAAATCGTTGAGATTCACACCAACGGCCTAAAGTATAAACAATTAGCAACGTTCCACCGATAACAAAAAGTCTATTAATGATGCTAGAAGGCGAACCAATCTCAATAGCAGCAAGCAATTGTATTAAAGGTCGATGGAATAAATAGAGCGAAAAAGTACAGCTCGCCAGGAACGTGATAATGATTTTAAATCGGAATAGTACGACCGTGATCATAGAAGTGTAGTTGGAGAATAAAAGGTTAACTGCAAAAATTGAAGCGACTATATAATCGGCATACACATTTCTACTAGTAAGAACAAATCCGGGTGTGGCGTTAATTGATGAATAGAGGTATGGTGTTAGAAAAAGCAATGCTGATAGAGATGTAGTAAAGAAAAATAAAGATAATATTATATTCGCATTTTCTATCCTTTTATGTAGAAAGTATACGAGGCAGCCAAGTAGCCAAATTGGCAAATAAGTTATAACGTCTGGGCCAAACAGTAGTGACGCAAGGATAATAAATGTTACCCTACGCCATCCTTTAAAAAATACAAATGATGCAAACAAAAAGTAGAAGCCAACTTCAAAAGTGAGTGACCAAAATGGACCGTTCATTCCCGGATTTAGGTTCAGCCCCCAAATGTTTTGAATGAAAAAGAGGGATAGTAAATAATTTGCTAGATCAGATTGTGGGGCAGGCCATGGACCATCAAAATACAGGTCGTAATTTATATAAATTCCAAGATAATCACAAATAAATGTCAGTAGCAATGCTGGAATAACGACTGAATAGAATCGTGATATTCTTGAAATAGCATAGCTTTTGATGTTGTTTTCTTTTCTATCATATACAAATGCAATCACGTAGCCGGAAAGTACAAAAAACACCATCACAGCTGCGGAAAGGTAGCCATTTAGCTGCCATAGAAAGCCGCCTGTCAACTTCCCTGCTGCATGCCCCAAAAACACTACTAGTGCACTAACAAATCTAACTGTATCTAAATAAAGAGAAGTTTCCTGTTTCATTCGGTGTATACCAAAGCGTTAAGATTTATTTAAACTAAGATGTGTGAAATTATACGATAGCGAACTATTTGCGCGACAACGTTTCTAATAATCTATGTTCTCCAATCCCTCTAAGGATGTCACCTACATAAATATTTCGCAACGCACCTTATAATGCGGTTTCGTCTGTATTTTGCCGGTCTTTGTGTGTTTGTCGGTAACAAAGGATTATTTGAATATTTGATCTATTATTAATTTTGCTCCATGATTGGATAGGTGGTCATCATCATAATAGAGTGGGATGTTGCCGATTTGGGTAAAGCATGAACCGTCATTGTTTCTATCGCAAAATATTTTTTCTGTATATATTTTTCGTAAGTTTTGAGCTGAAATAGCATCGTAGCTTGTGGTTACTTCAATTATTCTGTTTTTGAATTTCTTTTTGCTCATTCTTATCTCAGGCAGTTGTCCTTCATAGAACCATAAATTTTTTGCCATGTAGTCTGAGATGAAAACAGAATATACTGGTATTGGATAAACGAGAATAACGTTCTTTCCGGTAGCCAACAATTCTCTAATTGCCGATACATGCTGTTGCAGGTTAACTTTCTGAAAATCAGATAATGTTGTTTGGTTAACTGCATCAAAACGTGTTGCTACTATGACGGTGCTTATTTCTGGCTGTAACAACAGATTCTTGCTCAGGTTTTGATATTTGGCACAATATTGCTGTTCCAAGTTGCCTAGGTTAGGTTTTAATGAAAAGTTCAACGGACATCCAGAATGCACTAGTGGTAAGAATGAAAACTCTTGGTCTATAGCTGTTTGCTCAAGTTGATAAACCAAAGCCGCAGCGTGACTATCACCGACTATAGCAAATGATGATGGTTTGTCGTTTACTCCCTTTTTACAATGAGCAATATCTAATTCTTCGCCTGCTATTTTGCAACCAGCCGTTCGAAGAAGTTTCTCATGTTCAGCCGTAATATGCGCCGTAGCAACGTTTATAGGTAATCGTGTAGGGAAACCTTTTAGTAAATGACCAGCAATACCGAAAAGACCAAAACAAAATATACAGACTGTGGAATAGACGAATATCTTATTTCGATTGAACGTTTGTCTGTTTCTAAAAGGTTGTTCAATAAATCGCCAAGTGAGGTAGGCTAAAAACAGAGTCAGGGCAGACAGTAAACCAAATACTATTGCTTCCGGCTCTTGTGCGCTTCGGTGTCTTACTAATGAGAATAGGACTTGGTGCCAAAGATAGGCGCTGTAGCTAACAAGCCCGATTTGTACGAGGGGGCTGCAGCTCAAAATTTTACCAATCCAAGAATTTTTATCAGTGAACAATATTATCAGGGACACTCCCACAACAGGAACAACGGCATAAAAGCTCGGGAAGGGGGTGTTTTCGTCAAAGGTGAATATAGATGTAAAGACTAGCGTTGCACCGACACAAGAAAAGAGATTGTGATACTTTCGCGCTATTATGTGAGATGGATAGTAGATAAAGTACATCGCGATCAAGCTGCCAACTGCAAGCTCCCAGAAACGACTAGGAAGCAGAAGATAGTTAAATGCAATATCTCTAACGCTTTGCCACTGTGCAAATGAAAGGCTGCTAACGACCAGTAGCAATAAGATGCTGTATTGAGTCCTACGTTTTGTGTTGGCTACTAATAGTATGAAAAGCGGAAAAATTAAGTAAAACTGTTCTTCGACAGACAGGCTCCAAGTGTGTAACAGTGGCTTAAATTCATTCGCACCACCAAAGTAGCCGCCCGTTACGTAAAAAAATATGTTGGAAGTGAAACTGACAACACCGATCAAGCTTTCTGAATACTGTCTATATTCGTTAGGTAGCAACCACAACCAACCCAAAGCTGTGGTGACAAATAGAATAAAGAAGAGTGCAGGAAGGATTCTTCGTGCTCGGCGCTCATAAAACTGAATTATACTGAATTTGCCAGAGTTAATCTCATCAAAAATTATTGAGGTGATTAGATAGCCGCTAATTACAAAAAATATATCGACTCCGACATATCCACCGCTAAAAAGTGAAAATCCTGCATGAAAAAATATTACAGGTAGCACTGCGACCGCTCGTAATCCATCAATTTCTGCTCTATACAGCATTCTCTACCCTATAGCGATTTTAATTTAAAACTTTTTATATTCAAATGAAGCTGAAATGTATTTTAGGTAAGAGTTCTGCATAGTACATCAAAGATCTCTAACAAGGCGTACAGCTATTGCTTGGCTCGCCTCAATTGCAAATATATTTCCATTGGAAAAGTTTATGGCCCAGAGATGTGATTCGGCATCGTCATATGGAGATGACGTCCAGAAGTTGACACTTCCAGTCAGCGGAAACACTTTAATATTCACTGCGGGCATGTGGCAGGAAAGTTCAACAATAGTATTTAGTTCGTTTTTGTTAGGTAGACGCCAGTCTGAAAATCCAGCAAAGTTCAATCGTTGTGCTTGATTGAGTGCATCAAGCCATTTCAACTTGCTTGCGTTGCCAGTGCAAGATTCGTCGATAGTCTGTTGCCCTAAAGAACACCGCATCCACATAAGTTTATTAACTTTGTCTATCACTACATTGTCTGCGGCTATTTCAAACTGTTCGTTTGGAGTTATCTGGCTGAGTAAATTTGAACACTCTGCATTCACATCAGAAACGAAGATACCCCAAATTAATAAATAGAATCCGTGAGGCTTTGTCATGATTTTATTCCTAGTCTGAGTGAACCAATCGTACGTTTAGTGGCTTTGATTTTGGATACCACACTACAATTCCGCTATTTGTAGTAACAGCCCAAGAATTATTGATATCAGGCATGTAGCTATTAGAACTCCAGTAAGTAGTGTTGGCTAACAGATCTGGAAAAATCAACGGGTCTAATCTCGGGCTAGCACCGTGGTTGATGATGATGCCGAGTAGCTCTGCCCTCCTGGGTAACCGCCATTGGTCACTTCCACAGAGTTTAATTTCGTTTAGATACTTTATGTAGTCGCCCGTATTACATATTGTTTGTTGGCAGGCATCAAAACTGAGACTGCCAGCTTTTCCGCCATTCGATGTTGGTAATTCCTGATACCAGGTAAATTGGTTTGTTTTAGCTCTGATACCTGTTTCCGTTTTTATTTCCCAGATCAAACCTGTCAAGTTGTCGCGTGCGCAACTCCACTGAGTTCCATCAGACTCAGAGCCATTGTGATTCCAAGAGGCTTTCTGATGGGGTAGTAGTTTTCCTGATCGATCTACTTTGCTGAAATCAAATCCTGCGTTGCCCAAGCCGGTTTTAATTAAGGCATTGGACACTGCAGCGGCATCTCTGCCGACGTTTCCATCCTGACGTTCGGAGGACGCTAAGATGCAGTCTGAAGCTTGAACACGGTGATTGAGACAATAGGTGATCCCGGTGTCGTTTAATGACCCTCTCGGTTGATAGTTGTGTACAATTTCTAATTGTTCCGTTGAAAGCACTTCGGTGCCGTCATAAATTGCTGCTATTTTAACGAATAGGTGATTGTAGCTTTTAAACAATTGTATTGTAGCGGTTGCGTCTTTTGTATTAATTGTGGTGAATGCTAAATTGGGATCCTTTGAATCGCCAAAAGGTTGTTCTGCAATATATAATTTGTATCCTTGGGTAGTGCTGCCTACCCATCTGAGGTTTGCATTCTCGCCGTCTAAGCTATAGGCAAGCTGTGAAGGCGCTTTACGCGTATCTGCAAAAACTGCAGTGACTACGCAGTTTGCACGTACATTGGTCACATGATACCTGCTGCCACTCAATGTTCCGTTACAACCCTGAATATCCGATAATACATAACCAGCCGCTAAGTCAACGTTGAAAGTTGCGGAATTTCCCTCAAGCACAGTCTGCAACTTGGGGTTGATACTCCCACCTTGACTAACTGAAGTGGTGATTGTATATGTGTTCGAAATTGCAGTGAAATTTGCAGAAACGTTACAATTGCTGTTGACATTGCTCACTCTATAGTTATTGTCGTTCAGAACGCCATTACATCCAGATACGGAAGAAAGCACGTGTCCCTGTGCAGGCTGTAACCTGAATTCAACATTAGCTCCAGCAGTGACTGTTGCTGTCTGTGGTTCTATAGCGCCTGAGCCTGAATTCACGGTGGTAGTTACAACAAAACTGGCTGCAAGCCCTGGAGCGACAGCGTTGGAGCTGTCACCACCACCACAGCCGTTTAATGTTGTAGCAAGTAAGACCGAAATGACGAACGGTTGGCTATTGCATATCAGTCGCATACTGTAACGGTCCTATGGTAGGAGATTTGGAGTCCAGTGGCTTACCATAAAAATCATGACTTACGGCCGGGTTTAGCAGGCCCTTGCCGACTGCCGGACTTGTACTCTGCAAGTGAATTGATTCTGTAAAAATTATTTGGGGGTCAGCCAGATAGTTAAGCTTGTCATTAGCAGTGATTTGCTGGGAAAAAACTCTTTTAAATATAGATGGCTCCTGATCTGTAAATTTAATCAGGTTGTTGCGAAGTTCTGCATCTTTTTCGTCTCCCAGTAGTTCCATCTGAAATTCCGGTTGTATGATGTTGTTTATGACTGACAGACTTGAGTGATCTTGTGATCTTTTATATTGGATCACATATGGAGTTTCAAACTGGCGTGCATCAACGCTTGAGACTTTATAGATTAAATTATTAAATACGTTGAATTTCCCTTTGATTGCGCCCCCTAAGTACAGTGCATAGGGTTGAACTCCATTTGCCAGTTCTGCAACAGGCCCGAGTCCTACGTTGATCATTACGTTATTGAATATATTTGTTTTAAGCTCCCAGCAGGGCTTTGGGCTTGCAGTGTAAACACTGATACCGATAGAACGTTGATTGACTATATAGTTATCGTGAATATTTAATTCGCCAGACAGATGATCACAGGACTTGGAGCTGTCATTACTCTGGTCGTAATAATGTATGCCGTATTTTGCTTTATTGTCATGCAAATAATTCCAACCAAAGCTACCTGGCCGGTTGTCACTGGCGCCAGTTTGTGTGCGCCTGGAAATATAAGTTGTGTGATGAAAATGTGAAGTAAAATTACAGCCGACATCGGCAATCTCATTGCCTAGAATTGTTACATTGTCAGTTGTTGTACCGGTTCCACTGATTGCGCCAGACATACCATTCGAACAATGGCCTGGCATATCGGTCAGCAGGTTGGCGATAATACGACCATTCGCCGATGTTTGAATTTGAGTTGTACTAGTACCACTGGCAAAGGTGGCAACAGGTTTGCCTGTTTCTTCATCCAACATCCCGCCATAAACCCCAAACTTAGATGTGATGATACCGCTTGAAACGTATGGATGAATCCCCCAGGTAGGGCTCTCTACTGTCGCAACAGTATTTGGATAGCTAACAAAACCGATCTGTGCGTCTTCGGTGCCTGATAGGCTGCGAACAAAAATTCCTGCGCGCAGATTGGGGTTGGTTTTATAATCAAGAACTTCTTTGGTCCCATGAAAATATACTACGTCACCTGCTTTTAGCATGCCGTTGCCTGGTGAACGAACTCTGTGATCATCAGCATTCATAAACAGCCAAGGGCTGCTGAAGCTTCCATCATTTGCGTTATTACCATTGGCTTTTATATGGAATATCCGACCTGCAATTGCTGTAAACGGAAGCGAATTTGAAGTCGTACCGTCATTATGTTGCAAGATAATTTTTCCAGCACCTAATGTACTTGTAGGTACAGAAAAAGCGACTTCATAAAGCTGATGAGATTTATATAAATTAGCCGGACCACCTGGTAACTTACCGTCGGCCTTTTTCCAGTAATACACATGTGCTGCCGGTTTTTGTTGACCTGTGCTGTCTTCAAAAATTACTTTGCCAGGGGTATCACCAAGTTTATAACCCCATACGGTGACGATAGCTCCCTGGCCCAACCCATCTCCTAAGCCCTGAACCGGGCCGTTGATTAGATCGGAAAAAGCCAGTCTTGGTGCGGCATAGGCAAAGTGGCAGAAGCTGCTGCAGCTAAGCAAAATCAGGCTCGTCAATTTCCAGTTCATGGGTTCCTCGTTAAGGCTGGTGCTTTAGTTTGCCGGGCGTCGCCCAGACTAAGTTTTCAGTATAACTGTTCTTAATGATAAAAATCTTACTCTAAGACGGTGACCGCCAGCAGAAGTTTACTGTGTTGTCCTCGATTGCTGCCGGCACAGACGTTGACCTATGCGAATGCTTGGTAGTTCCACGCACACATAAGAACACCAAGCGATAAGAGTTGCTGCGAGTGTGGTTATCAGCGTCAGGAACAGTAACTTATAAGGTGCCAGCCAAGGGGCACACTGCACAAAGAGCACAACAACACAGGCAATCACCAAATTATGTAGCAGGTAAAGACTGTACGAGATATCACCATAAAAGTTTAGTAAGCTCGCTATCGGACGCGGCAAGGTAAAATCAGTCATTACAGTGAGCAGTACAAAGCTAATAGCGATAAAACCATAAACCAACCATTCTGATGGCATGGGCAGCGCTGAAAACACTCCTTTGCTAAACAGATAAACAAAACAGGTCATCGCAACCAAGGCTGGTAATGTGAACCACGCTGGGAGTTTTAGTTGACTCTGTTGATATAAAAATCCTGCATAGATCCCAAAACAAAACGTGAAAAACAGGCGGAACACCAGTGTGCTGTCCATAGCGTCGAAATCTGCTTTGTATAGCAGATGCCCCAAAACAACCATACCGATTAATGCCGCAGGTCCAAAGCGCTGTAATAAAACAACCAGTAACGGTAATACCAGGTAATACTGGAATTCAATCGGCAAGCTCCAGAAGGCATTGTTAAATAAGCCAGGGGGGCCGGAAAAATTAAAGATTAACAGCAAGTAGTTTATGACATCAGTGGTTGTGTAAGCTGTGAGAAATTGCAAGCCCAACCAGCTTTCATGATAGGGTTGTAAAGCATTCCGAAGCAATACACCAGCAAGTGCGTAGGCGACAAAAGCTAAAGCAAATGCCGGCCAGATGCGGAAAAAACGTTTCAGGTAAAAAACATACCAGCTTCTGATATCGGGGAATCCATGCTGGTTTGTGCTCAGGTACAAAGTACAACCACTGAGTGTAAAAAATAGCGCTACACCAAAGCTGCCAAGATCAAGCCAGTTTAAAAGCCAAAACTCCTGTTTCAGCTCGCCACTATAGCTGGTTTCATTGGCACGGTTAATATGCGAAAACAAGACCAACAACGCAGCAATACCGCGCAACCACGTTAGCTGAGGCAGGTGCGCAGTTTGGCTATTTCTCACTGATGCTTCCTTTCTGCAGACCAGATTTTATTTGTTGGATCATTACTTCATAACCTGCAGGATTTAAATGCAGACCATCGCCGAGATCATAGTGAGGGGCCAGCTCACCATTTTCACCGATAAAAGCTGTGTAATAGTCGACATAATTAATAGCAGCCTGTAATGCGGCGCCCTTTATCCGTTGGTTAAATGCGGCTATGCGCTTATTTAATCCAGGACGTTGTCGCTTTATTTCATTAACAGGTAATACACTTAGCAGCACAACTTTATTGCGGCAACACTGCAATGCATCCACCAATTGCTTGATGGCAGTATCCGGCTGCATCTGCGGAGCATGCAATAAATCGTTGATACCAATACCAATAACGATTTTCCCGGCAAGTTCCAGGCCCGGGTAGTCACTGATATGGTTCGCTAAGCGTTGCAACTGTTGATCGCCAATACCAAAGTTAACGGCATTTGGGGCTATAGCGGTCACCGCCAGCCCTTGAATATGACTGTCACCAAAAAATAATATTGCATCTGCAGGCAGGTTCTGTGCCTGACGTTGGTACATTACGTCCAGTGAATTTTGATAAAACAGCGACTTATCTGCTGCCGCTTGTTGGTGATAATAAAAACGGCATGCCAAAGCAGTTAATATCGGTAGCAGTATCAGTCCAAGCCAGTAGCAGGCGGAAAGACGAAGAACGCTGGGGCTATGCATGGTTTGTACCCCGTCAGCTACGTGCGCCAGGCCGGCGGGCTTTAAAAGTCCATGCAAAAGAACGGCTTAGTAGGTACAAATAGTACAAAAATGCGCTATGAACGCTGGTTTTAAAACCAATATAGCCAAATTTCTGCGAGGTCAGCCCCAGTAACAGCATTGACCAGACGACAGCATAATAAAGCAGGGGGGTTAAGCTAAATTGCAGCAAAGCAGCTACCAGTGCTACAGCCAAAGTCACGGTGACACTCAATGCAACTATCGCCACTTTTGACTGCAATACTGAGTTGAGCGACTTAAATTCATCGCGGCCATGCCACATCTCGCGCGCCATAAAACCGTGGATGTTGTCAGGGTAGCCATCATGCCAGGCAATTAGTGCGGCATCGGGTTTGAGCTGCGCGCCCGCAGAGAGCGCACGTTGGCAAAAATCGTAATCTTCGCCGGTGCGCAGTGATTCGTCAAAGCCGCCGATGCGGTCGAACAATGCACGGCTGACAATCAAATGCCCGGAATTTATATAGTTAGTGCTTTGCTGATGGCTCAAGCGGTTATACCAATAACGTCCGACGTAATTATCTTTATTGATAGCCCGGCAACGTGAGCCGGCGACTGTCATGGCATCCGCTTTTATCTGTTCAATGGTGCTGGCAAATTGTTGTGGCCAGCTCGGGTCCAACTGAATATCTGCATCGATAAAAACGATAACTTCTGCTTCGGTCAATGCGGCGCCGCGGTTGCGCAAAGCCGCGATTGAAACGCCCGGGTGCACTGTGGTGGTGACGCCAAAACTTTTAGCAACTTCGAGCGTGCGGTCGGTTGAGCCGTTGTCGGCCAAAATCACACCATCGCAGCTGCCTAATAATTGCCGGATCACCGTCAGTGTATTGGCAAGATTGCGCTCTTCGTTCAGCGCGGGGATCACAAAAGCTATTTCGGTATCGTGGATCCGCATGGCTATTCCGCTGTTGGTTGAGAAAGTCTGGATTTCAGCACCTTCGCCGGATTACCGGCACAGATACTGTGGGGTTGTTCAATGGCTTTGGTCACGACGCTGGCTGCTGCAATAATGCTATGGTCGGCGACACTCGCCATCACTACTGCGCAGTTACCGAGCCAGCAATCTTTGCCGATGCGTACCTGCTGGTAGACGCCACCTTGTTGTTGCATCGGCGTGTCGGTGTAAGCAAAACTGTGTTGTTTGTTGCCGCTCAGGATATGTACACCAGAGCCCAGCATCGTATCTGCACCAATCACACACTTGCCGATATTGCACTGCGGACCGATGTAAACGCCAGCTTCAATCACCGTATCCCGATGGGAAAACACGGTGAGAAAGCCGACCGATATACGGTCCGAGGTGCCGGGGCAGGCTAAGCGGTAGAAGGCAGCGCGCAGGTAAGTGCCGAGCAATCCTGGGATCAGGCTTAATAACTGCGACATCGCCTGAAAGGCGCGGTCTTTGCCGCGCAGTAAGCTATTGATTTCCAGCCATAAAAAAAATGGCAGCGCCAGCAATAGAAACATTAGTTTGACGCTATGTTTGATGAGTTTTTTCATCAACTGCTCATCCTGTTCTTCAGCCATTGCCGCTCACGGGCTGGCCGGAACTCAAGCAAGCCGCGAGCGATGGTTTTAGTGACCCGCCACAACAGCGGTGCCCAGCTTAGCCGCGGCGCCGGTTCGTTACACGCCGGTACCGCAGATTTGGCCTGTACAGCTTTGTCCGGTTGTTGGGCACCATGCAGTAGTAACAACAGTACCTGAACGCGGGCAAACTCCAGCTCTTTGGAGGCAAGTAGTTTTTGTTGCAACCACTGATACCAACGTTCGGCCGGCGCCAAAAATAACTCGGCATCGGCCGGGAAGAATTGTGCAGCCTGGCGCAGCAGCATGACTTTACGCATATCCTGCGCTGTCCAGGTATCGTTTGGGAATTCAAGTAACTCAGACCTGGTCAAAAAGGGTTGCTCGTGTTCGGCCAGCCAGCGGCTATAGCGATAAAATACGGCTGTCATTTGCTGATACATCGCATCCTGCTGCGCGATGACAGTCTTTAAGCGCAAATAACGCGGCAGTACACCCAATAGCACAAGATAGGACCAGGTCACTTCGATATTACCCAGGTCACGTTTATTAATGTCGTCATTGGGGTGCAGGCAGTCCTGCAACACCTGTTCTGCCTGATGTAAGTAGTGTGGTGCGGCGGTCAGCTCGTAGGCGTCCAGTAACGTATTCAGATAGTTACCGGTGCCGCGGGTAAATGGATAGCGGTAAGGTGAAGCGGTGCCGCCACGCAGCAGCGCTTTGAATTTCGGCACCTCGCGTAACTTGACCGACCACAGCCGCGACAATAAGCCGGGGGCCCCTTCGTGCATATTGATCATCCAGTCCGCTAAATCCAGCACTGCCTGCTTTGAATGCCGGTTGCCCGTCAGCCAATAGTGATACAGCAAACCAGTGCTGTAACAATGCTCATTGGCCGGACCGCCGCCAGTCTGGCCCGGGATCGAGCTGGTGCTGTTGTGTTTCGAATAAGTGCGATGGGTGCAGGTATGTGCCGGTAAATAATGGTCGGTATGCCAGAACAGGCCATGATTATATTCAGCCCGGTCTTCGCTAGTATGATAGATATCAATGTCGCTGACGTGACGTGCCAGCTCGTCCATCAATTGAAACCAGCGGGCGTCACCACTGCGCAGGTATTGCCGGCAAAAGCCATAAATTGGGTCGTATTGGTTGTTGTAATGTGAAATATAAGGCTTGCTGCCCTGCGGTAAGTACAGGCTTTCGTGGTCGGCAAAAATATCACCAAAATTACGCCAGCCGAATTCGTCAATCACTTCGCGTTTGGCGAAAAAGCCTTGTTGCGTATCCAGCGATGGTTGCAGTAACTGGTCATAATCCTGCGGCTTCTCATCATTCAGCCATGGCATGGCGCAGGCTGCCTGATAATAAGCTACATCGGCTTTAACTAATGCAGGTTGCAGCGGAAAGGCCAGGGTGGTCGATGGCTCGCGGCTCAGACGCAGCCAGCACTGTTGTGTTTTTCGTTCGCCGCCTTGCAGTTCGTAGTGCTGGCCCGGGGCAAATAAACCGAGCCGCAGCGTTTTGCCTTGTGCACTTAAACTGGACGGGAAGTTCTGCCAGAATTCGCAGGGCGTCAGACACAATGTGGCGTTAGGCGCCTGACGGCGCAGTTGCGGACTGGCCCGCAGGCCTGTCAGCATTTCTGCCGGTTGTGCGTTCAGCAACTGATAACCTTGCTGCATCACGGTGACAGTGCCTGCCGCACAGAGATGGTTGTCACTTTGCCAGTATTCACCGCCGCTGCCGAGTTGCTGCAGCGACCAGCTGGTAGCTAATGTTTGCAGCTCGCTGTCAGCTTGCAGCTTGAGCTCATCGGTACCGTCCAGCCAGCTGATGTCCAGCTCCAGCCCCTGAAACAGTAAAGAACCGGTATCGCCTAAATCCCACAACCCGCCGGTATGTCTTGCACGTTGTGGGTTGTGCAGGGCGACTGAACAATGTACAGAACCGTCGGCATAACAACGCAGTTGTAATTCCGCCTGCAAGGGCAATCCTGCAAATTGCGCCACCATGTGATATTCGTCGAGCAGCGCACTACGAACACAATGCGTTGGTGCGCTAAATTGCGCCTGAAGTTCGCCTTGATGCTGTAACAGCAGGCGCAGTTGCAGCGGCGCCGTTGGCAAGTCCGGGTGTGTTAACTGCAACTGATGCACAGTATGGTGTAGTTGCCAGTGTTCTGTTGCGCGTTGGGCTTTGACAGTCTGCTGGCGAAGTTGCAGCGGGCTGTCTGTTTGGGTCAGTGTATCCGCTAACAACCAACGAATTGAACCATCCGGCCACAAGCTGCTGATCTGCAGATGTTGTGCTACCAGCTGATCCTCCTGCCACAGTGAAACATCATTGACTTTGTTACATACGCCGGGCGCAAAAGGAATACCGAACCGCAGGGGTTGCGGCTCGTTATTCTGAAGTTGTTGAATATTTAACTGGATGGGAAACACCTGCATCTCTCTCATTGAAACGGCTGTGGCGCAGCTTTCAGCGCCGGAACCTGATCGTAAACCGCCTGCAACAACAACTGGCCGCGTTCGAAATCCTGGCTTGGCACCGCCAGCATCCGCACGCCGGAGGCAACAGGTTCGTGCAATAAAATTGCTTTAAGCTGCAGCAGTTTCATTAAAATTTTATTGTCAGTACGCACGTCACCAATCTGATACCAATACAGCAGGGTGTAGCCGCGACCGCCGATATTGACCAGTTGCAGGCTTTGCCGGCTGTCTGCCTGCGGGCCTGTGGTGATGCGGTCGGTGACCGACCACTGTTTTTGGTCAAACAACCAGTTGTGCCAGGTGATGAGGTCGCCATTGTCCTGGCGCACCGCGTAGTCGGCAGCGAAAATCTGCACGCCGTCACTGTTAATGAGGCTGCTGCGGCGCATGCCGTCGCTGAAACTGGTGCCAAGCGGGCTATGTTGCGTGAAAGAGAAGCCGTCGGCTTCGAGAACGGCGACCGGGGATTGCGGTGTGCTTGTCTGCGGCAGCGAACTGCGCAGCGGATAAAACAGTGCGAGGATGCCAAGCGCCACAACAATGCTGCGCCAGGCTGGTGCTCTGCCGGCAGCTACCGTTGATGAAGGGGCAGGGCTAATGTTCAGGTCTGCTGTGGCCGGTGGATCAGCGAACGACTCGCCAATGCGGAAACTGATGAGCATCGTCACGGCAAAAACAGCCCAGCCGTAGTAATAATGGTCGTCACCAAAACCCCAGGCCAGATTGGTTTTTTCGCCAATCAGCATCAATAAAAAGGCTCGCAGACCATTGGCCAGAATAGCCAACAGCAGCACAAACAACACAAAAATAACCCGCTTGTAGAGCCGACGGAAATACAGGAAGGCAAACAATAGCGAAATCACCGCCGACGAAATCAAAAAATTCAGCCCGGAACAGGCCACGGCAACTTCAAATACGGTGACGGTGGTGTGCAGATACAAGCCTTCGCGGTACACCGGAATATCGGCCAGCCGCAGCAGCGCCACGCCCATATCGGCGGTGATCTCCTGCAGCGCCGGCGTCAGTGATTCACCAAAAGGCGCGAGAAAAATCAAAAACAGCAGGGGAAAGGCAATTTTACCGGCCATTTGGTGGCCAAGCAGATGCCACAATAACAGTTGCAGGACCACTACCTGACTGAGATGACTAACAAAACCGACGTCAATGGCATAAGCGCTGAGCCACAGCAGGCACACCGGGAGCAGTAATAAAGCGGGCAACAGTGCCGGCTGCGGCGTCAGGCCGGCTAAACTGTCGCGCCGGATCCAGACCATGTACAGTGCCATCGGGATAATAAAATAACAGTGCATGTAGGTTTCTGAGTGGCGCCAGACCGACTCCATTTGCAGCAGCGTTGGCCAGAACACGGCCAGAGCCAGCGCAAACAGTGGGATGGCGCGAAACCAAGGGGAAAATCTACTGCCTGTCATGAATGCCATCCGGTTGCGTCGGGGTTTAACATTGAAAATAAAGGAGCAAGCCGCTGTTGCCAACTGAAAATTTCCTGCACATAAGCACGGTGATGTGGCATCTCCGCCGATGGCAGGTTCAGCAGCTGCACACAGGCGCCGGCGAAGTCACTGGCGTCGCTGGCGATGATCAGCGCTTCAGATGGCGGTAGCTGTTGCAAGCCATACATCGCCTGAGGTGTTGCCACTAATGGTTTGGCCATCGCCATGGCTTCCAGCACTTTGTTTTTGATCCCACGGGCCAGCTGCATCGGCGCCACCACAAGGGCGGCGCTCGCCAACCAGGGGCGAACATCATCAACCCGGCCAGTTACCTGAATATTCTGCTGCTGATGTAATGCCCGGATCGCCGGTACAGGATTTCTGCCAACGATGATAAAGCTGGCCTGTGGCTGCAGCGTTAAGATTTTTGGCCAGACCTCGCTTACAAACCACAGTACCGCCTCTACGTTGGGTTTGTAGTTCATTTCGCCGGTAAACACGATACGCCCGGCGACCGTTGCGGCGCCTGTCGGAGCGAAATAACTGCTGTCAACACCATTGCTGAGGCCCTGGACTTTTTCCGGCGGCGCTTTTGGATGTAACTGACGAAAACAATCGGCTTCACTGTCACTGACCAGCGTCAGATAATCAAAACTGTGCGCAGCAGCGGCTTCAATGTCGCCGACCAGTCTGGCTTCGCGTTGGTAAAGCCAACGCCAGAACCAGGCGGTTTTCGCTGCATATTGCCGCCATTTATCCGAATCTACATCAACCAGATCCAACACCGCCGGCATCGACGCCGGCCGGTTGTGGCAATACTGTACCATCGCTGCAGAGCTGACCAGCAGGCAGTCGGTTGTTGACATAGTTTTATCAATCCAGCGCTGCATCCGCTTGTCGGCATACCAGGCGCTGGTGATGGCACGACCGCTCAGTAAGCCGGCAGCAGCTTGCCACAAGCCGGCCGCAGGTGGGCGGTACAGACAGTACAACTCGCTGACTTCTGTTGCCAGCTGGTGTTGATATTGCAAGTCAAAGCGGGAATCTATGAAGCAGCCAAGATGCACATCTGCCACTTGCTGCAACGCGCGCAACAAATGCAGATTGCGAATTTTATCGCCTTTATCAGCCGGGTAGGGGATCCGGTGACACAACATCAGTACAGCTATCCTTGCCATTCTGGCGCTCCGTTAAAACGTCAACTGCAGCCAGAACATCAGGACACGCCAAGATCCGGGTAAACGTCACGCAAAGGCCGCCAGTGAAAGTCACGCAACAGCGCGGCAATTTTGCCTTCCATCCGTGCCAGATTGACATAATGGCGGAATTTTGACCGCGCCGGTGCGCCGGCGATCCGCGGCTGAGCCGGGTCAATTTCCCACGGATGAAAATAAAACATATATGGATGGGCAGTGCGCGCCAGAAAACTGCGGATAAAACTACGGCTGAGCCAATAAGGCAGCAAACGGAAGTAACCGCCGCCGGCGATTGGCAACTGCATGCCCCAGCGGTTCAGCACCGGCATCGGGATCTCCCAGATACCTTCAGGGCGCAGATAAGGCGCCTGTGGCCAGTCAGGGGTGCCATAGTGGTCATGCACCACAGGATAAGTACTGGACGTATACTGGTAGCCGGCATCTTTTAACCTGGCAAATGCCCACTCGTTTTGTTTACCGATGGAAAAGCTCGGTGCGCGGTAACCGCGTACCGGTTTGGCGATGATACTTTCGAGCAATAAGCGGGCTTTAAGAACATCCTGATAAAAGTCATCGGCGCTCATCGTATCCGCTTTGGCGTGGCTGTAGCCGTGGCTAGCCACTTCATGCCCGCGGGCATCGATTTCCCGCACCAGATCCGGGTTGCGTTCGGCAATCCAGCCGAGCACAAAAAACGTCGCCTTGGCGCCTTGTTTGTCAAATAAATCGAGCAAACGACGGGTGTTGTCAGCAGCGCGCTGCGGATACTGTTCCCAGTCGGCCGGCGCGATGCAGCCGTCAAAGGCAGCAACCTGGAAATAATCTTCGACATCAACGGTCAGTGCCTGCAGCGAATGTGGTTGCGCCATCAGTATTAACGCCCTTTCCCGAAGATCACGATCTCGACAGTGCGGATCAGAATAATCAAATCCAGCAACAGCGTACGGTGTTTGATGTAATACAGGTCAAATTTGAGTTTTTCCTGTGCATCTTCTGTGCTTGAACCGTATGGATATTTTAACTGCGCCCAGCCGGTCAGGCCTGGTTTTACGTTATGCCGCTGGTTGTAATAAGGGATTTCCTTGACCAGCTTTTCGACAAACTCCGGACGTTCCGGCCGTGGCCCGACAAACCCCATATCGCCTTTAATAATGTTAAACAGCTGTGGCAGCTCGTCGATGCGGTATTTACGGATAAACCCACCGATTTTAGTGACGCGATTATCGTTAATGGTTGCCCACTGCGCGCCACCGGCTTCGGCGTCTGGCCGCATACTGCGAAACTTCAGGATCTGGAATGGTTTGCCATCGATACCAATGCGGATCTGACGGTAAAACACCGAAGCGCCGGTCCGGCGGCCGTCATCAAAATAGATGACCAGCGCCGTGATTAACATCAGCGGCCACACCGCAGCGAGTACCAGCAATGCCAGAATGGCGTTTAACCGATGGTCCAGGCTGGTTTTGAATCTGTGGTTCATTTCAAAACCATTCGAGTAAATTACCCAGCTCGGGTAAATCAGGTTGACGGCGATCTGGCCGGTTTCCTGTTCGATAAAGTCAAGAATTTCAATAACATCCACACCGCGGGTTTTACATTTGAATAAGTGCTCAACAGGCAGCATATTGCGGCGCTCGTCACAGGCGATCACCAGCTGGTCAATTTCGTTTTCCACGGCATATTCATACAGGCTGGTTTTGTAATCGAATAAAATGATTTTACTGTCCGGGATATGCTCTTCCTGATCGCCGTCAATTTTGACGAAACCGTGGATCTCAAAGTTCTTCCGATCGACATTACGGCGCATGCGCCGTTCAATAATAGAGGCACGCTCGCCTGAGCCTAAAACCAGAACCCGACGCCGGCTGATTTTGGTGATGTCGTGGTAATGAAACAGCATGCGAAATGACGTCAGGGTGATCAATGAGATCAGCGACGACAGCAGATTAAAAGTGAATCCCAGATGTAATGACGGGATCAGGCTGAAGATGAATACTTCAAGCAGAATGCAGGCAAGAACCAGCGTGGTCAGCACACGCTTGAGCACACCGCCCGTGTCTTCGCGCAGCTTTTGGTCATATAGCCCGACGGAGAGGGCGCACAACATCACACAGCCGGTGTACAACACCGCATTAATAGCGGCCAGTTCCTGATCAATTGGCTGGTAAAATGACAGAATGAAGGAGGCCGCAAAACTGGACGCAAGTAACAATAACATCTCGCCCAGCAGAAACAGCTTCTCTGCCAGGGTATTTCCTCCGTAACGAACAGCCTTATTCATTGGTACTTCTTCCTGGAATAAACCGAATTTAGTGCAAATCTGAGCACGGTGATCTTGACATAGTTAAGCAGAGGCAGAAGTATACGCTGATGGTCTGTAAACTGGAATTAAATTTTTATGATAGCCGTCACAGCCCTGTAAAATTCAGTTATATTACAATCGCATCAGAAACAAAGGACGTAAAAATGACAGCAAAATCATCCCTTTCCCTGGTCGCTGCAATTGCGATGTTAACGGGATTGCCGGGTTGCAGCACCAATGAATTACCAGCCGCAACCATCCAGCCTTCGCTGACGAATTCAGCAGATCAATACAACTACCTGATTGGCCCAAATGACAGCGTCACCATTTTCGTCTGGCGCAACCCTGATTTATCCGGTTCCTTTATCGTCCGGCCGGATGGGCGGATCAGTACTTCGCTGGTAGAAGATATTCCGGTTGCCGGCCGCACCCCAACGCAGTTCGCCCGTGACATGGAAAAAGTGCTGGCGAAGTTTATTCGTGACCCAGTCGTGACGGTCTCAGTCTCTGGTTTTGTCGGCCCGTTCAGCGAGCAGGTCAAAGTGATTGGCGCGGCGGCAAAACCGCAGTCCTATCCGTATCGCCAGTACATGACGTTGCTGGACCTGATGATCGCCTCCGGCGGTCTGACTGATTTTGCCAGTGGCAACAGTGCAAAACTGGTGCGGGTTAAAAATGGCAAACAAATGACTTATGACGTGCGCCTGGATGATTTGATCCGGGAGGGCGATATTTCTGCAAACGTGGATATGCTGCCAGGCGATACCCTGATCATTCCTGAAGCTTGGTTTTAATGCGCATCTGCGGAGTAGTAAATAGATGAAGGAATTAAACCAGGCGATAGAGATGATTATCATCTATCTCCAGGGGATCTGGCTGCGGCGCAGATATATTGTGATCACGGCCTGGCTGGTGTGCCCGATAGGCTGGCTGTTGGTGTTTAACTTGCCACCAACGTTTCAGGCTGAAGCGAAGTTGTATGTGGAAACCCGCTCGGTGCTTGATCCAATCCTGTCGGGGCTTGCCTATCAGACCAATCCGCAGCAGGAAGTCGAGCTGATGGCCCGCACCTTGCTGAGCCGGCCAAATCTGGAAAAAATTGCCCGTTCGGCTGACATGGACGTCACAGCGACAGATGCTCAGGCCTATGAACGCTTGATTGACGGCTTAAAAGAGAATATGAAAATAAGCTCTTCCGGCCGCGAGAATATCTACGTTATCAGCTATTCAAATGCATCATCGGCGCTGGCGCTCAAAGTGGTGCAGGAGACGTTAAATACTTTTGTTGAAGGCCAGGTTGGCAACGCTGCGGCAGACAACAAAAAAGCCGTTGAATTCCTTGAGCAGCAAATCCGGGATTATGAACAGCGTTTGTCCGAAGCCGAAACTCGGTTGTCCAACTTCAAAAAAGAACAACAAGTGCTGGGACCGACCAGCGATGTTGGTTTTTACAGCCGGATTGAAGCCGAAAAAGCGCAGCTTGATGAGATCCGTCTTGCCCGCGCCCAGCTCGAAAGCCAGCTGGAATCTGCCAATCGCCAGCTCAAAGGCGAGTTGTCTGCGAGTAATCAGAGCGTGGGTGGTATTACGACGCAATATGATGAGCGAATTAAGTTCCTCGAAAATCAGCTGGATGCGTTATTGATCCGCTTCACCGATCAGCACCCGGACGTCGCCGAAACCCGCCGTTTGCTCGACAGTCTGAAAAAAATGCGCTCAGATGAACTGGCGCAGCTGTCACAGCAACTGGCCTCTGGCGGGAACTCTGCCGCGATCAGCCAGAACCCGGTGTATCAGGAATTACGTCTTGCCGTGGCCCGGCTGGAAAATGAAATTCAGGCCGCGCAAGTGCGTGAACGCAGCAGCCAGAAAAAACTGGAGCAGCTGGAGAGTCAGCGCAATATTGTGCCTGATATCGAGGCAAAACTGGCGGGATTAAACCGCGATTATGAAATTACCAAGAGTAAGTATGAAGAGCTGCTGTCACGCCGCGAATCTATCAATCTGTCACAGCAAGCCGAGCAGTCGACGCAGGACGTACAGTTTAAAGTGATAGAGCCACCAAGGGTGCCAATCAAACCTTCTGGCCCCAAACGTATTTTACTCTTTACCGTTGTTTTGTTTGCCGGCGTATTTGCGGGCCTGGCGATGGCGTTTATCCGCAGTCAGCTGCAGCCTGTGGTCACTTCGGCGTTGCAGTTAAAGACCATTACGGATTATCCGGTATTTGGCCTGGTGTCACACACCAACAAAGCAAACCTGCTGCGGCATAACCGCAAGCACCTGTTTTATTTCTTGTTGCTCAGCGGCGCCTTACTGGCCGGCTATTCAGCATTTGTGGTCAATGACATGGTGTTTGGCATTACGGCAAAACAGATTTGGGGGTGGATAGCATGAGTACGATCGAAAAAGCCCTCGATAAAATGTTATTGGATGAGGGCAGCAAAAGCGCTGCGGTTACCGAGGTGCAAGCTGATCTGCCGCTGCCGGTCGAAAAGCCTGCTGCGGTTGCTGAATCTGCGGCGCAGAAGCCAATCATCAAGCTGGATACGGAACGGCTGAGTAAACTGAATTTTGTCGCCAACGCGCAGGAGCGTAAGCTGATCTCCGAAGAATATCGGGTGATCAAACGGAAGCTGATTAATAACGCTTTTGGCCCGCTGAGTTCAACGCTGAAAAACGCCAACTTAATTCTGGTCACCAGTACCAGACCCGGCGAAGGCAAAACTTTTACGTCAGTAAATCTCGCGCTCAGTATCGCACTGGAGCAGGACAAAACCGTGCTGCTGGTGGATGCCGACGTCTTGCGGCCGAATGTATCCAGAACGCTCGATATCAGTGTACCTGTTGGGCTGACTGATTACCTGAGTTCAGACAGCATTGATGTGACAGATATTATGTTCAGTACTTCGGTGGAACGGCTGAAATTAATCGCTGCCGGCAGGCCGCATCATTTGTCGACCGAGCTGTTGGCCAGTGACAAAATGGCTGCGCTGGTGAACGACTTTTCTTCCCGTTATCCAGACCGGATTGTTATTTTTGATGCGCCGCCTCTGCTTGGCGTTAACGAAACGTCGGTGCTGGCATCAATGTGCGGTCAGTCGGTTGTGGTGGTCGAAGAAAACAAAACCAATCTTAATGAGCTTGAAAAAGCCATCAGCATGTTACCGCCAGATCTTGCCGTTGGTTTTGTCATTAACAAAGCAAATCGCAGCAGTGACAAAGGATATGGATACGGCTATGGATATTATGCAGAGTAATAAAGCTTCGGTGTTGCTGCTGACAAGCCTGATGCTGGCAATGTTTCCAGCCCGGGCTGAGCTGAAAGTCACACCGTCGTTGTCCAGTAATATCTATGCATATGGCATTAAAAACCAGAGCCCGGATACTGACAAGGGAATGGCTTATGAAGTCAATCCCGGTTTAAATCTGGCTCTGAACGGTAAATGGCTCAGCACTTCATTAAATCTGCAAAGCCAGAATCTGGCTTTTGACGATGCGCAGCGCGACAACCAGAGTTATTTTCAGTATGACTGGCAAGGCCGGGCCAATCTGCTGGATGATGCCCTGACCTTTAACGTCGGCGCCCGGCAGGATTATCGGAATGCATCTGAGCTGACGGCCCGTTATCAGGATGAAATCAGCAGCACTTCTAAATTGGCACGGGCGGACTCGCAGTCTGCCGGCATGACGTTCAATCACGACCGCTTTGACTGGGCGCGGTTTAATCTGGCACTCAATGCGAGCCGATCTGCCACCAGTCGTTATGATTCTCTCTACGATACGCCGGCCAATCCGGATACTGGTCTGGAAAATTCGCAGCTGACGGCAACGTTTGGACTGAATTCTAAAGACCGCAACCGGAAGTTTTTTTGGGGCTTTGACGGACAAGCGTCAAAAATTGACCGGGATGTGCGCCAGGCTCAGTACAACAGACGGCTGGAAGGGACCGTTGGGGTGCCATTTTTCTGGCGTGTGTCGATGATAGCCACCGGGTCGGTTGAATCAAACAGCAATCTGGAAGGCGCGTCGTCGATATTTTCTCAGTATCGCAACCGGCATGCGCTGGGTGGCGGTCTGGAGTGGAAAATCTCCGATAAGTCGTGGTGGAATGTCACCTACAACAAAGACAACGATGCTGAAAAAGATGCGGAATATATCGGTACTGCTTTTGAGCTGGCGCCATCGCAGCGCACCAGTCTGAGCGGCTCGGTTGACCGGCGCTTCTTTGGCCGGACGGCGCAGATAAAAGGGGCTTACAAGCTGAAGCACCTGCGGATGGCCCTTACGGTGAATGATACAGTGGGGTCGGTGCTTGGTTTAGGTGGCGGTAATTCGGAAGGTTCGTTGTTTATCTGCCCACCGGGTGTGGCGCCGGGTCTTGACAGCTGTTTTCAGCCACCGACCGCGTCTTATATTCCGGCGCTGGGTGAACAGTACTACAACATCAGTGACCCCTTATCTGATCTCAGTGAATTTGTTGTCGTGCGACGCGAAGTTTCCTATCAGATTGGTTATGACTTTAACCGGCTGAGGTTGTCGGCGGATATTGGCCAGCGCAAAGATCAGCTGCTTGAACAGCGTTCGGTGACCGACAATCAATTTGTGAATGTCAGCGCCAACTGGCAGCTCAATGCGCGTAATAATTTGTCGGTTTCTGCCGGTTATTCTGATTTAAGTTATCTGTTGGCGGGGCAGGCCGGCAACGGCGAGCTTTCCGGCATCTCCAAATCGGTGACGCTGGCGCTGAAACGTGAGGTGAATAAGGCCTTGTCTGCCAATATGAACCTGAGACGGGTCGACGTGGATTATGCCGCTGATTCGCGGAATTATCAGGAAAACCGGCTCTGGCTCGGCCTGACCTATAAGTTCTGAACAGAAAAAACCGCCGACAGGCGGTTTTTTTTCAATGCGGCGTTGGCAGCAATGACGCTGCCAGTGTGATTATTCAGTTTTAGCTGAAGCGTCCGGCTGGCTTGGAGGCACCGGCTGATTTTGTTGTAACACCTGATGCTGCTGTTGTGTCAGCAGGTCGTCGAGCTGTTGCGCCATCCTAATCTTCTGCTGCAGTGAATTATCCAATAACCCGGACAATTCACTGAGCATGGCCTGATATGGATTGACTGCAGCTGGCTGGGCAGGGGATGGCATTGTCTGCGACGATGCCGTTGCCGCAGCAGGTGGGGCAGTATGATTGGCAACTTCACCGCTGATTTCTTCAATCACCTGGCGCACATCGTCTGTGCTGAAGGTTTTCACTTCCTCCAGAAAACCGTATAACAACACCCTGTCCATCAGATTGTTGATTTTCCGTGGGATCCCGCCGCAGAACTGATGAATAAGCGCGAAACAGTCTGACTGCAATAACTGCGCAGGGCCACCGGCGGCCTGAATGCGGTATTCAATGTAAGCCTGACAATCTTCAATACTCAGGGCCGACAGATTAGATGACGCGATGATCCGCTGGCGGAACTGCTCCATATGTGGCGACTGAATAATGGCGTTCAGTTCGTTTTGTCCAAGCAAAAAACTTTGCAGCAACGGCTTTCCGGCCAATTGAAAGTTTGACAGCATCCGCAACTCTTCAATGGATTCCAGCGGCAGATTTTGCGCTTCGTCCACTAACAACAGCGCCCGCTTTTTTTGCTGCGCCAGCAGATGCAAATAGGCAGAAATAGCTTCCAGATAAGTGGCTTTGTTATGTTCTTTCACGGCCAGCTGGAATACAGAGCAAATCATCCGCAGTAAATCGTCCGGCCCCAGTTTTGACGTGACGATTTGGCGTGCCACTATCTGATTCGGGTCTAATTTGGCCAGCAGCTGGTTGGCGATGGTGGTTTTGCCGGTGCCGACATCGCCGGTGATCACAATAAAACCTTCGCCCTGACTCAGGCCATATTGCAAATAAGCTAAGGCCCGTTTATGCAGTTTGCTGGCGAAAAACCACTGCGGATTGGGAGTGAGCTGAAAGGGTCTGTCCTTTAAACCATAATACGCTTCGTACATAACATCTGATCCTGAATGCTGATGGACGGCCAGCAGGCGTCCGGAAAGCGTAGGGTAGCACAGCACCGTCTGGTGCAGAAGCGGCGGCTGCTATCTGTGACCAGGTTGCCGGCGGATAGCAGAGCAATACCTTGTTGCCAGCAGAAAATGTCGGGTGTCTCCTGGAGTAGGGCAAAGATGGGTGTTGCTGTAGATTGTTGTTTTTACGATATTTAGCGCAAAATTGTACTGTTTTTATCCGCTGAGATTAATTTTTACCCGATCAGATCTTCCGGCCGAAAAAATTGTTGACACTCCAGGGGCAGGCCCATAGAATGCGCCTCGTTCTGTAACGCAAAGCTTATATAGCCAGCGTTGTTGATGTGGGGCTATAGCTCAGCTGGGAGAGCGCTTGCATGGCATGCAAGAGGTCAGCGGTTCGATCCCGCTTAGCTCCACCAAATTTCTGTATGTGTCCCTTTCGTCTAGAGGCCTAGGACACCGCCCTTTCACGGCGGTAACAGGGGTTCGAATCCCCTAAGGGACGCCA
>CALJUX010000072.1 GCA_937978655.1 uncultured Chromatiaceae bacterium
GAAGACGGCATACGAGTTGGTGATTCGTGTTTGGAGTTCAGACGTGTGCTCTTCCGATCTATTGAGTTCCGTCTCAATACCACAGTCGGCGTGGATGTAACCTTTGACAGCTTGCTGGAACAGTACGATGCAGTGTTCCTGGCGCTTGGCACTTATACGCCGATGCAAGGTGGCCTTGCCAACGAAAACGCGCCTGGTGTTTATGAGGCGCTGCCGTATTTAATCGGCAATGTGAATAACCTGCACGGCTGGACCACTGAACATCCTTTTGTCGACTTAAAAGGCAAAAAAGTGGTGGTCTTGGGTGGTGGTGATACCGCGATGGACTGTGTGCGCACTGCCATTCGTCAGGGCGCCAGCAAAGTGATTTGTGCTTATCGCCGGGATGAGGCCAACATGCCGGGTTCGCGCCGTGAAGTACAAAACGCGCGCGAAGAAGGCGTCGAGTTCATGTTTAACCTGCAGCCGCTGGGTATTGAAGTTAATGCGCAAGGCGAAGCCGTCGGTGTCAACGTGGTCACTACCGCTTTGGGTGCGCCAGATGCCAAAGGCCGCCGTTCACCGGAGCCGGTAGCAGGCTCCGAGCAACTACTGGATGCAGATGCGGTGATTGTCGCCTTCGGTTTCCAGCCAAGCCCACCAAAATGGTTGGCGGATCAAGGCGTTGCGCTTGATAGCAAAGGCCGGGTGGTCGCGGCAGAAGATAGTCTGTTCCCGCTGCAAACCAGCCAGCAGAAAATTTTCGCCGGCGGCGACATGGTACGCGGTTCTGACTTAGTGGTCACCGCTATCGCCCAGGGTCGCAAAGCCGCGGAAGGGATTTTGGATTATCTGGCGGTCTGAAACTGACAGTCCAGTGCTGATATAACAAAAAGCCGCCTCAGTCATGCAGGCGGCTTTTTTTATCAGAACTTTAAGATCGACAGGTTTTTCACCACAGGAAAACCGCTCACGCAGGCATTATCCAGCGTCACCTGCATCCCCTGCAGTCCGGAGCTTGCCGAAGGAAAGGCGGTCAGCAGCATCGCTTTTAAATCATCATACTGGGCATGTGATTTCAGCAACACGTAGTAGTCATTGCGTGCGCAACCAAAAGGATTGATTTGCAGGCGATTTGCCGGATGGTGCCGCAGCAGAAGACCATTGACCCCGGTTTCAGTTTTGATTTCATAGACGACGCCCGAGCCGGTAGGGTTCGCCTGAACCGCCGCCGAACCTAATAATACGCACACAGCTAACATCAGCTTTTTCACTTCCGTATTCTCCTGATATGAATGACAATTTTAGTTAAACCAGCGCAGCATTGCCGCCGGCACAACTTACGTTTGACAGGCGTCAATCACAATTACAGGAACGAATAAATCACATTTATATAACATATTTATAAACTTCCAATCAAAAAACCATGGCTGCCTGCGGCTTGATGCTGGCCCCGCTGAGTTCAGTAGCCGCGCCAGACTCCCCATCAGGCTGACCAGCCAAACTGGTACCACCAGATTTGTAAACATAATGTTGGATATCAGCCCCATTCCTCCGCTAGGATGGAGAAAAAAGGAGCTTGTTATGTCACTGCCACGTAGTTCGTTGTTGTTGCTGTCGTTATCCAGTCTGACTGTTTGCGCCGCCACCACAGATTTATCCCGCTTATCTCTGCCACAAGCACAAAATCTGCTGCAACAAGGCAAGCTGAGTTCGCAGGAATTAACCGAATATTACCTCAAACGTATTGAGCAATTAGACGATGCAGGCCCTGCCTTGCATGCAGTCACAGATACCAATCCTGACGCATTGCGTCAGGCAAAAACACTGGATGCCGAACGCAAGGCCGGTAAAATCCGTAGCCCTTTGCATGGTATGCCAGTGTTATTAAAAGCCAATATCGCCACGGCCGATCAACTACCTACCACTGCTGGCGCGCTGGTACTGAAAGATTTTAAGACCAGCGTCGATGCTGCACTGGTCAGTCAATTGCGCGCCGCCGGCGCAGTGATTTTGGGTAAAACCAACTTATCTGAGTGGGCGAATTTTCGTGGGGAAGGCTCTGCCAGTGGCTGGTCCGCCTTAGGCGGCCAGACCAAAAACCCTTATGTGCTGAGCCAAAGCCCTTGTGGTTCCAGCTCCGGCTCCGGCGTTGCGGTCGCGGCAGATTTAACTTTGTTAGCCGTCGGTACCGAAACTGACGGCTCTATTACCTGCCCTGCGGCAATCAATAATATCGTGGGCATCAAACCGACCCATGGCGCTGTCTCCGGTCATGGCATTATTCCAATTGCCAGTTCACAGGATATCGCCGGGCCGATGACAAGAAATGTCGCAGATGCTGCGGCCTTGTTACAGGTTATCGCGACACCGCAAGCACAGCAAAAATATGGCGACCTCAATGCTGCGGTGCTGCAGCAACCGGTAAAACAAGTGGTATTGGTACGCCAATATGACAAAGATTTTCCGGCGATCAGGCAGATGCTCGACCAGCTGAAAAAGCAACTGACCAGCTTGGGCATTACTGTCAAAGAACGCCAGAGCTGGCAATTGGCAGACTCAGTCTACCAGGACGAATTTAACGTCTTAGTCTATGAATACAAACGCGATTTAAACCAGTGGTTACAGGATTTTAAAGCACCGGCGGCAGCAAAAGACATCAAAAGCATCATTGCTTTTAACCAACAACAAGGCAAAACCGCTTTGGCGTTTTTTGGTCAGCAATATTTAGAACAGGCCGCAGCCATTGACCTTGAGAAACAAAAAGCAGCCTATCAACAGGCCCGCCAACGTTCGCAACAAGCCGCTGCGGCTTTATTAGATGAAGATTTGGTTAATGGCACTTTAGTGATTGTGCCGGCGACCGGACCAGCCTGGGCGATTGACCATGTTAAAGGCGACCAATACAACTTCGGTTCGGCCAGTGCCGCGGCGATTTCCGGTTATCCGTCGCTGACTTTGCCAGCGGGCTTTGATGGTCAGCTGCCACTGGGGGTCAGTATCATCGGTAAACCCTGGCAGGAAGCGCACATGATTGGTTTGGCACATGCGCTGGAGCAACAACGCGGCCCTGCTCAGGCGCCCACCTACCGCACCGGCTTATAAACCGGTGTGTCGTCAGGGCCGGCCACACTGGCCCTGACGCTTTAATCCCAATGAATACTATGCTGGGCCTTCACCGCAGCTTTGAGCATATCCAGTAACGGCACCGCCCGTTGTTTTAAGCCAACCGCAGGTTCTTCACCTTGTGGTTGTGTCATCGGCACATCAGCGACGTCCGCCAGCGCCTCCTGCAATTGCCACAGCGCCTGCGGTACGTCATCGGCATAAAATGCGCCTGGCACTTTGGGCTGAGCGCCCATCAGCTGAATGAGCTGCAAGGCCGGTTCGCCAAACATGGTAATGGGATAATGATCTTTGCTGTGAAAAGTGACGAGCATGGGTTTGCACTCCTCTGTCAGAACACCATCAGGTGTAAGCAACAAAACGGGCTGGATTGCCACTATACTCCGGCTCAGCCGCACAGCTCAAGCGGTGTGGCTGAGCCGGCTTGGGACCGCATCCAGGCAAGGACTAAAGTCCGATTTACAGCTGGTGTTGAACAAGGTATAACCAATAAATTGAGCACTAACTCTAATATGTCTATGCCACAGGCTCAGCACATCGCCGACATCATCATGCGCGGATTTCGCCGCCATTTCCGGCTATTCCAACAAATTACCGCCAATGCCCAGCAAAGATTTGCGACTGCGGACTGGAGCGGTTTTCTGACCGATAATGCCGAGCGCATCTCCTATTACGACACCCGTGTCAGCGAAACCATCGCCGTGTTGCAACAAGAATTGCCGGTGCATTGTCTTGACGAAGCACTGTGGCAGCAGGTTAAACAACATTATCTGGTTTACCTGCAATTCCACCCGCAGGCGGAGCTGGCAGAAACCTTTTATAACTCAGTATTTTGCCAGCTGTTTGATCGGCAATATTTCCATAATCAGAATATTTTTGTTGAATCGACCTTAAACAAACAGCAGTTGCCGGCGCCGGTGGCGTCGGTCTATGACAGCTATTTTCCGGCACAAGACGGCCTGCGCCATTGCCTGCGCCGCATTCTGAGCGGCTTTAGTTTAGGCGTGCCGTTTGAAAATCTGGACCGCGATATCCGTTTGATTGTTAAAACCTTTGTCGCCCAGTCCAGCCATGGTCGCCATCCGGTGCATCAAATCCGTTTTGATATTCTCAAATCGGTGTTTTACCGCAATAAGGCAGCATACGTGGTGGGCCGGGTGGTCAGCCCGGACGGCCAACAGCCATTTATTATGCCGGTGCTGCATCAACGCAGCCGCGGCCTGTTTGTCGATAGCCTAATCACCGACAGCCAACAAATGACCATTATTTTTGGCTTCTCGCGTGCTTATTTTATGGTTGATTTGCCAGTGCCTTCCGCCTTAGTGCATTTTTTGCGCGAGCTGCTGCCACATAAAACCCTGGCTGAACTTTATGCGTCGGTCGGCCTGCATAAACAGGGCAAAACTGAGTTTTACCGCGAGTTGCTGCAGCATCTGGCGCAAAGCCGTGATGCTTTTGTCGCTGCGCCCGGCATCCGCGGTATGGTGATGATGGTATTTACGCTGCCATCATTTCCTTATGTGTTTAAAGTGATCCGTGACCGTTTTGCCGACACAAAACCCTTTGGCCGCGATACCGTCAAACGGCGTTATCACCTGGTGAAAACCCATGACCGGGTCGGCCGGATGGCCGATACGCTGGAATATTCCGATGTGGCTTTGCCAAAAAGTCGCTTCTCCAGTGAACTGCTGGCTGAACTGCAACAAAGCATAACCAGCTCGCTGGTGATTGAAGATGAGCTGGTGGTGATAAAACATTTGTATATCGAACGACGGATGCTGCCGCTGAATCTGGCGCTGGAACAGGCAAGCCCCACGGAAAAACGCCGGCTGATGCAGGATTATGGTCAGGCACTGAAAGACATGATCAGCGCCAATATTTTCCCCGGTGACATGCTGCTGAAAAACTTTGGCGTGACCCGCCACGGCCGCGTGGTGTTTTATGACTACGACGAAGTGCAGTATCTGCTGGATATGAATTTTCGCGCTATCCCGCCCGCCGACAACTGGGACGATATGCTAAGCGCGGAGCCCTGGTACCCTGTCCACCCGGGCGATGTATTTCCCGAGCAAATCGCCACTTTTGTCACAGCGCAGCCGGAATTTCGTGAGCTGTTGCAAAAGCTGCACCCGGAGCTGCTCGATGCCGGCTTCTGGCAACAAAAACAGCAACGTATCCGCAGTGGCGTGGTAGAAGATGTGTTTGCCTATCCGCAACAGCAGCGTTTTGTGGTGTTGTATCCGGCAGAATTTGCCACAAAAGCACCTAGAGGCGTTGGCGAAAGCGGCGACTTCCGGCCTTAAACCAGTTAAAATGCCGGCCTTTTCAGCTGTGCGGAATTCATTGTGGCCAATGTAGTACTGGAGCTGCGCCTGCGCGAGCTTGCAAAAACCACCAAACCTTTTAATGCCCGTGGCAGCAAAGTGATCCGCTGTGACGGTTGCCTGTTGCCAAAAGCCGATTGCCTCTGCGCTGCGATCCCTGCGCCTTCGGCCCGCAGTGCATTTTTGTTGCTGATGTATACCGGTGAATGCTACAAACCCAGCAATACCGGCCGGCTGATTGCCGATGTCGCCGCAGAAAGTTACGCTTTTGTCTGGGACCGTACGCAGCCTGATCCGGCATTGTTGCAATTACTGCAGCGCCAAGACCTGGCGCCTGTGGTGGTTTTTCCGCACGAGTACGCCAGCGCAGCGCGTTGTATCAGCACTGTGGCGCCGGAGCTGCAAAGTGGCAGCAAAAAACCGCTGTTTATCATGCTGGACGGCACCTGGCGCGAAGCCAAAAAGATGTTCAGTAAAAGCCCGTATCTGGACGCTTTTCCGGTCCTTGGCATTAATCCGACGGTGGCGTCCGGCTATGTGCTGCGCGAAGCGGCGCATTTACATCAGCTGTGCACAGCCGAAGTTGGTATTGAAGTGCTGCAACTGGCCGGAGACCATCAGGCCTCAGAAGATTTAGCCGGTTATTTCCGCCAGTTTCGCCGTCAGTACATGGCCGGCAAACCCCATCTGCATTTCGACGAAAACTAGCCGGCATTGGCATAAAACTGCAGCAGCTGTCCGAGCAACCAGTCCGGTGCGTCTAACACTAAATCATGACCGGCTGCAGGATGTTGCTGCACCGGCACCTGCCAATATTCTGCCAGGCGCAAGCTGCAAGCCGGATCAACCAGCTGGTCGGCGCCGCCACTGAGCAGCAGCACCGGACACTGAGGTTTGGCCGGTAAACTGAAGCGGCTGGCCGCCAGCAGTTGCCGGAGCACATTCAGCCGTTGCACCGGTCTTTGCCGCGCGATATCCAGGGCATGGTGTAATTGCTGCGGCTGCCAGTGCTGACTGGTTAACTGCAGGATCAAACGCTCGCGCAGACGCTGTGGTGCCACAAAAGCACTCAGCACTTTTGGATATTGCTGCCAGCGTAAACGCTGATAAAACGGCGTCAGCCGGCCGGCACTGGTGTTGATCAGCACCAGCGATGCCACTTGCTGCGGTACCAGCGCAGCCAGCTGCACAGCCAGCATCGCGCCCAATGACATCGCGACCAGATGCCAGGGCCCGGCGTGCTGGCGGCGCAGACGCGGCAACATCAGCTGCGCCAGCGCCGCCATCTCAGCCGGGCTTTGCTCCTTGTGATATTGCCCCATACCGGGTAAGTCGTGACACCAGACTGACCGCTCGGTTTGCCGTGCCAGAGCGGCCGGAAAATCGCCCCAATGCGCCTGTTCCCGCGCCAGGCCACGCAGCAATACTACAGGCTGTACCATAAGTCATTGGCCTCCACCGCGTTGCGACTGTCGACAGTTGGCAGCCAATCGGCCTGCGCTGCGGCAGCCTGAAGTAAAAATTCAAATAAAATCAAGTGGCTGCGCAAAACTCGTTTCACCCGGTGTGGTTTTACCGGATGAAACAGGCCGTGGCTGCGCAACAATTGAAACGGGTTTTTCCGCACCCAGTTCCACGAGCCCATTTCCAGCGTCAGCGGCAACATCAGGTGGTCATGCAACAATGATTGGTCAAATAAGTGATCCCACAAATCGCCGTGACATAAATAATGCCGGCATTGCGGCTCAAAAATGTAATTCTGATGCGGATAGGTCTGAAACAGCAGTTCACGTAAGCGGTGCATTTGTGCCAGATGGGCAATCGGCTGGGTGCTGGATTTGGCATAAGGAAACCACAAACGGTCAGTCTGACCAAAGCCGGAATGGCAATCCAGTACCAGTGAAAAAGGCGCACTGAACAGCTGCTGCCGGACAAAATCACACAACACCCGGCTTTCTGTTTCCATCTGCTCCCGATGCCCCCGATACCAGGGCAGAAATTTGCTATAACGCTGGCCGCCAACCAGAAATGCGGCGCCTTCGGTACAATCCTGTGGCGCATTGCGCATCAGATCGACGTGGCGCGCATTGGCCCGCCAGCCGCGCACCATGCCGGAGGGGTTCAACAGCGGCAAAATATATAGCTGGACCCGGTCAAATAAGGCAGCAAATTGCTGGTCCCAGCGCAGGCGGCTGCACAGGCTTTCCAGATAAGCCAGCAGCACCTGGGTACCAATCCGCTCCAGACCATGAATACCACCGGTCAGCAGTAACACCGGCTTAGCCGGATCTGGTTTGCCCACTGCGATGGCATACAGCGGCAACTGCTGATCGCCACTGCTGACCATTGCCAGGATTTGCGCACTGACCGGCGGCGGTGCATGGCGCAGCAACAGTTCAAGCTGATGCAGCTCTGGCAGTGACTCTTGCAAAGCAGCTCCGGCACAAGGAAAAAACTCAGCATAAGGCACAGCCCGTGCAGTTTTATGGCAATTTGGTGAAATTTAGCCCAAAGCCAGCGCAGCGAGGTGCGCCAGTAGCGCAGGCGCAACCGGCTGTGGCATAGTACCTAAAGGAATACCGAAACGGATTGGATCATGTCGTGCAAAACGCTGTTGTTGCTCAGCCTGTTACTGCCAGTGCTTTGCGCCTGCCAGAACCCTCAACGCGGCAGCGAAGAATATTGGTTTAATAAGATGCGCGACGAACAACGTGCCCAGTGCCGGCTGTTGCCCTCACCGCTGTCAGAAAGCTGCCTCAAAGATGTGTCGTCAAAAAAATACGAGGATTTTCAGCGCCAGCGCACCAATGCGGCGGAATGAACAGCAGCATGATGCTGCTCAGGCCGGTCCAAGCAGATAAAAATCGACCGTTTTATCCGAGCCCGGCACCGTTTTTTGTCCGGCTGGCCGCATGCCAATTTTTTCCAGAATACGCTTAGACGCCAGATTATCCGGTGCGACAATGCCACAAAGTTGCCGCAAGCCCAGTTTCTCATGCGCATAGGCCACCACCGCCAAAGCCGCTTCTGAGATATACCCCTGCCCGCTATACTCACGAAACAAGGCATAACCGACATCCGGGTACTGCAAATAATCACGTTGCACCAGGCCGCATAAGCCCAGCGTCGCCCCATCGGCCAAGCGCTCAACCAGATACAAACCAAAACCATGTTGCTGATAACTGGCGATGGCGCCATTTTGCAGATACTGCTCGGCTTGCTGCAAATTCCGCACTTGTTTATCGCCGATGTTCTGCAAAAACTCCGGCTCATTCACCAGCTGCAACATGGCTGGTGCATCACGAAGCTCAGCATGGCGTAAACGCAGTCTGTCTGTAGTCAGAATGAATGTCATCAACTTATCTCCGCTTAACACTGGTAAAAATAAAGCCAGTCGATGACTGGCTTTATTTAATGATGATTAGACGCGTTTGGTGTCTTGTTCTGCCAGATTGGTCAGGCTGGAACTTAACAGTTCATCATCGGTTTTGCCTTCCCAATAATGCGCATTTTTAATGCCGAGTTTTTCCGGGTGAAATACCGGGTCTTTGCCTTCGGCTTTTTGCGCTTCATAGTCACGCAGGCATTTAAAGGCGGTTTTATGCAGCAGAATAATAGCGATGATGTTCAGCCAGGCCATCAGACCTACACCAATATCCCCTAAAGCCCAGGCCAGATCGGCCGTTTTCACTGTGCCATAAACCACTGCCGCCATAATGCCGATTTTCAAAATGAACCCCAGCCAGGGCCGCGATACCGTGCGGTTGATATAGGCAATGTTGGTTTCGGCGATGTAGTAATAAGCCACGATAGTGGTGAAGGCGAAAAACAGCAGCGCGATAGCAACAAACAATGACCCAAAGCCTGGCATCACGTTTTCAAGTGCGGTTTGTACATAACCAGGGCCTGCCGCAACACCAGCAACACCGGTATAAATCGCCTGACCATCCGCGGCCTGCACATTATATTGGCCGGTAATTAACAACATAAATGCGGTGGCGGAACAAACAAACAGCGTATCGACATACACCGAAAAGCCCTGCACCAGACCTTGTTTAGCCGGATGTGACACCGCAGCGGCAGAGGACGCATGCGGACCTGTGCCCTGGCCAGCTTCGTTAGAATAAACGCCGCGTTTAACACCCCATTCAATCGCCAGACCTAAAATAGCACCGTACGCGGCGTCAGTACCAAAAGCACTGTTGACGATAAGTTTCAGTACCACCGGCAATTGCTCAATATTCAGCGCAATCACCACACAAGCGACAATGATGTAACCCAGCGCCATAAATGGCACCACGATTTCAGCAAAAGTAGCGATACGTTTGACGCCGCCGAAAATAATGAAACCCAGAGCAATTGCCAACACACCAGCCGTCACATTTGGTGAAATACCCACTGCGGTTTCCAGACTGGAAGCAATAGAATTCGCCTGAACACCAGGCAACAGCAGGCCGGTAGCTACAACGGTCGCTACCGCAAAAGTCCAGGCATACCATTTCATGCCGAGGCCTTTTTCAATATAAAACGCCGGGCCGCCGCGATATTGGCCGTTAATTTTTTCTTTATACACCTGGCCTAAGGTCGACTCGACAAAAGCTGAGCTCGCCCCCAAAAATGCCACCATCCACATCCAGAATACCGCGCCAGGGCCACCAAAAGTGATCGCAGTCGCGACACCAGCGATATTACCGGTACCAACCCGGCCGGCCAGCGTCATGGTCAGCGCCTGAAAAGATGACACACCGCTGTCTGAGCTTTTGCCATCAAACATCAGCCGGATCATTTCGCGCACATGACGTAATTGCAAGAAACGCGAGCGTATGGAGAAATACAGGCCCACCCCGAGACAAAGCGCAATTAATGCTTTGCTCCAGATGATGCCGTTCACCACAGCAACAAATTCATTCATCAGTAGATCCCTCGGAAAACTCGTAAATTGTTATAGTGCGGTGCTATTGCTGCACCGTTGTCTGACAAGAGTCTGGCAAGGTCAAGAAATATGTCCCGGCGCCCACTGCAGACCAGCGTCATAAGATAACGACTAAAGTCGGAAGCGCCCAGTATTATTTCGCTAATGTACGGTGATACTGCGGGGAAAAGCGGCAAAATACGCAGAGGTAGGAGCTGTGTCAGCGCAGCTGCCGCTGCACAGGCGTGAGCTGTTGCATTTGTTTTAAGATCCACTGCTGGCGTTTACGCACATATGGCGATGGCGCCTGAACCAAAAAGCGCTGAGGATTCGGTAACACCGCCGCCAGCAATGCCGCCTGAGACCGTGACAGTCGGGCGGCAGGAATACCAAAATAGCGCTGGGCCGCAGCTTCAGCCCCATAGATGCCAGGGCCAAATTCAATGCTGTTCAGATACACTTCAAGGATGCGCGGTTTGCCCCAGGCCCCTTCTATCAACAGGGTGATGCCACTTTCCAGCCCTTTACGCAGCCAGCTGCGACCGGTCCACAAAAACACATTTTTTGCCGTTTGCTGACTGATAGTGGAAGCCCCGCGCACCTTCCGGCCTTTGCTGTTATAAACCAGCGCCTTTTCAATCGCCTGTAAATCAAAACCACTGTGTTGCAGAAATTTCTGATCTTCCGCAGCCACCACCGCTTGTAACAAATGCGGTGAGATTTGCGTTAATGGCTGCCACTGATGCCGTGCCTGATAATGTGTCTGGCCATCCAGCCAGGCATTGAGCTGGCGTTCCAGCATCACACCGGTATAAGGCACAGGTGCATAGGCGAACAGCAATACCAGCGTCAGCAGGCCAAGGCAGCCATAACGTAAGAAAGCGCACAGCCGGCGCCACAGGGAAAAGCAGAATAATTTCAGCAAGACAGCACAAGCATTCAACAAAAACCGGAGACCAGTCTAACGTGGTGCTCCGGCCTTGAACAGCGGGAAAAGCCGCCGCTAACTGCGCTCATCCGCAGCTTTTTGCAGCAAACGCCGGCTTTCCTGCAAAAACTGGCTGGCCAGCGGGCCAAAAAACGCCTGACCTTTGGCAAACTCAGCCATTAAGCCGGTTTTATCGCGTGCCGCCAACAAATGCGACAGCTGATTAAACCGGTGCTGATAACGCTGCAGCAAGCCGGTCACTGCCACGGAACTCAGCATAATGTCGGCATACAGTTCGGCATTTTGCGCAAATAACCGGCCCACCATCGCCAGCTCCAGCCGGTAAATCGGCGAGCTCAATTCTAACAACTGTGGCAAATCAGCGTGCTCTTCAGCTAAATGCACGCCATACACCAGCGAGCTGAAATGACGCATCGCCTGGATCAGCTGCATCAGCTCATCATGTTGCTGCGCCTGCTTTTCACTCAGCACCGCGCCCCAGACGCGAAATTGCTGGATCAACCATTGATATTGTTCCGGCGCCCGGCCATGACAGAGCACCACCACCTGCTTGACGATATTGCTGATATCCGGGCCAAACATCGGATGCAGCCCAAGCACTGGCCCGCTGTGCTGTTGCAACATCGCCGCGAGCGGCGCTGCTTTGATACTAGTGATATCCGCCAGCACACAATCCGCCGGTAATGGCGGCAACTGGCGGATCACCGCAGCAGTGACCGCGATCGGGACCGCCACCAGCACCAGCGCAGCGCCAGCACAGATCTCCGCGGCATTTGGCCAGTCAGATTGTTCCAGCACCGCCACGTCAAAACCGGAACGCTGAAACAAACTGACAAAGCGTTGCCCGAGCGCACCATTGCCCCCTACTACGACAACTTTGCCACCGCCGTCACGACAACAGACAAAACCGGTTTCCTGGGTCGAATACGACTCCCGCATCACCCGGCGCAGCACATCTTCGACCAGCTCCGGCGACACACCCGCCGCTTCCGCCTGCGCCCGGCGGGCTTCAAGCAGCGACTTTTCCCGCTCCGGCACATATAGCGGTAACGCATATTGTTGTTTGACCTGCCCCACCTGCGCCGTCACTTTGGCGCGCGCGGCCAGCAGTTCAACCAGCTGGGTATCTATAGCGTCAATCTGGCAGCGCAGTGGCGCCAGTTCAGCAGCGGATGCGGCCTGAGCCGATGTGGAAATACTCATAAAAAACCTCAGGCTGCCTGACACACGCCCTGCATCTGATGATGCAGGCCGGCCAGAAGTTGGGCTGTGGTGGCCCAGTCGATACAGGCATCCGTCACCGACACACCGTATAACTCTGCTTTGCCGTTGACAATGTTTTGCTTGCCGCCACAGATATTACTTTCCAGCATCAGGCCGATAATGGCGTCATTGCCGAGCACCCGCTGTGCCACGACCGCCTCGGCAACCAAAGGCTGGCGATTGTGGTCTTTGTTTGAATTGCCATGACTGCAATCGACCACAATGCCACGCGGCAGCTGATGCTTATCCAGCACCGCCACGGCCGCGTTAATGCTGTCAGCATCATAATTTGGTTTGCTGCCGCCACGCAGAATGATATGACCATCCGGGTTACCGGCAGTCTGCACCAGCGCCACTTCACCGCGCTGGTTAATGCCGATAAAACTATGCGGGCTGGCCGCAGATTGCAGCGCATTTAACGCGATATTCAGATTGCCATCGGTGCCGTTTTTAAAACCTACCGGCATCGACAGGCCGCTGGCCATTTCGCGGTGGGTCTGACTTTCCACAGTGCGGGCGCCAATCGCGGCCCAGGACACTAAATCCGACAAGTACTGCGGGCTTATCGGGTCCAGCGCTTCAGTTGCCGTCGGCAACTCCATGTCGACAAGCTTCAGCAGCAACTCGCGGCCACGGGTCAGGCCGGTTTCCAAATCGAAGGAATCATCCAGGTGCGGGTCGTTGATATAGCCTTTCCAGCCGACTGTGGTGCGTGGTTTTTCAAAATACACCCGCATCACGATGTACAGGCTGTCGGCATACTTCAGTTGCAGCTCTTTTAACCGTTTGGCGTAATCAATAGCCGCAACCGGGTCGTGGATAGAACAAGGGCCGGTGATCACCAGCAGACGTTTATCCCGGCCATGCACGATATCGGCAATGTCACGGCGCGCCTGCTGCACAAATAAAGCGCCCTGCTCCGACAATGGCAGCGCCTTTTTCAGCACCAGTGGTGGACTAAGCGGTTTTTCCGCCAGGATACGTAAATCATCAACTATTTTGCTCATCGCTTCTGCTCCTTTCCTCAGCGGATGCTGGTGTCAGCAAGGCGACCAGGCACAATATCCAGCTGTATTTATTTTTTTACACTATGTATTTTAATGATTACAAACGCCGACATATTAAAAATCAAAACCCAAAATGTCAACAGTAAAAGTCAATAGAAATGCCGCCAAAAAGCAATTTCAATCAAGCGCGAAATAAGTAAACTTATCATTACACAAACTCATGACAAACCGCCAACGCCGGCGATGCGATGCCGTTGTTGGCAGCGAAAAGGTCTGATGTCTTGTCATTTTGCCGCCGCGACTTGCCGGCCTTCGAACGGCTGTTTACAGTAGACTTTATGAAACTTCAAAGGTGTAGCAGTCGCGTGGCCAAATTACGAATCTGCAGCCAGGTCGCTCTTTGCCTGACGCTGGCATCAGCGTCAGCCGCTGAGATCCGGGTTCTGACTGAACATCTGCCGCCTTATCAAATAGATAACCAAGGTACCGCCACAGGCTTTGCCACCGATTTAGTCCGGCAAACTTTCCAGGGCGCCGGCATTGCGCTGCGGATTGAATTTCAGTCCTGGAGCCGGGCTTATCAGTTGGCACTGCGCGACCCCGACACCTGCATTTATTCAATTTCAAAGAGTAAAGAGCGCTTGCCGCTGTTTCAGTGGATTGGCGAACTGTCTTACAACACCACTGCGATTTATGCTCTCGCCAGCCGCAGTGATATCCAGGTGCAGTCGTTGGAGCAAGCCCGCCATTATGTGATTGCCGTCACCCGTGACGACGTCACACATCACTATTTACTGAAGCATGGCTTTGAAGAAGGGAAAAATTTATATCTGCTGGAAAATGTCGCCAGTATGCTCAATGTGCTGGCAGGACGGCGTCAGGGTATTGATTTGGTGATTATCAACGAAACCATACTGAAATACCGGGCACAGGAATCAGGCCTGGCGCTGGCCGATTTTCGTAAGCTCTTGGTATTGCCGGATTTGCCACTGGATTTTCATCTGGCCTGTAGTCTGAAAACATCAAACGACACCGTACAGCGGTTGCGTCAGAGCCTGCAGGTGATGAAATCAGACGGCCGGTTCGACAAAATTGTCACCGGCTGGTCGGAAAAACTGCATTAAAGCCCTGCTTTACAAACTTTTCTTCGGCGGCAACGCGACATTGGCAAAAATAAAACCGGCCACCAGCGACATCAGAATTAAAAATGTCTGTTGCCCCAGATGATCGGTCGCGCCCATTTGTTCCCCGGAAATTAAGCTATTAAGGCCAATATAAGTTTTACTGCCAGGCACCAGCACTATCATGCCCTGCAACGACACAATACTGGCGGGCGCATTCATTAAACGGGTAAACAGATTGCCGTACACGCCCACGGCAAAAGCACCAACAAACGCGCCTAACGCCAAATCAAGGTATATCCCGCCGAGCTGACTGGCGCCATAAGCGATAAAACCAGACATCAGGCCCCAGCTGATATGCTTTTTCCGGGCACGAAACACAATCACCAGCGATCCACACAAAATCGCCACCGCGAGCCATGCGGTCCAGGCCTCCACAGCGTCAGTTGCAATATAAGGCACTTTACCAAACAGCCGTTCGCCCAAGGCTAGTCCCAAAAAGGCACCAAAATAGAGCTTAAACAGGATCATCACCGCATCCATGATACGCGCAGTGCCAGACACCAAATGCCGGGCGGCGGTTTCGGCAAAGCCGAGGGTCAGCGCCAGACCTGGGATAAACACAATAATGGCCGACAACACCACAATCGGAATATTGATGCGCGGGTCAACATAAGCGGCAAGCGCAGTGGCGCCTAAAGCTGAACTCATCGCAACCAACGGTTCCAGCATATGAGTAACACGCCGGCTTTTTTCCGCCCAGAATACAAAGAGATAAACCACCAGACTGAGCGCCGTGGCATACCCCACATCCAGCCAGCTGGCCCGCATCAGCATGGCAAATGCACCACCGGCGGCACCATATGCCAGAAAGGTAGCCCAGCGCGCATAAGGATTAGGCATCACAGCGATGGTGTTTAAGCGTTCTGTTGCTTCCTGCAACGTCATCTGGTGTTTCAGCACAGCGTCTACCACTTCATCAGCTCGGGATAACGAGCCTAAATCCAGATCGCCGGGCATCACCCGCGCGACATGAGTGTATTCGCTATCTTCGCCCGGCACCCAAATCACAAAAGTGAGTACGGTCGGCGTGATGGCAAAAGAGGCGCCGATATTTAAGTCTTTGGCCACGTCCTGCAAATGCGCTTCCAGCCGGTAAGCCGGCGTACCAAACTTATGCAGCATTTTGCCAAGTTTGACGATGAATTTTCTTTTTTCATTAAAATCAGAGGATTGCACTGGTAAGTCCTTGTGACACAGCAATAATTCAGCCGGTATATAAAGTTCATACTAACAGTGCGACGTGACAACACAATAGGGCAAATCATGCCGGGAATTTAATTGGCGGGGAAATGTGCAGTTACAGCAAAATTGGCAAGAAGCAGTGAAGCTGCCCGGCTGACCTTTTTCGCAGCAGAGATAAAAAAAGGCTGCCCGGAGGCAGCCTTTAAGTGCTTAGTTAAGCTTTTCGCGGATACGCGCTGATTTACCTGAACGATCGCGTAAGAAGTAAAGCTTGGCACGGCGTACTGCACCACGACGTTTCAGCGTGATGCTGTCAATCATTGGGCTGTGCGTTTGGAATACACGCTCAACACCTTCACCGTTCGAAATTTTACGAACTGTGAAAGATGAGTGTAAACCACGGTTACGTTTAGCGATTACAACGCCTTCGTAAGCCTGCAGACGAGTTTTATCGCCTTCTTTAACTTTAACTTGAACAATCACAGTGTCACCTGGACCGAAAGCTGGAATGTCAGATTTCAGCTGTTCGTTTTCAAGTTCTTTGATGATGTTTTGGCTAACTTTGCTCATAACAATCTCACTTTACCTGGATAAACTATCGTTGCTGCAACGCCTGGTGTTCCTGTTGGAACTCTTCCAGAAGTTTGCGTTGCTCCTTAGTCAGAGCCAGGGCATTTAACAATTCCGGACGCCGAAGCCAGGTTCTCCCGAGAGACTGCTTCAGACGCCAGCGTCTGATGTTTTCATGGTGTCCGCTGAGTAATACTGCGGGAACCTGTTTGCCGTCTAACACTTCTGGTCTGGTATAGTGCGGACAATCCAGCAATCCGGAGGCAAACGAATCCTCAACTGCTGACATATCATGCCCCAGTACACCTGGTACCAGTCGCGATACCGCATCAATCAGCGTCATCGCAGGCAATTCGCCCCCACTCAGCACGTAATCGCCGATTGACCATTCTTCGTCAATTTCCGACTCAATTACGCGTTCATCAATCCCTTCGTAGCGACCTGCTACCAGCAACAGCTTTGGACGTTTCGCCAGTTCAGCGACCCCTGCCTGATCTAACTTACGGCCTTGCGGCGATAAGTAGATGGTATGGACCCCATCCCCTGCGGCAGCTTTGGCGGCGCGAATTGCGTCGGTCAAAGGCTGCACCATCATCAACATACCAGGGCCGCCACCAAAAGGTCTGTCGTCCACAGTGTTATGTTTATCCGAGGTATAATCCCGCGGATTCCAGCACTGTAAATCAATCAGGCCGTTTTTGACTGCCCGGCTGGTCACACCATACTTTGTGATTGCCTCGAACATTTGCGGAAATAAGGTAATAACCCCAAACCACATATTGGACTGTCCGGACATTAAAAATCTGGGTCCCAGTCGACGATGATTCGTCCTTGCGCCTTATCCACAGTTTTGATGACAGAGTCAGTCAAAAACGGAATTAAACGCTCTTTTTTACCAAATGCATCGGTCCGGTTTGCTTTGACGACGAGAACGTCGTTCGAGCCCGTTTCCATGATGTCATCCACGACGCCTAAATCATAACCGGCTTCGTTTACCACGGTCAGACCCATCAGGTCTTTCCAGTAAAAGTCACCGTCATCAAGCGCGGGCAGACTGGTCTGAGTCACGGCGATTTCCGCATTCACGAAAACCTGTGCCTGGTCCCGGTCGCTGACACCTTCCAGTTTGACGATTAAGCCATTGCTATGGCGTTTCCAACTGGAGATCTGCACTGGTTGCCATTTGCCCTGAGATTGGATCTGCCAGGGTGTGTAATCAAAAATCCCTTCCGGGATATCTGTGTAGGAAATTACTTTTAGCCACCCGTTGATGCCGTAAACGGCGCCAAACTTACCTAAGACAACTAAATCTTTACCCATCAAGGTTAATTCCTACCCAGTTTGCTAATTAAGCAGCAGCTTTTTTAGCAGCTTTTACCAGTGACGCAACGCGATCGCTCAGAGATGCACCTTGTGCAACCCAGTGATCAACGCGGTCCAGGTCGATGCGCGTTTTCTCTTCAGTGCCGCTGGCGATTGGGTTAAAGAAACCCACGCGCTCAATGAAACGGCCATCACGAGCAAAACGGCTATCAGCGACCACAACTTGGTAAAATGGACGCTTTTTCGCGCCACCACGTTGTAAACGAATAGTTACCATACCGTCCTCTATTTCAATCGTTCAGGTTTTTGTAAATCAAAATCCCCGCGGTCAGGCCGCAGGGACGCCGAATTGTACGCGTTTTTCGTTGTAATGCAAGGATTTTCAGGCTTCGCGGCTGGTTGTCAGGCCAATCAGGCCGGTGGATGATTCTGTGGATAAGCTCTTGAAAAGCTGTTGGGATAAGTATTGAAGCCCTCAGCTGGATCCGGCGGATCCTGAGCAGGATCTGCCAAAACATTCGTCTGCAATTCGATTGGTGTGTCTCAGGATTCGTTCAGCGACAAACAACAAGGCCATTGCACAGCAATGGCCCTGATTGATAAAACAGCTACAACCTTAGCGGCCGCCACCTAAACCCGGTGGTAATTTGCCACCCATAGCGCGCATCATTTTCATCATGCCGCCTTTACCGCTCATCTGCTTCATCATCTTCTGCATTTGGGTAAACTGCTTTAACAGCTGATTGACGTCCTGCACCTGAGTGCCGGAACCGGCTGCAATGCGTTTTTTACGCGAACCTTTAATCAAATCAGGAAATTGCCGCTCTTTTGGCGTCATTGAATTAATGATGGCTTCCATTTTGTTGAAGCTTTTATTGTTGATCTGATCTTTGGCACCGACTGGCAGATTCTTCATGCCTGGCAGTTTATCCAGCATCGACATCATGCCGCCCATACTGCGCATCTGCACCAGCTGGTCACGGAAATCTTCCAGACTAAAGCCCTGGCCTTTCATCACCTTGGCGGCGACTTTAGCCGCTTGCTCACGGTCGACTTTTTGTTCCAGCTCTTCAATCAGACTGAGCACATCGCCCATACCCAGAATGCGCGACGCGATCCGGTCCGGATGGAATGGCTCCAGTGCATCGGTTTTTTCGCCCATCCCGATAAACTTGATCGGCTTACCAGTGATGTGGCGAATGGACAGAGCGGCACCACCGCGCGCATCACCGTCAGCTTTGGTCAGGATCACCCCGGTCAGTGGCAGCGCTTCGTTAAAGGCTTTTGCCGTGTTGGCAGCATCCTGACCTGTCATGGCGTCGACGACAAACAACGTCTCGATGGGTTTAATCGCCGCGTGTAACGCTTTGATTTCATCCATCATTTCACTGTCGACGTGCAGACGACCGGCGGTATCCACCAGCAGAATATCGTAGAAGCCTAACTTCGCTGCACTGATGGCCGCATTGGCAATATCCACCGGTTTTTGTGAAATGTCGCTCGGGAAAAACTCGACGCCAACATCTTTGGCCAAGGTTTCCAGCTGTTTAATCGCCGCCGGACGATAGACGTCGGCTGACACCACCATCACTTTTTTCTTTTTACGCTCTTTTAAGAACTTGGCCAGTTTACCGACAGACGTGGTTTTACCGGCGCCCTGTAAACCCGCCATCAGCACCACGGCCGGCGGCTGCGTATTGAGGGTCAGCTCTTCGTTGGCTTCCCCCATCGCTTCTTCCAGCGCTTTTTTGACGATTTTGAGAAATTCCTGGCCCGGCGTCAGACTTTTACTGACTTCGAGGCCCACCGAACGCTCTTTAACCTGATTGACGAAATCACGCACAACGGGCAAGGCCACGTCAGCTTCCAGCAGCGCCATGCGCACTTCACGCAGGGTTTCTTTGATGTTGTCTTCGGTCAGGCGGCCACGGCCACTGATGTTTTTCAGCGTTCGGGTCAGGCGATCCGACAAATTCTCAAACATGGTCAAATCCGGTTGTGTCAAAAATGGCGGCGATTATAACAAAGCACCGACAAAGCGTCAGCCTCAGGCTCTGTCAATCTGTCGTCTCTTCCCATACAATGCGTAAAAATATGCATTCAAATTGGAATTATTTGCATGTCGGCCGTTTTCTTGCCTGTTCTCGCTCTGGTTTGTTACCTGATTGCAACTGTCATTGTGGCGCAGCGGCTCTATCACGCTGAAGGGCCACGACTGAAGTTGTTGTTCACCGTCGCCATTGGCGGTGTGGTGCTGCATATGCTGGGACTCAGTCAGAGTTTATTTACCGCCGCAGGGCAGAATTTCAGTCTGCTCAATGTCAGTTCTTTAGTGTGCTGGCTTATCACGGCCGCTTTTACCGTCACGGCGCTGCGCACGCCAATCCTGTTATTACTGCCGATTGTCTACGGCTTTGCTGCACTGGTGCAACTGGCGGTGATCCTGCTGCCTGATACCGTCCAATTACAGCATTTTGAGCACAGCCCCTGGTTGCTGACGCATATCATGGTGGCTTTTATCGCCTATGTGATTCTGATTATGGCCACACTGTATTCATTTCAGGTCAGCCTCATCAGCCAGCGCCTGAAACAAAAAACGCCACTGCCAGCCGGCACAGTTCTGCCGCCTTTGATGCAAGCGGAACAACTGCTGTTCCGGCTGATATTGCTCGGCACTTTGTTGCTGGGCATCACTGTATTCAGTGGCGCAGCCTTTGGTCAGGACTGGTTTGCCCGGCACAATCTGCACAAAAATGTGTTAAGCACCCTTGGGTTTATGGTGTTTGTAGTGCTGTTAGCCGGCCATCGTTTAGCCGGCTGGCGCGGCCGGATCGCCAATGGCCTGACGATGACCGGCAGTCTGTTACTGACGCTGGCTTATTTCGGCAGTCGTTTCGTCAGGGAAGTCTTACTTTAGTCAGACTTGACGCTCTGGTTGATTTCGCATATTAATTGGCTCTGAACGGCAACACAGGCTTATTCCGCTTTGGACGCAATCTCAACCGGCACGCTGCTGCTCATTCTGGCGTTTCTGGTACTCTGCTCGGCTTATTTTTCCGCAACTGAAACTGCGATGATGTCGGTAAACCCCTACCGGCTGAAACACTTATTAAACGAAAACCATGCCGGCGCCTGGCGCACTCACACTTTATTGCAGAGACGGGATCGGCTGATTGGCCTGATTCTGGTCGGCAATAATCTGGTGAATATTGCCGCGTCCGCTATCGGCACTGTCATTGGCATGCGGCTTTATGGCGACTACGGCATTGCGATAGCAACTGCAGCGCTGACATTAATTATCCTGATCTTTGGTGAAGTCACACCAAAAACACTGGGGGCGCTGCATCCGGAACGCGTCGCCTTTCCCAGCAGCCTCGTGCTCAAGCCCATGATGAAAGTACTTTATCCGGTTGTTTGGCTGATGAACCGGATTTGTAATGGCATCTTAGGCTGGTTTGGTGTCAGTGCTGAACAGCACCAGGGCCATAGTCTGAGCAGTGAAGAACTCCGGACCGTGGTGCATGAAGCCGGCGCCATTTTACCTGGCCAGCACCAGAGTATGCTGGTGGGGGTATTGGATCTGGAAAAAGCCACAGTCGAAGACATCATGGTGCCGCGCAATGAGCTGGTCGGCATCGATATCAACGACGAATGGAAAGATATTCTGCATCAGCTGTCTATCACGCAGCACAGCCGGATTTTGTTGTACCGCGACAGTGTCGACGATGCGCTCGGATTTTTGCATACCCGCGATATCATGCGGCTGGTGTTAAAAGATCAGCTGAATAAAGCCAGCCTGTTGCGTGCCGTCCACGACATCTATTTCATCCCGGAAGGCACCAGCCTCAATACTCAGCTGGTGAAATTTCAGCACTCCAAAGAGCGGATTGGCCTGGTGGTTGATGAATTTGGTGACATTCAGGGTCTGGTGACGCTGGAAGATATTCTGGAAGAAGTTGTCGGTGAATTCACCACAGATACGGCAGAAGAAAACAGTGAAGAAATTAAGCCACAGCCCGATGGCTCCTATCTGGTCGAAGGCAGTATCAACCTTCGTGATCTGAACCGCGAGTTGCAGCTGAACTTCCCGACCGATGGCCCCAAAACACTGAATGGCTTATTGCTGGAGTATCTGGAGGATATTCCGGAATCTAATCTCAGCCTGCGGCTGTCAGGTTTCCCGCTGGAAATTGTCGAAGTGCAGGACAACATGATCCGGCTGGTCCGGCTTTATCCGCACTTAAAGCAAGATTAATTCGTTAAATAACACTGTAAAAGCAAAGACTTGTAAAATAATTCAAAAAATAACAAATATTTCTGAACTTTCTTCAGCAGGCTTCGTCTGACTATGAGAATGGATTCTGCCAAGTTTTTGTTTTCATCCCTGGATTCTCCCTATCCTTAGTTTTACGGCCACTGATGTGGCCGTTTTTTTTATCCGGAACAGTATTACTGCCATGATAAAAATAAAACCCGCCAGCGGGCGGGTTTTATGCTCACTCATTTATAACACTCTGATTTAGCATGGCTTTTCTGAAAAGTATTGCTGTAAGTACTCGCTAAACGCCAGGGTGTCTGCGGCTTCAATCTGTTGCTGCTGTTGCAGTGACTCAGCCGCCATCTGCACGAAGTCCTCTGCCTGATAATACTGGTAGTCACCTGCACGCAATTGTTGCCGGTACAAATCTGCCAGTTGCAGATTAACACTGCCGTTATCCTGCTGACTGGCCTGTAACATTGCCAGCATCTTGCCGGACGGCGTGCGCGACGGGTCAAGCAAACTCAGATAATACTGCTTCAGAATACTCTGATAAGACTTTTGCGGATCTTCTGCGCTTTGATAAGCTTCATCCAGCCAAGCTGCCAGCGGGCTGAGTTCGGCAAAAATCTCTTCCGCCCAGTCCTGCATCAGCCGCGGCTGACCATGCTGATCTAACTCCAGATTCAGCCGCCGGCCGTCAGTGACCACTTTTTTCAGATTGTGCTCCGTCACAGCCTGAGCCTCAGCATCCAGCGGCGGGCTGTCTTCCAGTAAACAATACAACAGGAACAGATCGAGAAAACGCATCTGCTCAGCCGTAATGCCAACAGCACTGAACGGGTTCACATCCAAAGCCCGTACTTCAATATATTCAACACCACGCTTGGCCAGGGCACAGGTCGGCCGCTCACCGCTTTGGATGGTGCGTTTTGGCCGGATTGTCGAGTAAAACTCGTTTTCAATCTGCAGAATATTGCTGTTCAGCTGCTGATGCACACCGTCCTTCACCAATCCAATCGACTGGTATTCTGGCGATGGCGTAGTAATAGCCTGATGCAGACCGCGAATATATTCCGGCAGATTGTTATAAGTGATGGCAAGGCTGGACTGCGCACTGTTGGTGTAGCCCAAATCACTCATCCGCAGTGAGGTGGCATAGGGCAGATACAAAGTCCCGGCACCGAGCGTCTGAAAACTGTATTTGCTTGGCCGGCCTTGCAGGAACGACTGACACATAGCCGGCGACGCGCCGAACAGATACACAATCAGCCAGACATATCTTTTGTAGTTACGGATCAGATGCAGGTACTGCGCAGAAATAAAATCCTGTAACGGCTGGGTATCGCCCAGCATTTGCTGATAGTGCTGCCAGAACGATTCAGGAATAGAAAAATTAAAATGCACACCGCTGATGGCCTGCATCATGCTGCCATAACGATTTTTCAGCCCCTGCCGGTACAAGGTTTTCATTTTGCCGACATTGGATTCGCCATAATAAGCCAGCCGGATCTCATCCTGGTGCGCGATGTAACACGGCATACTGCCGGCGCCGATGCGTTCTTCACCGAGCTGGCGCATGGCAAACCGGTGGATATCGGTCAATTGCGCCAGGGTCGTTTCAATACTGGTCGTCGCCGGAGTAATAAATTCGAGCAGCGATTCCGAAAAATCCGTGGTGATAAGCGGATGTGTTAAGGCAGAGCCGAGCGCAGGCGGATGATCCTGCTGCGACAAGGTACCGTCTGGCCTTATCCGCAACGTTTCACGTTCAATGCCACGGCGGATCCCGGTGATGTCGTGGCGCCAAGGTGCCGTGCGCAGTGCGGCGATACGAGAGGTAAACAGCTGACTCAATTGCATTCCTTATCAGGTGCCTGGCCCCCTATCATTGGGGAGGCTACCAAAAAAAACAAGGGCGTATCCCTTATTCCTCTTCTTCCTGTTGACGCCGTTTTGCCTGCTGGCGCTGCACAATCAGCCGCATGATGTCTTTCCAGGACACAATCCCCAACAATTTATGTTGAGGACTGGTCACCAGCAAGCAGCTGATATTACGCTCAACCAACATCGCCGCCGCACTGAGCACCGGCGTGTCGGGGGCAATACAAACCACCGGGCTGGTCATAATTGTCCGCACTTTTCGTCCCTGCGCAAACAACTCTGCGGTCTGCTCAGACGCCGAGTCCACCACCGGACTCAGCGCTTTATAAAAATCTTTTACGGACACAATACCCACGACGCGCTGCATACTGTCCACCACCGGCACATGCTGATAATGCGCTTCGGTAAACACAGTGCGCAGACTGGCCAGTGATGCATCGGGGCTGGTCACCGTCAGTTTTTTTGACATGATAGCTTCAACAGACATCGATGGCCTCCAGCTATTTTTACTTATGAATCATTACTCTAGCATCGGTTGTTATCCAAGTGCAAAACTGAGCGGCCCGCAGCGGGAAATCAAATTAGCGCGGTAGCAGTTATGCAAATTTCAGGTAAACTGCAGCAAAGCAGTTTAATCGAGGAATATCCGATGCGTGGTGCTGTACTGATAAGCCTGCTATGTGGATTAATGTTGACGCTCACTGCCAAAGCGCAGGAATATTATCGCTGGCATGACGAAAAGGGCCAGTTACACGTCAGTCAAACGCCTCCGCCGGCGCACATTGATTACGAAATCGTCGCGCCGGGTGCGGCACCAGAGCCGGTCAAAGCCAAAGCAGCTAAAAGCCCTGCCGCCACAAAACCGGTCAGCGAGGCCGAGTTGCAAACCTTGAAACAACAGGTCAGCGAGGTCAACGCACGGCTGAAACTGCAAAACTGCAGCAGAGCCCAACAGAATAAGGACCGGCTGTCGGCAGACAACGCCGTGGCCTTTAAAGACGCCAGCGGTAAACCGGTCGCCCTGAGTGATGAAATGCGGGCCGAACAACTGGCGGTGGCCGAGCGCCAGATCAGCGAGTTTTGTACTCCCGCCAGCAAACAATGATTAAACCCGCAAAGATGCAGATATAGCCTGCCTGGCTATATCTGCATCAATCGCCAGCTGTTAGTTCAGCGGCTGACAGCTGATCACAATCTGACCGTCCGCCACATCAACCCGGATCAGGCTGTTTGGCGCAATGTTACCGCGGAGCAAGCTTTGCGCCAGCGCATTTTCAACATATTGCTGCACTGCGCGCTTTAACGGCCGCGCACCAAATACCGGGTCAAAGCCGACTGCTGCAATTTGATCCAGCGCAGCTTCAGACACATCCAGACCATATTGCCGCTCAGCCAGCCGTTGCCGTAAGCGGTTGAGCTGAATACCGGCGATGTTTTTGATCTGGGCATGATCCAGCGGGTGGAACACCACAGTTTCATCAACCCGGTTCAAAAACTCCGGCCGGAATTGCTGTGTCAGTACCTGCATCAACATAGTTTTCATCTGGTCATAACTTTGTTCAGCGTAATGTTCCTGAATAAGGTCAGAGCCTAAGTTCGATGTCATGATGATCACCGTGTTTTTAAAGTCTACGGTGCGGCCCTGACCATCAGTCAGCCGGCCATCATCCAGCACCTGCAGCAGAATGTTAAACACATCCGGATGGGCCTTTTCCACTTCATCCAGCAACACCACGGAATAAGGCCGGCGACGCACCGCTTCGGTCAGATAACCGCCCTCTTCATAACCGACATATCCCGGCGGCGCGCCGACTAAACGCGACACCGCATGTTTTTCCATAAATTCCGACATATCGATACGCACCAGTGCATCTTCACTGTCGAACAAGAAATGCGCTAAAGCTTTGGTCAGCTCGGTTTTACCCACGCCAGTCGGCCCTAAAAACAGGAAGGAACCAATCGGCTTGTTCGGGTCCGACAGCCCGGCACGGGAACGGCGAATGGCGTTTGACACCGCACCGACCGCTTCGACCTGACCGATGACCCGACGCGCTAAGGCTTCTTCCATTCTGAGCAACTTGTCGCGCTCACCTTCGAGCATTTTGCTGACCGGAATACCGGTGGCTTTGGACAATACTTCGGCAATTTCCTGCTCAGTGACTTTATTTCTGAGCAGCGTCATTTCATGCATCTCGGCCTGCGCGGCCAAATCCAGCCGTTTCTCCAGCGCCGGAATACGTTCATATTTGAGCTGCGACATGCGGTTTAAATCACCGGCGCGGCGCGCCACTTCCATATCCAACCGCGCCTGCTCGAGATCTGCTTTGATACTTTGTGTACCTTGCAAGGCGGCTTTTTCTGAACTCCAGACTTCGTCCAGCTCATTGTATTTCTGGTCTAATTCACGGATTTGTTCGAGGATAAAATCCCGGCGTTTTTTACTGGCGTCATCGGTTTCTTTGGCAAGTGCATTGTCTTCCAGCTTCAGCTGAATAATGCGCCGTTCCAGCCGGTCCAGCTCTTCGGGTTTAGAGTCCATCTGCATCCGGATGCTGGATGCTGCTTCGTCAATTAAATCAATGGCTTTGTCCGGTAACTGCCGATCAGATACGTACCGGTGCGACAACATCGCGGCGGCCACAATGGCCGGATCTGTGATGTCCACACCATGGTGCAGTTCGTAGCGCTCTTTTAAGCCACGTAAAATCGCGATAGTGTCTTCGACCGAAGGCTCTTCGACTAACACCTTCTGGAAACGCCGCTCCAAGGCTGCGTCTTTTTCGATGTATTTGCGATATTCATCGAGTGTGGTGGCGCCTAAACAATGCAGTTCACCGCGGGCAAGCGCTGGTTTTAACATATTGCCGGCATCCATCGCGCCGTCGGCTTTGCCGGCACCGACCATGGTATGAATTTCATCGATAAATAAAATCACCCGGCCTTCTTCTTTGGCGAGCTCGTTGAGCACGGCTTTTAACCGCTCTTCAAACTCACCGCGATATTTGGCACCGGCCAGCAAAGCGCCTAAATCCAGTGACAACACCCGTTTGTCTTTTAAGCCTTCCGGCACTTCTTTATTGATGATGCGAAGCGCTAAGCCTTCAACGATAGCGGTTTTACCGACGCCGGGTTCGCCAATCAGCACCGGATTGTTTTTGGTGCGGCGCTGCAGCACCTGAATACAACGGCGGATCTCTTCATCGCGGCCAATCACCGGGTCTAACTTACCGGCTTCTGCCCGCGCGGTCAGGTCGATGGTGTATTTGTTCAGCGCCTGACGGGTGTCTTCAGCGTTCGGATCATCGACATTCTGGCCAGCACGCATCAGATCTATGGCTTTTTCAACGGCGTCTTTACTGACGCCCAGGCTTTTAAACAAAGCCCCCAGTTCCGCCTTGTCATCACAGGCGGCCAGCACAAACAGCTCACTGGAGATAAACTGGTCCTTGCGTTTCTGCGCCAGTTTGTCACATAAATTCAGCAGGTTAATCATGCTGGCAGACAGTTGCAGATTGCCTTCGGTACCTTCAACTTTCGGCAGTCGTTCGATGGCCTGCGATACTTTTGAGCGCAGGTCATGCAGATTGATGCCAATTTTGCTCAGGAGGTCACGCACGGTGCCGCCGTCCTGATTTAGCAGCGCATGCATCAGATGCACAGGCTCAATAAATTGATGGTCGCGGCCAAGCGCCAGCGACTGTGCTGTGGCGATGGCTTCCTGAAATTTGCTGGTAAAGCGATCTAAACGCATGGTGAACTCCCATCTGAAACCTTTGTTATGGCATAGATGGGGAACGGCTGCTGCTTTTTCAAGCGCAAGCCGTCAAAAATTTGACTTATGTCAAAAAACTGCGCGGGCCGGGATCAGCAAGCGGAGGTCAGCCAAATCAGACTGGCCTGCCGGCCGGTCTGACCATCCCGGCGATACGAGAAAAACTGCTGCGGGCTGGCCACAGTACAATAATCGCCGCCGTAAATAGCTGCCACGCCTGCCGCCTGTAAGCGCTGTCGCGCCAACAGATAAATGTCAGCCAGATATTTGTCTGCATGAGAAGAAGGGATAAAAGCCGCAGCGGCCTGAGCTGAATGCGCGATAAAAGCCGCGCGTACTTCGCTGCCGACTTCAAAGTTGAGTGGACCAATAGCCGGACCTAACCAGGCCAGCACAGTCGAAGGCTCGGGGAAATGCTTAAGCGTGGCTTCCAGCACACCGTCACACAAGCCACGCCAGCCGGCATGGGCGGCCGCGACCCGCTTGCCGGCGCTGTCACAGAACAGCACCGGCAGACAATCCGCCGTCATCACCACAGCAGCTAAACCTGCGGTGGTGGTCACACTGGCATCGGCGTCGGTCAGCTGACCTTGCCAGCTGTCCAAATCCAGCACGCGGGTGCCGTGGATTTGATGCAGCCAGGCCGGCGCAGGTGTTAAAGCACAATATTGCTGCAACAACTGCCGGTTTGCAGCCACCACATCCGGCTTATCGCCAACATGAGCACCAAGATTCAGTCCGGCATAGACGCCGGCAGAACCGCCAAACACCGGTTGCTGCGCCAGGCCACGGCTGGTGGACAGCGCGCGGACATTCGCCGGCGCCGGCCAGTCTGGTTGCAGAAAATCAGTCACTGGCGCCTCTGGCATCAGCTGTTATCCATGCCGTGCAATTGGGTGTCCTGGCGCAGGGCCAGCGTCAGGGCGACCATATCGTCCGGCACCGGCGCATGCCATTCCATTAATTCCAATGTAATAGGATGGGCAAAGCGCAGCATCGCCGCATGCAGCGCCTGACGGCGGAAGCCACGTAATACTTCAAGCAGCGCCTCATCAGCTTTACGCGGTGGGCGTGGCCGGCCGGCATACACCGGATCACCCACCAGCGGGTAGTTGATATAAGTCATGTGTACACGGATTTGGTGCGTGCGGCCGGTTTCCAGTCGCAGCCGCAACCGCGTGTGGTTACGGAATTTTTCCATTACCCGGTAATGCGTGACTGCAGGTTTACCGCTGGACGTCACCGCCATATGAGTGCGTTTGGTTGGATGGCGGCCAATCGGCTCATCGACCATGCCGCCGGCGGTCATAGCGCCGTGTACTATCGCTTCATATTCGCGGGTGATTTCACGGTTTTGCATCATCTCAACTAAGTGAGTCTGGGCCGGAATGGTTTTGGCAACTACCATCAGGCCCGTGGTGTCTTTGTCGAGACGGTGAATAATACCGGCGCGCGGCACTTCGGCGATGCCCGGGCAATGATGCAATAATGCGTTGAGCAAAGTACCATCGTGATTGCCAGCGCCCGGATGCACGACTAAACCGGCCGGTTTATTGATCACCAGAATATGTTCATCTTCATAAACGATATTCAGTTCAATAGGTTCGGCTGCAAAGCGTTCGTCTTCTTCAATCTCAGCATTGATGTCAATATGTTCGCCGCCCAGCAGCTTTTCCCGTGGCGTGTCACACAGGCGGTTATTGACGTTGACCCAGCCGGCCAAAATCCACTCTTTTATCCGCGAACGCGAATAATCAGGGAACATTTCGGCCAGAACCTGATCCAAGCGTTTACCGTAAAGATGATCAGGTACTGTTTCTGTAAGTTTTATCTGTTTTGTCATGTCGGAACCGGTTATCCTCTGTGCATCGCTGCACGCTCTTTGGTAGAATCGAAAATATTCTGCCTATTTTAACGATTTTATGCAGGACTAGACAGCCAAAGGCTGCAGTCTGAGTGGGTTTTTTAATGAAAGTGAAATTTTTCGCAGTTTTAGCAGTCGCAACACTGCTGGCCGGTTGTGCCGGCAACAAGCCGGCAGACGAGCTGGTTAACACCAACCAAACCGCACAACAATCTTATAACGAAGCAAAAGCTGTTTTAGATTCAGGGCTTTACGGCCGTGCAATCGAGTTGCTCAAAGGCATGGAAAGTCGTTTTCCATTTGGTCCAATGGCCCGTCAGGTGCAACTGGATTTAATTTATGCCTATAACCAGTCGGGCGACATCAAACAGGCGCTGGCCAGTATTGACCGTTTTATCCGGCTCAATCCGAACCATCCGGACCTGGATTACGTCTATTACATGCGCGGCATCAGCAATCTGCAGACCGATGCCAATTCCTTTCAGGAGTTTTTTGGTATTGACCGTGCCGACCGCGATATTGCCAATACCAAACAGGCCTTTGACGACTTTAAGATCCTGACCAGTAATTACCCGAACAGCAAATATGCTGCGGCCGCCAAAACTCAGATGATTGTGATCAAAGAAAAGCTGGTCCGGCACGAACTGCTGATCGCTGATTATTACAGTCGCCGCGGCGCACATCTGGCCGCAGCCAACCGCGCCCGTTACGTGCTGGAGACTTACCGCGACTCACCACTGGTGCCGCAAGCCTTAGCACTGATGGTAAAAAGTTATGACCAGTTAGGCCTGACCAAACTGCGTGACGATGCCAAAGCCGTGTTACAGCTCAATTTCCCCAATCAGCAAAGCTAAAACACTTGCGACGAAAAAAAGGCCACATCCGTGGCCTTTTTGCTGTGCGCGCACAGCCAATTACAACGCTTCGAGCGCATCACTGAGTTTGCTGACGCCAATCACCTGCATACCGTCCAGCGGCTCTTTGGGAACATTGCTGTGCGGCACAATAGCCCGGCGAAAGCCATGTTTTGCCGCTTCGCGCAGCCGCTCCTGGCCGCTCGGCACAGGCCGGATCTCACCGGATAACCCCACTTCACCAAACACCACCAAATCCATTGGCAGTGGTTTATTGCGAAAGCTCGACACCAGTGCCAGCAAAGTGGCTAAGTCCGCACCGGTTTCACCAACCCGCACCCCACCAACCACGTTAACAAACACATCCTGATCGGCCATCTGGATGCCAGCATGACGGTGCATCACCGCCAGTAACATCGACAACCGGTTTTGCTCCATTCCCACCGCCACCCGACGCGGATTGTTCAGCGGCGAATAGTCGACCAGGCCCTGAATTTCCACCAATAACGGCCGGGTGCCTTCCCACAGCACCATCACGAGAGAACCTGGCGCCTCTTCTTTGCCGCGGTTTAAAAAAATCGCTGACGGGTTTTTTACTTCTTTCATGCCCTGACCGGTCATGGCAAACACGCCTAACTCATTCACGGCGCCAAAACGGTTTTTATTGCCACGCAGGGTGCGGTAGCGGCTGTCGCTGTCGCCGTCAAACATTACCGAACAATCGATACAATGTTCCAGCACCTTGGGCCCGGCCAATGAACCATCTTTAGTGACATGGCCAACCATGATGACCGCAATGTTCTGCTGCTTGGCAAAGCGGGTCAGATAAGCGGCACTTTCACGCACCTGAGACACACTGCCCGGCGCTGACTGGATATCCGCCATCTGCATGACCTGAATAGAATCAATCACCATAATGCGCGGCTTTTCCTGCAGCGCCAGCTCACAAATGGTCTCAACCTGAGTCTCTGCCAGCATTTTCAGCTGATTGGTTGGCAGAGCCAGCCGGTTTGCCCGCATCGCCACCTGCTGCAGCGATTCTTCACCGGTGACATACAGCGCCGGGCCCTGCGCCGCCAGATGACACATGATTTGCAGCAACAAAGTACTTTTGCCGGCGCCCGGATGCCCGCCAATCAGAATGGCCGAACCCGGCACTATGCCCCCGCCTAACACCCGGTCAAACTCGATAAACCCGGAGCTGAAACGCGGTACTTCCTGTAAATCGACCTGATCGAGCCGAATCACTTTTGCCACTGTCGCCCCGGCGTAACCGCCGCTGCTCAGACGACCGCTTTTGGCCGGTGCCACCATCCGTACTTCACTGATAGTGTTCCAGGCGCCACATTCTGTACACTGGCCTTGCCAGCGTACAAAGTCAGCGCCGCATTCATTACACACGTATGCAGTCTTAGTTTTTGCCATCTTTGGCCTCAAAATTATTGATAGGCATAATAATTGCTTTTATTGTATCGATATTATCACAGACCGTCGCAGTCGGACGGCACCACAGGGCAGAATGACAGCACAGGATCTCCTCCCTTATCAGGGCATTATCGAGCGGCTAAAACCCTTGCTGAACTCCAATGAGTTTGCTGAGGTGTTCGCTATTTTGACGCAGGAGATCCCCAAGCCAAAACAGTTCCTGTTAAAAATGGAACTGAAACGCCTTGGCCAGCCCTGCAATTATTACATTGACCTGCGCGGCCGGGTCGATGGCGAAGTGCGGCCGTTTGAACATTGCGGTAAAACCCATTATATGGACGACACCGCCGTGAAAGCCTTTGAGCGCGGCATCAAACGCTATGGTCAGTACACCATCGGCCTGTATGAAGAAGTCACCAACACCGACAACAACTACCGCGTACGGCATAAACAGGAAACGGAACAACGCCTGCAGGCCGTGATCGCCGGCGAACCGCTGCTGAATAAAGACAGCACCGCCGAAGCCGAACAGGAACAGGAAAAAACCGGGCCGCGCATTGTGCAGTTCGCCAGTTACTGCAGCCGTGGTGAAGAACGGATGAACTTCACTATCGAAATCGACATTGAGCTGGATAACGGTGAAAAATTTCCGGCCAGTACCGTTGATTTGTCGGTCTCAGGCAGCAAACTCAAAGTCCCCGGTAGCAGACGCCTGCAGGGAGGGCAAAAAATTGCCATCCATTTCACTGGTTTAGAGCAAGAGTTTGCCTTAGGACTGTCGCATGGCATCCCCTATCAGGTCATCGACAGCGAAATTGTTGAGCGGTCGCAGTATGTGCGGGTGAAGCGCCTGCCGCTGGCTGACGAGCACGGTTTCAGCGATTTCCTCAAGCAGTTTATTCACGGCAACAAACGCCGTTATAAAGTGAACCTCGATAACACACTCGACGCGGTGATAGTCAAAGGCTACGAGCAGTTTTATTTACCCCGCATCGCATCAATACCGGTCTTTCTGGCGGTGCGTGATGGTTTGCCGGTGCCGGTCTGTGCCCTGACTACCGAAAACAACCGCCAGCATGTGCAGTATTTTCAGGACGAACGCCAGCAATCGGTGCTAATCCAGATCCTGGCCGGTAAACGCCTGAAAAGCTGTCTGCAAAAAACGCCGGCAGAACGTTCAACAATCTTGTACTGCTTTACCCATGCCGCCAAAGGCAAACTGTATTTTTACAGTGCCACTGCCGACGAACTGGCCCAGCAACCACAGTTGCAGCCGGTGTTCTTTGGTTTTGGCGCGCAAAAGCCCAGCTGGCGGGTGTTTCATCTGGTGGTGCATCGCACCCATCCGCAAGACGCGCATATCCTGCTGTCATTACCGGATACCGCAGATCAGGAGATCCAGAAGCTGAATCTGCCACCGTCACAGCAGGTCCAGCACCTCATCCAGGATTTCCGTTACGTCGCGGCGCTGACGGAAATTAACCACAGCGAAAGTAATCTGCTGTATCAGCAAATCAGTTTTGATGAGAGCCTGCTCAGTCAGCTGAAAATTTTTGGCCATCCCAAAATCGACGAGCTGCCGCCCCTGGAATCGGTTGCAGTCCAGTATGTGAATTTACGCGCCGAAGGCCGGTTTTTGTATAAGACCCGCGTCTTACTGAAAATCAACAACCAGCAATATATCGAAGCACATACCCGCGATTTTTCTTCGCGCGGTCTGCAGGTTGAATCGCATGAAACTGTCGCCTATCAAAAAGGTGACAAAGTCCAGCTGGCGCTGCCGGATATGCAGAAAATCTCCGCCAAATATGCTTTGCAGGAGCTGGAATATGAAGTGATGGCGGTCAGCAAAAATCAGCTGATTATGAATCTGCGAATTGTAGAGCAGGACCTGCCACATCAAGGCCGATTGTTTTTTGAGCAGCTGATTAAAAACAACAGAGCCAAGCTGACGATGGCGGAAGAAACGCCCAAATTTGCTGGCCTCGGTCAGGCGCTGCGCAATATGTACGTCAAAGCGCTGAACAGTTTCCCGTTTTTTATGCACCGCCACGGCATCCGTTACGATTTAAACGTACTGGGACAAGGCGCAGAGCCAAATAACCTGCATCGCCTGCTTGGAGTGCTGGCCGACGACAAGAGCAAACCGAACCTGCAGCCGCTGTTAAAAAACAGCGCAACCAATCTGCATTTTGCTAATCAGCTGAAAAGCATGAAACGCCAGGACCCGCCACGCACCTACGAAGTTTTTATCCGCTACCGCCAGCATCAGCAGAAAATGGAGCAGAGTTTTGTCACAGAATTCGACTTTGATCTGAAAACCAGTCAGGCCAAGCACTTTTTTATTCAGGACGCTTTAGCCAACGATTTGTTATTTGCCTTTCGCATCCATTTGTCACGCACCGGCCGACCCGATACTGAACATATCAATAAAGAACTGAGTTACATCAGCGTTTATGCCATTCACAAAGCCAAAGTGCTGGAAGAAGAGTTATGGAGCGTGGTCGGTGTCGGTGATGTCATTGATATCAGTGATGAAGTGTTGCTGCGCTTTAGTATTCCCACTGAACAAATCCAGTTGCAACAACAAAAACGCCGCAGTTTTATCCAGCAGCTGGAACAGAGCAGCTAAAGCCGTCTTATTCCAGCGTTTTTAACCACATCGCCAGGTCGCGGAAATGCCCGGTTTTGGCCTGCGCTGCCGTCAGCATCGAGATATGGTCATAATCCAGTGCATCGCCCTGCGCTTTGCCCAGCAAGCGAAATTGCGCACCGGCAAGGCCGATTTCCTGCATCAGCAGTCTGACATCCGTGGCATGCCCCAACACCTTGTCGTTGACCGCAGCAAAAAACCAGGCCGGTGGCCACTCTAACTGCTGCGCCGCCGCGCTGTAATCAAAGCCGTCAGTTGGGTCAACAAAATGACTGTGGTTTATCCAGTGAATGGTATCGCGTAAAAACTGCTGCGGTTCATCGTCGGCGCCAAGTTTCCACTGCTTTGCCGGCAGAAACCCACGTTTACCGGCAAGCCAGGGACACAACCTGTTCCAGACCCAGTCGACCTGCACAGTTTTTTGCCATGAGCGCACGCTAATTCGCCTTTTACTGCCAAAACTGACGATAGCCCGCACTTTACTCAGCAGCGCCGGCTGCCGCGCCAACGCCGCCAGCGCCACGACCCCACCCCAGCTGTGGCAGATCAGACTGACTTTTTGTTGATGACGTTGATAGACGTCCTCAATCAACGCCGGAATATCCTGACAAATTAATTGATGCTGGCTTTGGTCAAATCCAGTGCTGACATGCGGTTTGGACAAGCCCCGGCCGGCAAAATCGGCGCTGTACACCACAAAGCCCTGATCAGCGAGATAACAGCCAAGCCCTTTGCCGGAGCTGCTGTAAAAAATCCGGCCGTTTTCAATGGCACCATGCAGCATCAGCACCGGTGTCGCGGTTATATGATGCGGCACCAGCGCTTTGAGGTGCAGCTGATACGCGCCCTGATCAAGATAAACCGAATGCTGCTGATGCTTCATGCAGTACAGTCGAATAAATACAACAACTGCAATAAAGAGCCCTGCCGGATGGCATATTGCGCTTGCGCCTGCACTAAGGGCTTGGCATGAAAGGCCACGCCAAGCGCCGCCACCGCCAGCATCGGCAAATCATTGGCGCCATCGCCGATAGCAACCGTCTGGCTGTGCGCAATATCGCGCGCACCAGCAAGCTGCTGTACGACTTGTGCTTTGACCTGCGCATCAACAATATCCCCCAGCACCTGACCGGTCAGTTTGCCGTCTTTAATCTCCAGCACGTTGGCAAAAGTCGCCGTGAGACCCAGTCGCTGCTGCAGCGCCTCAGTAAAATAAGTAAAACCGCCAGAGGCTATCGCCACCGTCCATCCGTGTTGCTGCAACGTTGCCACCAACGCTTCAAGCCCCGGCATCAGCGGTAAGCGCTCCAGCACAGTCGACAGCACCTGCTCAGGCGCATCTTTTAACGTCGCCACGCGCTGGCGCAGGCTTTGGGCAAAATCCAGCTCGCCGCGCATTGCGGCTGCAGTGACAGCCGCAACTTCTGGCCCAACGCCGGCTAACAGCGCAATTTCATCAATACATTCAATCTGAATGGCGGTGCTGTCCATATCCATCACCAGCACGCCTGGTGTTGTCAGTTTTGGCTGTGACGTCTGATAGTTCAGCTCAAGCGCAAGTGCCACGGCCTGTGCGCGCAATTGACTGACGGTTTCAGCCTGCAGCGATGATTGCAGCCGCAGTTCCAGTGCCGGCGTTAAATCCGCATGCGGCTGATACGACAAAGCCAATACCGGCTGAGCCACTGTTTGCAACAGCTGGCGCAGTGTGGCCAGCGTCAGCAAGTCTCTGTGCTGCGCCCAAATCCGGATCACTGCCGCAGCAGGCACCGCGGCAGGTGCAGGGCTCAGTTGTAAACCGTCGGCAGCATCCTGCAAAAACACATATGGATGCTGTTGAAATAACTCAGAAAAAAAAGGTTCCGGCACAGAATGTGTAACTTCAGACAACGATCGACTCACGGGCGTACCTGTACTTTAAGTGGGCTGCGTGGCATTCTACCGGCATTTTTCCGGCCTTGTCAGCGGATCATCAGGTCAAATGTCAGTAAAAAAGCCAAAAAAATCAGCGAAAATCTGGCGCAGTGTGCAATTTGTGCTGGCGATTAGCGGATTTGTCCTGTTGCTGCACTGGTGGCAACAAAGCAATAAACATGGTGAGCAGCTGTTTGCCGAACAAAGCGCGGTGCTGATGCGCGAAACATTAAAAGCCCTGGCACAAACCTGCGCTTATCTGATTGAAAACGACCAGCTTGAAGGCCTCAAAGCGCTGACTCAACAAATGGCATCCAATCCGTATCTACACGACGTGGTGGTGTATGATGCCAACGGCGTGCGCCTCAGTGAATCTGCCGGCAGTGAACCGGCACGGCTGTTATATGCGCCACAAACCCCGGACCATTTATTGCCAATGGTGCAGGAAATTTATCAGGGCAATCAGCTGCTGGGTTATATCAAAATCAGCTTAAAGCAACACAGCAGCTTCGATGCGGTAAGTTCCAGCTGGCATCAGCTGATGGAACAAGTGTTGTGGATGCTGGCATTTACCGTATTACTGGCGCTGATGCTGCGTGGTTCGTTGCAGGCGCTGTCGCACAAACTGGCATCGAACAAAGCCTTACACCATGCCGCGATGGATAGCCCGGAACATCAGACACACCAAACCCCACCCCAAACTTCAACATCAGACCACCAGCCGTAAAGCGCTGAGGCTGTTCTGCCACAGCGCCTCAGCCAGCACATCGGGCGATTCTGGCCGCAGCGCACAAAGCTGCTGAAATACCAACGCCAGCTGCGCCGGGGTATTGACCTGGCCCTGAAAACCAGACAGCGGCATCGCCGGCGCATCGGTTTCCAGCACCAGCGCCGACAATGGCAGCTTTTTCACCGTGTCGCGGGTTTTCTGCGCCCGTTCATAGCTGATAGTGCCACCAATGCCGAGTTTAAACCCAAGGTCTAAAAACGCCTGCGCCTGCGCTTTGCTGCCAGAAAACGCATGCAAAATGCCACCCTGGCTAAATTGCTGGCGTTTTAATTCAGCCAAAAGCGCCGGCTGGGATTTACGGTGATGCAGCACCACAGGTTTACGCGCCTGCGCCGCCAGCGCAAGCTGCCGGCTAAACAGTTGTTGCTGCCATTGATGTCGCTGCTGCGTGGCCGCTTCATCTTCGCCACTCTTTGCCAGAGCAAAATCCAGCCCAATTTCTCCCACGGCGCAGACGTTGGGTTCGGTTTGCAGCAGGCAGGCTAATTCCGCAAGCTGTTGCTCGGTCGCACTTTCTGCCCACCAGGGATGAATACCGAGCGCTACATCGACCGTCAGCACTGCGGTTTGTTGTTGCAACTGCAATACACCGCGCCAGCGCGCGGCTTCAACCGCTGGCACTATGATCCGCCGGACACCAGCCGTCACGGCAGCGTTGAGATAAGCCGGTAAGTCTGCCGCCAGCTCAGGTAAATCCAGATGACAGTGGGTATCAAATAAAACAGGCGCAGATAATGGCATTACGGCTCTTCAACAAGCGGTTATAGGTCGCATTGCAGCAGAACCAGTCGCCTGAGGCAAGGTGCAAAAAGAAAACCCGGCAGTTGCCGGGTTTATCATCATAGTCAGAGCTGACCGCTTGCCAGCGTGCTCTTCGCCTCCAGTTCGGACTTACGCCGCTCTTTCTGGCTTTCCAAATCCTGCCGTTGCTGCTGCACCGCTGACGCCGGTGTTGGCATCGGTTTACGCGGCAGCTTTTTGTCGGCCATCGCTGCTTCATACAGGAAACCGGTCATGATCACCGACGCCTGCTTCAGGTCATCTTCAATCACATGGTCAATCGAATCAATGTGGGTGTGATGCAGCCGCGTGCTGTAATCGAGCGGGTCCTGAATAAACTGGAAGCCCGGCAGCCCGACGTCATCAAAAGATTCATGGTCAGTACCGCCGGTCGAACGCGGTGATACGGTGCCATTACTTAAATCCATGTACGGACCAAACCAGTCGGTAAATATTGGTTTCACCGCGACGTTGCCTTCGGTGTAGATGCCGCGGAACTGGCCACTGCCGTTATCCATATTGAAGTAAACCGACAGTTTGTCGTAGCCGGCTTTGGGCGAAATCGGCCAGCCTGGGCTTGACCACAAATAACGCGGCAGTGCTTTTTCCGCCGGATCAGTTGGTGCCGGGCGACTGGCCAGGAAGTCGTTCACATAAGCCCGGGAGCCATACAGACCCTGCTCTTCACCAGACCACAGTGCAATACGGATAGTGCGTTTTGGCTTTATGTTCAGTTTGGACAGGATGCGTACCGCTTCCATCGCCACAGCCACGCCAGCACCGTTATCGACCGCACCGTCACTGGCATGCCAGGAATCCAGATGCGCACCGACCATCACCACTTCGCCGTTTTTATCGGTACCCGGAATTTCAGCAATAGTGTTGTAGGCGTTTTTGTCGTCATCATGGAACTGCGCTTTGATATCCAGCGTCAGCTGTGGCTGCTCTTTGCGGTCCAGCATCCGTAACAACTGGCCATAGTCTTCCTGCTCGATAATGATCGCCGGCACGCCAAAGGTTTCGCCAATTTTGTGCGATTTACCAAACACCCGCACCAGACCGCCCTGACGGCTGGAGCGGTAAATCACGCCGGCGGCCTGCTCTTTAACTAAAAAGGCACTGAGCGCTTTGTTAAATTGATACGCCTGTTTGCGGCTGGCGCGCAGCGCTTTGGTCATGGCCGATTCGTAACTTGGACGTGCACCGGCTTCACTGTCTTTAAGTTTGTTCAGCTTGTCGCTGCCAAGACGTTCAAAAATGATGGTATTTGGCGGCTCAATTTTCAGATCTTCGCCCATCATCAGATATTTACCACGTAACTTGCCGGCATATTGCGCCAGCTCCGCTTCGGTATTGACGTCAAACATCATCACTTCGCCAGCCACAGGCCCGTTGGTGCCTGGCGTCCAGGCCACCGGAATACCGTGCAAAGACACTGTGCGTGGCGCGGTCAGTGCGATGCTGGAGGCGGAAGAACTCCAGCCGCGGCCAAATTCAAAGGCGTGTAATTGCGCATTTTTCAGACCCCAGCTTTGCAGCTGCTGTTTAGTCCAGTGGTTGGCGGCCGTCATTTGTGGCGACGCCGTCAGGCGCGGGCCGATATTGTCGGTCAGATATTCCAGCGTGTGCAGCACTTCACTTTGATACAGGCCTTCGTGACGGATTTTGTTGGCCACATCCAAATCGGCAGCCAACACCTGTGATACCGCCAATGCCAATACTGGCACGGCGGCTTTATTGAGCATTCGTTGCATAACCATGTTCCCGCTTGTTTTTTGTCGCTTTTATGCCTTGTGTGACCACAAGGTGTTCCATTTATCTGCGCCTTTACCAAGACAGGAACAGACAAAGCTCAGACTCAGCCAGCAAGACCGGCAAGGCAACGGCTTTGCGCTCAACACAGTATTTACAACGATAATCAGCCGCCAGCTTTGCGCTGACCGAACATCAATCCAGCCTTTTGCGAAATTGCAGCGTCGCGAGGGTCATGCCCACCACAATAAACGCCGCTAACACCATGATATCGTTCAACAGTGCAGTCCAGTGTGCATCACGCAGCACAACGGCCCGCACCAGCCGCACATAGTGGGTGGCCGGTATTAATTCGGCGATGTATTGCGCCGGTTTTGGCATCGCGACATAAGGGAACATAAAACCGGATAACAAAATAGACGGCAGCAGGATAAACACCGTCAGTTGCATCGCCTGCAGCTGGGTTTGTGCTTTGGTTGAAATCAATAATCCCAGTGTCAGACTGGCCAGAATAAATAACAAAGTCACCAGCCATAAAGACAACCACTGCTCAGGCAACGGCACCGCAAAGAGGCCATGACCCAGCCCCAGAATGATCGCGACCTGTAATAAACCAATAGCGATATAAGGCAGAATTTTCCCCAGCATCAGCTCGAGCGGCCGAATAGGCGTATTGATTAAAAACTCCATATTGCCCTGCTCACGCTCGCGCACAATGGCGGCCGAGGTAAACAGGATCATCGTCATGGTCAGGATCACGGCAATTAAGCCCGGCACTATATTGACGGCAGTACGCCGCTCCGGGTTATAAAAATTCACCACCTCAAATAATGCACTTGGCGGCAGCGCCGCTTCGCGATGGGTGGGCGAAAGCTGCGGCAGCGGCATCTGCCTCAGTGCATTCACCGCATTGCCCAGCATCGGATCTGAGCCGTCGGTGATCCACTGCGCAATAGCTCTGCCACCGCCGCGCCTGCGTTCGTCCAGCCTGCGATTAAAGTCGGTCGGGATCACTAAAATCGCATTCACTTGCCCAGCCGTCAGCGCCGCTTTGGCTTTGCTGATATCGGTAAAACCAGGCACAAACCGTATCGCTTGTGATGCCTCTACATCGGCGACGAACTGCCGGGCGGCACTGCCGCCGCTGTGGTCGACCAGCGCCGCCGGCACATGGCGCACGTCAGTGTTGATGGCATAACCAAATAACATCAGTTGCACCAGCGGGATCATCACTATCATGGCAAAAGTGATACGATCGCGCGCTAACTGCCAAATCTCTTTACGAAAAATTGCGTGAATGCGAGACAGACTCAGCATAAGCAGCTCCGGTATTGGCAACGAAGACATCTTCGAGCGAAGGGCGAACCGGCTCAATCAAATAAGCAGGCCCAAGTTGCTGTTGTAAAACTGGTAAGTCCCAGCTGGCAGATTTGTATACCAACAGCCGCAAACGTTGACCAATCTGCGCCGCCGACATGATTTGCGGCCAGCCCAGCACCTGGCGGCGTAACTGCCGTAGCTCAGGCCCGCTGACTTCATACACATCGGCCGGCATCTGCGCCATTAAATCGGCCGGGCTGCCGTCGGCGCGTTTTTCACCCCGCTCCAAAATCGCCAGGCGGTGGCAACGCTCGGCTTCGTCCATGTAATGGGTCGAGACCAAAATCGTCGTGCCGGCGTCACTTAAATCAAATAACCGCTCCCAGAATTCGCGGCGGTTCTCCGGGTCGACCGCTGAAGTCGGCTCATCAAGAAATAACAACGCCGGCTGGTGCATCGTTGCTGCAGCCAGCGCCAGCCGCTGTTTCTGACCACCACTTAAACTGCCGGCCCGCACCTGCGTTTTATCTTCCAGCTGATATAAATCTAACAGTTGCCGGATGCGTAGCGGCCGCTCGCGCCGCGGTAACTGATAAATGCCGGCGACAAACTCTAAGTTTTCCAGCACTGTTAAATTGTCGTACAGCGAAAACTTCTGCGTCATATAACCAATGCGCTGGCGTAATAAATCGGCCTGACGCGGCAGTTCCAATCCCAACACTTGAATAGTGCCGCTGCTTGGCGTTAATAACCCGGTCAACATGCGGATGGACGTGGATTTGCCACAGCCATTGGGCCCAAGAAAACCATAAATACAACCGGCCGGGATTTGTAAATCCAGCTGATTCACTGCCAGATAATCGCCAAAACGCCGGCTCATGCCCTGTACATCAATGGCCAGCATTGTTTGCACTCCGTTGTGACAGTGGCAATTGCAGCGGCAAACCGGTCGGCAGTGTCACAGCGGCACTGAGGCTAATTTCAGTGACATACATCAGCTGGGCCCGCTCGGCCTGATGCAGCGCAAAATAAGGCGTGAAACTGGCCTCAGTCGCAATTTTGCGCACAGTGCCGGCGAAAGATGCGGTCTGACCGTCGACATGCAGTTGCACCTGCTGGCCGGGTTTGAACTGCGCCAGCGCCGTTTCCGGTAAATACACTCTGGCATAAGGCGCGCTGTCGGCGGCGATGACCGCGAGCACCGCGCCTTGTGGTACCCGTTCACCAATATGGTACGGCAGGTCTTCCAGCACCCCGTCGCGACTGGCCAGCAGCGTTAAATCCGCCAGCAGCTTCAGTTCAACATTCAGCGATTGCTGCGCACTTTGCAGCGCATAGCGCGCCTGACTGACTTGCTCGGGCCGGCTGCCGGCCTGCAGTTCCTGTAACTGCTGCGCCGCATCGGCATATTGGGCCTGGGCCAGCTGACTGCTCAGTTCTGCCGCATCCAGCTCAGCTTGTGCGACCAGTTTCTGGGCTCGCAGCTGCCTGGCTCTTTGGCGCTGACGTTCACTGTCAGCGCGTTTGAGCTGTGCCTGTGCCAGCCGCGCCGCTGCGGCCGCAATTTGTTCAGCTCTGCTCCCCTGCAGCAGTAAGTCCAATGCGGCCTGCGCCCGCTGCACTTCAGCATTGGCTTTATCGACTTTTAGTTGCTGTAACTTCGGGTCCAATTGCAACAACACCTGACCGGCTTTGATGGTGCTCCCTTCCTGCGCTGCTTGCGTCAGGATCAATTCCGTCGCCGGCGCAGTCAGCAGCACCCGCTCCCGCTCCAGCGTGCCAAAAGCCGACGGTGGTTCTTGTGGCTGGCAAGCGATCACCGCCGCACAAAGACTCAATAACACCAGGTTACGCATGGCTGTCTCCCATCGGGGCGGTTTGTAACAACCCATGACGCAGCACATGCTGTTGATGCACCGCCAGTTGCTGCAGGAATTCCGGCGTAAGCTCAAGCCCAAGCGCCTGTTTCATAAAAGGCGGAATGACAAAAGGGAAAATCGCCAGGCTAAAACAGCTCAGCAAGGCATTAAACGGCAACAACCCTGGTTGTAGCTGGCCGGGAGCGGTCAGTACTTGCGCCAGGCTGCTGAGCATCTGCTGGACAAAACCGGCAAATACCCGGCTGACAATCTGATATTCGGCCGAATCCACATTATGCAGCGCACGGAAAATTAAGGTTGGTAACAGCGGATGCGGCGCCATCACCGCATAATAAGCGGCAACTATCGCCGCCGGGTCGCGCAGCTCAGCCAGTCGTGCCTGCTGCTGGGCCAGTTGCAACAGTGGCGCGATGGTTTCGCCCAGCATCGTCTCAAACAAGCCGGCTTTGTCGACAAAATAATAGCGGATCATGCCGGCATTGACGCCGGCGGCCTGCGCAATCATTCGCGTGGTGACCCGCTCATAGCCCAATTCGGAAAATAACAGCCGGGCCTGCACCAGCAGATTGTGCCGGGTGTTGTGCTCCTGCGTCGCAGCGGCCGGCCGTCCGGCTTTGATATTCATCAGCAAGTCTCCAAATTATCCAGCTGATGAATATGCTAGTCCCTGGCAAAAATTTAAGCGATGAGATTAATTCTCCGCCAGGCCTGGTTTTGGATAAGGCCTGGTTTTGGATAGCGGCCTGCGCTGGCAACTGCCGGCTTTGGCGCCGCGCAGCAGCCATGGCAATACCGGCCAAAAGCCAGTTATCGCGCCAGCCATGCGGCTTTATCCAGCCGGTAAAACACTGTGGCCCGCGCCACGCCTGCGGGCGACTGCGTTTCAGTATGGGTATAGGCCGCACCTAATTTTTCCACAGCGCGACGTGAACGCAGGTTATGTTCACCGACATGAAACCAGACCACATCGGCAAAACTAAAGGCATGGTCCAGCATCAGTTGTTTCAGTTCAGAGTTGGTGGTTCCGCCCCAGCGCGAGCGCACTAAAAAGGTGTAGCCAATCGCCACTTCGCGTTTGGCTGCATCAAACTCGTAATAACGACTGGTGCCCAGTACTTCGCCGCTTTGCTTGTCGCAAATCAGATAAGCGCCGCCGCTGGCGAGACCACCGTCAAATACCGGTTTAAATACCTCAGGTTTGTAGCGTTCAGGTTCCGGATGCAAAGTCCAAATCAGCGGGTCGCTGGCGGCCTGCATCAGCTCGGGCCAATGTTCAGTTTGTAACGGGATTAAACGCAGGGCCGGGCCCGTTAAGACTTGTTGCAGAAGGTTCATGGTGTAGATCCGGTGCTGAAAACTGCGCCGAGCTTAAAGCGAAAACGGCGCGGCTATCAAGAGCGGCGCCGTAAACTATGCGTTGACTAAAAGGAACACCAAGCGTGACAAAATCGTTGATATGTTGGCTATCGCTAACCAGATGACAGCATCAAGGGCAAAGCCGCTCAATGCTCCAGTGGCCATCTGCTTGTTTGCTGTACATAAAACGGTCGTGCAACCGATGTTCACCGCCCTGCCAGAATTCGATTTTATGTGGTTTCACTAAAAACCCGCCCCAGAAACTCGGCACCGGAATTTCGCCGTGTTCAAATTTATGTTTAATCTCGGCAAATTTTTGCATCAGCGCGAGGCGCGTCGACACCGGCCGGCTTTGCTCAGATGCCCAGGCCGCCAGCTGGCTTTCTTTCGGTCTTGAGGTGAAATACTGCAGCACCTGCGACGTTGGTACCCGCTCAGCAGTACCATACACAATCACCTGCCGCTCCAGCGGATGCCAGGGAAAATGCAGACACACTTTCGGATTACCAGCCAGTTCCTGCGCTTTACGGCTACCCAGATTGGTGTAAAACACAAAACCGTTGCTGTTGACGTCTTTCAACAGCACCAGCCGCTGTGACGGCTGGCCGTCAGCATCGACGCTGGCGACACACATCGCCGTCGGATCTGGCAGTTCGGCGGCGATGGCGTCTTTCAGCCAGGCTTCAAACTGCACAAAAGGATCGGCGTTTAATTTATCCAGATCCAATTTATCTTTGACATAACTACGGCGGATATCCGCGACATTCACGCTCATACAGATTTCCTCTTTATCCCGGCAGCCCGCAACGCGCTTGGCAACTCCAGCCAAGCATTTACGGCCTGCCAATCATCCCTTGTCATAAACAAAGGGCCGGTATCGACCAGCCCTTTTACAGTTACATCCGCTCCATCACATCGATGCCAAGCAGGTCCAGGCCTTTGGCCAGCAGTTTTGCCACCAGAATGCTCAGCATTAAACGGCTGTCGCGCAGCGCTGGTTCAATGCCGTCTTTTAAAATCGGACAAGCTTCATAGAAACTCATGTATTGGCTCGCCAATTCATACAGGTAATTACACAGCAAGTTTGGCTGGGCGTCTTTCATCACCTGTTGCAGCGTTTCTTCAAACTGCAGCACTTTGAGCGCCAGTTGTTTTTCCTGCTGCTCGGCCAGGATTAATGACGCACTGAAGCTGTCGCTGATGCCGGCGCGGCGCACAATACTGCTGACACGGGTATAAGCATATTGCAGGTAAGGCGCTGTGGCACCTTCAAAGCTCAGCATCGCATCCCAGCTGAAGATGTAGTCTGAGGTGCGGTTTTTCGACAAGTCAGCGAATTTAACCGCACCAATACCGACTTTACGCGCCACTTCAGCGATTTCTTCAGCGCTGAGTTCAGTCGACTTGCCTTTCACCACGGCTTCAGCGCGTACCACGGCTTCTTCCAGCAGTTCGGCCAGTTTGACAGTGCCGCCGGTGCGGGTTTTAAACGGCTTGCCGTCTTCACCCATCATGGTGCCGAACGGACAATGCTCGTAGGCTGTTTCTGCGCGCAGCAGACCCGCTTTACGTGCCACCAGCTCCACTTGTTTAAAGTGCAGCGCCTGACGGGCGTCGGTGAAAATGATGATGCGGTCGACATTCAGTTCATGGCTGCGATACTGGCAGGCTGCCAGATCTGTAGTGGCATACAAAAAGCCGCCACCGGTTTTTTGAATAATAAACGGCGACGGATTGCCTTCTTTGTCGGCCAGTTCCTGCAGGAACACCACTAAAGCGCCCTGGTCTTCCACCGCAATGCCACGGGCTTTTAAGTCGTCAACAATCGGCTGTAACATCGGGTTATAGGCCGACTCAGGTTTGATGTGGTCATGGCCCAAAGTGACGTTTAAGGTGCGATACACTTCTTCGCTGTGTTTAACTGAAGTGTCGATAAACAGCTGCCACAGTTTTTGACAATGCGCGTCGCCGCCTTGCAGTTTCACCACGTAATCGCGCGATTTGTCAGCAAAACCGGCTTCATCGTCAAAGCGTTTTTTCGCTTCGCGGTAGAAGTCTTCTAAGTCCGCCAGCGCGACAGTTTCTAAATCCACACCGGCAGCCAGTTTGTCTTCCAGATGCGCGATCAGCATGCCAAATTGCGTGCCCCAATCGCCCATATGGTTCTGCCGGATGACGTTGTCACCCCAGAATTCCAGCGCGCGCACCACAGCATCACCAATAATGGTCGAACGCAGGTGACCGACATGCATTTCTTTGGCGAGGTTCGGCGCCGAATAATCCACCACCACAGTCTGCGGCGTAGTGTTAGCGCTGACGCCTAAACGTGGGTCGGCCACAGCGTGCTGCAGCTGCGTCGCCAGCCAGTCTGGTTTTAACGTGACGTTGATAAAACCCGGGCCGGCGATTTCAATTTTGTCAGCGATATCATGAAGTTCCAGCACATCCACCAGCTGCTGCGCCAAAGCGCGTGGGTTGGTTTTTAATAACTTGGCAGCGGCCATAGCGCCGTTTATCTGATAATCGCCAAATTCGACTTTAGTGCTTTGTGTGACGGCGGTATTGGTATCCGCTGGCAAACCGACTTTGATCATCGCGGCCTGCGTTTTTGCGGCCAATAACTGTTTGATATTCATTTTAAATCCTGTGTAAAACCTTGTTATTAACCAGCGTGCGCGTGTTCACGGGTTTTATGGAAACGGATCTTCGGGTGCCGCTCCATCGATAAATTCAGGTTCACCATCGTCGGGGCCAGATAACTTAAGTTATCCCCGCCATCCAGCGCCAGGTTGGTGCTGGCTTTGTTTCTGAATTCTTCCAGCGCTTTGGCGTCGTCAGAGTAAACCCAACGCGCCGTGCTGACGTTGACACTTTCGTATATCGCATCGACGTTATATTCAGATTTTAACCGGTGCACGACGACGTCAAACTGCAGCACACCAACGGCGCCAACGATCAAATCGTTGTTATCCAGTGGCCGGAATACCTGCACCGCACCTTCTTCGGATAATTGCACCAGGCCTTTTAATAATTGCTTTTGTTTCAAAGGGTCACGCAGGCGAATACGGCGGAACAGCTCAGGCGCAAAGTTTGGAATACCGGTAAAAGTGAATTTTTCGCCGGCGGTGAAAGTGTCACCGATCTGAATAGTGCCGTGGTTGTGTAAACCGATGATATCGCCCGGAAACGCTTCTTCGACATGCTCGCGATCGCCGGCGAGGAATGTCAGTGCGTGCGGCACCAGCACATCTTTACCGATGCGCACGTGGTGCATTTTCATGCCTTTTTCGTATTTACCGGAACAGATGCGTAAAAACGCCACGCGGTCGCGGTGTTTCGGGTCCATATTGGCCTGAATTTTAAACACAAAACCGGAGAAGCCTGCTTCGGTTGGCTCCACAGTGCGGCCGGTGGTGGCGCGGTGTTGTGGTGCCGGCGCCCATTCAGTCAGGCCATCAAGCATATGGTCGACACCGAAGTTACCCAGCGCAGTACCAAAAAATACCGGGGTTAATTCGCCTTTTAAAAACGCTTCGCGGTCAAATTCATGACTGGCGCCTTGCACCAGCTCCATTTGTTCGCGCAGGTCGGCGGCAAAATAACCAATCCGGGCGTCTAATTCCGGGTTATTGATGCCTTTAATGATATCAACGTCCTGAATGGTGTGACCGAGGCCCGATTTATAAAAAATCACTTCATCGCGCAGGATGTGGTACACGCCTTTAAATTCTTTGCCAGAGCCAATAGGCCAGGTGATGGGCGCACAGGCGATTTTAAGGACGCTTTCCACTTCATCAAGTAAATCAATCGGATCGCGAATATCACGGTCCATTTTGTTCATAAAAGTGATAATTGGCGTGTCGCGTAAACGGGTGACTTCCATCAGTTTGATGGTACGCTCTTCGACACCTTTGGCGCCGTCGATCACCATCAGACAGCTGTCGACCGCAGTCAGGGTGCGATAGGTATCTTCGGAAAAGTCTTCGTGGCCTGGTGTATCGAGCAGGTTAACTAGGCAATCAGCATACGGGAACTGCATCACAGAAGTGGTCACCGAAATACCGCGCTCTTTCTCCATTTCCATCCAGTCAGACGTCGCGTACTGACCGGATTTTTTGCCTTTAACGGTACCGGCTTTTTGAATTAACTGCCCGAATAACAACACTTTTTCGGTGATAGTCGTTTTACCGGCGTCGGGGTGAGAGATGATCGCAAAGGTTCTGCGTGTACTGACTTCCTGAAGAAATTCTGCGCTGGCCATGCCTGAGTGAGTTCCGAAGTTAAGCTAAATGGGCGGCCGGTTCTGGTGCGGTCTGAGACTGCGTACCGGGTCCGGCGAAAAATGGCGCAGATTATAGCAGGAACAGGTGCTTTGGCGAAATTGCTTTGCCAGTTAATTCGCAGGGTTTGGCGACCAGAACACAGAAAGGCTAAAGGGATGGCATCGCCAGCGACAACGCCATCAGCACGGCATCTTCGTTACCGCCCGGCGCCGGGTAATAGCCGGGCCGCACACCAACCTGATGAAAGCCAAGCTGCTGGTACAGCGCTATCGCAGTTTGATTGGATACCCGCACTTCCAGCCAGCAATCGGTCGCCTTGCGCGCTTCTGCTTCATCGAGAAAATGGCTGAGCAATGCTTTGCCAATACCTTTGCCCTGCTGCTTTGGATGCACCGCAATATCAAACAAACTGGCTTCACCGGCGACCAGCTCACCGATATAAAAGCCGGCGACCTGCTGATCAATCAGCGCCACCGCATTAAAATAGCGCTCGGAAAAACTGCTCTGAAAGGATGATTCTGCCCAGGGATAAGCCGTAGCGGCCTGTTCTGTTGCCAGCATGGCCGGAATATCGGCGCTGGTCGCTGTACGGATGTGGATCATGTTGGGTCCGTTGTGGCTGTGTTTTCTGCCGGTACATCTGCCGGTAACAGCTGACTGAGGCGCTGCCAGAGTTGTTTTTTGTGCGCCGGCGGCAGAAAACTCTGGGGGGCAGCGCTATAGAGGCCAGTGCTGGTCAGTTGGATATCTGCAGTGTCGGCCTGATAAAACCATTGAGCCGCTACACCGGCTTGTTGCAAACAACACAACAAGTCCTGCACCAGCGGCAAACTGGCATCAGCCGCCAGCCACTGCGGCGGAATTTCTGCAACTGGGGCAGATTCTGGCTGTGGTGTCGGGACAGCAACATGCACCACTGGCTGATAAGCCGGTGCAGCTAAGTGTGTTTGTAACGGTTGAATGTTCAGCTGCTGTAAGAACTGCAGCTGCAGTTCTGACATGGAAGATGTGATGTTGTCTGTCACGTCTGGATTCATCTCAGCACCTTGTTTGGTCTTGCCTGAGAGAATTGGCAGGGGCAGAGGGATTCGAACCCCCAACCATCGGTTTTGGAGACCGCTGTTCTACCAATTGGAACTATGCCCCTGTGATTGAGGCGCCATTATACAAAACAAGTTTTAAAGGTAAAGCAAAAATCACTGACAAAGCAATCAATTGCACATTATTCCGCCAATGCGGCGACGCAGCAAACAGCTTTGGCTTATTCGCTGCGCTATATGCGCATTTGCTTGTATAAAAAAGATGCACGGCACTGAGGCATTTGTTAGCATGGCGCGCCAATTCGGCACCGAAGTTGCGGTCTGTAAAAACAACAGCTACAACTTAGGACACAGGATGACGAGAAACCAAGGATGTTTGCATGAAAATGACCGATTATTCAGTATTGATCATCGACGATGTACCTTCAGTCCGGGAATATCTGCGCCAGACGCTGATGCTGCTCGGGATCACCAGAGTCAGTGAAGCGGCCAACGGCAGTGTTGGCATCAGCAGCTACACCAAACAACAGCAAGACGTGGTTTTTTTGGATATCGAGCTGCCAGATTGCGACGGCAAGTCCCTGCTGCGCCAGCTAAAAGAAATCAATCCCAACGCCAATGTAGTCATCATGACGGCGCACAGTACCGTCGAGAATGTGCAGCAAAGCATTCTGGCCGGCGCCTGCGGTTTTATTGCCAAACCCTTTTCTGCAAAAAAAATTGAGTCCGTGCTGGTGAAATGCCAGAAGAAAACGTTGCCCGCCTGAACCGCGTTTTCCCTGTCTGGTTCAGGCTTTACCTGTCAAAGCCTGCCCGACAAACTCAATGCCTGCCCAGCCGGTGCGCATAAAATTGCGGATATTGGCATGGTTGCTGCCTTTAATATCCGGCAACACATCAAGCCGGTAAAAGTCACCAAATAACTGTAAAGTCTGCGGCTCCGACAGCTGATGCAACAAAGCAAAAGCGAGGATTTTACAGGAGCCGTTGTTTTCCCCGGCCGCGTTAAACTGCTCACCATTCTGGAAGGCGGTCGGCGTGAAATCATACAAGGCATCAATCAATGCGATGGTCTGCTGGAAGCTGATGCTTTCAGGCTCGGTACTCAACTGACGAAAAAATGTTTCCAACATAAAATTGCCTAAAGTTTAACCAGAATGAGCCGATAGAGCGTTCAATCGTCCATCAATTCCGATGGGAGGACCCGATGAACGTCATCAGCGCCACACAGGCATTCAGTGCCCGCGAACAGCAGTTATTTCAGCACAGCCGGGTCGAAGTTCAGTCTTCGCCAGTTGCCCGCCCCGCCCCCGCATCAACAGCGCAAGCAGTTGATCCAAAGAGTGAAACCGAGTCTAAGTCATCCGACGAACAAAATGAAGATGGTCAGCAATTCAGCGCCAAAGAAAGTATTGGTACTGTAAAACGGATTTTAGAACAGCTGAGCAGTGGCAAATTGCTCAGCTGGCTCGATGGCTCTGCCTTTGACAAAATTCAGGCACAGCAACAGCAACTTGACGCGGAAGCCACCCCGCCCGAAGCGCCCGCTGAGCGCACTATCATGGAATTTAACTACCGTTATCAGGCGGTTGAAGCGAGCTTCGCTGGCGAAGTGCAGTTAGAAGATGGCAGCAGTCAAAGTTTTGCCTTTAGTTTCAGCCTGCAGGAAAGTTACGCCAGTTTCAGCATGCGTCAGGAAGCGGTGCTGAAAGATCCATTGATTTTAAGCACCACAGGTCAGAGTTTTCAGTGGACCGGCGCCAGTCAGTCATTTGATTTTTTCAGTGACGGCAGAAGCGCTGAGTTACCGACGCTGGCAAATGGCCAGTATTACCTGAGTTATGACCGTAATCAGGATGGTCAAATCACACAAGGCAAAGAATTGTTTGGCCCCAGTACTGGCCAGGGATTTGCTGAACTCGCAGCGCTGGATGAAGACAAAGACGGCTTTGTCGACAGCAGCGACAGCGCCTGGCAACAGCTGAGCCTGTGGCGGCCGGGTGAAACTCCGACCAGCCTGAGCGAAGCCGGCATCGGCGCACTTTCGGCTCAATCGGTCGCGACCTCTTTTGGCCTGTACGACGGTGATGCGCTGCTAGCCCGCATCGCGCGCAGTGGCATCTTTTTAGCTGAACAGGGTCAAGTCGGTTTGCTGCAGCAGGTTGATTTGAATATCTGACAGTGAGTGCCGGATCTGGCTGATCCGGAGCAGAACTTCGCGTTACACTGCGCTCAGCTGAATTTGCCGGAGCGCCGTCTGTGTCCACCGAAGTGATCCCTGCCGCTGAAACCTGTCAGCAAGCGCGCTTAAGCCGTGATGCGCGCTTTGATGGCCTGTTTTACATTGCGGTCAACAGCACCGGCATTTATTGCCGGCCCATCTGCCCGGCGCGGGCGCCAGCCGAACATCAGGTGCAATATTTTGCTTCCGCCGCTTCGGCCGCGGCCGCCGGCTTTCGGCCTTGCCTGCGTTGCCGGCCGGACAGTGCGCCAGGCTCACCGGCCTGGCAAGGCAATCAGACCAGCTTGCGCCGTGCAATGAAGCTGATTGATCAAGGCGCCTTACAGGACGGCGACCAAACTTCCTTATGTGCACGCCTTGGTATCAGCGAGCGTTATCTGCGTAAGCTGTTTGCCCAGCATCTGGGCGTCTCTCCCAAACAATATGCGTTGTATCAGCAAATTCTGTTCGCCAAACAATTACTGCATCAAACCCAAATGCCGGTAACCGATATCGCTGCGATGGCCGGCTTTCACAGCCTGCGCCGCTTTCACGATGCCTTTAAACAACAATTACAACTGACACCAACACAAATACGGGGACAACGTATGGCGCAGCATTCTGCGATCATTGAACTGGAGCTGAGTTATCGCCCGCCACTGGCCTGGCATTTATTACTGGAGTTCTGGCAACAACGCACTTTAACCGGCCTGGAATGGCTGCACGGTGAGCATTATGGCCGGCTGATTGACTGGCCACCAGGCCAGGGCCAGCAACACGGCTGGTTTGACGTTGCGCCTATCGCCGGCAAAAACGCCCTGAAGCTGACACTGCATTGGCCAGACCACGAAACCCTGCTGCCGGTAGTGAAGCAAATCCGCCGGCTGCTGGATTTAGACGCCGATTTACAGGTGATTGAACAGCATCTGCAAAACCAGCTTGGCGCCAGTGTAAAAACCGGCCTGCGTATTCCCGGGGTCTGGTCGGCCTGGGAAGCCGGCATCCGCGCTATTTTGGGCCAGCAAGTCAGTATCGCCGGCGCGCGGGCCCAGCTGAACCGGTTGCTGGTGTTAGGCTCTGAACAACCCTGGCCCTCAGCGGTGCCTGCCCATACGCCTGACACCGTCTGGCGGCAATTTCCCACGCCGGCGCAAGTGGGCGCTGATGAATTGTTGATGCTAAAAGTGCCGGGCGCCAGGCGTCAGACCTTGCTGGCTCTGGCCGACATGATGTGGGCCACGCCAGAGCAGCACCCATCACAATGGCTGCCAATTAAAGGCATTGGCCCCTGGACTGTCGCTTATGCCTGCCTGCGCGGTTTATCAGAAACCGATGTCTGGCTTGGCGGTGATTTGGGCATTCAAAAAGCGCTGGCGCGTCAACATGCCGGTTTTGATGCACAAACGCTGTCGCCGTGGCGCAGTTATGCCACCTTACAACTTTGGTTTGGTCTGGCCGACACGCCGGCCAGCGCAACCGTACAAGGAGAATAAAATGCAACCGCCCTCTCAAGTCGCTTATTGCTTGTCCCCGCTCGGCGCGCTGGAGATTTATGCCAATGCCGCCGGCATCACAGCAGTGCATTTCCCCGATGTGCAAAAAGACCGCAGTCTGGCCGACCGCAAGCATCAGGATGTTACAGCGACAGCGTGCCAAAGTGATGATTTTCAGCTGCTCTCGCTTCAGGCAGACGGTGCAGTTGCGCTGTTGCTGCAACAAGCGGCAGCGCAGCTGGCTGAGTATTTTGCCGGCACCCGGCAGCACTTTGACCTGCCGCTGGCGGCCAGCGGCACTGCTTTTCAGCAGCAGGTCTGGCAGCAGCTGTGTCGGGTTCCCTATGGCCAAACCCAAAGTTATGGCGAGCTGGCGTTGCGACTTGGCAATAAAAATGCGATGCGCGCCGTTGGCGCCGCCAATGGCCGTAATCCCATCGCCATTATAGTGCCGTGTCACCGGGTGATTGGTGCCGACGGCAAACTGACTGGATATGCCGGTGGCCTGGACCGCAAAGTCTGGTTGTTACAACATGAACAACGCATCACCAACGCCATTCATTCGAATATTTAGAATAAATAGTGGGATTCATTGCGATGTTAATTCGATAAGTTTTAAGGTTAACTAGGCGCGTAAACCTTAAATTCTGGAGCCCGCTGATGAAACTACGTACTCTTGGCCAACTCTGGCCTGCCAAACAAGTCTCTGACGGAGCAGGCGTTAAAATCCGCCGCAGTATTGGCTTGCAGCCACAGTGGCGGCTCGACCCTTTTCTGATGCTGGACTGTTTTGGCTCCGATGAAGCCGCCGACTATATTGCCGGCTTCCCGCCGCATCCGCATCGTGGTTTTGAAACAGTCACTTATATGCTCGACGGCCATATGTTGCATCAGGATCATCTGGGTAATCAGGGCCACCTGAAAAGCGGCGGCGTGCAGTGGATGACGGCCGGGCGTGGCATTATTCACTCTGAAATGCCACAACAGGAATCCGGCCTGATGCGCGGCTTTCAGCTGTGGCTGAATCTGCCGGCGGCGGAAAAAATGCAGGAGCCGGCTTATCTGGATTTAGATCCGACGCAAATTCCGGCGGTGGTTATTCCTGAAGGCCAAATCAAAGTCATCGCCGGCACCTTACAAAGCCCGGCCGACAGCGAATCCGCGCTGGGGCTCACCACAGGGCCAATCCGCGCCGTATCAACGCAGCCGTTATATCTGGACCTGCAACTGCATAGCGCTGCCACGCTGACACTGGCCATTCCGGCCGGCCATAACGCGCTGGTTTATCCCTATGAAGGTGAAGTCTGGCTTGGCAGCCACCGCGTGCCGCTGCATCACGCCGGTGTACTGACGGACGGTGACAGCCTTGTACTTCGCACTGAAGGCCCGGCCCGCGTCATTGTGCTTGCCGGTAAACCACTGCAGGAACCCATCGCGCAATACGGTCCTTTTGTGATGAACACTGTGGCAGAGATTGAACAGGCGATTGCCGATTATCAGCAAGGTAAACTGACAGACCGCGCCGCCAAAGTCCTGCAGATTTAGGCCGCAGCGCCCGGCGCGAAATCGCGCTGGGACATTGTCCGGCCTGCTTGTATAATGCCGTTTTTTTGTCACAGGATTTTCCTCATGCAATTAATCGGCATTATCGGCGCGATGGAACAAGAAGTTGCCATCCTCAAAGCGCAACTGAGTCAGATTGAAACCACCCGCGTCGCCAGCTTTGAATTTCACCGTGGCCAGTTACAGGGCCGCGATGTGGTGCTGGTGCAGTCCGGCATTGGCAAAGTGACTGCCGCTATTGCCACTACCTTATTAATTCAGATATTTCAGCCATCGGCAGTGATTAACACTGGTTCTGCCGGCGGTTTTGACCCTGAACTCAATGTCGGCGACATCGTCGTCTCCACCGAATTACGTCATCACGATGTCGACGTCACCGCATTTGGTTATGAACCGGGCCAGCTGCCGCGTCTGCCAGCCGCTTTCACTGCAGATCCGGCCTTAGTGGCCGCCGCAGTGCGCAGTATCCAGACGCTTGGGTTTTGCCAGACCAAAACCGGCCTTATCACCACCGGTGATGTCTTTATGTGTGATCCGGAGCGCATTAACAAAACCCGCGCCACTTTCCCAGCAATGCTGGCGGTAGAAATGGAAGGCGCGGCGATTGCGCAAGTCTGTTACCAGCTCAACACGCCTTTTGTGGTGATCCGCAGTTTAAGTGATATCGCCGGCAAAGAATCGCCGACCTCGTTTGAAGCCTATCTGGAAATTGCCTCGAAAAACAGCAGTGCGATGGTCATTGAATTGCTGCGCCAGTTAGCCAGCCCGCAGTAACTACTGTAGTCAACAAGATGCCCTTTACTGCAACCGAGTTCTGGCAAACCTTGCATCAGCTCCCGGCCTTTGAGCCAGGGCTGTTGTGCCTGCTCGCGTTATTGTTAGCGCAGGGCGCTGCACTGCCGCGACAATATCAGCCCTGGCCGCTGTTGCAGCTGCTGGCACAACGGATAGAACACAAGGTCAATCAGCGGAATGACAGCCCGGGCCAGCGCCGGCTTGCCGGCACGCTGGCCCTTGGACTCATCCTGGCGCCTTCACTGCTGTTGTTGTGGACGGTGCGGCAGTTATCAGAATGGCCGGCCGGTTTTGATGCCCTGTTGCTGTATTTATGTCTTGATCAACGCATTTATCAGCGCCAGATCGCCGAGGTCGCTGACAGTCTTCAGCGCCAGCAGCGGCAACTGGCAAAAGATCAGCTGCAACCTATGTTGCGTCGTGACTGTGCAGCATTATCCGATACCGGTCTCGCCAAAGCCGGTATTGAAGTGCTGGCACTGCGGCAGGTCCGGCATTTTGCCGCAGTCCTTGGCTGGTATCTGCTCGGCGGTGCGCTGGCGGCAGTGGCCTGGCGGATGGTCCTGGAGCTGCAGCAAAGCTGGTCCGGCAAAATCGCGGCTCAGCGCGTTTTTAGTACCGCTATCACCCTGTGCAGCAGGCTGCTGATCATGCCGGTCTTGTGGATTTATGGCCTGTTGGTGGCGATTATGTACCGGTTATGGCCGGCACTGCGTTATTTCAGCGCCAGCGGCGCTGCCGGACTGCCGGCGCCTGATCGGTTTTATCTGGCGGCCTGGAGTGCAGCCTTACAGCGCAATCTGGGTGGGCCTGTGATGTATCAGGGCCAGAAACTGCGCCGGGACCGGATAGGCCCCGCTGCGCAGCCGCAGCTGAGTGATTTGCAGCTGGCATTGCGGCTCAGCCGGCAACTGCAATGGGCGGTATTTCTGCTGTTATGTTGCGGTTTGGGCCTGATTTTACTCTATCAGTGGCCCGGCCTGCACTGACGTACTCCACTGGACTTTTGATGAGTTTCTGCGTTATGTTCGCTGCAATACTTCAACAGCAGGTCAAAATATTGGCAACAAAAACGTCAGTGCTGCGCCACCATTGCTGCCAGCTTATGATCCTGCTGTGCTGCTGGTTTGCACTGCCAGCCGCCGCCCAGTCAGCCCGTGTACAAGCGCCTCTGTTATTGCCGCTGACGTCAGAGCAAGGCCTGAGCAGCGGCGCAGTCAACCGGCTTTATATCGACAATACCGGCTTTTTATGGCTGGCGACAGATCGGGGCCTGAACCGCTTTGACGCCAACCGGGTGCAGCAACTGCCACTGGCCGGTGACGCCCAGCTGGAACTGGATATTTCGCAGGTATTTGAAGACAGTCAGCAGCGTTTTTTTGTTGCCGCGCAACATCAGGGTTTGTACCAGGTAAACCTGAACACCTCTGAGGCCGAATTGCTGACACCGTTGCAGCAACTGGAAAGCGACACTATCCCGCAATTGCACGACGTGATTGAGCAACAACCTGATCTGTTGTTGCTGGCAGTCAATAAAGCCGTTTACCGGTTGCAATTACCCGGTCGGAAGCTGGAACGGATCTTTGAATTTGATGGCGGTAACAGCCTGATGTCCCGCATCAGAGTGTTAAAAAAATTCAATCAGCTACTGCTCATCGGCACCACCAGTGGTTTATACGTTTATGACCTGAAAACGCAACAGCACTGGCCGGTGCGGCTCAGCGCACAAACATCCGAGCGTGGCGCAGCCATAGTCCGGACGCTTGCAGTGACCGCAGAGCAGGTTTATCTGGCGATAGGCAACCAGCTATACAGCCTGAACGAAGCGCAGCTGCGCCAGGCGGCGAAGACAGAGCTGGCACAAGCACCACATTTCAGTGGTATTCAAATCAATAAGATCCTGCCTTATTTTAAACAATTATTGCTTGGCACCAGTGAAGGGCTTTACCTGAGCAGTCCCGATCTGCACAGCGCTGATTTACTGTGGCGTTTCACTGACAGCATGCACGAAATAGATCAGGACAGGATCACCGATCTGGTGGCCACACCGGACGGCGGTTTTTGGGTCGCAAGTCAGCTGCAGGGCGCATATTACTGGCATCCGCGCAGTACGCATTTTAATCATCTGAAGCTGCCATTGCCGCAGCAACCCTGGCAAAACCAGGTCAGCGGCTTCAGCCCAAGGGCCGTGATGGCACTGGCAGAAAGCCCGCTGAATCAATGGCTGCTGAGCACTGTGACCGGCTTAAAGCGGCTGGACCTGCTGTCCGGCAATCTGCTCGACCTGCCCTATCCGACCCCGTTGCCGGCCACTTTCTCCACTGTGGTGGCGCGGATTTATCCGGATCATGCCGACCGTTTGTGGCTGCGCAGTGGTAATTCGCTGCATTTGTTCGCCGCAGATCGCGCTGAATTTCTGCCGCTGCCGTTACAGGACCCCGCCCTGCAACCGCAGATCCAGCTCAATGCACGCGGTCACTGGCGCGACAGCGCCGGCGCTTTCTGGTTCTATACGGCCGATAACTACTACCGCTACCAGCCCGCCGACGGCACGCTGGTCACATTCCCCGAACTGGCTCAGGCCGAAGCACCGTTTCGTGCTGGTCGTTTTCTCGGCCACAGGCCGGATCATCCTGAACAGATTTTTTTCAGCGCCTCTGATCGGATCTGGTTATTTAACCAACAGGACCGCAGCGTCCGAAAAGTGTTTGAAGCCATGCCCTATCAGCCTGGACTGGAGCGTACTGCCGACAAAATGTGCAGCGACGCCAAAGGCGATCTGTGGTTCAGTATCAGTGGTCTTGGCCTGATCAGCCTGTCCGGTTCGGATTTGAAACTGCAACACCAGTTGCATAAACAACATGGCCTGCCAACCAATGCTATTTATTCCTGCGAAGCCGATCTGAACGGCCAAATCTGGTTCGCCAGCCAACAAGGCCTGACCCGGCTGGACCCGCAAAGCCTGCGGCTGGAGCATTTTGACAAAGGGGACGGTTTATCCGGCAGTGACTTCACTTATGCCGCAAGCCTGAAACTGGCCAATGGCAATCTGGTGTACGGCACCAATTCCGGCATTACCTGGTTTAACCCGGCCGAACTGGCCGAACCGCCGCAACGCCCGGTGATCGCCATCACCAGCATCGGCGCGATGAATCAGGCCAGCTCTACGGCATTGCAGGACCTGAACGGCCAGTCGTTCCGTTTTTCTTATGACAGCCTTGGGATCGAAGTGAACTTCTCGGCACTGAACTTTCGGGATGCTGACAAAATTCAATATAAGTTCTGGCTCGAAGGCAGCCGCGAGATCCGTTTCCCGCAACAAAACAATGCCAGCGTGACGTTCCCACAACTGGAACCCGGTCATTATACTTTTCATGTCAAAGCCTTGTCGCCGCACAACGGCCAGGAAAGCGACGTGGCAGTATTGACGCTGACCATAGACCCGGCGCCCTGGTATTCACCGGCAGCTCTGGCAAGCTATGCAGTGCTTGGCTTGATCCTGTTACTGTTATGGCAACATAACCGGCTGGCGCAAAAACGTTTGCTGGCGCAGGCGCACTTTAAAGTCCGGGCCAGTGAACAACGGCTGAAACAGGCGCTCGAAGCAGTCAACAGCGGCGTCTGGGACTATCTGGTTACCAAAAACAGCATGTATGCACAACGGGTACATGCCATGCTGGGGTACAGCGAAGAGCTGAACCCGCTGTCAATGCAACAGCACCTGGCGCTGATCCACCCGGATGACCGCGACAGCTATCAGCAGGCCTGGCAACGTTTTGTCAGCGCGCCGGACCGCAGCTTCGATTTCACCTACAGAATGCAGCACAAAAGCGGGCACTGGCTGTGGTTCCGCGACATCGGCAAAGTGACAGAAACCGAGGGGCAGACCGCGGTTCGGGTGATTGGTACTTACAGTAACATCACCGAAACCCGCGCCACCAAAGAAAAAGCCCGCTTATTTGGCGAAGCCTTCCAGCAAACCCGTGACTGGGTGGTATTGCTCGACCCGGAACAGCGGGTGCTGGCGGCAAACCAGTCATTTGCCGACGTGTTTGGCAATATGGATGATTACCTGAACAATCCGCGTGTGCATGAACTGGGGATTAGCTTATCGCGCCGGCGTTTTTACACCCGTTTACTCAGTGGCATGCAGGCAAATCAGCATTGGCAAGGCGAAGAGCTGGTGTTAAGCCCGGACGGCACCGAACGGCCGACATTACTCAATATCAGTGCTGTTGGTGACGATGAGCATGTTGAATTTTATGTGCTGGTATTTACCGATATCACCGCGCAGAAACAGGCTGAAGATGACCTGCGTTACCTCGCCAATTACGATGCACTGACCGGCCTGCCAAACCGTGCCCTGCTGACTGACCGTATTTTGCATGGTATCGAAACGGCCAAGCGGGAAAAACGGTCGCTGGCGCTTTGTTTTATCGATTTGGACAGGTTTAAACAAATCAACGACAGTCTCGGCCATGACATCGGCGACATGCTGTTAAAACAAGTGGCCAAACGGCTGACCAGCATTCTGCGCCTGACTGATACGGTTGCCCGCCTCGGCGGCGACGAGTTTGTCGTTCTGCTGGAAAGTTATAAAAATGACGACAATATCAGCCACGTTGCGCGCAAGATGCTGAAATCTGTCAGCGAACCGATGCAGCTTGGGCCACACCGGGTCAGCGTCTCCCCCAGTATTGGCATTGCCGTCTATCCGGAAGATGCGGCCGATGCCGGCGAACTGCTCAAACATGCCGATGTGGCGATGTACCATGCCAAAGATCTGGGGCGCAATAACTTCCAGTTTTTTATTCAGGACATGAACGACAAAGCCCAGATGCAACTGGCGCGGGAAACCCGGCTCAGAAGTGCGTGGCAACACAATGAATTCCTCAATTACTACCAGCCGATTTATGACAGCCTGCAACGTAAAATCGTTGGCGTGGAAGTCCTGATGCGCTGGCAGGATGCCGACCGGCTGGTCCCCCCCAACGACTTTATCCCGCTGGCGGAAGACTTGCGGCTGATTGTGCCGATGACTCAGGCGCTGCTGGTGCGGGCCCTGGCCGATCTGCAGCAGTGGCACCAGGCGGGATTCCCGTTGTATATGTCAGTGAATCTGTCACCGCGTCACCTGGAGCAGGCCAATCTGGCACTGGAAACCGCAGCATTACTGGCCCAGTACCAACTGCCTGCCAGTTGCCTGCGCTTTGAAGTCACAGAAAGCGCGCTGATGCAGGACCACAAAAGTGCCATTGCCACCATGCTGGCCCTGAGTGAGCTTGGTGTACAACTGGCACTGGATGACTTTGGTACCGGCTATTCGTCACTGAAGTACTTAAAAGAGCTGCCGATTGATGGCATCAAAATCGACCGCAGTTTTGTTAAAGACATTGGCATAGACCGCAATGATGAAACCATCATCGATGCCATGCTCAGTATGGCCAGCAGTCTCGGTATGTATTGCATCGCTGAAGGGGTCGAAACCGAACAGCAACTGGCGTTTTTCAGCCAGCGCGGCTGCCATTTAATTCAGGGATATTTGTTTGGTAAACCCATGCCAGCCACCCAACTGATCGCACAACTGCAACAAGGCTGACCAGCCAGAACACGGCTTGCGACCAGCGCCAGTGCAGGCCGTCTGTAATGTCGCAGGGTTTCGCTTCGCGCCGTGTTAACATCAGCGCGGACGCCGGCGCCTGTTGCCCGGCCCAGCTGTGGAGTTTATGGTGCCCGCTTCCCAATTGTATCTGGCCGCTGCGCTGTTATTGCTGGCAGAAGCCTGTTTTGCCGGTATTGGCGCCTTGGTGAAACTGACCAGTGAAACCGCCAGTCAGGCTCAGGTGGTGTTTTTCCGCAACTTTTTTGCCTTATTGGTCATGTTGCCGTGGATTTACCTGCAAGGACGCCAAATCCTGCAAACCCGCCGCTGGTATCTGCATCTGAGCCGTGCCACCACCGGTATCGTATCGATGTACTGCTTTTTTTATGTGATCAGCCAGTTACCGCTGGCGCAGGCCATGCTGGTCTTGCTGTTGTCACCTTTTGTCGTACCCGTCATCGCCCGCTTCTGGCTCAATGAGCGGCCCAGTCGTCTGACCTTACTGGCCATCGCATTGGGTTTTGTTGGGGTGTTTATTGCCATTCCGGTCAGTTCCGGCCCCGGAAATTTGCTGATGCTGGGGATCGGCTTATTGTCGGCCATTCTGGTTGCCGTGACAAAAACCACTATCCGCTATATGTCCGACACCGAACCCGCAGCCAGAATAGTGTTTTATTTTTCGCTGCTGACGACCATCATTTCTTTTGTGCCGGTGCCATTTGACTGGCACCCACTACCCGCCACGGCCTGGTGGGCCTTCGCCGGCATGGGGATATTGGCCGCCGTCGGCCAGATGGCGATGACCAGAGCCTATGCACTGGCGCCAGCCAGCGATATTGGCATGTGGACATACAGCAGTGTGGTTTTTGCCGGTTTGTTTGGCTATTGGTTCTGGCAGGAGCCGGTGACGACGGCGTGGTTTGCCGGCGTTTTGATTATTTTTTACGCCGGTTATATCACCAGCCGCCAGCGGTTAATCTGACGCAACTCTGACGCAACAGAGCGGGCGACACACCACCACTGTAAATTCACAGGGTGGTGAAGCCACATCAGCAAGTGCAGAACAAAGGGGAAATGGCGGTCGCGCCTCAGAATGTGGCCAGCACTTTAACTTTATCAGTGACTGACGCTTTATCGACGTAACCTATCACACTGGGGTTCTGGCTGACCAAATCCAGCATCTCGGCATCGCTGTTGATCTCTTTTGGCGGCGTGCCTTTGCCGGTAAAGACCAGCTTTGACCAATAGGCTTTGATCTGACTACCCGATTTATTTAATACTTTTTGGTTAAATTGCTCGGTGGTTTTACTGCCTTCCGCCTGGCCTAACGGCAGTGCGGCTTTGCCATCAGGAAAACTTTTGCTGCGGCCGAGATAGATCTGAGCGATCGCTTCAGGGTTTAATGTGGCCGCATTGGATGGATGCACGACAATCGCCACTTCTGCAACCACCGACAAACTGAACAGTGCCATTGGCACCAACAGGTATTTCTTCATTTTGAACTCCACACTGGCCTTACAACTTTTCACAAGTGTAGACCAGTATTCTGAACATACTGAAGCGAAAGCAAAATTTTACAACCAGACCCGCCCGGACCACTTCTGCCGGCGAATAAACTGCACAACGCTGGTACTTGCGCAGGGTGTCAGTTAAAATACGCGCCTTTTTTCCGTCCGACTTTTACAGGCATATTCTGACCATGAGCAAAAAGCTGCACATCAAAACCTGGGGCTGCCAGATGAACGAATACGATTCATCCAAAATGGCTGACTTATTAGATGCCACTCATGGCTTTACCCTGACTGAAGAAGCAGAAGATGCGGATGTTATCTTATTGAACACCTGCTCTATCCGCGAAAAAGCCCAGGAGAAAGTGTTTCACCAACTGGGCCGCTGGCGTCCGCTTAAGAAGAAAAATCCGAATTTAATCATTGGTGTAGGTGGTTGTGTCGCCTCACAGGAAGGCGCCGCCATCCGCGAGCGCGCACCTTATGTCGACATCGTGTTTGGGCCGCAAACCCTGCACCGGCTGCCGGAGATGATCAATGCAGTGCGCGGTGACCGTTCACCGGTGGTCGATGTATCTTTCCCGGAAATCGAAAAATTTGATCGGTTGCCGGAACCAAAAGCCGAAGGCCCGACCGCTTTTGTCTCGATTATGGAAGGCTGTTCAAAATATTGTACTTTCTGCGTCGTGCCTTACACCCGTGGCGAGGAAGTCAGCCGGCCTTTGGATGACGTACTGCTCGAAATTGCGCAGCTGGCCGAACAAGGCGTACGTGAAGTAAATCTGCTGGGACAAAACGTCAACGCCTATCGCGGTGAAACCCATGACGGCAAAATCTGCCATTTTTCTGAGTTGTTACGTCTGGTCGCCGCCATCGACGGCATTGACCGTATTCGTTACACCACGTCACATCCGGTGGAATTTACCGACGATATTATTGAAGTGTACCGGGATATTCCGGAACTGGTCGATCACCTGCACTTGCCGGTCCAAAGCGGCTCAGACCGTATTCTGACGCTGATGAAACGTAACCACACGGCGCTCGAATACAAATCCAAGATCCGCAAACTGAAAAAAATCCGGCCTAACCTGTCGATGTCATCAGACTTTATCATTGGTTTCCCGGGTGAAACTGCCGAAGATTTCGCGCAAACGATGGAGCTTATCAGCGCTATTGGTTTTGACATGAGCTTCAGCTTTATCTATAGCGCCCGTCCGGGCACACCAGCAGCCGACCTGCCGGATGACGTGCCGGAAGAAGAAAAGAAACAGCGGCTGTATATTTTGCAGGACCGCATCAACCAGCAATCGCTGCACATTGCCCGCGGCATGCTTGGCACCGAGCAACGGATCCTGGTCGAAGGCCCGTCGAAAAAAGACCTGATGGAACTGACCGGTCGCACCGAAAACAATCGGGTAGTGAATTTCGAGGGGACGCCTGATATGATTGGCCAATTCGTCGATGTCCGGATCACCGACGTATTCACCAACTCACTCAAAGGTGTGGTGTTGCGCACTGAAGCTGAGATGGGCTTACGCCGTGAAATTTCGCCGCAGCAAATTATGGCGCGGCAAAATCGCCCGGATACAGTGGCAGATGCCTTAGGCGTGGCAACTTACCAGCCTTAGATCCCGGACGGCAAAAGTAGCCGTCTGAGCATTTTAATCAGCAAGTCCGGTCTGTCAGCCGGACTTGCTTTATCTGATGAGAGAAGGACATTTGGACAACCCAATCAGCAGTCTCGAATTCACCCTGTCCCCGGCCGATCACCAGCGTCTTGCCATGTTATGCGGCCCTTTTGACGACCACCTGCACCAAATCGAACGCCGCTTTCGTGTGCAAATTCAAAATCGCGAAGACAAATTCCGCTTACTGGGCCTGACCGAGCAGCTGCCCCTAGTGCGCCAGTTATTGGAAACGCTGTATCTGGACACCCTGTCGGCAGCCGGCAAATTACAGCCGCTGACCCCAGAGCAGGTCCATCTGGCGCTCAGCAGCATCGAAAATCCCAGTTCGCTGGTCAGCGTCGATGCCAGCACCCAGGAAGTCAGCATCAAGACCAAAAAAGGCCTGATCAAAGGCCGCAACGCCAATCAAAGCCGTTATGTTGCCAATGTGCTGACGCATGACGTGACTTTTGGTATTGGGCCAGCCGGCACCGGCAAAACCTATCTGGCCGTCGCCTGTGCGGTGGATGCGCTGGAAAAACAACAGGTGCGGCGTATTGTGCTGACCCGCCCTGCCGTTGAAGCCGGTGAAAAGCTGGGGTTTTTACCCGGCGATCTGACGCAAAAAGTTGACCCCTATTTGCGCCCCTTATACGACGCGTTATTCGACATGCTCGGTTTTGAGAAAGTCGAAAAATACTTAGAACGCGGCACTATCGAAATTGCGCCGCTGGCCTACATGCGCGGCCGCACCTTAAGTGATGCCTTTATTATTCTGGACGAAAGCCAGAACACCACGGTGGAACAAATGAAAATGTTCCTGACCCGGATTGGTTTTAATTCCAAAGCGGTGATCACCGGGGATGTGACCCAGGTAGACTTGCCACGTGGCCAATATTCCGGGCTGAAACACGCGATTGATGTGCTGTCAGCCGTCGATGCCCTGAGTTTTAATTATTTCAGTGCCAAAGATGTAGTGCGCCACCCCGTGGTGCAAAAAATTGTCATGGCCTACGAAGCACACGAAAAAGCCGTGGCTGATGCCAAAGCCGCCGCGCGCGCCGCCGAACAGGCCCTAGCGACAGCGCAAGTTCAGGAACAAGCGACAGCAGAAACACCTGCGGCCAAACCAGCGCGCCGGCGCAGCAAAGAGGTTTAAATGGCGATTATTCTGGATTTACAGCAAGCCAGCACGGCAACAGATTTACCGACCGAAGCAGAACTGCAACGGGTGCTGGACGCCGCTGTGACGCCTTTTCAGGCCGACGCCGAAGTGACAATCCGCATTGTTGATGAAGCCGAAAGCCAGCAGCTGAACTTTGATTATCGTGAGAAGGACAAACCCACCAACGTCCTCAGTTTTCCGTTTCAGTGCCCACCAGGCATTGAGCTGCCATTGCTCGGTGACTTAGTGATTTGTGCCCAGGTGGTGGCGCGTGAAGCGGCTGAACAGCAGAAAACGCTGCAGGCGCATTGGGCCCATATGGTCGTACACGGCAGCTTGCATTTACTGGGCTTTGACCATATAAATGACGCTGACGCTGAAGAAATGGAAGCGGAAGAGATCGAAATATTACAGGCACTTGGCTTTGCCAATCCTTATCTGATTGACTGAACATGGAGCTGATTTAAAGTCATGAGTGACGACAATCCACACTCGGGACGCGGTTCTGCCGTCAAATCCTGGTTAGAACGTATTGCCACGATTTTTACTGCAGAACCCCAAGACCTGTCCGACCTGCAAGCGATCATCACTGAGGCCAATGCCCGCGCCCTGATCGACACCGATACCAAAGGCATGCTGCAAGGTGTGCTGGCGATCTCCAAAATGCGCGCCCGCGATATTATGGTGCCGCGCTCGCAGATGGCGACGATTGACATCGACCAGCCGCTGGAAGAATATCTGCCGATCCTGCTCGAAAACAATCACAGCCGTTACCCGGTGGTCAACGAAGATAAAGACCATATCGAAGGTATCCTGATTGTCAAAGACATCCTGCAGTACGCCTTAAAACCACAAACCGAATGGCAATTACGCGATTTACTGCGCCCGGCAGTGATTATTCCGGAAAGCAAACGCGTCGATGCGCTGCTGAAAGATTTCCGCCAGCAGCGTTATCACATGGCCATCGTCGTTGACGAATACGGCGGTGTATCTGGCCTCATCACCATCGAAGATATTCTGGAGCAGATTGTCGGCGAAATTGACGACGAGCACGATGAAATTGAAGGCTCGGATATCCGTAAACTTGGCAGTCATGTCTATCTGGTCAGCGCGTTAACACCGCTTGATGAATTTAACGAAGCCTTTGCCACCGGTTTTGATGAAGCTGAAGCCAGTACCATCGGCGGTATTGTGCTGCACGCGTTTGGCCATATGCCGGTCAAAGGTGAAAGTATCAGCCTTGGCGGCCTGACTTTTAAGGTCAATAAGGCCAATAACCGCCGGCTGGTGCAGCTGCAGGTCATTAAACCAAAAACCGACAGTCCTCATGACGAATAACGGCGGCCGTAGCGGCGCCACAGGATAAATTCAGTGCTATTTCGAATCTCTGCCCGGACCGGGCTGATGAGCCTGCTGCTGATTGGTGCAGGTCTGCTCAATACTTTTGCTTTTGCGCCTTATGACTGGCATGCGCTGCCGCTGCTGACCCTGACCATTTTGGCGGTGGCGCTGCGTCAAAGCCAAAGCCCGGCGCAGGCCGCCTGGCTGGCGTTTTGTTATGGCCTTGGCTGGTTTGGCCTTGGCGTCAGCTGGGTCCATGTCAGCATCGCCACTTTCGGTGGTATGCCGCTGATTGCCAGTCTGAGTATCATGGCGCTGCTGGTGCTGTATCTGGCGTTGTTTCCTGCGCTTGCGGCCTATGGCGCCGCACGGTTGTCGGCAAAGCAACCTCAGTACTGGCCGCTGCTGCTCGCGATCTGTTGGACCTTCAGCGAAAATCTGCGTTCGTGGCTGTTCAGCGGCTTCCCCTGGTTGTCACTGGGGTATAGCCAGACCAGCGGCTGGCTGGCCAGTTATGCGCCATTGGTCGGCGAAACCGGGATCAATTTTATTCTGTTACTGGCCGCAGGCAGCTTCGCCGCTTTGTGGCGCTGGCAGGCCAGCCGTGCAGCGCAGTGGCAATTTGTCAGCGCAGTGGCGCTGCTGGCCCTGGCGCCTGCTCTTGGCAGCCTCAAAGGCTGGCAAACCACGGGCACCCAGACTGCGGTCGCGCTGGTGCAGGGCAATATCCGCCAGGAGCTGCGCTGGGCCCCCGAGCAAGAACTGCCGACGATGAAAAAATATATGCAGCTGACCCGGCCACATCTGGCAGATCGGCTGGTGATCTGGCCGGAGGCAGCCATCCCGCAACTCGAACCTCAGGCACAGGCTTATCTGTTTAACCTCGACATGCTGGCTGCGGAACAGCGCGCCGCCGTGGTGACCGGTATTCTCGATGTTAAACGCAATGGCGATGCCTATAACGGCATGATTGTGGTCGGCGATACCGGCGTGAAAAGCCAGATTTATCATTATGAAACCCACAACCGCTATCAGAAACACCATCTGCTGCCGATTGGTGAATTCGTGCCATTTGAGCGTTTCCTGCGGGATGTCGCGCCGTTTTTTGATTTACCCAACAGTTCCTTCGCCCGGGGCGAGTGGCAACAGCCTAATCTGCAGGCCAAAGGTCACCAGTTGCTGGCGGCATTGTGTTTTGAAATCGCCTTTCCGCGCCAAATCCGCGCTAACTTCAGCGCTGACACCGACTTTTTACTGACCGTCAGCAATGACGCCTGGTTTGGTGATTCACATGGCCCCTGGCAGCATCTGGAAATTGCCCGGATGCGTGCACTGGAATTTGGCCGGCCACTGCTGCGCGCGACTAATACCGGTGTGACCGCAGCGATAGACGCTGATGGCAAAGTGCTGGGTCAGCTGCCGCAGTTTCAGGATGGCGTGCTGACGCTTGATGTGCCGTTAACGCAAGGCCGCACGCTCTATAGCTTGCTCGGCGACTGGCCGCTGTATTTGCTCTGTCTGATCGGTGCTGCTGTGCTGTTCTGGCGTCAGCGTCAACTGCCAGATAGCGTCAATGCACCAACACAGCCAGCTGCAACAGCGGATGTTGTCGTCAAAGTGCCTGAAACCGTGGCTGCGACAGAAAACACTGTCGATACCACAGCACCAAAAGATCGTATCGAACCGCATTTCTGAGTTGCATCGCAACACATGGATAAACGAAGCCGCTAAATTAGCGGCTTCTTGTTTTATTCAGCTTCCATCCAGTTTCAGCCGGTTAGTCTGCGGCCAAGTCAGTCGGACTTTTCGGAGAATTTTATGAGCAAGATGATGATGATTGGGTCTATGTTAGGCGCTGCCGCTATTACCGCGTTAGGCGCAGTAGCTACCAATTACAACAGCCAAAAAGACAGCCAGCCCCAATGGGTTGAAATCGTCGGCAGCAAAGCCCTGACCGAAACCAGCACCGAACCACAGCAACAATGCACCACGAAAAAAATCGCTAAAACCGCCCCGGTGCAAGACCAGCACGAAATCGCCGGTACTGTAATTGGTGCGGTGGTCGGCGGCGTGTTGGGCAACCAGGTTGGTGGCGGTTCCGGTAAAAAACTGGCAACAGTTGCAGGTGCTGCAGCCGGTGGTTATGCCGGTAAACAAGTCCAGGAAGACATGCAGCGCAAAGATGTCAGCTACCAGGAACAGCAAGTGTGTAAAACGGTGCAAAAGACCGTTGAAAAAACCATCGGATATGAAGTGCGGTATTTGCACGATGGTGAGCTGAAAACCACGCAGACAAGCCAAAAACCAACAGGCCGGATGTTATTACAGGATGGCAAACTGATGGCGGTGGAACCCGCCAGTTCATAACAGTTATTGCAGTTCCCGGCAGCGCTCTGGTCATCAACAGCTAGGGCGTGTTGACGTTTGGTGGTTGAGTTTTGTTCGAGTTGGTGGCGTTTGGGGCGCGAAACGAGGCGCGTGGCATAGTGATTCTATGTGAGCAACGAGTGACAAA
>CALJUX010000073.1 GCA_937978655.1 uncultured Chromatiaceae bacterium
CCACCGAGATCTACACTCTTTCCCTACACGACGCTCTTCCGATCTGCCCGCTACACCAGTATCTGGATGCCAACAGACCGGAAAAAGCCTTGCAGGAACTGGATCAGCTTTTGGCGGCGGCACCATCGCCAAAACTGGTGCCGACGCTGCTGAAGTTAAAAGGCGATTTATTGCTCCAAACCGGCCGCTTCGCCGACGCAGTGCAGTTTTACCAGTCGGTGCAGGCGGTGCAGCATTTTGGCTGGGCGCAGATTGGTTTAGTCCGCGCCTTGTTTGCCTGTGAAGATTTTGATGCGGTTGGCATGATGCTGGAGCGGATGTCGACAAAAAATGACACCCGGCTGGTGGCGCTGGAATATCAGTCAGAGCTGGAGTTTCGCAATCACAGTTTTGACCAGGCGCAGCAACATCTGGAACAGGCGGTCGACCTGGCGCCCCGTAATCTGTTCCGCCAGCAAAAACTGCAACAATTATCCCGGCTCAATCACGACTATGAACGCCAGTACAAATCTGCGCGCGATATGCTGAAATTTGCCCGTCATTCGATGTATGAACAACCGGATCTGTACCTGAATCTCGCCAGAGCGTGCATCGATTACGCTGTGTCGATGGATGAAGACGGCGAAACCAATAAGCTCAGTAAACAGGCCACTGAGGCACTCAATCAGCTGCGCAGCAGCTTTCCGCAATCCGACACGCACGAACAGCAAACGGTGTTGCAGGCACGCTTACATTATCTCAAAGCTCAAAAAGACAAAGCGCTGAAAATTCTGGAAACGATGGACGAAGTGCCGTTGCAGATCACAGCGCTGGAAGATGCGCTGGACAGAGCCAAAGCGCTGCATGAAGTGGGCTTGACGCAGGCTTCAAAACGCTGGTTTGAAAAGATTGGCGAATTCTGCCGCGAGCAGCCGACCGATCCTTATTTACAAACTTATCTGGCGCAGGAACAACAGGAGCGCGCCGAGCTGACCACGGCACCACGCGAGCTGAACAATATCGCGGTTATGCATTACCAACACGGCAACTGGCAAGCCGCCCTCAGCGCGTTCGAGCACGCCTTCCGGCTGTTACCCCGCAATGCAGGTATTGCGCTGAACTTATTACAAAGCATGCTGACCGCCCCCACCGGCGCGATGGATCCGGTCAAACGCAGCCGGTTACAACACGCCTGCCTGCGGGCCATCGAACTGGGTAAACTCAATCCGGAACAACAACGCCGCTTTGATCAGCTGAAACAAAAGCAGCTGGCCGGCTGAGCTTATTTTTTATCTTCCGGCCATTCGCTGAAGTTCAACCGCAGTTGTTTACTGCGCAGCAGATACATCAATGTCAGTGCCAGCAGCAGGACAATCAGTAATAATCCCGGTGCATGCAGCGCGACATAAGGCGGTAAATGGCTGATAGTCCAGTATAAATCTGCTGCAGCTACCGCCAGTAACAACCAGCGGCTACAGCGCCATAACGCAAACCAGAATCGCTTTGCCCGGCCACGCCGTTGTTTTTTATCATAAGGCACCCGCTGACTGACCGCTGCCAGCACCAACAACGCCGGGATGGCAATCAGCACTGCCCGGATAAAATCATCCGCCAGCGGATAAAAAAAGCTCAGTACAGCTTTACGCTCGGCTTCCGGCATCACCAGCGTCACTATCCAGCATAAATAGGGCCGAAGCAGTAACAATAAGACCGCGTAAAACCGCAGCGGGACCCGGTGCAGACCATCCTGATCCAGCAGCGGAATGTCCGGGTAATGTTTCATCCCGCCAGTCCGTGCTCAGCAAATAAATCCAGCATCTGTTGTTCAGTCCAGACCGCCACACCCAGCTCTTCGGCTTTGGCGAGTTTAGAGCCGGCATTATCCCCGGCGATCACCGCACTGGTTTTTGCCGACACGGCCCCCGCAACTTTGGCGCCGAGTTGCTGCAATTTGTCTTTGGCTTCATCGCGGCCCATCGCCGTTAAAGTACCGGTTAACACCAGCGTTTGCCCGGCGAGCGGCTGCGCGGTCTGAGCCTTTTCGGCAATATCCGGCCACTGCACGCCCACGGCAATCAAACCATCAATCACCGCCTGATTATGCGGCTCGGCGAGGAAATGCAGAATTTGGCCGGCGACCACGGCACCAACATCAGCAACCGCCAATAGCTGTTCCAGCGATGCTGTGCGTAAAGCGTCCAGACTGCGAAAATGCTGCGCCAGATTCAGTGCCGTAGCTTCCCCAACTTCGCGGATGCCCAGCGCATAAATAAAACGCGGCAAACTGCTGTGTTTGGATTGCTCAATGGCCGCCAGTAACTTCAGTGCGGACTTCTCCCCCATCCGCTCGAGCCCAACCAGCGCCGGCATATCCAGCTTGTAAATATCCACCGGGCTTTGTACCAGCTGTTCATCGACTAACTGTTCGATGAGCTTGTCACCGAGGCCTTCAATATCCATCGCCTTGCGGGCGACAAAGTGCTTCAGCGCTTCTTTACGCTGCGCACCACAAAACAGACCGCCAGTACATCGCGTCACCGCTTCGCCTTCCACCCGCTCTGTGGCACTGCCGCAGACCGGGCAAGCCGTTGGAAACAGGATCTCGCGCGCATCTGCTGGCCGCTCTGCCAGCACCACAGCGACAATTTGTGGGATCACATCACCGGCGCGGCGGATAATGACGCTGTCGCCAATTTGGATCCCCAGCCGGTTGATTTCATCCTGATTGTGCAAAGTGGCATTGGAGACAGTCACGCCACCGACACTGACCGGCTCCAGCCGCGCCACCGGCGTGACAGAACCGGTGCGGCCAACCTGAAACTCGACGTCGAGTAAGCGGGTGGTTTTTTCCTGTGCCGGGAATTTAAACGCAATAGCCCAACGTGGCGCCCGCGAGACAAAACCGAGATTTTGCTGTTGTAATAAATCGTCGACTTTCAGCACCACGCCGTCGATCTCATACGCCAGCGCAGCGCGGCGTGCCAGAATATCGGCGTGATATGCCAGTGCGGCCTCCGAGCCTGTTACCAGCCGGATCTCCGGGCACACCGGCAAACCCCAGCTTTTGAGTTGCTGCAGCCGGGCATAATGACTGCTGCCGTTTAGCAATAACGCCGGATCTGTAACAGCGCCAACCGCATAAGCATAAAAACTCAAAGGCCGGTTGGCGGTGATGCGCGGGTCAAGCTGGCGCAAACTGCCGGCAGCGGCATTGCGCGGGTTGGCAAAGACTTTGTCACCGGCCTGCCGGGCTTTTTCATTCATCGCCGCAAAACCGGCCAGCGGCATAAAGACTTCGCCGCGCACTTCTAATACCGGCGGATAATCACCTTGTAACTTCAGCGGAATAGCCCGGATGGTTTTGATATTACTGGTGATGTCTTCACCGGTATAACCGTCGCCGCGCGTCGCCGCCTGCACCAGCACTCCGTTTTCATAACGAATACTGACTGCCAGACCATCCAGTTTCGGTTCGGCGCAAAAACTAAATTCAATTTGTTGGTCCAGCCGGTCGGCCATGCGCTGGTAAAAAGCCTGAAAATCAGCGGCTTCAAAGGCGTTGTCCAACGATAACATCGGAATTTGATGCGTGACCTGACCAAATTTATCCAGCGGTGCTGCTCCCACCCGCTGCGTCGGCGAATCCGGCGTGATGAGCTCGGGATTTTGCTGTTCCAGCGCCTGCAACTGACGGTACAAAGCGTCATAATCCGCATCCGGAATGCTGGGGTTATCCAGCACATAATATTGATAATTATGCTGATTCAGCGTTTGGCGCAGGTTGGCAATGCGGGTGTGCAGATCGGACATCGGGACGGGCTCGGCGGTCAATAACGGATGGCCTATAGCATGGGGATTTGTCCGGCCGCTTGCAAGGCCAAAACAGCGCGGAACAGACCGGGTTTGTGTTGTCTGGCGAAAAAACCGCCCCGCGGCAACACGGGGCGGTTATCCGGGTCTTTAGCCGTCAGAACACCGCCCGCACACTTAATGCGTAACGACGGTCTGTGGTAAAACTCAGTGCGTCGGTTTTGTCACCGGCCTGATTCAGCTGATAGCGGGTTTTGGTTTCGGTATTCAGCAAGTTGCTGCCTTCGATGCCAACTTTCCAGGTGTCGTTGATGCTGTAGTAAAAACTGGCATCCATCATACCGGCGGCTTCGGCAAAGGCTGGCACAAACTCTTCGGATTCGCGCAGCGTCAGCAAATATTCTGAGCGCCAGGTATAGGCCAGCCGGAATGACACGGCGTCTAATTCATACATCCCGACAATATTCATGTTTTGATCTGAATAACCTTGCAGCGGCAAGCCACTGAAAACACGGAAAGTATTGCGATTATCTTCAATCCTGCTGCCATCTTCTTTAAAACCAAGCGTGCCTTTGGCGACGGAATTCGGATCTTCCAGGCCACTCTGATCGATGTAGGTATAGTTAAACTGCAAACCTAAACCACGCCAGGCGCCCGGCAGCATGTCGTAGAACTGCGAGTAAGAAAACTCAGCCCCACGGATAGTCCCGGAGCCGGTATTGGCCGGGCCATATGCCGACACATCGTATTTGACGCCGTTGTATGTCACATCAAGGTCAAACTGCCGGTTGCGGATGATGTTGTCGAGTTTTTTGTGGAACAGGCCGATATTCACAAACCCGGCCTTGGCAAAATACCATTCCGAGGTGACATCCAGATTGATCGATTCTTCCGGCTCCAGGTACGGATTGCCGGCCAGCGCCGTGACGGCAATATTATCCAGTGCGACCACCGGGTTGTTCACTTCATCCTGATCCTGCCCCGGCGTTTTCAGCCGGCGGGTGTAGTCCAAATCCAGCAGGCTGATATTGCGGGTGTCGGTCAGGCTTGGGTAAAACAGCCCCTGCGATGCGCCGAGCCGCATCACCAAATCGTCTTGGACTTCGAAACTCAGGTTCAGGCTTGGCAGCAGCGCGTTATAGTCGGTGCCATCGACAGTGCTGAGCTCAGACTGACCGGATGCAAGGTCGTAATAACGTTTATAATCGCCCTGCTGCAGCACTTTGTTTAATGAGCTGCCGGCATCGCCACGTTTGTCGGTGGACGGCCGGACAAAAGCGCCGGTCGACGACAGCTGGTAGTTCACCGCGCGTACGCCCATATTGCCTTTCACCGGCACCTGCAGGTCCGGCTGTTCAAAATCCGCCCGCAGATAAAACTCCGTGCGTTGTTCATTCGACGAACTGATATTGTGGGCGGCAAATGGCCCTTCGACCCGGTTCGGTTTGGCGGTATAAGGCACATAAGTCCCAGTGCAGACGCCGTTATTCGCATTGCTCAGCGTGGCGTTATGCCAACCTTCTTTACAGCCCTGCTGCAGCGACGCAGCATAGTTTTTTACCAGATCCATTTTAGGGAACAGGAAGTTATTCACATTTCCCAGCAACACCTGACCATGGTAAAAGTCAGCAAAATTGACCCGCTCAAACAACTCAGGGCGATTCACGGCGGCCGCGGCATTGCGGTCATTCATATCCCAGGGCGTCCCGATGGCTGACCAGCCTTCATAGGCGGTATCGCGTACGGTCAAATCTTTGTCGGTATAATATGCACCAAAGCGGACACTGCTGAACACCCCATCAAGCTCGTAGCTTGCGTTAAACTTAAAGCTGTCCGCCTCTGCCGTATTGTGCTCTTCCTGCTCCATGCCACTGCCTAAAAACAGGTTGGGTACCCGGCCATTCCAGTCGCTGTTTGGCGACCAGCCCGGCGTCAGAATGTTATCACTCAAAAACTCAACTGTAGGCCTGGAACCACGCATATCGAGGAAATATGGCGACACCACATGCACATGATTGCCGCGGGTCTGGCCAGACATGCTGTGGTTGTGCACCACTTTTTCCGAGTCGATGCGCTGATAATCCAGTTCCAGCTTCAGCCGATCCGTGGCTTTGATTTTCAGGTTCAACGCGGTATCTTTGACCGTATTTTCGTTGTAATTCCAGCGACTGCGATAGAAAAATGGCGTTTCCGGGCTGACCCCTAACGCCACGCCTGACGTTACAAAACCATTCTCTGTGGTCAGAGGCCGGCCTTTGGCGCTGTCGTCGCGCCAGTTTTGCGACGACCCCATATAGCTGCGAAAGCCTTGCGCGGCCTGGCCTATCTGACGTTCATTCCATTCCAGTGACGCTTCGGAATTGATATGCTCCAATGTGGCCACGACAGTGTCGTCTTGATTGGCCCATTGCAGTGACGAAGTAAAACCGGTGCGCTCGCGGTCGTTGTCAGCGGTACTCATGTGAATGGCGGCCGGCACATACCAGACCGAGCCGGCTGGCTGGCCCGGCAACGCCGGCCCATCAACCGGCGAGCGCGGATCTACCCCGGTAATGCCGCCCCACTGGTCTAGGGTAGGTAAAAACGCGCTGCCGCGCGCATGAAAATTACCAAGGCCGATGCCATCCCCGCGTGACTGATATTCCGACTGCGACACCGCCAGCAGAAAACCCACCCGGCCGCTGCTGATGTCCCACTGATCAGAAAAAATGGCCGAAAAGGCCGGTGTGACTTTGTCGCGATAATCGCCGTAATTCGCTTTGGCGTTGACGGCGAACATTTGCTTATCAGAATCAAAAGGTTTACGTGTCACCAGGTTCACGGTCCCGGCGATCCCGCCGGAGATCAGATCTGCGGTCTGGTTTTTCACCACTTCCACAGAGCCCAACAATTCCGCCGGAAAGTCTTCATAACTTAAGCCGCCGGCCGGGTTGGCGCTGAACGCACTGCGGCCATTCACTTCAGAACGCACCCGGTCCAGCCCCCGCACTAACACGCCTGTGCCTTCATCGGCATAATGTTTCGGGTCATCCGACGAGGCGAAACGTTCTATCGTGACCCCCGGCACCCGCTGCAAGGCTTCAGTGACCGATTTATCCGGTAATGCACCGATATCCGAGGCGCTGATCACATCTTTCACCGTATCCGCCAGACGTTTTAAGTCCTGTGCCGACAGAATACTGCCGCGAATACCTTTAACCTCAATGACTTCAACTGCCGCTGCGGCAGGCTGATTTTTATCAATGACAACGCTGTCATTTTTCGGCAATTCTTGTGCACTCAGCCATGTTGGGGCCAATCCCCATAACGCGGCTGAAATCGCCAGTGAAATTCTGGCCCGTGGTTGCTGGTGACGACTGGTGTGACTGCGCTGAAAATCCGACATAAGTGATATCTCTGCTGTGCTTGGGTGAAGTAACGTAGCCGGCAAGTGCCGGATACTGGCCTGTTTTTTCCTGAATAAGGCTCACATTACAACTCCACATGCCCAGCCTTCTTGTTACTTTTTATCACGAAAATTCATATTTGCACACAATTTAACCGATAATTTGCGTATTTAAGGCAAAATATCAGTCACCCTGTAAATGGCAGCCGCACCCAACCTGTTAGTATGTAACATCATGTGTTGCTGTCGCCGCTGCTCAAACGCAAACGGCGGGCTATCCCGCCGTTTTCTGCTGACAGATAAAGCGCAGAGACTCAGCGCAGTTGCCAGTTCACACTCACACCGCTGAAACTACTGTAGGCACGGACGCCGACCATCCAGTTGCCCGCAGCCGGATTGGCGATACTGCAGCTTTCGTTGTTGCCGGTTTTATAGGGGCGGCACTGATAACTGCTGGTCGTTGGATTGCTGCCAGCACGCAGATACAAGTCGGCATCACCGCTGCCGCCGCTCATCGTCACGTTCAGCTGCGTTTTACCGGCCGGCACTGCGATGGTTTTAAACACCCAGTTGCCGCTGCTGGCAGCCAAATCGACAAAACTGCCGCTGCTGCCATCTGGTGGTGTGCCAGTGACGGCATTGCCAAGTTCCAGCACAAAAGACAAACCGAGCCGGGCAAATTTCAGTGCATGCTGGGCACTTGGATCGGAATTGGCCAGCGTGTCACTGCCGCTGTGAATTTTTTTATTACTACCGGCAAAGCGGGCTTCAAATGGCATGGCGGCGGCAAATCCGGCATTGTGCCAGGAGGCATGATCAGAGCAGCCATAACCACAGACATCTGTGGTGTGACGCAGCGCCGGCTGATAAGTGCTGATCAGCTTCTGCAAATATTCATTCAGACTGGCATTGGTGTAATCGGTCATCAGCACGATATCTTCGGCCGAGCCTTTAAAATTGGTCATATCCAGCTGCATTGCCGCAATCACTCTTTGGCCTGAACTGGCGGCGGCCGTGGCAATATCTTTGCTGCCCCGCAGCCCGACTTCTTCGGCGGCGTAACCGTAAAACCGAATGGTCCGCTTGGGCCGCAGCCCGGCGCTGCTGAGGACGCGGATGATCTCACTGAGCGTGGCGATACCCGACGCATCATCATCAGCGCCCGGTGCCCGTGTTGTTTCGCCGGTGCCACCGCTGACAATCGAATCCAGATGGCCACCCAGCACCACAATTTCGTCCGGCTTTTCGCTGCCGGTCACTTCCAGCAACACCGAACGTTGCGGATAACCACTGTGGCTTTGCCGGCTCACTTTCATCCAGCTATGCGGGTTGGCCAGGCTTTGCCACTGACTGGCGATCCAATCAGCCGACTGACTACCGCTGCTGGTGGTGTAGTATCTGTTGGTAAACTGACTTAAGTCGCTGATAAATTGGGCGATACCGGCCTGATTCAGCTGCGGCAAATGACTGTTCACCAGGTTTTGTTGGGTCAATGGTGGCGCCACAAAAGTTGCCGCCAGCAGCGGCTGGGTCAGCGCCTGCAGGGCCTGTTCCAGACTGTCGTAGGCGAAGTAACCGCCACAGCGGTGCTGTGCGTCATGGATATAGGCCGACAACAGTGGCAAGTCGGCCTCATTCACCTGCACCAGCACCGGCTGCTGACCGCTCTGCAACACCGCGTCGCCCAGAATGACCGGCTGGCGTTGCAACACGGCGACTGCCGGGACTGCTTGCAATACTTTGGCTTCAATGCTGATCCAGACCGGTTCGGCCTGGGCCACAAAACAAAAAAGCGCGCCAGACAGCGCGCTACAGACGGATGATTTTTTCATAGCATGTTCCTGATTTTTTTAATTTCATCGGTTGTTGTGACAATACGACCGCGGCACAACAGCCGGCCGGGCGCAATTGCGCATCAACCATGGCCGGCAACGGCCAAACTGCCGGATATTCAGGTGACATTTTTATGATATTTGTCTGACAGGCCTGATGACTTGCACAGCCAGGCCGGCGGACGGCAAAAACAGGCAATCACAGCGCTGATGGCCATCAGCATTGGCGGCTGGCCATAAAAAAACCGGCACTTGGCCGGTTCTTTACACAAACGCTACGAAGACTCAGCTGCGGATCAGCCGCTGACGCTGAAATTCGCGGATCTTTTCCACATAATGCCGGGTGGTTTGCACCGTCAGCACACTGCGGGTGTTATCCAGCACCTGACCACCAAATTCATCGGCCAGCTTGCGCGCCGCATTGTGCATCAGATTGAAGCTCTGCAGGGCTTCGCCCGGCCCTGGCAAAGTCATAAACAGACTTAAGCCGCGGGTTTGCAGTTTATCCATCTCTTCGAGATCAAAAGTCCCCGGATTAAACATATTGGCGAGGCTGAATAACACACCGCCAGAGCCGGCATTGTCGTGGTGACGATGGAAAATATTCATCTCGCCGTACTTAAAGCCCAGGGTGAGCAGGCTGGGTAACAACATCGCGCCGTTAATTTCCTGCCCTTCCGGTAACAGGACATACAAAATCAGCACTTCACTTGGGCCGTCATCAGCAACCTGCTGCTCACTGCCAGCATCAGTGTCATCGTCAGCACTGAATGACAATGATGGTTCTTCATGCAGTGTCGGTGCTTTTTCCCGGTCTTCACGAAACTTTTTCGCAGGTTCACGCAAACGATCACTGCGCGGAGCCACCGTTGGCGCCGGCTTTGGCTGAGGCTTTTCGCCTGGTGCCAGTTTGCGCGGTTTGCCAACGCCATACTCATCAAAACCTTCTGGCGGCGCGCCCGATTTATCTTCCGGAACATACCGGCTTTGCGCCTGCTGTGACGCCTTACGCGCCGACCACCAGCCATGCAAGGCCAGCCCTGCCATCGCCAACACACCTAATACAATTAACGCATAACGAAATTCTTCAGCCATTGTTTTTAACCTTTTAGTTCTCAGGCCTGTGCCATTTTGACGGCATCTTCCACATCCACCGCAACTACACGTGACACGCCGGGTTCCTGCATTGTCACGCCCATCAGTTGAGCGGCCATCTCCATCGCAATTTTGTTGTGACTGATATAAATAAACTGCACACTTTCCGACATCTCCCGGACTAAGTTACAAAAACGCCCGACATTGGCGTCGTCCAGCGGAGCATCAACCTCATCCAGCATACAAAAAGGTGCCGGATTGAGCCGGAAAATAGAAAACACCAATGATAAAGCGGTAAGCGCTTTTTCTCCACCGGATAATAAATGAATAGTACTGTTTTTTTTACCAGGGGGACGCGCCATGATAGTGACACCGGTCTCTAATAAATCCTCATCGGTGAGGTCGAGATAAGCACTGCCGCCGCCAAACACTTTCGGGAATAAACTTTGTAAACCTTCATTCACCGCATCAAAAGTACTTTTAAATTTCTGCCGGGTTTCGCGGTCGATTTTTTTAATCGCCGTTTCCAGCGTGTCCAAAGCTGCAGTTAAATCATCGTGTTGTAAATCCAGATATTTTTTCCGTTCATCCTGCTGATTAAATTCATCGATGGCGGCAAGGTTAATAGGCCCAAGCCGGCTTAAGGCTTCAGTGGTTTTTTCCAGATTGTTTTGCCAGACCTGTTCCTGTGCATCGGCCGGCAGGTTTGGCAGCAGATCTTTTAACATCACCTGCTGCTCCGCCAATAAATCCAGCATGTTGTTGGCACGAACCCGAAACCCTTCCGCGTCCAGGCGCAAATGCTCCATCTGCTTTTGCCGTGCCGCCAGCTGTTGCTGCGCGCCATGCTGGCCCTGCTCAGTCTGGCGGATTTGTTCGTCAATCTGCTGCAGCTGCTGTTCGAGCTGCAATTTTGCCGCTGCAGCTTCATCGCGGCTTAAAATCAGCGCCTGCAGTTCTTCCTGCGCACTGATGTCGGGTTCATCCAGCAGTTCCAGCTGGTCGGTTAACACACTCAGGCGTTCACGCAGTTTTTGCTGTTGTGTGCTGCTACGGGCCAGATGCAGCCGGACTGCATCTAACTGCCGTTCCAGACTGACCTGTTGCAACCGCTGCTGGCTCAGCTGCTGATTCAGCTGCTGTTCCTGCTCACGGCGCTGGCGCAGTTGTACCTGAAACTGTTCCTGTTGCTGTTGCAGCTGCCGCTGACTGTCCTGCTGCGCCGCGGACTCGTCTTCCAACAGCTCCAGCTGCGCCTGTTGCTGCGCCTGCTGTTGCTGCCACTGGCCGATATCCTGTTGTAACTGCTGACGCTGCGCCAGTAACTCGCGCTGCTGCTGTTGCTGCTGCTCCAGGCGGAATTGGGTTTGCTGCTGCTGATTCAGGCTTTGTTGTAACTGCTGCTGCATTGCAGCAGACGCCTGGCGGAAAGTGCTTAGCTGCAAAGTGCTGCTGGCAAGGTCGGCATCAAGCGCGGCGATGTCGGCCGTACGCTGCTGCTGTTGGGTCTGCAGCAGCTGTTGGTCTTTGGCAACGGCATCCAGCTGTTGCTGCAACTGCAGCGGATTTTGCCGCGCTTGCTCATCCGGCACTATCAGCCAGTTCGGCCCAAGCCAAAGCCCATCCGGGCTTATCAGCGACTGAGCGGCACTGAGCTGGGGTTGCAGCGTTAATGCCTCGGCGTAATCCGCGACACAAAAAATTTGCCAGAACTGCGCCGGGATGGTTTTACCGCCTTGTGCATCCGGCGCAACCTGGTCAGCCAGGGTTGGCAGTGCACCGGGCCTTGCTGATCCATCAGGCACTCGCGGCGCCGGGGTGCTTTGCAGCAAATGATGCGAAGGGGCGCTTGCCGGAAGACGGTCAGTGGCCTCACTAAAATTCAGCGCCTGCAGCGCCACGGCGACCGCAATGTCCCAGCCCTCGCTGATAGTTAACGCCGGTAGCAGCGGCTGCTCAGCCTGCAACCGCGTTAACTGCTGCGTCAGTGCTGCTGTCTGCTGCTTCAGCGCATTCCACTCCAGTTCAGCGGTTTTAAGTTCAAGCTGTGCCTGCTGCAGTGCGGTCTGGATGGTTGTCAGTTGTTGTTCTTGCTGGCTGACAGCAGCATTGGCAACCTCCGCTTCCTTTTGCAACTGCTGCTGTTGTTGTTGCAGTGCAGCCAATTCATCCTGCAATTGCTGCGGTGTGAGCGCCTTTTGCTGCAGTTCCAGCCGCTCATCCTGCTGCGCAGCCCGGTCTATTTGCGCCTGCAGATGCTCAGTCGATAAACGTAGTTGTTGCATCTGCTGCGCCAGCGCAAACAGCTGTTGTTGCATCTGCTGATAAGCCTGTTGGCTGTCCAGCCCTTGCTGCTGAGCGGCTTCATACGCCTGCTGCAATTCGTCATGCTGCTGCTCAAGCAATTCCAGCGCCGGCGCACCTTCGAGTAGCGCGCCCTCCAATTCAGTCAGTTGCAACGCTTCTGCCGCTTGCTGGTCCAGCGCCTGTTCAATCTCATGTTGCAGCTGGCGCTTTTCATCATGAATTTGCTGACGACGGCTGCGCTGATGCAGTTGTTGCTGCTCCAGCGCAGTGATTTGGCTGCCAAGCTGATAATACTGCTGTTGGGTTTGCAACAGACTATCCCGCAGGCTTTGCTGTTGCTGTTTCAGTGTTTCCAGCGCGCGAAATGCGCCCGAACCTTCTGCCATAAACTGCTGATATTCGGTTTCAAGCGCCGCCAATGCCTGTTCGGCCTGCTGCAGCTGCTCGTTAAAAAAGTACCAGCGCAAGGCGGTCAGTTCAGCTTTTAACCGGCGTTCTGTGGCTTTTAATTCTTTGTAGCGCTCAGCTGTCGCGGCCTGACGGCGTAACTTATCGAGGTTTTTGCCGAGTTCCTCGCGCACGTCACTTAAGCGGTCGAGGTTGTCGCGGGTATGACTGATGCGGGTTTCGGTTTCACGCCGGCGCTCTTTGTATTTGGAAATACCGGCCGCTTCTTCGATAAATACTCTTAAATCCTGTGGCCTGGATTCAATCAGTTTGGAGATCATGCCCTGTTCGATAATGGCGTAGCTGCGGGGCCCGAGGCCTGTGCCTAAAAAGATGTCGGTGATATCACGGCGGCGGCATTTGCTGCCATTGAGAAAATACAGCGATTGCGCATCGCGGGTCACCAAACGCTTCACCGAGATTTCGCTGCGATCGGCCAGACTGCCCTGCACCCGGCCTTCGGTGTTTTCAAACACCAGTTCAACCGAGGCCTGTGACACCGGCTTGCGCTGCGCCGAGCCGTTAAAAATCACGTCGGTCATCGCATCGCCACGCAGGTTTTTTGCGCTGCTTTCCCCCAGTACCCAGCGCACCGCATCAATAACGTTGGATTTACCGCAGCCGTTTGGCCCCACCACGCAGGTCATTGCCGTCGGAAACGGCACCAGCGTTGGGTCAACAAAGGATTTAAAACCGGCAAGTTTGATCTGTTTTAGGCGCATGCCAGACGAGTGACAACCGGGCTGAAGGTTCACAGACTGTAACAAAATGAGGTATAGCTGTCACGGCAAAACTATTGCAGATCAAGCCATTGCCCCATAAGCTCTGGCCCAACAGGCATCAAGCAGGAGTCTTCTTATGCATTATTTTTTCCAGGGCCTCAGTTTGCTTAGTACCAAGGGGCTGCGCCGTTATGTGTTGATCCCGCTTGGCATTAATCTGGTGTTGTTCGCCGGGGCGTTTTTTTACCTGATCCAGCAGGTACAGGGCTGGGTCAGTCATCTGATGGGCTGGGTACCGGACTGGCTCAGTTTCCTCGAATATCTGCTGTGGCCGGTGCTGGTGCTGAGTGTGGTGCTGTCTTTGGCCTTTGCTTTTACTATGGTGGCGAATTTTATCGCGGCACCTTTTAATGCGCTGCTCAGTGAAAAAGTCGAACTGCATCTGACCGGGCAAGCATTGCCGGAACAAGGTTTTGCCGCCTTTATGAAAGACGTGCCACGGATGCTCGGCCGTGAATGGACCAAATTTTTGTATTGCCTGCCGCGCGCCCTGGTGTTTTTACTGGCGTTTTTCTTTTTGCCTTTGATTGGCCAGTTGCTGTGGTTTTTGTTCACCAGCTGGATGATGGCGATTCAGTACTGCGACTATCCGTACGACAATCACAAAGTGCCGTTTCATACCATGCGCCAGCAACTGCGCGGTGATTTGACCGGCAGTTACAGCTTTGGCATGACCGTCGCCATCGGCAGTATGGTACCGTTTTTAAACTTACTGGTGATGCCGATAGCGGTCTGTGGTGCCACCGCCATGTGGGTGGACCGCTACAAAACGGCGCATTACGCCGGGCGCTGAGCCTTATCCATCAAGACGAAAGCCCGCAACCGCGGGCTTTTTGTTGCCTGGCGCCTTCACTGCGCTGCGCCTGTTTGATGCCGCTTTCTGAGCGTCGCCGGTTTGCGCTATAATGCGCGGCCATTTTTTCAGGATGCCATCATGACCCAACTGTTATCTGCCTTGACCGACACCAAACGGGCTGCTGAATTACTCAGCGCCGGTGAGCTGGTCGCAGTCCCCACAGAAACGGTCTATGGCCTGGCGGCTGATGCCAGTAATCCAGACGCGGTGGCGAAAATCTTTGTCGCCAAAGGCCGCCCGGCCAATCATCCGCTGATTGTGCATATCGGCGATATCGCCAAACTCAGCGACTGGGCGCGGGATATTCCAGCGCAGGCTTTGCTACTCGCCAAAGCCTTCTGGCCCGGTCCGCTGACGCTGTTGTTACATAAAGCCGATGCCGTAACCCCGGTCGTTACCGGCGGTAAAGACAGCATCGGTATCCGCATGCCGGCCCATCCGGTGTTGTTAGCCTTGCTGCAGCAGACTGGCCTTGCGGTTGCAGCACCCTCTGCCAATCCTTATAAAAAATTAAGCCCAACCAGCGCTGCCCAGGTGATGGCCGGCTTAAACGGCCGTATTGCCGCAGTGCTGGATGGCGGCGATTGCAGTGTCGGCCTCGAATCCACCATCCTGGATTTGACTTCAGACAGTCCACAAGTGCTGCGCGCCGGCCCGATCAGCGCCGGCGAACTGGAAGCGGTGCTGGGTGTGCCGGTCAGTACGCCCAAATCACACAACGTGGCAGTGCCAGGCAATGTCAAAGCACATTACCAGCCGGGTAAACCGCTGAAAATATTCGCAAAAGATGAACTGCTGGCCGCGTTACAACAGCAAAACGCTGACGTGATTTGTCTGTATCAAAGCGCAGAGTTTGCGGCTTTGAAGCTGTCGCATAGCCGCCAGTTACCACAAGACAAAGCCGGTTACGCCCGGCTGCTTTACCGGACTTTATTTGAAGCCGACGCACTACCGGGCTGCCAGATTTATCTGGAACAACCGCCACAAACAGCGGAGTGGGACGACGTCAACGACCGGCTACGTCGCGCTTGCAGCTAAGCAACCCGACAACCGGTTTCACCGCACGCAAAGCGTTGCGGATATAAAAAAACCGCCAGATGGCGGTTTTTTTATTAACTGGCAGATTTCAGCTTTTGTCGCTGTTTCAGCGCTAAATCTCTTTTGGCATGCCAACGCTCGGCAGATTTTACCAGCTGGGTTTTGCAGTGTTGTGGCTCTTTGACAAAGACCGGCCGCGACACAATCAGGTTATTCGGATACACCACCGATTCGCCTTCTTTGGTACGCAGCGTGGTTGAAAATAAATTCACTTCTTCAATAGTGCCTTCAATGGCGTTACTGCCATCGACAATTTTCACAGTACGGCCCTGCGCAAACGCCGACTGGCCAAGCAGGATAAAAAACGCTGTGATGTTACTGAGTAAGCTCCAGGCGGCGAATAACGCCACACCGACTACCGCAATCATTGACGAGGCCAGTACCAGCAAACCTTTGATGTCGATACCCCAGATAATACTGAGCACCACCACCAGCAATAAAAACAGCAGAATATGGAATACCACCATAGCGCGGCGGTTCATTTCCTCTTTCAGCATGGTCGCGGCAATAGTGCGGTAGATAAAAGGCGCGATACGGCGGCTCAGTACCGCATACAGCAGCAATACAATGCCGGAAACAATCAGCTGGGCGATTTCCGGTTTGTAATGCTCGGTCAGCGTTTTGACTTCAGTGATCCAATTCAGATTGGCGTCCATCACTTGCAAAGACTCCTTAATAAACTCTGCGTTAATCCAAATCGTTCAGCGGCCAGGTCACAATATGATCTTCAAAATCATTGATATGTACCGCGCGCTCGGAAATAGTTTTATTGCGTACTGACATTTGTTTTTTATGCATCAGGCTTTTTTTGCCACCGTTTAACAGCGGATGCCAGCTGGGTAAACCACGGCCTTCCTGCAAGCGGCGATAACTGCAGCTGGTTGGCATAAAAAAGATATCTTTTAAGTTTTCCCGCGTCAGCTTGACGCAGTCCGGCACCAGCACTGTGCGCAGCTCATAGCAGTCACATTCACATTTATTGCTGTTCAGATACTGACAAGCGATATTGGTGAAATGCACCGTCTCGCCTTCACGGATAAAGTCGGTCGGGCCTTCGGCCTCTTCGTCTTCATCATCAATAAATTTGTTCAGGCAACATTTGGCACAGCCGTCACAAACGGCCTCCCACTCTTCGTTGCTCATCTCCATCAGGGATTTAGTTTCCCAGAATTTTTCTGCAAGGGTCATACGCCGCTCCGTACGGCCAGGGCCGGGCTTTGACTCACCTGGCTCTGTACCGAAAAATAATTATCTAAGCTCAGCGCCAACTGGTCGCCGACCAACAAAGGCCCGACGCCGGCCGGTGTACCAGTCAGCACTATGTCACCCGGCTGCAGACTGAACCAATAAGACATTTCACTGATCATTTGGGCGATACCGCGGATCATCAGCCGGGCATCGCCGCTTTGGCGGCGTTCGCCGTTGACATCGAGGCTAAAGGTCAGCGCCTGCGCATCAACCACCTGTGCGGCCGGCACAAAACCGGCCACCGGACAAGCGCCGTCAAAACCTTTGGCAATATCCCAGGGCCGGCCGAGTTTTTTTAATTCTGCCTGCACGTCGCGTAAGGTTAAATCCAGCGCCAGGCTGTAACCCCAAACTGCATCTAACACTTGCTCCGGCGTCACTGCGGTTAACGGCTTACCGATTAACACCGCAATTTCGGTTTCGTTGTGCACAGCTCCGCGGTCCTGCGGAATGCTCAGCGGCGCACTGAAATGGCGCAGCGCTGTGGCCGGTTTTAAGAAAAACAGCGCATCCGGCGCAGTTTTACTGTTCATCTCGGCGATATGGTCCTGATAGTTTTGCCCGATACAGACCACTTTCCCCACCGGTAAAGCGATAGGTTGCCCGAGTAAATCCTGGTGTTGATACTGCATCAGTACTCCGTCATTTCGCTGTTTTTGGCGCTGATTTAGCCGCTTTTTTATTTGCTGGTGTGGCGACAATTTCATCGGCCAGATAACCAACGCTACTGACAAAATAATAAGACCGGTTCCAGTGCATCAGCACCTGATAATTCGGATAGGCCAGATAAGCGCGGCCGTCTTTGTCGTCCGGCATCACCACTGCGGCTTTGAGCGCAGACTTCGGCAGCGCTGAACCATCGGCCAGACGTACGCCGAGTTTTTGCCATTGGCTGAGCGGTAATTCGCGCTCGCGCCACCACTCCAGCCACTGCGCCCGGTCTTTACTGCCTTTAGGGATCACCTGGCTGTAATCAAAGTTTTTCGGTAAACGCACCTGGCGGCCCCAGCTCTGGCCATTGTGCCAACCTTCGGTCTTCAGGTAGCTGGCGATAGAAGCAAAAGCATCGCGTCTGTTAGTCCAGATATCTTTATGACCATCGCCGTCGCCATCCTGCGCATACTTCATAAAAGCGCTTGGCATAAACTGGGTATGGCCCATAGCACCGGCCCAGGAGCCTTTCATATTGGCGAATTTGACATGGCCGTCACGCAGAATATCCAGCGCGAGGAAAAACTCGCGGCGAAACATTTCTTCGCGCCGGCCTTCATAGGCCATAGTCGCCAATGCCGATGGCACTGAATAATTGCCGGTGATGCGGCCAAAAGCGCTTTCAAGCCCCCACAGCGCCACGATAAACCGCGCCGGCACGCCATATTGCGCACTGATAGGTGCCAGTTCCGCCTGATATTTCTGATAGGCCTCACGCGCCATTTTGATACGCTGAGCGTTGACGCGTTTGGGTAAATAGGTATCTAAAGTTTCAACAAATTCGGGCTGACCTTTGTCCGCTTTGACCACAGTGTGGTGAAACTTCAGTGTCGGAAACACTTCATCTAACAAGGCTTTTGGATAACCGGCTGCTTCCGCTTGCTGGCGCAGGCCTTTGACATACAACTGAAAACCGGCGGCATTTTTCTCGCTGGACTCACTTTGAGCCGCGACAGTAGTTTTTGTCGTAGCGGCTTTTGCTGCGACTGCTTTCACTTCGCCAGTTTTCTTGGCTGCAGGCTGATTAGCGGCCGCTTTATTTGCGACTGCAGCGCTGTCGCGGGTGCCGGCATGGCTGCACGCAGTAACTGCACCGGCCAACAGCGTTATAAGAATCATTCTGTTCAACAACTAATCCTTTTCTAAAACAACATCACTGGCGGTTCTGACTGTCCAGCCAGTTTTTGTGTTCCTTTAACAAGTCTTCCGGCGGTGGCGGCAGCTGCAGGTAATAACCGTGATCGGTCAGCATTTGCCGCACTTTGGTAAGGTCGGCGCCGGCTAATGTGGCGCGACTGGTCAAATCCAGCACAGTCACCAGCTGTGGGGCGCCAAAAGTGGCAAGTAACACCGGCGGCACCTGACTGAAATCGTCCCGGCGCAGCACATAAAGGTAAGTCTCAGGTTTTTTCGGGCTCTTATAAATTGCGCTCAGCATGGCAGAAATTCTGTTCCGGGTAACTTGCCTAACAAAGGCGCAGACTATACCATGAAGCGCTAAATCTGCGAACCGATGCCCGGCGGGTAAAACCGGAAAAACGTCGCTCCGACGTTTGACGAAATTGGCGCGGACCACCCTTTTTCAACTTTTGCACATGGCTGTTATGTCTGAACCAAGCATCGAACTCAAAGGCAGTTTGTTTCCTTTATCCGTGTTGTATTGTCAGGATTTTTCTGTGGCTGCGCTGCGTCTGGAACTCAGCAATAAGCTGGCACAGGCGCCCGGCTTTTTTACTCAGGCACCTGTAGTCATCAGCGTCGAAAATTGCACACAAACCCCGGACTTTGCCGCCATCAAGCAGCTGTTTACTGAATTGCAGCTGGTGTTAGTTGGCGTCTGTGGCGCCGACAGCACGTTAAAAAAAGCCGCGCATGCGGCGGGGCTGGCGGCATTACAACCGCCCAAAGCCGGTAAAACCGCCGAACCCGCGAAACCGGCGGCGCCAGTAGCGCCGGCCGCGCCAACGGTGATCACTGCAGACAACAAAACCATCGACGGCAATATCCGCTCCGGTCAGCAGATTTATGTCAAAGGCGCCGATCTAATCATCCGCGGCACTGTCGGCGCCGGTGCTGAAGTCATTGCCGATGGCAACATACATATTTATGGCGCGCTGCGTGGCAAAGCCATTGCCGGCGCCGGCGGCGACGCTTCGAAAAAGATTTATTGTTACAATATGCAACCCGAGTTAATCTCGATTGCCGGTAACTATTGGTTAAGCGACACCCTGCAAGGCGATTATTGGGGGAAACCAGTCTGTATTGGTTTGCAGGACGGACAGTTAATGTTGGCAGAATTATTCTAAGGACTTTGTGCTATGGCAAAAATTATAGTGGTGACATCAGGTAAAGGTGGTGTCGGCAAAACCACAACCAGCGCGGCAATTGGCACTGGCCTGGCCCTGAAAGGTCACAAGACTGTGATCGTCGATTTTGATATCGGTTTACGTAACCTGGATTTAATCATGGGTTGCGAACGTCGCGTGGTATACGATTTTGTGAATGTAATCAACGGCGAAGCCAACCTGAAACAGGCGCTGATTAAAGACAAACGTCTGGACAACCTGTTTATTCTGCCGGCATCACAAACCCGCGACAAAGAAGCGCTGCACAAAGAAGGTGTCGAGCGTGTATTAAATGAACTGTCGGATGAATTCGATTTTATTATCTGTGACTCACCCGCCGGTATTGAATCCGGTGCCATGATGGCGCTGTATTTTGCCGATGAAGCCATTGTCGTGACCAATCCGGAAGTGTCTTCAGTGCGTGACTCAGACCGCATTTTGGGCATGTTATCCAGTAAATCCCGCCGCGCCGAACAAGGTCTGCCAGGCATCAAAGAACATTTGCTGCTGACGCGTTATAACCCGGAGCGGGTGCAAAAAGGCGAAATGCTCAGTGTCGATGACGTCAATGACATTCTGGCCATTAAGCTGCTGGGGGTGATCCCGGAATCGCAGGCAGTGCTGAATGCATCGAACTCGGGTCAGCCAGTCATTCTGGATGCCGAAAGTGACGCCGGCCAGGCTTATCTGGATACCGTCGCACGTCTGACCGGTGACACAGTGCCGTTCCGCTTCCTGAACGTGGAGAAAAAAGGTCTGTTGAAACGGATCTTCGGAGGTTAATCATGTCATTACTCGATTATTTCCGTTCCTCAAAGAAAAATACCGCTTCGACGGCCAAAGAGCGTTTACAGATCATCGTGGCGCATGAACGCCGCCGCCGCACCAGCCCGGATTATCTGCCGCAGCTGGAACGCGACATTCTGGAAGTGATCCGAAAATACGTCGATATCGCCGATGATCAGGTGTCTGTGACGCTGGAGAAAAGCTCAGACGAGCTGTCGGTACTGGAATTAAACGTGACTTTCCCGGAAGATAAACGCGGTTAATCTGGTTTTGGAAAATACGAAAGGGCAGCTTTGGCTGCCCTTTGTTTTTTCCGCGACTGCAAACCGCTGACTAGGGATTAAAATCATCCAGCAGAATAAGTCCAGGTGCCGCGCCCGCAATGCCATCCCGTGCCACGGCGGTATAGATTTTGTTGCCCGAAAGTTCCAGCTGCACCGGCCCAATCGCTGCGGTTTTGCTGCCAGCTGGCGTCACGGTGACGACATAACTACCCGGTTTTAACGCCACATATCCGGTCTCGGCCATAAAAGGAACGTCTTTAAAGGCAGGCGTACTGGTGCTGATATCACGACTGGCCGTGACATAGATATCAACCCGGCCGGCAACTGTAGACGCATGCGCGATCCGCACCTGCGCTGCGGTCGCCACGCGGCGTGGTGTGTCGGCCAATACCCAGGGTTTGATGCTGTTTGTCGCTAAAGAACCGGTCGCCAGCACAGTGGCAAAACTGCCGGCGGCCAAATCCAGATCTGCATTAATCACGACCACTGAGTTATCCGCGTTTGCCGCCACTTTGACATTGTATTTGCCGGGTTTCAGCTGCGCATAACCAGTGAAATCCGGGAATTTCAGCGCGTTAATGGCTTTGCTGTTATTCAGCAGCACATCCACGGCTGGTGCATCGGCCACCGCATGCACCACGCGCACCGCACTGGTGCTGTTGATATCTTTAATATCGCCGGTTGCCCCGGTGGGGTCCACAGTCAGCAACGACACCGGTGAAGGGCCGGCAAAGCGGTTATCGATGGCGGCCACCTGCAGATTGGCACCAGCCGGGATAGCGACTGTGCCTGAATCAAATACCACAGTGCCAGGAGCACCAGCCGGAGTGATACGAATGCGGTAATCCCCCGCTGGCACAGTTACTGCGCCGGTGAATTGCTTAAATGGCAAAGTTGCCGTCACGGTACTGCTACTCAGGGTGGCGGTTGGCGCGGTCAGATGCACGTCCACCGTTGGTGCACCTGCAGCAGCATGCACCACCTGTAACAATGCATTGCCGGCAGTAGGCGCGTTGTCCGGCGCATTCACCAGCAACGCGCTTAAGCTGCCATCCGCCACTTTGCCAACCGCATACGCGGTGTAAGTTTGACCGGGGGTAAAGGCAAGCACCGGTGTTAACACGGCCGTCGTGCTGTTATCCGGCAAGATGGCACTGACGGCAACCCCAAGGCCGGTAGCCGGCACTTTGGCGGCGGCACTGGCTTTGCCAAAAGCAATATTATTGGCATTAAATGCAGCACCGGAGGTAGCATTGACCGCTGGCGCGTCGACTGCGGCATGCACCAGCTTCAGACTGACGGTGGGAGTGACCACAGCCGGAGTTGCCTCTTCATGGTCGCTGCTGCCGCAACCGCCGAGCCCCAATACCGCGCCTAAAGCCAACACTGTTAAAGAGTTTTTCCATTGCATTTTTTTGTCCTCTGTAGTGAAAACCAAACTGCTTACGCTTGGGCTATCACTCACAGATCAACAAAATTCATGCAATTAAATGAAGGGTTTAGCCAAAAAAATCTGCTGAACCAAAATAAAAAACGCTGCGTATACGCAGCGCTTTTCAGCCGGATCAGCCTGGGTTAAATCAGTGCCTGTACCTGCGGCGGCACCGGTAAATACGGCAACAAAATGTCACGCCGCCAGCCGGTTAAAAACTCCGGCTGTGGCAACAGCTGACGTTCTTCGTCAGTGACCCGCCAGCACCAGTTCAGATATTCGTTGAGCTGACGTTTCACCGACAAAATTTCCGCCGGGATCCCCGCAGCCATCGCTGCGGTTTTTATTGCGTCACTGAGTTGCTGCTGGACCTGCTTATAGCCGGGGAAACTGTCCAGATGATAAAAAGTTTGCGGTAATTCCACCGGCGCCAGAGCCTTGGCCTCGCGGATAAACTGCAGCCAGAGCTGACCGTGGCGGCGCAATTCCCTGCCCTGCATACCCTCCACCTGGCTTAACGCTTCCATCGTCTGTGGTTTGCGCCGCGCCAGTTCATATAACAGCGCATCTTTGATCACCAGCGACAAGGCGAGGTCTTTCTCTTCGGCATACTGACTGCGCCAGGCACAAAATGTCCGCAAAATGGCCAGTTCACGTGGCGCGAACTGCCAGCTGTTTTTCAGTTCCAGATATTTCAGCGCGGCCGGCATCTGACGCTGGCGCCGTTCAATCAGCGAGCGGCCTTCTGCCAGCAAAATGTCTCGGGCACGCTCGCCTGGCAACGCCGCCAGCAACGCGGGGGTCAGCTGCAGCAAATACAACACATCGTTGGCGGCATATTGCAGCTGCGTTTCAGCCAGCGGCCGCGCCAGCCAGTCGGTGCGTGCTTCGGTTTTATCCACGCTGACACCCAGCATCTGCTCGACCAGCCGGGCATAGCCCATACTACCGCCCCAGCCGATCATTTCCGCCGCCAGCTGCGTATCGAGCAATGGCGTGATCTGTTCGATCCCCACGGATGCCAGTGCTTCCAGATCTTCAGTACAGGAATGCAGCAACTTCAACACTTTGTGGTCGGCCAGCAATGCCGACAGCGGTTGCCAGTCGCGGATACTCAGAGGGTCAACCAGCACCGCGCCCTCGCCGTAATTCAGCTGAATCAAACCCAGCTTCGGCAGCAAGGTGTTCGTGCGGATAAATTCGGTGTCCAGTGCCAGATAAGGCGCCTGCGCCGCCTTGGCACAAAACGCCGCTAAGGCAGCATCCTCAGTCAGCATCTGGTAATTCATCAGTTCATCCTTTTCTACCGCCGGCATGGGCTTATCGTTAGTTGTCGCTGTTGCAGAATTCACATCGGCGGATCTTGCGTATAAAAAAACCGCCTGCCGGCGGTTTTTCATCACAAGGACTCAGCCTTTTAATTCCCGACGTAAAATTTTACCCACATTGGTCTTGGGCAACTCTGTGCGGAATTCTACCAGCTTCGGTACTTTATAACCTGTTAAACGTTCTTTGCAGTGGCTGATCAGTTCCTGATCGGTCAAACTTTGGTCTTTTTTCACCACAAAAATCTTCACCGCTTCGCCGGTGGCTTCATTCGGTACGCCAACAGCTGCCACTTCCAGCACTTTTTCGTTCATCGCGACGACTTCTTCAATTTCGTTCGGATAGACGTTAAAGCCCGACACCAGGATCATGTCTTTTTTCCGGTCGACGATATAAAAGAAGCCCTGCTCGTCCATCCGGGCGATGTCACCGGTATACAACCAGCCATCTTTTAACACTTTATCGGTTTCATCCGGACGGTTCAGGTAACCACGCATCACTTGCGGGCCCTGCACCAGCATTTCACCGGCATCACCCGGCGCCACTTCAGCACCGTTGTCATCGACCAGCTTGATGTGTGTAGAAGGCGCCGGCAAACCGATGCTGCCGTTAAAACCATCCAAATCAAATGGGCTGACAGTGACCAGCGGCGCACATTCGGTCAGGCCATAACCTTCGACTAAACGGGTTTTGGTGACTTTTTGCCAGCGCTCAGCGACCGGTTTTTGTACCGCCATGCCACCACCCAAAGATAATTTCAGCCGGCTGAAATCCAGCTCAGCAAAGCCCGGACAGTTCAGCAGGCCATTAAACAAGGTGTTGACGCCGGTGATCGCAGTAAACGGGTACTTCGCCAACTCTTTGACAAAATTGGGCATATCACGCGGGTTGGTGATCAGCAGGTTGGTGCCGCCATATTTCATAAAAGTCAGGCAGTTCGCGGTCAGCGCAAAGATGTGATAAAGCGGTAACGCCGTGACAATAAATTCTTTGCCCGGACTCAGAATAGGCCCGATACAACCAGCCACCTGTTCCAGATTCGCCACCATATTACGGTGTGTCAGCATCGCGCCTTTGGACACACCGGTGGTACCGCCGGTATATTGCAAAAACGCCAGATCCTCACCCACCACTTCAGGTTTATGGTAAGTCAGCCCTTGTGCATCTTTCATCAGTTGCTTGTAACAAATGGCGCCCGGTAACTGGTAAGCCGGGATCATCTTTTTGATGTGTTTCACCACAAAATTGACGATGCTGCCTTTTAACAGCCCCAGCATGTCGCCCATTTTGGTCAGAATAATATGATCAAGTTTGACGTTGGCGCGGACATCAGCCAGGGTGTGGGCAAAATTTTCTACAATAACAATAGCTTTGGCCTGTGAATCATTCAGTTGATGCTGTAATTCACGCGGCGTATATAACGGATTGACGTTGACAACAGTGCAGCCGGCGCGCAGTACGCCCAACAAAGCGACTGGATATTGCAGCAGGTTTGGCATCATAATCGCGACGGCATCGCCTTTTTTCAGCCCGAGTTTTTGCAGATAAGCGGCAAAAGCCTGACTGTGCTGGTCCAGTTCGCGGTAAGTTATCGACTTGCCCATGTTGATATATGCAACACGGTCAGCATAGGTATGAATGGATTGTTCAAAGATATCCACTAACGAACTGTAGTGATCGGCATTAATTTCAGCCGGTACGCCAGGCGGGTAACGCTTTAACCAGACTTTCTCCACCGTCGTCTCCTCGTCATTTTTTCTATTTGTTTTTATAGGTATGTTCACCGGCTTATGCAAATAATCAGCATCATATTTACCTGCGCCGGCAGGTTCTGAGTTTTTACTCTAATCCTCAATCATCCCACAATTTTTTCTGATATACAATTGGGCCAGGTTGGATGTTTTGTCGACAATTCGCTTCAAAATGCCACGGCGTTGGCGCCGGCCGGAAATTCAGACGCCAGCCAGAAACTGCCGGATCTGCATGGCACAGGGCTGCGGATCCGTCATGTGCAAATGGTGGCCGCCGGCGCACCAAAGGTGCTGCAGTTGCCGATAATCTGGCTGAAACAGCTGCGTGGCCGCCTGGATCTCGGCCGGGCTTTGGGTCGACATCAACGCCAACACCGGACAATCTACCTGCCGGATCACTGCACGGGCTTGTGACTGCGACAAACGAAATGCCGACACTTCACGTAATTTCAGATCGGCCCGCCAGCTGAACCCTTCCGGTGTCTGGCAGATCCCACGCTCGGTCAGCAGCTGTGCTGTAGCCAGGTCAAAGTCACTTTGTCTTTGCCTCGCACTAGCGGCGTCCAGCACAGAGGGATAAACAGGCTTTTGTTTGTGCGGGCTTTGTTCGCGGGAGATCACAGCTTTGCGCAATTGCGCCGCGCTCTCTGCGGCTGGCGTTGTGATAAAGCCGAGGCTGTCGATCAGCACTAATCTGCGCACTAGTTCGGGAAAACTGGCCGCCAGCATAGTCGCAACCATGCCGCCCATCGAATGACCAAACACCGTGAGCTGCTGCCAGCCCTGCTGGCGACATAAAGTGGCAATGTCCGCGACATAATCCGGCAGATAATAGTGCGCATCTGCGCTGCGATGGCTGCTGTGGCCGTGGCCGGCCAGATCAACAGCCAGCAGCGGCAACTCGGGCAAAGCCGCTGCGAGCGGTAAAAACGAATTGGCATTATCCAGCCAGCCGTGCAGGCAAAGTACCGGCGCCGTCGGCGTCCCGGCACCGCTGTACCAGGCTGCCAGCTGCAAACCAGACGGCAACTGATAACTGAACGGCGACAACAATCAGCCGGCCTTATTGCACAGTGAGCAGCGGTTTAACAAAACGCAAAGTCATCCGGTCGCTTTCACCAATCGCCAGATAACGCGCTTTGTTTTTTTCGCCCATGGCTAAGGTGGGCGGCAGCGCATACACGCCTTTGGGATAATCTTTGCTATCCAGTGGATTGGCATTAATCTCTGAGCGCTCTACCAGCACGAAACCTGCTTGTTGTGCGACAGAAATGACATAGTATTCATCAAGATAACCTTCACCGGCGCGACTGGAGATCTCCGAAAGCCGGCTGGATCTGTGCTCAACAATGCCAAAAGTGCCGCCTGGTTTTAACACATCAAACAAAGCGCGGTACACATCCAATAGATAGCCGGCTTCATTCCAGATATGCGAGTTGCGGAAACTCAGCACCATATCGTAATAATTGACCTGCCCCAGCTGCATCATGGCCGGCGGATCAAATTCCAGATCTTTCACCGGGCCAAAGTGCTGGGGTTGCTTGCGGATGTCAGCATCAAGCCGCGCCGACAGTTTGGCCCAGAAGATTTTTTTCTCATCTTCCAGCGAACCGTCGTTGTGACGGAAGTTGGCAATGGTTAATTCGCCTTTATCTTTAAGATACGGCGCCAGAATTTCAGTGTACCAGCCACGGGCCGGCCACACTTCCAGTACTTTGAGATCTGGCTTCAGGCCAAAAAAGCCCAGCGTCTCGCCTGGATGACGATATTGGTCGCGGGCTTTATTCTCGGCGCTGCGTTGTGGTGAATCCAGCCACTGCTGCAATCCTTCCGGCACTGCGGCCTGACTGCCAGATACCGCACAACACCATGCGAATACGAAACTACTAACGCTGTTGCGAACCTTGGTCTTGAACATTTGCCGGGCCTTGTGTCGGTGTTGCACCTGTTGGAATTGTTGTTCTGATCCGCATGCCGGAGCCATAGCCCCAGTACGGATAAGGTCCGCGCCACAGCGGCCAGGGTTCAACTTCAACCCTGGTACTTTCCTGCTGTTTTGGCCATAAATACACCGCTGATGCCTGGATCACCGGGTAACTGTATTGAAACTGGTCGACTTTGCCGGCTTCAAAAGGGCCAAGCTGACCGAGGACTGTAACTTGTTTGCCGGGCTGATACACCACCGGGTCCAAAAAGCCTTTGGCGTAGGCGACAAAACGGCCTTCCGTGTCTTTGTCAGTTAAAGGCCGGCCATGGGTGCCGCTGGGGAAGTAGACGATTTCCAGCCGGGTGTTCTGGCTGTTGTTCTGCACTTTCGCAATCACACCACTCCAGCGCGCCGGGCCCTGCGTCAGACCCGCTTTCACAGTAGCGGGAAAGCTGACCAGCGCGGTTTCATCGGCCACCCGCACCGGTTCCGGATAGCTGGCACAGCCACCGAGCACTAACAACGAGCTGAAGAGGATCGGGATAATTTTCATACGACGTCAGATCCTTGAATACCGCTGCGACCTGTCGCAGCTTTTTTACTACTACGGCAAAGCGCTGCTTACCGCCTTGCCCTGCCGCTGCCTGCACTGTTTCTGCAACCAGCACAGATACGACTGCCGCACGGCGCACAAAGTTGCAGTATTGATATTATTTTCGTCATAGCACAATAAGTCAGACACCTGCGCCACGCAAGAGCCGTCACAAAGTTCTTGCTGGTCATATATTTGTCATCTGCCGCATTCAGACTCACGCTAATCGCAGTTATTGTCTGAACCCGTGCTGCGCCCCTACAATAGCGCTGCTTCAGCAATTGCTGATTTTAATCTCCCAACTTTTGGCGGACTGATATGACAAAAACTTCTCTGGCGGTGCTGGCCGCGCTGTTGCCTGCCTCAGCAATGGCGGCTCCAAAAAACATCATCTACATGATTGGCGACGGTATGGGCCCGGCATATTTGTCTGCTTACCGCTATTACATGGACGACCCGGCAACCAAAGCCGTGGAAGCGACCATTTTTGACGAACTGTGGGTTGGTGTTGCCACCACTTACCCGGATGACGACACTATCGTCACCGATTCTGCCGCCGGCGCGACCGCGCTGTCGACCCGGCATAAAAGTTACAACGGCGCCATTTCCGTTGACCACGACCACCATAAACTGACCACTATGCTGGAAATTGCCAAACATCAGGGCAAATTGACCGGCGTTGTCGCCACGGCGCAAATCAACCACGCCACGCCGGCCGCGTTTATTGCCCACAACAAAACCCGCAAAGCCTATGACGAAATCGCCAACGACTATTTTGATAATAAAGTGGATGGTAAATTTGTCGCCGATTTAATGTTTGGCGGCGGCACCAGCTATTTTGAGCGTAAAGATCGCAACCTCGCCAAACAGTTCAAGCAAGCCGGTTATCAATATGCCAACAGCTGGCAGGACTTTAACAACATCAAATCTTTACCGGCGCTGGCTCTGTTAGCCCCTGTTGGTTTCCCGAGCACGCTGGACAATCCGGTGCAACAGCCGCTGGTTCAGATGACGGAAAAAGCGCTGAAGTTGCTGAATAGCTCAGACAAAGGTTTTGTTGTGATGATTGAAGGCAGCCAGATTGACTGGTGTGGTCATGCCAATGACGTCGCCTGTGCGATGGCAGAAATGCATGATTTTGGCAATGCCATTAAAGTAGCGAAAGCCTTTGTTGACGCCAATCCGGATACCTTATTGGTGATCACCGCCGACCATGAAACCGGCGGGCTGTCACTCGGCGCCAACGGCATTTACGCCTGGAACCGCGATGTGATTAAAGCGGTGAAACAAAGCGGTCCGGTGCTGGCCAAATCACTGGTCAAAGCCAAAACAGCAGAACAGCAACAAGTCTGGGCCGCGCAAACTGGTTTGAAATTAACCGACAGCGAATGGCAGACGCTTAGCCAACAAATCAATCAACTGGCGCCGGTTTATGCAAACAAAGACTGGAGCAAAGAAGCCGACGTGTTGGAAGCTGAAGCGGATTTACTCGAGCCTTTAGCCAAACAGGTGAAGAAGCTCATCGATAAATACTCCAACACCGGCTGGACCAGCGGCGCCCACACCGCCATTGACGTGCCGGTGCTGGCTTATGGCAAAGACGCACAACAATTTGCCGGCTTCCAGGACAACACAGCGATTGCCAGCAAGCTGCTGAATTTTATTGAGAAAAAGTAGCAACAACTTGCGAATGAATGATAAAAACGGCAGCCTTAGCTGCCGTTTTTATTTTGTCCGAGCAACGCCACCCGCAGCTTGGGCGCGGTGGTTTTTTCCCCCAACCAGATATCCAAAAACTCGGCAGCAAAGGCAGAGTCTTCAACGACACCAAGCGGTTGGCCGTTAAAACTGAATTCCACCAGGCCGTCTGCGCGCAGTAAACAGGCCAGCCGGTCGCCTTTTTTCACGTCACGCCACAGCTTGTCCAATTGCGCCGCCCAGTCGCGATGACGTTGCTGCAGGCTGCCTTGTTGGGCTTTCCACTGATCCAGTGTCGCTTCAACAAAATCGGCTTTGCTGATGTCGCGTTGATAGGTTAATTCCAGCAACAGCGGTTTGTTCTGCTGATAACTGAAAAACTTTCCGTCGCTGGTTGCCAGCCGCGCCTGATACAGATCCCAAAACAGATAACTGAACTGGCCTTCGCCGACCGTTTTGAGTGCAGTGGCAGGTGGCGCCTCATTCGCTTGCAGTGGCGTGGCCAACAAAGCGCTCAGCACGCAGGCATTGATTAATCTATACATGCGCATTCCCCCCTCCTTTGCGCCGTTGCCACCACCAGCGCTCCGCATGGCGGGCCCACAACAACAAGGCCGCCCAGGCTGGCGCCAAAATCAGCCAGAACTCCGCCTCAACCATGATCTGTAAACTGCCACTGAGCTGCGCGCCGCCCCAGTACGCCATCGGGCCGCCAAGCAAACCAAATAAAGCCACGCCGAGTGAGCGCTGTAAAAACGGCGAAAACACCAGCAGCCAGAACAGGCTGAACCAGCCCCACAGCAGCACCAGCCAAAATGGCAACCAGACCGTATCAAACTGAAATACACCGCCCATCAGCAACAGCGTATCGAGCAACAAACCTGAGACCCACAGCGTAAATAAAGTCAGACGCTGCGCCGGTTTGAGCTGCATCAATAACCAAAGCAACACCAGCAGCACCACTGCCGCACTGTATTTCGGCTGCAGCACCAGACCAAACCAGCCGGCTTTAAACAGCAGCAGCTGGCGCCAGCCGGGGCTATCAACCCTCAGCCATGACTGTAAAAAGCTGTTCATTTTGATGACTCCGCCTGAGACTGCGCTTGTGCCTGACGCGCCATCCGCGCCGCCAGCTGTTGCCGCAGCCGATATGGCAGCAAATTCAGCAGCTTCAGGCTCCAGGTCAGCCGGCGGGGAAACTGCAAACGTACGCTGCCAAGCGCCAGCGCCCGGTAAATCCGGCTGGCAGCATCGGTGCTGCTGAGCAAAAACGGCATCGGAAAATCATTTTTTTGCGTCAGTGGCGTGTCGACAAAACCCGGTTCAACCAGGCAGACCTGAATGGGCGTATGGGCTAAATCAACGCGCAGACTATCAGCGAAATAACTGATGGCGGCTTTACTGGCGCCATAGGCTTCAGCCCGGCCAAACGGAAATAAGTGCGCCAGACTGCTGACAATGGCCAGCCGCGGTGTGCTGCTACGCTGCAACAAGGGTAACCAGGCTTTGGTACAAGCCACCACGGCCAGCACATTGAGATTAAATGTGCGCTCGAATGCGCCAAGATTTAAATCTTCAGCATCGACATATTCACAAGTGCCGGCGTTCAGAATGACCTGATCAAGCCTGCCATAACGGGCCGATAACTCCGCCGTCGCGGCATGAAGCTGCGCGCTGTCGGTTAAATCGACCGGCAAAATATCAATACCGGCATGCTCCAGTCTAAGCTGCTCCAGCAGCACCTGACTGCGCGCCAAAGCCACCACTTGCCAGCCACTGCGGGCAAACTGCAACGCCAGTGCCCGGCCAAGGCCAGAACTCGCGCCGGTAATTAAACAAACAGATTGGGTCTGCATCACAAATCCCGTGTGTGGTCGTTGGGATCAGTTACGACGGCAGGCGTTAGTTGGATTGATGCAGGTGTTAAAAAGCCAAAGAGGAGATCACAGGGAAAATAAATTCGACCGGCAGGCTGGCTCAGGCGTAAAGGTCTACAGCAAACATTTGCTGCAGTTGCTCGCGTTTATCCTGACTGGCAAAAGATTGATAGGCGGAGATGGCTTTTTGCTGACGCTGGTCCGGTACATCATAGCTGGCGCGATTCAACTGCTCAGTGTCGAGCAACGCCATCACTTCAGCCGAACTTTTAACCCCCTGCCCTTGCGGCGTGGCGTTTTGGGTACTTTGCGAGGAACTTTGTGACGGACTTTGCGTGGCGTCTTTCAGTGCGCGCGGACCCACGCCGCCATTGACCTGACGCGGGCCACTGGTGCGATTGAGATCCTGACTGAACGTCACTGACATAACAAATTCCGGCTGAAAAACACCCACTATTATCTGGCATTATAACCAGAAAATGCCCGTTGCCAAGCCTTCAGCAAAAATGGCTGCAGGCCTTGTGCGGCAAGGCTTACAGGGAGAATAAAAAGCGGCAAAAAATTGCCGCTTTTTATCGTTTTGGCAACATGAAAGCCGCTTAACGCCCCGGCAGTTTTTGCCAGGTCACTTCATCGCGGACATAGACAGGTTCAGCCAGTTCGGCCGCCACAAACAACTGTTGTTGCCAGGCTGGAACCGCCAGCGTCAGCATATCCTGTGCCGACGGCAATAATACCTGCTCGCTGATTTGCAACTGTGTGCCAGAGGCCCACTGCAAAAACGCGTCGCGATAAGTGACAAGGCCAGTGCCAACCGCGCAAATGTCGCCAGCTAAGGTCAGGGGCGGCAACTCCGCCGGCTTGCGTGCCAGCTCGTCACACAGCGGTTGCATCAGGCCATCGGCGCCTTGCTGATACAACGCCAGATAGACTTCCGCCATCCGGGCATCAATGGCCGCAATCACCTGGCTAGCCTGATGCAGCCGCACTGCAGCCTGCGCCATCGCCTGTAAAGTCGAGACGCCAAACACTGGCAAATCAGCACCAAAAGCCAGGCCTTGGGTCACGCCAACACCAATCCGCACTCCGGTAAAACTGCCGGGGCCGCGGCCAAATACAATGCCGTCGAGCTGATTTAGCCCAAGGCCTGATTCGGCTAACAACTGCTGCACCATAGGAAGAATGCGTTTGCTGTGTTGCTGCGGACAGACTTCGTCCAGCGTCAGCTTTTGCCCGTCATATTGCAGCGCCACAGAACAGGCTTCGGTGGAGGTATCCAGCGCCAGTAATTTCACATCAAGCTCCTGTTATGCTTTGGACGGCTCAGCCCCACTTTTCGCGTGGATCGCCGTTAAAAATTCAATTGCAGCTTGCGGGCTGCGGCTGCGGCGCATCGGCGGCAGCGATTTTAAAAATACTTCGCCATATGGCCGGCTGACCAGGCGGTTATCGGCAATCACCAGCACACCGCGGTCGGACACATCGCGGATCAGCCGGCCCACGCCTTGTTTGAGCGTGATGACCGCCTGTGGCAGCTGCACCACGGCAAAAGGGTCTTGTCCGGCCAGGCGCGCATCTTCACTACGCGCCTGCAGCAGCGGCTCATCTGGCGAGGCAAACGGCAGTTTGTCGATAATCACCAGACTTAACGTATCACCACGCACATCAACACCTTCCCAGAACGAACCGGTGCCGAGTAATACGGCGTGTTTGAGCTGGACAAACTGCTCCAGCAATACGCGTTTACTGGTACTGCCCTGCACCAAGACCGGCAGACGGATATAGTCCGGCAGCTGCTGTGCCATCCACTGCAGCATACGATGGCTGGTAAAGAGGAAAAAACAACGGCCTTCATTGGCTTCAATCAAAGGCACCGCCAGCTGCAATAACGCCTGCGCCATTTTCGCATCGGTCGGCTCTGGCAAATAACGCGGCACCAGTAACATCGCCTGATTCGGATAGTCAAAGGGGCTGTCGAGCTGCAGCGTGCGCGCCGCGCCTAACCCCATCTGGCGGGTGAAATGGTCAAAACCGCCGTCGACCGACAAAGTTGCTGAGGTAAACACCCAGCAGCGCGGCTGGTCAAACACCAATTCCTGAAACTTATCGGCAATCGACAACGGCGTGTAATGCAAACTGATATGCCGTTTACTGGTATCAAACCAGAAACTGATGCCGGTTTTATCGACATCCAGTAATTTTTCCAGCCGGTTGCGCAACAACGCCAGCCGCTCGTAACAACTGTCGACTAAATCCGAACGGCCCAGGCTGCCCTTGAGCACCTGATACAACATCTGCATCACGTCGCTGATGCGGCTTAACGCCACTTTTTGCTCAGCTTTTTGGAACAAATCACGCCAGTTGCCTTTTTGCGGGTCTTCCGGCAACAGCAAACGCCAGTCTTTGGTCAGGCTGGCCAGCTTTTCCGCCGTTTTCGCCAGCTGCGGATGGTCGCGCAGCTCGGTTTTACAGGCGATTTCGATATCACGGCATAGATCTAACAGCACCGAACTGGAAAAAGTTTCGCCAAAATAATCGCTGGCGATATCAGGAATTTGGTGCGCTTCGTCAAAAATCACCACATCCATAGTCGGCAGCAATTCGCCAAAACCGGTGTCTTTGAGCGCCATATCGGCGAAAAAAAGGTGATGGTTGACCACAACTAAATCGGCATTCATCGCCTTTTTGCGCGCTTTGAGTAAATAACACTCTTCATAATCCGGACAATCTTTACCTAGGCAATTGTCGGTGGTGCTGGTGACATAAGGCAGCGCTTTGGAATCTTCGGCGATATAGGTCAGCTCACCGATATCACCGCTTTGGGTCTCACTCGACCATTTTTTGATCAGGCTTAAATCCTGAATAAGCGCAGCGTCCTGCACCGGCACGTGCTGATAATGCTGCGTCAGGCGGAAAGTGCATAAATAGTTGCTGCGGCCTTTTAATAACGCGGTCGCCACTGGCTGCGCCAAGGCGGACTGAATACGCGGTAAATCGCGTAAATACAGCTGTTCCTGCAGATTTTTGGTACCGGTCGACAAAATGACTTTTTTACCGCTGAGTAGCGCCGGCACTAAATACGCGTAAGTTTTGCCGGTGCCGGTGCCCGCTTCGACCACTAAGGCCTTGCCGTCGCGGATGCTGTCGCAGACTGCACTGGCCATTTCGAGTTGCGCTTCGCGTGAGCGAAAACCGCTGATGGCTTTCTCCAGCGCGCCGCCCGGGCCAAAGGCCGCTTTGACTTCAGCCTGCATCAGCAGCTCCGTGAACCGGATACGTCAGCGCATGACAGAAACATGGCGATAAAAAAGCAATTAACAAGCTGACTCCGCGGCTTCGGGCAAAAGCGGCATTATGCCAAAGGCGGTGGATGGGGTCCAAACACTTCGCGTTGTGTCTGGCTGATTACACGTAAATATCGAGATGGCCCTCCGCATCGGCATGTTGCTCAGCTTCAGGTGTCACCGCGTGGCTGGTGGGTAAATACTGAGGTTCGGCCGGCGCTGCTTGCTGCGGCTGTTGCTGTGGTTGCTGTTGTGGGTGTTGTTGCTGCTGACGCGATTGCTCATGGCGCTCGCTGATGCGGTATTGCCAGATTTCGTGATGATGGCCATGTTCGTCCGGACTAAAACGGGTGTATTTTGTCACAGGTTCAATCAACCGCTGCGACGGCTCTGCCGCCGGCGTGCGGCGCACCAGATAAGGAAAAATCGCGTCCATCACAGGTCCTCGTCAGAAAAATGCAGCGGAAACCCCAGCTGTTACTGCTGCTATCGGCCGTTTGCCAGATGACTAAAGCTGCAGTTGCCAAATTTTGCCACACAAACAAAACTATACATCTTGGTTATTTTTTAATCTTATTTTCAATTTAACTCTGGCCGCGAAATTAAATTTTTTATTCGCAACCTCTCAAAGATAAAATAACAAAACATTTAATATCAATAATTTAAACTAAAACCAAGCTATCTACACAACTTCACTTTCTTACACTCAGTGCTTGCAGACACGAAAAAAAAACTTTAAGTTGTATACAACTAAACGCCAACAGACCGCAGCGTCTGCAGCCGGAACTTTTACACTATGTTATTCATGACCACATTGCACCATCATCATCATCCGCTCTCCTAGCCATGCCTGAGAGGCCGGTGGCTATGACTGATAGCTCCGGTGTGCACAGTGTTCAACAACAGCCCCGGAGAGATCCGGGGCTGTTGTTTTTAGAGTTTAAATCAGAGGAAATACCGATGTCCGCGTTAATCGAAAGCAAAAAACTGCGTATCGCCATGCAAAAATCCGGTCGTCTGTCACAGGACACCCAGGCCCTGCTGACCAGCTGCGGCCTGAAAATCAACCTGCGCGAACAACGGCTGATTGCGCATGTCGAGAATATGGACATCGATTTACTGCGGGTGCGCGATGACGACATCCCGGGTCTGGTGATGGATGGTGTCTGTGATTTGGGGATTGTCGGTGAAAACGTGCTGGAAGAAATGTCGCTGCAACGCCAGCTTGACAACGAAAGCTACGACTACACCGTATTAGCCCGCCTTGATTTCGGCGGCTGCCGCCTGTCGATTGCGGTGCCGCAGGAAGAAAATTACCAGTCAATCCAGGATTTACAAGGCCGCACTATCGCCACCACTTACCCGCGTTTGCTGAACCGGTATCTGAAACAAAATGGTGTGAATTGCCGCATCGTCAATTTAAAAGGCTCAGTCGAAGTGGCGCCGCGCGCTGGCCTGGCTGATGCCATTTGTGATTTGGTGTCGACCGGCGCCACGCTTGAAGCCAATGGCTTAAAAGAAGTCGAAGTGATTTACCGCTCCAAAGCGGTGCTTATTCAGCGCCGAGATCTCGCTGACGACAAACAGTTGAAGCTCATCTCCAAATTAATGCCGCGTATTCAGGGTGTGATGCAGGCCAATGAAAGTAAATACATCATGCTGCACGCGCCACGCGCTCGCCTCGCCGATGTGATTGCGCTGCTGCCCGGTGCCGAAAATCCAACTTTATTACCTTTAGCCGGCAATGAAGATTTGGTCGCGTTACACGTAGTCAGCAGCGAAACTTTGTTCTGGGAAACGATGGAACAGCTCAAGGCTTTGGGCGCCAGTTCTATACTGGTGTTACCGATCGAAAAAATGATGGAGTAAGTCATGCTCGAGATCCGTATCAGCCGTTGGGCCGACCTGGACGATGCCGGCAAAGACCGTGTGTTGAGCCGGCCCAAACTAAAAAATGCCGAAGAACTGCCGGAGCAAGTCAGCGGCATTATCAAGGCGGTGCGTAACACCGGCGACAAAGCGCTGAAGTTTTACAGCCAGAAGTTCGACAACATCGACAACAACCAGCTGGAACTGAGTCTGGTGCAGCAACAATTGTTGCTCGGCAAACTGAGTGACGAACGCCGCGCCGCCATTGAGCTGGCCTACAGCAATATCCGCAAATTCCACGCGGCGCAAAAACCGCAGGATTTAGTGGTCGAAACTACACCAGGTGTGGTCTGTGAGCTGAAATATGCTGCGCTCGACGCCGTCGGTTTATACATCCCCGGCGGCAGTGCGCCGCTGCCATCGACAGTGCTGATGCTGGGTGTACCGGCACAACTGGCCGGTTGCCGCCGTGTGGTGCTGGTCACCCCACCGGGCGCACCGCTGGCATCGGATATCGCACCGGAAATTGTGTACGCCGCCCAGCTCTGTGGTATCCGCGAGATTTACACCGTCGGTGGCGCTCAGGCCATTGCCGCGCTGGCCTACGGCACTGCCACTATCGCCAAAGTCGATAAAATTTTTGGCCCAGGTAATCGCTTTGTCACCGAAGCCAAACAGCAAGTAGCGCGCGACGCCCAAGGCGCGGCGATTGATATGCCGGCCGGCCCCTCAGAGGTGCTGGTCATTGCTGACGAAACGGCAGATCCGGCTTTTGTGGCCGCCGATTTGTTGTCGCAGGCCGAGCACGGTATGGATTCGCAAGTGGTGCTGATTAGCCCCAGCGAAAAACTGTTAAAAGATACGATGGCGAAGCTGGAAGACCAGTTGATGGCGCTGCCGCGTGCCATCATCGCGAAAAAAGCGCTGGATCACAGCCGGCTTATTCTGGTGGCGGATTTGGCCGAAGCTGCTTTGGTGTCAAACCAATACGCGCCGGAACACTTGATTATCCAGACCGCACAAGACGACAAGTTACTGCCGCAGCTGAAAAATGCCGCCAGCATTTTTGTTGGGCCCTGGACGCCGGAATCGGCCGGTGATTACGCCAGCGGCACCAACCATGTGTTGCCAACTTACGGCTACAGCCGCAATCACAGCAGTTTGTCTTTGCTCGATTTTTACCGGCGTTACACAGTGCAGACGCTGAGCAGCAAAGGCTTGCAGGCGATTGGCCCGGCTATTGTCACGTTGGCAACCGCCGAGAGCTTAAACGCCCACGCCAATGCCGTCAGTTTACGGCTGAAAAGCCTGAGTAAAAAACGGCAGCAGCAGGATGAATTCACCCCTATTCCGCAAGAGAAAGATAAATGAGCAGTATCAGTAATTTAGCCCGCGAAAGCGTCAAAGCGCTGGTGCCGTATGCCTCAGCGCGCTTGTCGATGTCCGGCGGTTCGGTTTGGCTGAACGCCAACGAAAACGCCTTAGCGCCGGAATATCAGTTAACTGGCAGTTTTAACCGTTATCCGGATTGCCAGCCGCCTGCGCTGATCGCCGCTTATGCCGATTATGCCGGCGTTACTTCAGAACAAGTGCTGGTCAGCCGCGGTGCCGATGAAGGCATTGAGCTGCTTATTCGCAGCTTCTGCGAACCGGGCCGCGATAACATCGTGATTTGCCCGCCGACCTATGGCATGTATGCCATCAGTGCACAAAGTAATCAGGTCGGCCGCACTGTGGTGCCGTTAACCGCAGAGCTGACACTGGACTTGCCGGCCATCAAACAAAGCAGCAACACCAAGCTGGTGTTTATCTGTAGCCCAAACAATCCAACCGGTGATTTGATCCCACGCGAGCAAATTATTGAGCTGCTGGAATTCTACCGGGACAGCGCTTTGGTGGTGGTGGACGAAGCCTATATCGAATTTGTGGCAGCTGCGTCCACCGTGGATTTATTGGCGCAGTTCCCGAATTTAGTGATCCTGCGCACGTTATCCAAAGCCTTTGCGCTCGCGGGTTTACGCTGTGGTTTTACACTGGCAGCTCCGGAAGTTATTGGCGCGCTGAAAAAAATGATCGCGCCCTATCCAATCGCCGCGCCTGTTGCTGAGATTGCGACTCAGGCGTTGTCTGCTACTGGCCAGCAACGGATGCGCACAAGCGTCCAAACCATCAACGAACTGCGCGCTGCCTTTTGCCGTTTTGCCGGCAGTTTGCCGCAGGTGCGCCGGGTGTTTAATTCCAACGCCAACTATGTGTTGCTGGGGGTTGATGACGCCGCCGCCTGGGTCAGCGGTATCGCTTCACAAGGGATTTTGATCCGCAACCAATCCAGTCAGCTGGGTTTAGAGCGCTTAGGTTGCCCGCAGGTCGTGCGAGTATCGATTGGCAGCCCGGCGGAAATGGCTTTACTGGAACAGGCAATCACCACTTTTTGTGCGCAGCAAAGCGCAGGCAGTACAGGGGAACAATAATGGCCGGACAGCCTATTTTATTTATCGACCGTGACGGCACTATGGTGGAAGAACCACCAATTGATAAACAACTGGATTCGTTAGAAAAGCTGGCGTATGAGCCAGACCTGGTGCCCGCTTTGCTGAAATTGCAGGACGCCGGTTTTCGCCTGGTGATGGTGACCAACCAGGACGGCCTCGGCACCGACAGTTTCCCGCGCCCGACTTTTGATGCGCCGCACGCAAAAATGATGCAACTGCTGGAGTCACAAGGCATCCGTTTTGACGACGTACTGATTTGCCCGCACTTTGAACGCGACAACTGCAGCTGCCGTAAACCAAAACTCGGTCTGGTGAAAGATTACCTGCAACAAGGCCGCATCGATTTTACCCGCTCTTATGTCATTGGTGACCGTCTGACCGACGTGCAACTGGCAGAAAACATGGGCTTGCCGTCGTTTCGCTACGACCGCGCCACACTCGGCTGGGCCGAAATCACCCGTCAGCTGTTAAGCCGCGGCCGGACCGGTTCAGTACGCCGAACCACCCGCGAAACCGATATCAGCGTGCAGCTGGATTTGGATCGCAAAGGCGGCAATCAAATCAGCACCGGCATTGGCTTTTTTGACCATATGCTCGACCAGATCGCCACTCACGGCGGTTTTTCACTGCAGCTGTCCGTGACCGGCGATTTACACATCGATGACCACCATAGTGTGGAAGACGCCGCGCTGGCGCTCGGTCAGGCGCTGAAACAAGCCATCGGCGACAAACGCGGCATTAACCGCTTTGGTTTTGTGCTGCCGATGGACGAATGCCGCGCCGAAGCGGTGCTGGATTTATCCGGCCGGCCACTGCTGAAATTTGACGCCGCGCTCGGTGCCGGTAAAGTTGGCGAGCTGAATCTGGAAATGGTCGAACATTTTTTCAGAAGCCTGTGTGATGCCATGCTGATGACGCTGCATTTATCGGTGTCACCGGGCAATACACATCACATGGTGGAAGGCTTGTTTAAAGCCTTTGGCCGGGCGCTGGGCCAGGCGATTTTAAAATCCGGCGATGCGCTGCCAAGCAGTAAAGGTGTGCTCTGACATGACTTTGCAAGCAACTAAATCGCAACTCGTTATTGTCGATACCGGCTGCGCCAATATCACTTCGGTGCTCTGCGCAGTGCAGCGCCTCGGCGCCGAGGTGCAGATCAGTGCCGATCCGGCCGTGATCCGCGCTGCAGACAAAGTGATTATTCCCGGTGTGGGCACGGCAAAACAAGCGATGGCCAATATTGACGCCAAAGGCCTGCGTGAGACGTTGCAGCAACTGACGCAGCCGGTACTCGGCATTTGTCTCGGCATGCAGCTGCTGACTGAACACTCGGCCGAAGGCGATGTGACTTGCCTCGGGTTAATTCCGGGTCAGGTCGCACCGCTCGAAGCCAAAGGCCTGCGTCTGCCGCATATGGGCTGGAACACGCTGCAGGTAGAAAGCCCAACGCACCCGCTGCTAGCTGGCATCACCGCAGCAGACTATGTCTACTTTGTGCATAGTTTTGCCGTGCAGCCGTCATCTCATATGCTCGCCAGCTGCGACTACGGTAGCCTTTTTGCCGCCGTGATTGGCCGGCGCAATTTCCTTGGCATGCAGTTTCACCCGGAGCGCTCCGGCAAAGTCGGTGCCCGCCTTCTGCAGAATTTCTTACAGCTGGACGCGCAAACGCTGCGCGCGCCAGACTGAGTACAGGAACAACAATGATAATCCCGGCAATAGATTTAATTGATGGTCAGACCGTGCGCCTGTATCAGGGCAGTTATGACCAGACCACCCACTACAGCCAAACGCCTTTTGAACTGCGCGATCGCTACGCTGCGGCCGGCGCCGGTGTGTTACATCTGGTTGATTTGTCCGGCGCCAAAGATGCCAGCCAGCGCCAGACGGTACTGCTGCGCGAACTGATGCAACAAAGCCCGCTGCCGGTGCAGGTTGGTGGCGGTGTGCGTAGCGAAGCCGATTTAGTCACTTTGTTAGAAGCCGGCGCCAGCCGGGTGGTAATTGGTTCGTTAGCCATCCGTGAGAGCGCGCTGGTGCAACAGTGGCTCCGGCAATACGGTGGTGAGCGCATTGTCTTAGCGCTTGATGTCTCCATTAACGAACAAGGCGAAAAAACCCTGCCAAGCCACGGCTGGATCGAAGCCTCAGGTATCACGCTGGAGCAAGTGCTCGATGGCATGCTGGACGCCGGCGCGCGCCATGTGCTCTGTACCGACATCAGCCGTGATGGCACCTTACAGGGGCCGAATGTTGCGTTGTATCAGGAGCTTGCCGCCAAGTACCCCAGCATCGCCTGGCAGGCGTCCGGCGGTGTTGGCAACTTAGACCATATCCGCAGTTTACGCGGTCAAGCAGGTCAGCCATCGCCGGTGGCCGGGGTGATCCTCGGCCGTGCGCTGCTGGAAGGTAAATTCACCATTGAGGAGGCGATCGCATGCTGGCAAAACGGTTAATTCCTTGTCTGGATGTGCGTGATGGCGTCGTGGTGAAAGGCGTGCAATTTCGCAATCACGAAGTCATTGGTGACATAGTGCCGCTCGCCGCCCGTTACGCCGAGGAAGGCGCCGACGAGCTGGTGTTTTACGATATTACCGCCTCCAGCGACGGCCGTGTCGTTGACAAAAGCTGGGTGCGAAAAATCGCCGAAGTCATTGATATCCCGTTTTGTGTCGCCGGCGGCATTAAATCGGTGGCGGATGCCGGTAAAATTCTTGAACTTGGCGCCGACAAAATTTCGGTCAATAGCCCGGCACTGGCGCGGCCGGAACTGATTAGCGAACTAAACGCGGCTTTTGGCCAGCAGTGTGTGGTGGTGGGTATCGACAGTTATTTTGACGCCACCACCGGCCAGTATCAGGTCTATCAATACACCGGCGATGAATCCCGCAGCCAGAAAACCCGCTGGCTATTGCTCGACTGGGTGGAAGAAGTGCAGCGCCGTGGCGCCGGTGAAATCGTGCTGAACTGCATGAATCAGGACGGCGTGCGTCAGGGTTACGATTTGGCGCAGTTATCTTTAGTGCGCCAGTATTGCCAGGTGCCGTTGATTGCTTCCGGCGGCGCCGGCGCTGTGCAGCATTTTATCGACGTGTTTCGCGACGCCGATGTCGACGGTGCCCTCGCCGCTTCAGTATTTCACAAAGGCATTATTGCCATTCCAGATTTAAAAGCAGCCTTGATTGCTGCCAACGTGGAGATCCGGCCATGAGTTTTGTGTTAGACGCGAATGCGCCACTGCCCGATCAGCTGGAGCAATTAAAATGGCCGGCCGATGGGTTACTGCCGTTAATAGTGCAGCACGCCGTGTCTGGCAAAGTGCTGATGCAAGGTTTTGCCAACAGCGAAGCGCTGGCAGTGACGCTGCAAACCGGCCGGGTGACCTTTTTCAGCCGCAGCAAAAACCGGCTCTGGACCAAAGGCGAAAGCTCAGGCCATTTTTTACAGCTGCAAAGTTTAAGTGCCGACTGCGACCGCGACAGCCTGCTCGCCCTCGCCCTGCCCGACGGCCCAACCTGCCATGTTGGCACCGAAACCTGCTGGCATGATGCACAAAGTAACGCGCCGGTGTTAAGTTTTTTAACTGATTTAGAAAACGTGATCGCGAGTCGCCAGCATGCCGATCCAAAATCGAGCTACACCGCCAGTTTGTTCGCCCGCGGCGTCAAACGCATCGCGCAAAAAGTCGGTGAAGAAGGCGTGGAATCCGCATTAGCGGCGATGGCCGGCGACCGTGAAGAGCTGAAAAACGAAGCCGCCGATTTAATTTTTCACTTGCTGGTGCTGCTGCGCTCACAAGACCTGCAGCTCAATGATGTGATTGGCATTCTAAAAGCACGCCATCAGCCATAAATGAACGCCGGCAACGGGCGTTGCAATGCTCAGCACTATGCCCGCGGCATCAGGCCTGCAGCGATGCCCGGCCGCTAACAAGACCTGCTGACGGCGCTAATTGCAGTGCCGCCAGCAACTTGATAGGCTGCAAGAAACTGAGTCAGTCAGGGACGCGAATAATGGCAAGAGGTTTCGGAGCACGCTTCTGCTGTTGTCAGGTCGCGGGCACAGCGACGCCGATAGCTGAACTTGTTTTGTCGCCACCCCGTTTGATGCTGACCCTGCGTGATGAATAAAAAAGCGCTGTATGCTGCTGTTATCACAGGAACCGTCGCTTGCGGTTATCTGTTCTGGCCAGCTTCACTTCAGGAGTCAGCGCCGGACTTCACCCCCACTGCGCCAGCAGGATCTGCTGTTGCGCCATCGCCAAAAAACTCGTTGTCAGTACCACAGCTAAAGGACCATGCATCTCCCTGCCTGCAAGTGCTGCCAGCAGAGGACTGGCACAAAACGCCTGAGCGTGCAGCCATCCGGCAATATTTGTTTGACCGGCTGCAACAAGGCGACAGTCCTGAGCAGTTATTACTGATGCTGCGCGACCGCCCAGCGCAAGACCAAGCACCAAGCCAGCGCCAGGCTGAATTGCAGTATGAATTGCTCGACGCGCTGAGCCGTTATCAAGGCAGTTTGATAACGCATGTGTTTCAGCAAAAGGCGTACAGTGATTTTTTCGACGGTTTAAAACGGTTTGCACCGGCAAAGAAAATTGAATATCTGCGTAGCGCTGCTGAAATAGAACTGGTGTATCTGGAACCTTCTGGCCGGTTGGATAATTTTCAGCCCAAAACCACCTTGCTGTTGCTGGCTCTGCGACAGCGCCAATTTGACAAAGCTTTGACTGGTCTGCGTTTTTTACCCACAGATTACAGTATGCTGCTTGGTGAACTCCTCAACGCCCAACAGTTAGAGCAGCTCCTGCAACAAACCGATGATCTGCAAAGCCGGCACAACCTGTTTAATCTGGCTGATCTGGCGGTCTATCACTTCAGAGACGACTTGCTGCCACTGCTCGCGCGTTATCAGGTGCTGCCAAGTCGTCAGGATGGCCTGTTTAGTGCCATGGATCTTGCTTTTAGCAGTACATGGCGGAAACAAGGCTGGGATGACGCTGAGCGCCGGCAACGTCAACAGGCGACTATTCAATTCCTGCAACATCTCGGTTATCCGCTGCATGGGGAACTGAACACCGCGAAAAACGGCAAGGCTTTGCTGCAGGTCGCGGCTCTGGGTGAACCAAGGTTTATCAGCTACGACGAAGACCTCATCAACCTCGCCAAAGCACAGCAGCTGGTGCCGCTACAAAGCCTGCCGGCACCTGAACCGCTGCGTTCGTTACTTAAGCAATATCAGCAACTGGAGCAACAGCAGCAACAATTCAAAACAGCCTGCGAGGCCCGGCAGGATGCGGAACTGACCGCGCAAGGCTTGTGGTCGGAAAGCGAAGTGGTGAACCAGCTGGACAGGATGGTGCAACAACATAGTACCGGCGAATTGCCACCGCTGTTGCATCAGCTTGACCCGGCGTTATTGGCGTTTTACTGGCAACAGCAGGATATAGCATTGCTGACGTCTTATGACGTACCGGTCAACGAAGCTGATTTTGTCAAAGCCATCGCAGCAGATCCGTCTCCAGAGCAAGCTGCGGCTTTACTACTTGCATTGTCGATGCGACCAGCATGGGCGAAGCACTGGCCAAATGGCCTGGCGGTCAGTCAGCTTGAACTCATGATCAGTTATGACGGCAGCAAACACTGGCAGGAGCTTCAGCAAAACGGTTTTGACCTGAGTATCGCCGATAGCAAAGGCCGTAATTTATACCCGCTGGCCTTTGCTGACAGCGCTGAAGCTGTGAGTGTATTGCTCAGCGCAAAAGTGCCGCTGCAGCAGAATCCAATAGGCCCGGACGCATTGGATTTGGCTTTGGATGCCAGTTACCTGCAGCAACAACTGCACCCGGCGCTGTTTTATATTCTGCAGGAAACTGAGTCTCTGGAGCCATCCCATCTGGCCCGATTAAAGCGGCTGCAACAATATCGGCCGGCATTATTTCGCCAGTTGCAGGCCCAGTTTACATTGCCGGACCTGACTGCAATCACGCCAAACCCCATGCTGAGCCTGGAACCCTGAAAGCGGTTTTTACTCGGGCAGATACTGGCGGACAAACATCTGCACATTGCAGTGCAGTATCTGCTCGGATTGCGCCGAATAATCATGAAAGCGGAACACCGCCGGCCAGAAAGCGAAGCTTTTCATCAGGCCCCAGAACTGGGTTTCGGCAATTTTAATATCAGGGATTTTTAATGCACCGGCCGCTACCGCCTGGTGTAAAAACGGCAACAAACCACATTCCTGATCGTTAACCTGCGCTAAAGCCTGCTCGACCAGTTCTGGCTGGCGGATCAGTTCCGCCAACACAATTCGCGCCTGTTCAATCAAAGTCTCACTTTGGTACACGGCCCAGACCGAGCGGGCGATTTGCAGCAATTGCTCATCAACATCGCGACTGGTATCAAACTGCAGACTGGCCGCTTGTTTGGTTTGCACCCAGAACGAGCTAGTCACTTCGTTAAACAACAATTCTTTGCTGGCAAAGTGGTTATACACAGTGCGTTTGGAAACCTGTGCACGCTCGGCAATGGCGTCCATGCTGGCGCCGACAAAACCTTTGTCTTTAAATTCGGCCAGTGCAGCATTGATCACCGCCTGACGTTTTTGTGCTGACCGACCTACAGGTTCCATCACGCCCCTCTTTTTCCACGCTATTGTCGCGACTGCATTTAGCTACTGCCTGACACTCTTGCAGAAAATTTTACACTAAGCAGTTTACTTTTGCCATTTTAACACTAAACTACACCGTGTAGTTTACTTTTAATGCTCAACCGCCAGCAGCAGGAACCTAAGATGAGTATCGCCGACAAAACTTGTGTTTCTCTTCGCCCTGAGAGCGCAGCACCAGTGCGCCGCAAATTTCATAATACCGCCCAAACACAAGATGGCAGTGCTGCGCTTGGCCAGATCATCTGGCGCTATCTGACACAAAGAGTCGCGGACAAAACACCGCGCCAGGCCATTCCAGTGCAAGCGGCGGATTTATCCGGCAACCATGATCTGCTGCTGAAAATCAGCCACAGCTCTGTGTTGTTGCGTCTCGACGGTGAGTATCTGCTGCTGGACCCGGTGTTCAGTAAACGCGCCTCCCCGCTGCAGTGGCTCGGGCCGAAACGCTTTCATGCGCTGCCGCTGCAACTGGATGAGTTGCCGCCCCTTGCCGCCGTATTGATCTCACACGATCATTATGATCATCTGGATAAACAGGCGGTGCGCGCGTTAATCAGCAAAACCAAACGTTTTATTGTGCCGCTTGGCGTCGATGCGCATTTACGCCGTTTTGGTGTACCAAACGAGATGATCACTGTGCTGGACTGGTGGCAACACACGACATTTGCCGGTTTAACCGTACATGCCACGCCAGCACAGCATTTTTCTGGCCGCGGTTTAAACGACAAAAACCAAACCTTGTGGGCATCTTATGTGATTGAATCCAGCCAGAAACGGCTGTTTTTCAGTGGTGACAGTGGTTATTTCCGCGGTTTTGCCGAAATCGGCCGCCGTTTTGGCCCGATAGATGTAGCGATGATTGAAACCGGCGCTTACGACGAACTCTGGGCCGATATTCATATGCAACCGGAACAAAGCCTGCGCGCCCATCTCGACTTACAAGCCGCCTATCTGGTGCCCATTCACAACAGCAGTTTTGACCTCGCCATGCACGCCTGGTTTGAGCCGCTGGAACGGTTAGCTGTTGCCGCTGAGGCCTATCAGGTACAACTGGTGACGCCGGTTTTTGGCGCGGCGGTCGATTTGTCGCAACTCAGCTTCGCCCCCGCTCTGCATCACAGCTGGTGGCGGCAGTTGATGCCGGCGCAGGCACAGAATCATCACGTCCTACAAATTCCCGCCTGACCGATGAATAAAGCAGCCAGCGATGACGCTGGCTGCTGATACTACTTACAAATAAAGTGCTGACGACTAAAGTGGTGACAACTTAAGTGCTGGCAACTTAAGAGTTGCGGATCAGGTAATCAAAGGCCCCCAGTGATGCCGTCGCGCCAGATCCCATCGCAATGATGATTTGCTTAAACGGCGTATTGGTCGCATCGCCGGCGGCAAACACCCCTTTCATCGACGTCTGGCCATGGCTGTCGACGATGATTTCACCACGATTGGTCAGCTCCAGGGTGCCACGCAGCCATTCGGTGTTTGGCACCAGACCGATTTGCACGAAAATACCAGCCAGCGCCACGTGTTTGGCTTCGCCGCTGACGCGGTCTGTGTAGTTGATACCGGTCACTTTGCTGCCATCACCCAACACTTCAGTACTTTGCGCATTCAGCATGATGTCGATATTGCCCATTGACTGGGCCTTTTTCACCAGCACGGCATCAGCGCGCAGCTTGCTGTCAAATTCCAGCACTGTGACGTGCTCTACGATACCGGCCAGGTCAATCGCCGCTTCAATCCCCGAGTTACCACCACCGATCACTGCCACGCGTTTGCCTTTAAACAGCGGACCGTCACAGTGCGGGCAATAAGCCACACCACGACCGCGGTACTCTTTTTCGCCCGGCACATTCATCTCTCTCCAGCGCGCGCCGGTCGACAGGATCACGGTTTTGGCTTTCAGCACTGCACCGTTGGCCAGTTCCAGTTCAAACAATTCGTTTTGCGACAACTTCACTGCTTTTTGGCTGTGCATGATATCGACGTCATAGTGACGGACATGGGCTTCTAAATTCGCCACCAGCTTTGGCCCTTCGGTTTCTTTCACCGAAATAAAGTTCTCGATCCCGACAGTATCAGCCACCTGACCACCAAAACGCTCTGCAACCACACCGGTGTTCAGGCCTTTGCGCGCTGCGTAAATCGCTGCCGCCGAGCCCGCCGGGCCACCGCCAACCACCAGCACATCAAAATTGTTTTTCTTCGCCAGCGCTTCGGCCTGACGCGTTGCTGCCGAAGCGTCCACTTTGTTCAGAATATTGCCAAGGCTGATGGCGCCTTGGGAGAACTGCTCGCCGTTTAAGTACACTGTTGGTACGGCCATGATGTTGCGATCCGCCACTTCCTGTGGGAATACGGCGCCATCGATCATCGTGGTGGTGATATTGGGGTTCACCGCTGCCAACAGATTCAGGGCCTGCACCACTTCCGGACAGGTCTGACAGCTCAGCGACACATAGACTTCAAAATTCAGAGCACCAGGCAGCGCGGCGATCTGTTCCAGCACTGCGGCTTCTTCTTTGATGGTATGGCCACCTGAATGCAACAGTGCCAGTACCAGCGAAGTAAATTCGTGGCCCATCGGCACACCGGCAAAAGTCATCACTGTGCCTTTGGCCTGCGACCGCACCTGCATCGACGGCACACGGCCGGCATTTTGGTTTTGGGTCACCACAATCAGGTCGGACACGCTGGCGATATCATCTACCAGTGCTTTTAACTCCAGGCCTTTTTCGCTCTGATCATAAGCCAGTGCCAGCTCCACAGGCGTCTTCAGGTGTTGCAGGTAGCCTTGTAATGCTGATTTTAAGTTGTTGTCTAACATGCTGAGTTCCTCTTCATGGCGAATGCTGAGTGTTGCCCGTTTTTTAGCTGACCGGCAACCGGGTTTCTGTTTGATAAAGCTATCTTAGTCAAAACATTCAATCTCATAAAACGAATTAAACGGATTCATTCAATTTGTTTTATCGATTGATATGCAAAAGCGATTTTTTGTGATGACAAAAACAAAACAGCCGGACAAAGTCCGGCTGTTTTCTTCAATGCATCAGTGAGGCCGGATTAGATTTTACCGACCAGGTCCAGTGATGGTGCCAGCGTCTTCTCGCCCGGAGTCCATTTCGCTGGACATACTTCGCCGTCGTGGTTTGCCACGTACTGCGCAGCCTGCACCTTGCGGAACAGTTCTGAAGCACTGCGGCCGATGCCCAGGTCATGGATCTCAGCAACTTTGACGATACCTTCCGGGTTGATCACGAAAGTACCGCGCAGGGCCAGACCTTCTTCTTCGATCATCACATCAAAGTTACGGGTGATAGTCCCTGTTGGGTCAGCTACCATTGGGTAGTTGATTTTTTTGATGGTTTCAGAAGCGTCATGCCAGGCTTTGTGCGTGAAATGCGTGTCAGTAGACACTGAGTACACTTCCACACCGATTTCCTGGAATTTTGGATAGAAATCAGCCAGATCGCCTAATTCAGTCGGGCAAACGAAAGTGAAGTCAGCCGGGTAGAACACAACGACAGACCATTTGCCTAACAGGTCCTGATCAGACACAGAAACAAATTTACCCTGATGGAAAGCCTGAGCATTAAATGGCTTGATTTTGCTGTTGATAATCGACATTTGTCGTTCTCCATGTTGTGGTTAATATCAATGCTTTGTCTATAAAAGCTGTGGCGTTGCAAGCATAGTAGTCCAATGTGACAATTGCGTATAACGAATAAAATGAATTCATCTAATCAATTTAAACGATTGAAAAACTAATTCGTCTTCGGCGCTGACACCGCGTGCAACGGCAGACCTCAGGCCAAAGAGATGGGGCCTGGCCTGTCAGAACACAATAGGAATTGCACCAAAAAATCAAATCCGCTCAACAGCCGGCTTTCTTCGTCAGATTGCATGTCAGACATCTGGCGGCTAAGCTGCTTCAATGTTACATCTTGATTAAGCATGCAATTTCCGGCATTCCGGTAGTAATCAGCGCACCCATGAGCCAATTTAAACTCGATTTAAGCAAATTGTTTGACCTGCAGGTGCTGTTGATTGAAGCAGACCCTGATCTATTGCATTTATTTAAACAAATGCTGCTGAACCTGGGGATCCGGAAGATTGAAACCGCCCGGCAAATCGACGAATTGCTGGCGCGGGACACTCCGGTCAGCGCCGACATCATATTTCTCGATTATGCCGTCGACAGCCAGCTGACCGGCGGTGAAATTGCCGACCAGTTGATCGGGCACGGCATTTTGCCGAACCGCACCCGACTGGTGCTGATGGCGCAGCAAAATGACCGGGCACAATACGCCATCGAATATCCATACCATCAAATCAGTTATCTGGAGCGGCCTTTTAACAAGGTAACGCTGGATCAGGAATTAAAACAGCATGTGCACTTCAGTCCGCAACTACGGCCATTGCTGACCCTGGCCGGTCTTGGCCGTTATGCTGATTGTCTGAAACTGCTGTTGCATACCCAGAGCCAGCCATTGCCACCGGGCCTGGAACCAGTGTTGCAGCGTCTGCGCGTCCAGCTGCTGCTGGATTTGCACAAATTTGACGCCGTGATCCCGCTGTTAAAAGCCCCCATCGCCGAACAGCAAGGCTGGGCGCTGTGGGCCTTGTACCGGGTACGTTATGAACGCGGCGATTTAACGGCCTGCCGGGCTTTTCTGACCGACAGTTCAGAAGAACTGGCGCACTATGCGCAACGCCGTGAGATCTGGCTGATTTATCTCGCCCTGCAGGAGCGTGACTACGCCGCCGCGCTGCAGGTGGTGCAAAAAATTCCGTCAGCCGGCATGTCCAGTCATGTGGTGCGGCTGACACATCTGGTGTTCATCCTGGCCGGAGAAACAGAACGCGCTCAGGAATTCATCGAGCGAAAACGCCGGCTGGCCGTACGGGGTGACCTGTATATCCAGTTCAGTATCGCCCAGGCCAGGGCCGTGCTCTGGCAGCTGCAGCATTGTGAAGTTTCCCTGCAGCCCTCGCTATTTCAACAACTTGAACAACTATTGTCGCAAATCCGCCAGGATAAAATGGCTGGCTGTTACAGCCTGTCAATGCATCTGCTCGACGCGCATATCAGTCAGTTCCGCGACGGCGACGACCGGGCCTGGCAACTGCTACAGGATCATTTGCGTGGCACCGACTGGCCGGCACAATCCGCCAGCGTGCTGTGCCACGCGGCAGTGGTTTTTCATAGCCTGCAGCAACATCAGCTGGCGGCAGATTTACTGTTTTATGCTGACAATCAGCTACAACAAATGCTGGATAACTGCCACCGGGTGTTTACCGGCTGCCTGCATCAACATGCCTTTGATCTGATTTATCCGGCAGAAGCGCGGGCCGACGCCTATCAGCAAATGGCGCACCGCTATCTGCAAACTCCGGACTTACTGGCTGCCGCCAAAATGCTGCGGCGCGCCTGCCGCTACCGGCCACAGGACCTGCAGCTGCGCCAGCAGCTGTATCAGCTGATGCAACAACTGGGCATACAACGCTTTCGTGGCATCAATTTACCGCAGGAGCAATAGCTGCGGCACAGCTTCATACCTTTACGGCAGCTGTCAGAACAGCACCTGCTCGACAAAACCGCCAAAGCCACTTTGTGGATCAAGCAGCTGGATCTCCAGCACCCAAATGCCGCTGCGAACTTCACCATCACAACCGGCTAACTGACCGCTGGCATAGAGCTTATGCGGAAAATCGCCGACCCGGTGGCCTTTGATCTGATGATTCAACACTAACTGATGGGCCGCGGCAGCGGTGGCGGCAAATTCATATAACGCAGCACCGCTGCAGCCAGTGCTGCGCCAATAGGCCGCCACCTGATCAAATACCTGATGCACGGCCTGCTGCACAGCATGATGCCGGGGATTTGTGCCCAGACAAAAGGTCGCGCCCACATCAGCCTCATGGCCCGCAAATACCGGACCAATGTCGACAAAGAAGATATCATCGGCCTGTAATACCACCGCCGGATCTGAGGCTTCACTGTAAATCTTCGCGGTGTTGCGGCCAAACCGCACAATTGGCGGATGCCAGTGGCATTCGGCACCTGCTTGCTGTAACAACGCTTCGGCCATTGCTGTGGCCTGCGGCTCGGTCATTCCAGGTTGCAGCTGCCCGGCCAGCTGCTGTAGCACCTGCAAAGCCTGCTGTTGCGCCGCTTGCATAGCACCGATAGAAAAATTTTGGCCAACCTTTTGATTCTGCATCTGAAAATCCTTATGTTCTGCTTGGAATTATCATACTGAGAACTCGCTGGATCCGCGTATTTATTTTGTTGAATTGATGTAATTTTTAGCGCAATAATCAGCGCTGCTGACTTTACTTGTCGCTGTAATGTCAGCTTTCTATACTGTAACTCCGATAAAAAATACAAGGGAACGACCATGGCACTGACCATCAGCTTTGACCTGCAAGAGCAGGATTTAGATTACTTCCGTCAATTGATGCAAAAAACCGAACGAGTGGTCAGCCATCACAGTAGTGAGGAGATCCTGAACGCAGCGAAAGCTCTGGCGGGTGAAGTACAGAATCAGGTACCAGAATTTGTTGCAGTACGTTTAAAGCAGCTCGAAACACTGGTCGCAATGGTTGAAGACCAGGACTGGGACCTGACTGAGGAAGAGAAGCTGGATGTGTTATCGGCACTGGCCTATTTTACCAAACCAGAAGATTTAATTGCTGACCACCTGCCGGTGCTGGGTTTCCTTGATGATGCCATCATGATCGAGCTGGTGGTGCAATCACTGGCCGACGATTTTGAGGCCTACACCGAGTTCTGTGCTTTCCGTCGCAACGAAATTGAACGCCGCGGCGCAGAAGCACAGACCAGCAAAGCCGACTGGCTGGAAACGAAGAAACAGGAACTGCACTCCTGGTTACGGCGCCGTCGCGCGGAAAAACGCAGCAGCACCGCAGGCGGCGGTTTCCGTTCTGTGTTCTCGTTCCGTCGCTAAGCCGGATGACCACAAAACTAACAGCAAGAACAGCAGGCCCGCTGGCCTGCTTGTTGCTGCTGTGTCTGCCGCTCTATGGCGCTCAGGTCAAGGTTTATCAATACACCCAACAAAATGGCGTGGTCGCCTTCAGCGATAAACCGCCCGCCGACAGCCCGTTTAAAGTACTGCGCTATGACTGCTTTGCCTGTGGCGTGCGCAGTAGTATTAATTTCAATACCACCCCGCTGTTTTTGCAGCATTACCAGCACGAAATTCTGCGTGCCGCCCAGCAATATCAGCTGGAACCCAGCCTGATCCGTGCCGTGATCCATGCAGAATCCGGGTTTAATCCCAAAGCCCGCTCTAAAGCCGGTGCGCAAGGTTTGATGCAGCTGATGCCGGAAACTGCCACAGAACTCGGCGTTGGCAATGTCTGGTTGCCACAGCAGAATATTCAGGCCGGCAGCGCTTACCTTGCCAGTTTACTGCAACAGTTTAATGGCAACCGACGGCTGGCGCTGGCTGCCTATAATGCGGGTCCAGGCGCCGTCAGCCGTCACGGTGGTGTACCGCCCTATGCGGAGACGCGCGCTTATCTGCAACGGGTGGATATCCTGTTACGCCGCTATCAGCAACAATCCGCCACGCTCTGATCCGTCCACGCCTGTTTAGTTGTTTTGCCTTTAAACCAATCAACAGCAACTGCCGACTATCTGTATATCAGCCGGGACCAGCCATCATCAGTTTGACTAACATTTAGTGAAATGTTGCAGAGCTTTATGATGCAGTTCTTTTATATAACTGATTTTATTAAAAATATTTATGGCATCAGCTTTGCTTGTTTGCCAACACATTTATTCAAAAGGACGCATCATGAAAAAAATAGTACCTTTCATTTGTTCACTGACCCTGTTAAATGCCTGTGTGATCCATGTCGGTGCCGACGAATCAGTGAATACCCAAAACCGTCAGTTACAACTCAATGCCAAGAACCTGCAACAACTGGTTGCCGAAACCGAAGCCGGTGATCTGCAGATCATTGGTGAAAAAGGGCGCGAACTCATTGAGGTGGAAGCGCACATCCGTTTCGACAATATCGAGCAACTGGAACTGACGCTGGAGGCCAAAGGCGACGCCGCAGTGCTGATTGCCCGTAACAAAGAAAATGTTTCTTTTGGTTATATCAACAACGCTTCAGTGGATTTAGTGGTGCGGGTACCGGAACGTTTTGCGCTGAAACTGGAAGATGGTTCGGGGGATACCCGGGTTGAGCACTTGACCGGGGATCTGCTGATCCAGGATGGCTCCGGCGATCTGCATGTAACCGGCGGCCGTCAGGTCAGCATTGAAGATGGTTCCGGGAATTTATCGCTGTCCGGTGCCAGCGGCAATGTCAGTATCGATGATGGTTCCGGCGATATCCGTGTCGTGCAGGTGGCTGGCGATCTGACGCTGACCGACGGATCAGGCGATGCGGACATCAGCCAGGTACAAGGCACGGTCAAAGTGGAAGATGGCTCCGGCGATATCCGGGTGGCCCAGGCCGGTGGCCTGATTGTTGAAGATGACGGTTCCGGTGAACTCAGTTATCAGCAAATCTCAGGCCGGGTCTCGGTTCCCGATGACAAACAACGCGAATAATTCACAGCGATAACAGCCACAGCAAAACGGGGCCAACGCCCCGTTTTATTTTCTGCAACAACACTGTTCAGAACACTTTTCAAAACAATGCAGCGAACTTTTCCTGCAGCAAAGGTTTCAGTGCAAAGGTAATGAGTTTGCCGGCCTGCTCCAGGAACGCGATTTGACTGGCATTCCACTCCATCACAGACCCCACCTGCTCACAACAAAATACACCGACTAACTGACCGTTGTAACGAATGCCGACATCCAGCAACGACAGGATATCGTTGGGCTCAAAATAGGCGGCGTTAAAACAACTTGTGGCCGGATGTGTCGCAGCATCTGGCGCGTTGATACCGCCATCGTTGCGCATGGCTTCGAAATAAGGAGCAAAATCATCCTCATGCAACGCAATGCCCTGATAATGCGCATCTTCGTTACTGTCGTATAAATCGACCGCAATAATTTCACTGAGCAAAGCATCCGAATACAACCAGAGGCTGGCTCTGGAGCATTGCAGTTGCTTGGTGATAGTTTCAGTCAGCTGACGATAAAAAGCATCCGCAGCAATATGTTGATCTTTAAAAGATTTAATCAGCAATAACAGCGCTGTTTGGTCGAGCATAACCACTCCTGCACACGCACCCCGCTGCCCGCCAGCGGAGTTCATTCAGTTATAGCTGTCTGCGCAGCGCTTGTCAGCTTCAACCTTGCTGCTGGCGATACCATTCCCCAAGGATAAGACTCGCCGCTACGCTGACATTGAGCGATTCTACCTTGCCGGTGCCGGGAATTTGCAGCGCAATTTCCGCGCTGTTGGCGACGGCTTTGGATACGCCCTGCATCTCCTCGCCAAATACCACCACCACTTTTTTTGGCAGCTTACTTTGATACAAAGACACCCCGGCATGGCTCGAAGTGGTAATTAAGGTATAACCGGCTTCTTTACACAGCTTTAATGCCAGCGGCAGATGGTCGGTTTGCAGTGCTTCGACAAATTCCAGTCCGCCTTCGGCGGTGCGCGCCGCAGCGCCGGATTGCAGCGCTTCCGGCGCGGTCAGAATAATACCGCTGACACCAAAATGCGCGCAGCCGCGGGCAATGGCGCCGAGGTTATGTGGATTACCGACACCATCGAGCGCCAGTAAGCAGTCCTGTGTTTTTTTGCGGTGCAGCGTCAGATAGCTTGCGACTGACAGAGCTTCGCGCTTTTTCACCACCAGCACGACGCCACCGTGGTGCTGACTGCCGCTGATTTTTTCCAGTTCGGCGTTGTCGACGATGTGATAAGCGCGTTTTTGTGCTGCCAGATATTTCATCACATCGGCAAAACGCGGCGCATAGTCGGCGTGTAAGTACATTTTAATCACAGCGTCCGGCCGCTCCGTAAAGCAGACCCGGCACGCATTTTCTCCCAACACCCGGCTTTCATGTTGACCTTGCTGTTTCAGCCGGGCTGGCGACGGTGACTTTTGCGACCGGGCTGCGGCCTCTGTGCGGCCAGTGTGCTGGCGTGTTGAGGCCGCTTTCTCCGCATCTTTTGTCCAGGGTTTTTGCAGCAATGGCGCACCGTCACGGCTGCGGGCTGAGCGGTTGTCGGCAGATTTGGCTGGTTTTTTCGGCGGATGGGCCACGGTGAAGATCCTGTAGGTGACGGGCAGCGCACCACTGATGTGTGCGGGCAGGCCAGAAAAACCGTCAGTTTAGCGTAAAACGGCGCGGTTTCGAAGAAAGACTTGAGTTTGCGATTGGCTGCAGTAAGCTGACGCCCATTTGCACCATTTCGGAAAATGTATGCTCAGTTACCGTCACAGTTTTCATGCCGGCAATCACGCCGACCTGGTCAAGCATCTGGTAGAAGTTGCTATCCTGATGTATTTAAAGAAAAAAGATAAACCATTTTGTTATCACGACACCCACGCCGGCGCGGGTTTATATAGCCTCGACAGCGCACAGGCGCAAAAAACCGGCGAATATCAGACTGGCATCGGCAAATTGTTTGGCTATCAGGCCCGCAATCCGGCATTACAAACCTATCTGGATCTGGTGCGCCAGCTGAACCCGGACGGTCAATTGCAGTTTTACCCCGGCTCTCCTGGCATTGCCCGGCTGCTGCTGCGTGACGGTGACAGCATTCAGGCGACTGAACTGCATCCGGCGGATTTTCCGTTATTACAAACCCAGTTCGAAGGTCGCCGGCATTGCCGGATTAAAAAAATGGACGCGTATGCCGGCCTGCGCGCCATGCTGCCGCCACTACATAAACGTGGCCTGGTGTTAATTGACCCGCCGTATGAGCTGAAAACCGAATATCAGGATTTGGTGAAAGGCCTGCAGCAAGGCATACAGCGCTTTCCACAAGGCACTTTTGCCATCTGGTACCCGGTGATTGAACGCGCCAGTATTGAAGCGGTGATTGATGCCATTGTCGCCACCGGCATCCGCAATCAACTGCGGATTGAACTCTGTCCGCTGCCCGACAGCGACGGTTTTGGCATGACCGGCAGCGGCATGCTGGTGATCAATCCGCCATACACCCTCGCCGCGGACATGCAAGATGCACTGGCCGAGTTGTCACCCTTGCTGGGGCCAACAGTGCAATGGACAGTCCGCCAGCTGGTGGAGGAATAATGCGTCTGAGGCTTTTTATTGGGCTGATGCTGTTGTGGCTGCCCGGCAAAGTGTTGGCATTTGGCAGTATTGGCCATCAACAGGTGTGCAGTCTGGCTTATCAGCTGGTAAAACCAGACACCCGGCAACAGATTGACCTGTTGCTGGCGCTTGGGCCTGAACAGACGTTGGCCCAGGGCTGTGTCTGGCCGGATGAAGCACGGCGCGAGCCGGCCTATCAGTTCACCACGCCCTTCCACTATCTGAATGTGCCGCGCCAGCAATCGCAGGTGAAACCGACAGACTGCGCCGCCAAGGGCTGTTTACTCAGTGCGCTTAAGCATTATGCCGCGCTGTTAAAACAACCCGGCCAAAACCGGCAGCGTGCCGAGGCGCTGTTATTTTACAGCCATTTTGTTGCGGATCTGCACCAGCCGCTGCATGTCAGTTATGCCGACGATCAGGGTGGCAATAAAACCGCGGTTTATTATTTTGGTAAGCCGTCGAACTTGCATGGGATCTGGGACACGGCCATGCTGAAAAGTCTCGGTTATGCCGACAAGCAGCAATTGGCAGCCAGCAAATTGGCGGCACTGCGGCCGGTCACAGTCCGGCAGTGGCAAAGCGGACAGATGCTTAACTGGGCACAGCAATCGCTGGCGCAAACGCGCCGGGTTTATCAGGGCTATAAGCCGGGGATGTTATTCAGCCAGCCGGAACTGGACCGCGATGGCCCGCTGATTGAAACCCGTCTGCTGCAGGCTGCCGTGCGCTTAGCCTGGCAGCTGGATCAATTACTGCAACCCGTCGCCGGCAACTGAAGCTGCGCCAGCCACTGCAGCATCTGTTGCTGGAGGACATGGCCAAAACGATGGCCTTGTGCCTTCGCTGTCACTAATTCCGGCGCTTTGGCGCCACAGTGCTGGTAGTGGGTTTTCAGCTGTTGAAACGCAGCACTCACTTGCGCTGGTGGCATCAAAGGGTCCTGGTCGCCGTGCAGCAATAACAGCGGTTTGGGCGCGCCGAGCGCGGCGATATCGGGCAAGTCCAGCTGCCGGTAAAGCCCCGGATGGATCAGGTAAAACGCGGTCTGGCCGCGACTGAAGTTATTATTCGGTTCACGCAAAAACTGCAAACTGTTAAACCAGCCGACACTGACCGCCGCATCAACATCTGCCGACAAAGCCGCCAGCTGCCAGGCGCGAAATCCGCCCATTGAAAAGCCGACCGCAGCGATCCCCTTGACGCCAGGTTGCCGCGCTAAAAAAGCCGCCGCCGCTTCGTCCTCACGCGCCATCAGACCGGCAAGACTGACGCCCTGCGCCTGTAAGTTTGCCGCCAGCTGCTGTTGTTCTGCGTATTTCAGCGGCCCGCGCGCGCCAAAGCCCGGCGCATCAGCCAGCAACACCAGATAACCTTGTGCCCGTAACTGTTCAGCAATAGCGACACCATCAAAATATTTTTGTTGCCACTGGCTGACCAGCTCAGGCTGGTCGCTGAGCCCCGGCGGTAACCATTTATCTTTGCCGATGCGAAATTCAGCGCCATGATCATGCAGCAGGATCACGGCATTGACCGCACCCTCGCGTAACTGCGCCGGCCGATACAGATAGAGATCCAGTGGCTGCCAGAGCGGCAGCCGCCATTGTTCGATATGAGAGTCGGCGTTGGCAGCAGTTTTCATCTGAGTTGCTGCGCCAATCGAGGCAGCGTCTGCAGCAGGTAACAATAAAGCACTTTGAAACTGCGCTTTGACCTGTTGCTGCCATTGTCTGAAATCGCCCTCGCCGGTCAACCGCAAGTGGGTCTGTGAAAGCGCTAAATCAGCTGCCAGCAGCTTGGGATTTGTGACGACAGGAATGCTTGGTTTTACCGCAAGCGTATCTGGATTTGCCGCTGCAAGTTGCGGCCACAGTGTGAACAATAAACATATCAGCGACCCAATCAACAAGGAGCCGCCATCGCTGGCAGAGGCTTTATCACCGAACCGCTGCAACGACTTCAGCATAGCAACCTGCAACATACCGGCCCTCTGTGTAACGCAGAAAAGCCGAGCTTGCCAAAAACAGCGGTGCAGCACCAGCACAATTTGCCACCGATAGACATTTTGCTTCACCGATGCCAATACTTGCCGGCGTTACGGCATGAGCGCAATCCAGGCCGCGACTGCAGCGCAATCGCCGGTCGCGATGCAAGTGCAGCTGGCATCAGGCAAGATCAGCACATCGCCGGCCGCCAGCAAAAACTGCTGTGCCCCGCTTTGAACTTGAATTTGCTCACCTTGACTCAGCCCGTCGGCATAAATCAGCCACCAGCCGGTGGCGACCGTCTGCAAAACCTCGGATTGATTTGCCTGCAGTTGCAGCGCGCGCAGCCCACCCTGCAGGCCGGCCGACAGCATTAAATTGATGTCACGTACCGGGCCATCCAGCAGTGTTGCTGCAGTTGACGCAGCGCCGGCAAAACCAGCCTGATGCTGCGGACTTTTCAGCTGCATGCGGTGTTGTGGCGCGCCCGCTGCAGTGACTGCCAGCTCGAGTCCTGCACCACTGCGCATGGCCAGATAGCGCTGGTAGCCGTCAAATGCGGTAAATGGGCCGGATTGCAGCACTGTTGCGCTGCTGAAACGCCAGTGAAAATCCCGCGCCGCGACGCTCGAGCCAATCGGAGCTATCGCCAGTTGGCGGGTTTCACCGCCGGCCCATTGCGTCACCAGCTGCTCAGACGCTGGGATCAGTTGGGCGCTGACAGGTTTGCTATTGGCAGCTAAATTAGCCACGCCAGTTACTGCCCACGCCACTGGGCATGGCACAGCGCGTCGTGTTTTTCCCGGCTGAGCAAAATCCGCGCTAACACCAAGTCAGCAGCGCCATCAGTGCCGCCAAGGCCAATCAGCGCTTCGAGATGCAGCTCCGGGTCAAGCTCAGCGCCAATCAGCTCCAGCCAGTCTTCGCCGGCTGGTACTAAATCCACATAAGCCCGGCTTTCATAATGTTGCTGATACAGCGCGTAATCCTCAGCACTCAGATTTTCACTGGCCAGTTCTTCAAAAATCGCAAACGCATGGTCACAAAGTTCATCCATCGACCAGAGTTCTAAGCTGTCTGACATCACAAGTCCCCGCAATTATAGAGGCCCGCAGTATATCTCAGCGTGCCGCTGCCGTCTTGAGGGCCACGCGGGCTTTTACATAACGTTTGTTGTACCAAAGGGTTGCAGCAATGCCCAACACAGAAGGCAACACCCAGCTGGCCAGCTGCAACTCAGGGCTTAAATCCAGCACTTTACGGCCACCGAAGGCAAAAAAGGCGGTAAAGATGGCGATGCCAGAGGCCAGCATATTGCCGATATGTTCTTTTAATATCGCTGACTTTTCCACACTGGCTCTGTGGATGTACCGCAGACAACCGATGCTGCTGAATAATGCGATGGCGCCAAAGATTTGCCCCAGTACAAACTGGCGCGGCACGGCCTGCCATAAAGTCCAGATGGCGTAACCAAAGGTGATGAGCACTAATGCCTGATGCGACCAATGTCTGAGTGCAAGACGCTCCTGCCCGGCCTGCAAAGCCAGCAGCCCCTGGCGTAAATTCATCAGCGCCAGCAAACACAGCAACAGTAAAAACCCGGACATCAGCCGCACTCTTTCTGCAAACACCTGCGGGTCCTGGCCAACACGTAAATCTGCCGCTTTGACCACCAGCGGCGCCGATAAGACCAGCGCACACATCAAAATGCCGGCACCACAAATCAGATACATCAGCGTGCTATACCACTGGCCGCTGCGGATATGCCAGGCACTGCCTTTTTTCGCCAGCATCGGCCCCCAAAACACGCACAACGCCAGCGCGCCACAGACTACATGCAGAACTAATAAAAGCTGATGCAACATTTGCATAAAAAAACCTCCGGACGATTTGTAAGATGAAAACAAGCGCAGCATGCGGCATTAGCGCGGGCCGGCACAGTGCCACAAGTCATCTTCGGCACTATGACTTCTGGCCTATTGCTGGCAGAGGCAGGCCTCGCGCATACTGCGAGATCTCTGTAGCCATGACTGGGCAAAACGATTTATGACTGACTCTGCTGTTCCCCTGCCCGCCCCAACACCAACCAGCGTGCATCCGGCGCGCTGGCTGCATAAAGAAAATCTGGCGGCAGTGCTGAGCTGGCTGGTATTTGCTTATATCCAGCAAAGCACGGCTATGCAGCTTTATGGCAACTGGCATCCGCTGAGCTTGCTGTGCGCGGCCTGTCTGGTGCTGTTTATCGGGTTGTTTTTTTATTGTCAGTCCTGTGAAGAACAAAGCCGGCCGATTCTGGCGTTAGTGTCGATGTGGGCCGCGCTGACCACCACCGCAGTGCTGGCACCAAACGGTTTTGCCGCAGGTCTTGGTGTGTTGTGGTGCTGCCTGCTGCCTTGGTTTGTGCCAGCACGCTGGTTATATCTGATGATCGTGCCGGCCTTATTGCCGGTGCTGATCATGCAGTCACTGGATGGTTTGCGGCTTGGTGAAGGCCTGATGATCCTGGTTTGTGGCACTTTTCAGTTTTTTGCCATGTTCGCGATGAGTAAAGCGCGGGAAGAAAAGCTGGCGCGGGAAGCCCTGGCCCACACGCATCAGGCGTTATTGGCCGCGCAGTCGCAACTGGCGACCCAAGCCGCTGATGCGGAACGGCTGCGTATTGCGCGGGATTTACACGACAGTCTGGGCCATCATCTGACCGCTTTAGTCATTCAGCTGCAAGTTGCCGGTTACCAAAGCAGCCAGCTGGCGACCGATGCCGCAGCACAAGCAAAAACTGCAAGCACTGCACAGCAGGCGCTGACCGGGCAGATCCAGCATTGCCATGAACTGGCAAAACAGTTGCTGCAGGAAATTCGCCATACCGTCTCGCAACTGCGCGAACCGGCAATGCCGCAACTGGCGCTGCAGCTCAAAGCGCTGGCGCAGAACGTGCCACAGTTGCAGCTGGCCTTACAAATTCCACCCGGCTTGCCGGCCGACCCGTTATCTACAGCGCTGCTATTTCGGGTCAGTCAGGAAGCTATCACCAACACAGTGCGCCACAGCAGCGCCAGCAGCGCTTCACTGCAGGTATGGCAACACCGCGACCAACTCTGCTACCGCTATCGCGACAATGGCCAGTTACCGCAATGGCCGCTGAATGAAGGCAATGGCCTGATCGGCATGCGTGAACGCATTGAACAGGCTGGCGGGCGTTTGTTGCTGTCAAACCCGGAGCACCAGCTACAGATTGATATTGAATTGCCGGCGGTAGCGCCATGAGCATCCGCCTGATTGTGACTGACGACCAAACCTTGGTCCGCCAGGGCATTATCAGCTTATTGCAGTTAGACCCCGACATTAACGTGGTGGCAGAGGCCAGTGATGGCAGCGAAGTCGTCACGCTGGTGCAGCAATATCAGCCGGACTTGCTGCTGATGGATATCCGCATGCCGCAAGTTAACGGCATTGAGGCGCTGCAGTTACTGCAACAAGCCGGTCTGCGCGTACCGGTGCTGATGCTGACCACTTTTGATGACCACCAGCAAGTGTTGACCGCGATGCTGGCCGGTGCCCGCGGTTATCTGCTCAAAGATGTTGCACTTGATGTATTGCTACAGGCTATTCGCACAGTGGCTGCAGGTGGTTCCTTGTTGCAACCGGCGCTGACCGACCGTATCCTGCAGGCCCGTCAGGGTGCTGCCACGCCGCAAGATGCTGAAACATTGTCGCCGAAGGAACTGGAAGTGCTGCGATTACTGGCGGCCGGCTTTAGTAACCGCGAGATAGCCAATGCAGTGTTTAAATCTGAAGGCACAGTGAAAAATCAGGTGTCGGCCATTTTAAGTAAACTCGGCGTACGCGACAGAACTAAGGCGGTACTCAAAGCCATCGATCTTGGTTTATTGCATTAACTCATTTTGGAATATTCAACCATGCAACAACAACTTGCCCTCGTCAGCCTGCTCGTGCGTGACTATGCCGAAGCCATCAGTTTTTACTGCAACAAATTAGGCTTCCGGCTGGTTGAAGACACACCACAAGGGCAAAAACGCTGGGTGGTGGTCGCACCGCAAGGCGACAGTGGCTCTGCGCTGTTACTGGCGCGCGCCAGTGACGCGGAGCAGCAGGCGATGATTGGCCGCCAGGGCGCAGGGCGGGTCTGGTTATTTTTACAAACCGATGATTTTGAACGCGATTATCAACGCATGACCGCCGCCGATGTGCAATTTCAGGAAGCGCCGCGTCATGAACCCTACGGTACCGTTGCGGTGTTTGCTGATCTTTATGGCAACCTGTGGGATTTAATCGAACGGAAAAATACCTGATATTTTTCTGACAAATCACCTGCCTGACTTTTCCAGGTCATATTCCTGCTCCTACACTGTTGAATCCAGTAGATGTCTATCGGTACAGGCATCCAACAACAGGCATCCAACAAGGAGTGGTGTGATGGCAGAGTCTGCGCTTATTCAGGTCCGTCATTTATTTCGTCAGCCTCCAACCCAAGTATTTGACCACTGGCTGGCCGAGCACCAGGCCGGCCGCTGGATGTTTGCCACACCACAAGGCCGGATGCATCATCTGCGGCTGGAATTTACCCCGGACCAGCAGTTTCGGGTCATCGAACCATTCAACGGCCATCATTGGGTCCATACCGCCGAATACCATCAAATGCTGCGCCCGCACCTGCTGCTGTTCAGCTGCAGCACCAGCGCAACCGCCAGCAGCACACAGCCAGGCCTCAGTGAACCGGACATGGTGCAGTTACAGTTTCAGCCTCATCCGCTTGGCTGCGAACTGGTGTTAAGCCATCAGACCTCAGCACAATGGGCGTTGTGCCGTCAGCAATTAATTGAAGGCTGGACGCATATCTTTGCCAGCCTGATGGCCGAACTCAACGACCTGGAGTGTCAACCCGGTGAGATCCTGAATTAAGTGCGGCGCGCTGACCGCTTGGTTATAATCGCCGCCTTTGCCCGCCAGTTCCGGAGTTCTGATGTATCGTTGCCCACTTTGCCGTGAAATATTAAGTCAGCAGAACAATGCCTGGCGCTGCGCAAATGCGCATCAGTTTGATATCGCGCGGGAAGGTTATGTCAATCTGTTACCGGTGCAACAGAAAAAATCGCTGGATCCGGGCGACAATGCAGAGATGATCCAGGCGCGGCGAGCCTTTCTCGATGCCGGTCATTACCGCTTTTTATCGGACGCCATCAGCCAACAACTCAGCACTTTGCTGCACAGCGGCGACCGGCTGCTGGATATCGGCTGTGGCGAGGGCTATTACACCAGCGCACTGGCCGCTGTTGCCGCCGGTGTTCAGGTGCAGGGACTGGATATCTCAAAAGCGGCAGTACGGGCCGCCGCCAAACGCTATAAAGACATCAGCTGGTGTGTTGCCAGCAGCTATGCACTGCCTTTTGCCACCGGACAATTCGCTGCCCTGCTGCGGATTTACGCGCCCTCAGAACCGGCCGAAATGACCAGAGTGTTGCGCAGCGGCGGTTATCTGTTGGCCGTCAGCCCGGCACCGGAGCATTTGCTGCAGTTTAAACAGCTCGCCTATGAAACGGTCCGTTTGCATCCGGACAATATCAAAACCGAACCCGGTTTTGTGCACCTGAGCCGCCAGCGCCTGCAGGCACAGTGGCAGGCACCGGACGCCGCCAGCATGCTGCAGTTAATTGACATGATCCCACTGGCGTACAAGCTGACTGCGCCGATGCGTACGGCGTTATGTCAGCAATTGCCGTTGATCACGCTGGATTTTTACCTGGATTTGTATCAAAAAGCGCCAGAATCCGTTTAATTCTGGCTGGTTGTTTTCTTCAGCGGTTTTTTCTTCACCGGCTTTTTAGCCAGCTTTTTGACCGGCTTTTTACTGCTGCGTTTTACCGGTGCCGGCACGGCCTGCGCCGGCGTGTCCAGCATCTGTGCCCAAAAATAGCTGGCCAGCTCTGCCACCGCATTACTTTGTGCATTCACCAGTACCGCCACACCAAGACCGGTCTCGGGCGAATAGGACATATCCGTCCGGTAACCCCTGACCAGCCCGCCATGGTGATACAGCTTGTGTTTGCCAAACTGATAGATGCGCAGCCCCAGGCCGTATTGGGCCGTTGAGACATAAGGCCCGTAAGTCCGGCCTTGCAGATTGTCTGCGGTCTTCACCCGTGGCGTGTGCAGGTCGTTTAACACTGCGGCCGACAACACTTGCGGCCGGTGCCCGAGCCGGGCGATCAGCCATTTGCCCATATCCATCGCGCTGGCATTGACACCGGCAGCCGGATTGACGCGGTAATAAGTCGGCACAACCTTGGTTTCGGCCCAGCCTTTGCGGGTGCCAATGTGTGGCATTGCGCGGTTTTTGCTGGCCAGAAAGCCGGCATACCCGACACTGGCGGTATGCATCTGCAATGGCTTAAACACGCGTTGTTCCATCAGCTTTTCATAAGGCTGGCCGGTGGTTTTCAGCAACACGGTTTCAATCTGGCTGAATAAGACGTTCTGATAGCCATAACAACGCCCCGGCACACACCGCGGGTTGATATTCTGAAATTTCGGCAGGATTTGGGCGGGCGTCTGACCGGCTTCGATCAGCTCGTCGAAGGCATTATCAACCAGACCGGCATTTTGTCCCAATAAGTGTTCAACTTTAAGCTGAGCGGTCATCGCCTGGCTGCGAAACTGCAATCCCGGCACATAACGCGTGACACGGTCGTTCCAGTCAAACCGCCCTTCATGTTCAATCTGAGAAGCAAGGCCGGCGGCAAAGGTTTTTGATACTGAAGCCAGCCGGAAGATAGTATTGGCATCGACTTTGGCTTTGCTGCCCACAGAACGCACGCCATAAGCACCAACCCGCACAATCCTGTCATCTTTGACGATGACATACACCGCACCCGGCACTTTGTTTTTTTGCATCTTTTGTTGAAATTCGCGATGAAAATCGTTGGCAAATTCATCAACCGACGGCGCAGCCAGAGCAGAAGCCGCCCAGAACCACAGGCCTGCCAGGGCAGTCATTTTCCACATAGTTTGTTTCCTGTCCCGCCGTCACAGTCTGGGCAGCTCAGGCCTGCCGGAGAGCACGGTCACTACAACATTCAAGACGTTGTTGCGTCCAGTGCCTGCAACATCTGCGGGATCACTTGCTGAATTACGTGCGCTTTTTGCGCTTCACTGACCAGTTCGGGTTGCCAGTCGCCAGCAATATATGGCTGCAACGCCGGACCAATCGCATAACAAAATGCCTGATACCATTGGCCATTGGCCTGTACCCGCACCGCTTTTTTTACATAATGACCAGAATCGATTTCTTCAAAAAAATCCAGCGCACGAATAGCTGCCGGACCAACATGCAACAACAGTTTCCCTTGCTGACTGCGACCCGGAGCTTCAGTTAATACCGGCACCGGCGCTGACAACGGGCTCTGACTTAAGCCGCGGCGCAGATGATCAGGCAGTACCGCGTCCAGAGTCTGATATTGCTCACCGGTGATAGCGGCAACCACTTCCGGAAACAGTAATAAACCATACACAAAGATATGTTCAGTTTGTTGCATCCGGCGCTCCTTCGGCCACATCCTGCAAGGTCAGAAACAATCGCAGATCAAGTTCCAGCTGATGATACTGGGGTTCCATATGCTGGCACAATTGATAAAACGCTTTGTTGTGATCTTTTTCCCGCAGATGCGCCAATTCATGCACAACAATCATTTTCAGCAATGGCAACGGTAACTGCTTTAACAGACTGGCAACGCGAATTTCATTTTTACTTTTCAGCGATCGCCCCTGCACCCGGCTCACCTGACTGTGCAAACCCAGAGCGTTGTGAACAACATGGATTTTTGGATCAAAGCAGACTTTGCTGACCGGCGCCGAACTGCGCATAAACTGTTGTTTTAATTCCTGTGCAAAATCATACAACCGGGCGTCCGTCTGGATTGAATGACTGTGCTGTGGATAGCGTTTTTGTAGGGTCTGCGCCAAAGTTCCCGCCTGGATCAGGCTGCGCACCTGCTGCTGAATTTGCGCCGGATACTGACGTAAATAAGGTAAATCCATCGACACTGCCAACCTGCTGCTGTAAAACCACACTCATTCTACCTGCGTCATTGCAGTTGACCAAGCCAGGTGCGTCAGACCATGATGACCAGCGACAGTATTCGTCTGATTGATCCTGGGGTTTACCATGAGTATTGCAATAATCCGACAATGCCGGGCGCTGCTGTGGCTCGGCACTTTAGCGCTGGCCAGCACCGTCAACGCAGCCCCGCAGATCCAGCAGCTGTATCTGGTGCGCCACTCAGAAAAGGCCGGCGACAGCAAAGATCCGCCGCTGTCGGCCTGCGGCAGCGCACAGGCTGCCGCGCTGGCGACCTTGTTAGGTCAACTCGACATACCCACCCTGTATCACAGTGGCTATCAGCGAACCAAACAAACCGCCATCGCCAGCCTCAGAGAGGGCCGCAGCTTACAACAGTACGATGCAAAAAATTTAGCTGCACTGACCGCACAGCTGCAAAGCACAGGCGCCAATGCGCTGGTGGTTGGTCACAGCAATACCATACCGCAACTGGCGACCTTATTGAGTAAACAGACAGCGCCAGAGCTTGCTGAACAAGATTATGGCCGGATTTACCAGCTAAGCCGCGCCGGTGAGCTGTGGTCGATGCAAATCCTGCAACTGCCAAAACCGGCAGAGTGTCAGCGGTAGCAGCGGCTAGCTGCCGCTGCGCTGCAACAACACTAAAACTTCAGCGTGGCCGGTATGCGGGAACATATCAAACAGTTGCGCACGTTGTGGCTGATAGGCGGATAGATGTTGCAGGTCACGCGCCAGCGTCAGTGGATTACAGCTTGAATACAACAGCGCTTTGGGTTTTAACGCCTCAATGCGCTGGCAAAGTGTCGCCCCTAAACCCCGACGCGGTGGATTGACCACCAGCAGATCCGGCGCCTGCTCTGCCGCTTCAGCAAAAGCGCTGGCGTCCAGCGCACGAAAATCAATAGCAACCCCACGTTCCTGCGCCGCCCGGCTGGCACAATCGATAGCCGGCGCCGAAATTTCAATGCCGGTCACCTGCACGCCGGGTTTGGCCAGGTGCAAAGCAAAACCGCCCACACCACAAAATAAGTCCCAGATCCGCGTTGGCTGCAACGAGGCAGTCCAGTCTCGCGCGGTCTGATACAAAGCTGCAGCAACTGCGCTGTTGGTCTGAAAAAAGCTCTGTGGCTGCAGATACAGCACCACATCATTCAGTTGCTGGCGCAGCATGCTCTGACTGCTCAGGACAAACTCCTGTTCGCCCTCGAGGATTGCTTTATGTTCCGGCTGCAGATTCACAGTGACCACAGCCAGCTCCGGCCATTGTTGCTGCAGTGCCGGCAAATGTTTGCGGATAGCGGCCAGTTGATGTTGTGAGCGCAACACAAAGCGCAGCAACCAGCCATCCAGCTCGCTGTAACTTAACAGGATAAATTTCAGTTCGCCGCGCCGGCTCTCCAGCTGATAAGGTTCGAGCCGCACCAGCCTGATAAAATCAATCAAAAGGTTAAACGCACTCTGAAAGCCCGCCGGGTAAAGCTGGCAGGTCGTCAGGTCTACCGGCTCGTCGCCATTGAGAATGCCAAGTACTGGCTCTTGACTGGTCCCCATCACCACCATCTTGGCTTTATTGCGAAACTGCGCGATGGCACTCGCCTGCGGCGTTGCCAAAATCAACTGCGGGAAAATCTGCTGCAATTGGGCTTGCTTGTGTTCAAGCTGCAGCTGATAAGGTTGGTGAATATGCGGGCAAGACCCACATTTGCCGCTGGCAAAAATCTCGCAATGCAACATGCAAACCTAAGAATGTGTCGGAGCCGGCATTTTAACAAAAGCGTCGCCAACACGCATCGGATAATCAGCCGGCAGCACCGACGCAACTGACCTGCGGCTGCAACAAAAAAGCCCCGCATTTTAATGCGGGGCTTTTTGCTCAATTTGGCGGAGAGAGAGGGATTCGAACCCTCGTTAGGGGTTAACCTAAACACACTTTCCAGGCGTGCGCCTTCAGCCACTCAGCCATCTCTCCGGGACTTGCCTCAGCAAGCGCCGACATACTAGGTAAATTCTGTGGCCTTGGCAACTGGAAAATACCGGGGCGCCGTTATTCGCTGGAAATTTCAGCAGTTTAGCGGCGCATCCTTTGTTCAGGCATTGCCTTTGACTGCCACCTTATTGCTCTTCGCAAAACCAAGCATCCGGTTCAGTGGCACCAAAGCCTGTTCGCGCAGGGCGGCATCAACAAAAATCTCGTGGCCCTGTGCATCGGTCAGCGCCGCTTCAATCGCCTGTAAGCCGTTCATTGCCATCCAGGGGCAATGGGCACAGCTGCGACAGGTGGCACCGTTGCCGCCGGTTGGCGCTTCGATAAAAGTCTTCTCTGGCATCGCTTGCTGCATCTTGTAGAAGATGCCGCGATCTGTTGCGACGATAAAGGTGTCATTCGGCAGCGTCTGGCTGGCTTTAATCAGCTGACTGGTGGAACCGACCGCATCAGCAAGGTCGACTACATTGGCTGGCGATTCAGGGTGTACCAGCACTGCGGCTTGCGGATATTGTTTTTTCAGTTCAACCAGGGCTTTGGCTTTGAACTCGTCGTGCACGATACAGGCACCTTGCCACAAAATCATGTCAGCGCCGGTTTGCTTCTGTACATAAGCGCCCAGATGCCGATCCGGTCCCCACAGAATCTTTTTGCCTTCGCTGTCTAAATGCTCCACCACGTCTAACGCGATTGACGAAGTCACCACCCAATCCGCCCGGGCTTTTACCGCCGCAGAAGTATTGGCATACACCACCACCACGCGGTCCGGGTGCTCGTCACAAAACGCCGAAAAGGCATCAGCCGGGCAGCCCAAATCCAGCGAACAGGTCGCGTCCAGCGTCGGCATTAACACGGTTTTTTCCGGATTGAGGATTTTGGCGGTTTCGCCCATGAATTTTACACCGGCGACAATTAGTGTTTTCGCCGGGTGCGCATTGCCAAAACGGGCCATCTCTAACGAGTCAGAGACACAACCTCCGGTCTCTTCGGCCAAAGCCTGAATTTCCGGGTCCGTGTAATAGTGTGCGACCAATACAGCGTCTTTTTGCTGTAATAAGGTTTTAATCCGGCGCTTGTACGCTTGTTTGTCATCGGATGACAATGGCACAGGCTTTTTCGGGAAGACGAAGTCAAGTTCGTTAAAATGCAGCGCTTGATTCATGCGGATAAACTCCGGGCTGAAAAAGGTGGCGTATTATACACAGCTTTACGGCTGAGAGACACAACCGGGCAATCGGATTCAGATATTGGGGATTGGTGGGTCATGATGGATTCGAACCATCGACCAACGGATTAAAAGTCCGCTGCTCTACCAGCTGAGCTAATGACCCTCAAAAGAGGAGTGTCAGATTGGTGGGTCATGATGGATTCGAACCATCGACCAACGGATTAAAAGTCCGCTG
>CALJUX010000074.1 GCA_937978655.1 uncultured Chromatiaceae bacterium
GAGATGGTGATTCGTGACTGGAGTTCAGACGTGTGCTCTTCCGATCTGGTGACTAACAACACTGCCACTAACCAAATCAGATTCCGGCTTACCCGCTCCAGACGCATACCTGACGGACTCCTGCAAAAGGTTTGCATTGAAATTGCTGATAAAACAGACACTAGCACATTTTTCAGGCCAAAAATGCCGATTGGCCGGAAGTTAGGGAAAATTCCGCTGATGGCAATCCTGACCCCAGCCAACGGCCCCCAGACGACAGCGGTCGCGCTACCAATAAATTGCGTTTGAATTCGGCGGCTAAATTCGCGACAATGACAATTATTATCATTTAGCTGGCGAAAGAGACTTCTGATGACAGTACAAACCCTTTGGGATGCCCCGAAAAAAGCCACTGTTTGTGTGACAGAACTGCTTAGCGGACTCAATCCACTGGTGGTTAATCGTCTGCACGAAATGGGACTGGAACCGGGTCAGGCGCTGTTAAACCTTGGCCGCGGGCCATTTAACGGCCCTTTAGTGGTGCAAATTCATGACTGTGTTTATTCGCTGGAACAGCAGGTTGCCCGGCATATTCTGGTCCGGTCGCAGGCCTGAGCCGTATCGCAAGCGGCAGGCCTGAGGCCATGACCGCCCACGCGTTTACTCATTTTGCATTGTTGTTAGCGGTGGCCTGAACAGGCCGCCGGCATTATTAAAGGCTTCTGATGAAAAAAATCGTTCTGGTAGGCAAACCCAATTCTGGCAAAAGCCTGTTGTTTAATCAGCTGACCGGTCTGCGACAAAAAGTCGCCAACTACCCGGGCGTGACGGTCGAACTGAAAACCGGCCGTTTTAAGCAATTTGAACTGGTGGATTATCCGGGCGCCTATTCGCTGAGCAGTTTGTCCCGTGATGAAGAAATTGCCGTCAGCAAACTGAATGCTGCGTTACAGCAGGACGACACCGCGCTGGTGATTTGTAATCTCGACGCGACCCGGCTGGAAAGCTCCTTGACCTTTGGTTTACAGGTACAGGCTCTCGCCCGCCGTCATCAGAAAGCGCTGGTGTTTGCGCTGAATATGGCCGATGAACTGCAACGTTTTGGTCATCAGCTGGATACCGCCGCGTTAAGCGCCGCACTCGGCAGCCCGGTGTATGCCATTTCCGCCAAGACGTTATTAGGTATTCACGAATTCCGCCAGGGCGTGTTAGCACTGGCCGCACAAGCCGAACCGGCGGTGCCCACGATTGATCACGGCGATGAGCAGGCACTGCGCGCACTGAGCCGTAGTTTGTCGCGTCAATATGGTTTAAGCGCCAGTCTGGTGCTGAAGAATCAAAACCGTATCGATGCTTTTATGCTGAATAACGTCACTGGCGGCTTAGCCTTTCTGGTCGTGATGTTCCTGTTATTCCAGAGTATTTTTACCCTGGCGGCGCCCCTGATGGACGCAGTCGAAGCTGGCATCGGCGCCCTGGCGCATTGGGTCACCTCTTTTATCGGCGAAGGCGCCACCAGCGATTTTCTCAATGACGCCATTTTTGGCGGCGTCGGGTCTTTTCTGGTGTTTGTGCCGCAAATTATGATGCTGACACTGATCATCGGTTTGCTGGAAGACAGCGGATATCTCGCCCGGGCGGCGCTGATTTGCCACCGGCCTTTGAGTTATTTTGGTTTGTCCGGCCGCAGTTTTATTCCATATCTGTCCGGCCACGCCTGTGCCATTCCGGCCATTATGGCGGCGCGCACTATCGAATCGCCGCGCAAACGTTTAATTACCATGATGACCATTCCGCTGATGGCCTGTTCAGCCCGGCTGCCGGTGTATGCGCTGCTGATGTCGGTGCTTATTCCTGAGCGCGCTTATCTGGGCGTCCTGGGCCATTTACAAGGCGTTGCATTTTTTGTTCTGTACCTGATGGGGATTGTCGTGGCGCTGCTGGTCAGTCTGATGGTGTCGCGTTTTGTGTTAAGCCGCGACGAAAAATCCGATATTCCGTTTATTCTGGAGCTGCCGAACTACCGGCTGCCGCACTGGAAGCCGTTGATTGTACGGGTCATGAGTGCAGCAAAGAGTTTTGTCTACCGCTCAGGCCCGGTGATTTTTGCCGTGACAGTGCTGATTTGGTTGTTCGGTTATTTCCCGCATGATGCCGGTGGCCTCGAGCATTCTTACCTCGGCCAGATTGGCCATTTTATCGAGCCGGTGTTTGCACCGCTGGGTCTCGACTGGCGTTACGGCGTGGCCATTCTGATGTCGTTCCTGGCGCGTGAAGTCTTTGTTGGCGCGCTCGGCACCTTGTTTGGCATCGATGGCGCCGACGAAAACATCGCCGGTCTTGCCGCCAATATTCAGGCCGACGGCCTGACGCTGGGCGCTGGTGTTGGCCTGCTGTTGTTCTACGTGGTGGCGCTGCAATGTGTTGCTACAGTCGCCACTATCCGCGCCGAAACCGGCAGCAACCGCATCGCTGCGGGGCTGGTGGTCGGTTATGGCCTGCTCGCGTACGGGCTTGGCTGCCTGGCGGCAAATCTGCTGTAAATCCACTCGATCGGGCGATTGCTGACTGGCAATCGCCCACCTCCATTCATCTGCCATCTGCCGTAACCATCGGTGCTCATCCTGGCGTCCAGAGGCAAGTTGCAATCGTTTGACAGGTTCTGTACGGCGGCGCTGACGCTGGCCGGAACCTGAAACAGAGTATCTACGCTGCGAGTAAATTAGTAGGTATCGGCGAGCGAAGCGTCGCCGTACAATGAAGCCCAGGTTTCATGTCTATCACAGCGACCAAGCCAATATCTAACTGTCCGCAAGGTCAGCTTCACCTGATAAACCCAACCGAAAAAATTATTAATTAATAATCAAGTACATAGCTTAAACTCATTCAAATTGAAAAATATTACTTGCGCGATAACTGTTATCGCAATAGTATACATCCAAGCCAGAACACAAATGACCTGGTGAGCAGACTGCGGTACGGTGAACACCCTGCCTGCAGCAACAAAACGAAGGTTGTTTTTTAAGTTAATAGTTATCGCGATAACACTTTGCGAAATACGCAAGGCGCGAAAATCACAAACCAAATATTGGAGATGAATCATGCAAGTTATCTATAAAGCAGTTGTAACCAGTACTTCAGGCCGTGACGGTCGCGCTGTATCCAGCGACAACAATCTGGATGTGAAATTAAGCACACCACGCGAACTGGGCGGTGCCGGTGGCGCTGGCACCAACCCGGAACAACTGTTTGCCGCCGGCTACTCAGCCTGTTTCTTAAGCGCGGTAAAATATGTCGCCGGCCAAAGCAAAATCGTTATTCCATCGGATGCCAATATCCGCGCTGAAGTCGGCATCGGTCAAATCCCGCAGGGTTTTGGTCTGGACGTGGAACTCTTCATCGACCTGCCAGGTGTTGCGGCAGATGTGGCAAACGAGCTGGTGCAAAAAGCCCATCAGGTGTGTCCGTACTCAAATGCGACCCGTAACTCTTTGCAAGTCCGTCTGACGCTGGTGTAACCAGCGTCCGTCCCGGACGGTTTTTTTTCAGCAAATAGTTATCGCAATAACTTTTATCTAGCTAGCAAATATTAACCCAAGGCGTGCCAGAGGCCGCACACTGAATACCGGAGCAAGATGATGAAAACTTTACAGAAATCTATTGGTTACAGCATTGTCGCATTAGGCCTGCTGAGCGCCGTGGGTAGTAACACTTTGTACGCTGCGGAGATCCCTGGCGTCGAAAAAAACACTGAAGCCTTTTTAAATGTACTGGCACAAGGCGGTGGCAAACCACTGGAACAGTTAAGCCCTAAAGACGCCCGTGCTGTGCTGACAGGCGCTCAAGCTGGTGCAGCCTTACCGGCAGCAGATGTTAGTGAAAAATGGATTGTCGCCGATGGCCAGAAACTCAAACTGGTGATTGTGCGCCCGGCCGGCAGCAAAGGCACGTTGCCAGCCTTTATGTTCTTTCACGGCGGTGGCTGGGTATTAGGTGACTTCCCAACCCACGAACGTTTAATTCGCGATTTAGTCGCCCGCTCCGGCGCTGCCGCTGTCTATGTGGATTACACGCCGTCACCGGAAAGCAAATATCCTACGGCGATTAACCAGGCTTACGCCGCGACCAAATGGGTGGCTGAACATGGCGCCGAGATCAAAGTCGATGGCAAACGCTTAGCGGTCGCCGGCAACAGTGTCGGTGGCAATATGGCAGCGGTGGTGGCATTAAAAGCCAAAGCGGCTGGCACGCCAGCGCTGAAATTCCAGCTGCTGATGTGGCCGGTGACAGACGCCAGCTTTGAGAACGGCTCTTACCAGCAGTTCCAGCAAGGTTACTTCCTGACCCGCAATATGATGACGTGGTTCTGGGACAACTACACCACCAACCCGGCCGAGCGCAACGAAATTTATGCCTCGCCACTGCGCGCCACTACCGCGCAATTGCAAGGTTTACCACCAGCGCTGGTACAAACCGCTGAGCTGGACGTGCTGCGCGATGAAGGTGAAGCCTACGCAATTAAACTGGATCAGGCCGGTGTGACAGTGACCTCGGTACGATATAAAGGTATGATCCATGACTTTGGTCTGTTAAACCCGCTGAGCACGGTACCGACGGTGCAAGCCCAGCTGGACCATGCGGCAAGCGCATTGCAACAGCACCTGAAATAACCAGTCAGCTGACACCACGCAGCTGTCACAACAAAAACACAAGCCGGCACCGCTGGCTTGTGTGGATCTACGAGACCTGACAAGAAAAGAGGCGGACTATGACGCAAGACAATCATTCAGAGCAGCAGCAGGCCACAGTGTCGCAGGACGACAGCAGCTGCGCCTGGCCGGTCAGCGCGCTGCACCTGGACAACCAGCTGTGTTTTGCACTCTATTCTGCCTCGCTGGCCATGACCAAATCGTACAAACCGCTGCTGGAACGCATCGGCCTGACCTACCCGCAATATCTGGTGATGCTGATTTTGTGGCAACAGGACGGTGTCGCCCTGCGTGATATCGCCGAAAAACTGCATACCGAATCCGGCGCTTTAACGCCGGTGTTAAAACGGATGCAGGAGATGGGGTTACTCATTCGCGCCCGCAGCCCGCACAGCGAACGCACACTGGAAATTCGCCTTACCGACGCCGGCCGCGCCATGCAGCAGGAGGCGCTGAAGATTAACCAGCATATCGCGCTCAATTGCGGCAGTACATTAACGGAAATTGAAGCGCTGCGTGGTCAGCTGATAAAACTGCGACAGACTTTGACGGCCTGAGGGTGCTTGATAAGAGGCTGTTTGTTGCGGGGCGCGCGCTGATTGCTCCGCTGCCAGCACAATCTGAAATCGTGTCAGCGCCAAAAAAGCTGTCATCACCGGCAGTGGGACCCTTCCCCCAAATTAACTCCATGTATGCCTAACGCCGAGCGAAGCGGTGGTTTTTAAGTTGTGATTTTGCGGCAAAGTGAGCGCAGCGAACCGCAAAAGCGTGACTTAAAAACCGTCTAACAACCGAAGGTTACGATGCTTGAGCGGCTTGTTAGCTTTTGATTACATTGGCGAACAAAGCTCAACAATGACTCCTTCAGCGTCTTGTACATAAGCAACTGTCTGACCCCAAGGTTTTTCAGAAGGTTCTGAAATTGAAACTGCTCCTGCAGATATTGCTTTTGAATAAGCCTCTAATACATTTTCAGTAACGAAGGCTAATTCGATACCCAAGGGTAATGTGTTGCTATTAGTTTTTTGATATCCCTTAGCAATATTCATTTCACCCATTGCGTGAGATGCGAAGGCTAAAACTGTTTCGCCGGTATTTAGTTCACCATATTGTTCCGACTCATGAAGGAAGCGAGTTTCAAAACCAAAAGCTTTTTTGTAAAAATTAAGCGCTTGTGGAACTGACGAGACATAAACGATTGTATATCCAAACTTCATTTTTAATTTCCTTTGCTTAGATAATTTTTACGCTCTTGTGTGTATTCCCACCAAGGCAACGGATTTTCACCATTGATAAAACGCGTTATGGATATAAACACATCAATAACACACGAATCATGAATTACACCTGTTTTTAAACAAAGTGCATAATACATTTCATATGGGCATTTACCAATTAATTGTTCTGGCTGAAGTATGCCAAGCAAATTCAAATCTTTTGCGCCAGCCTTACCAATATTAGGTAAATCAGTTAATTCTCTTAAGTTTCCACGTGAGACTTTGTTTGGATTCATAGAAGCTAACACCCCGCGAAAGCGCGCGAACTTGTGAGCGTCACAGCAGCCGAAAGCTGCAAATGACGCGGCTTGTTATGCGTGAATTTCAAATCGAAGCTCCCCGCCAGATATTTTTACATTGCCAAAATCACCGATAAGCTCAAATCCACCATCGACCACCTGCAATGTATCAATGTTGCCATAATCAATTGAACCGTCTGGATCAGTTGATGACATTACGGCTGACTTGGGTTTTAAACCAAGTACGGAAACTGTATTAACGAATTGAAGTATTGCTTTTCGGTAACACGTATACTCATTCAGCTTTGGCTTAACAAAATATTTGGACTCTGGCCAAATGCTGACCTGCAGTTCAAAGCACAGGCAGTTATTCTCAATAACTCCAATCTAAAACGAAAGAATCATTGAGATCGATACCTTTAAAGACTTCTATTTGACGCCGATCCATAGTCATTCACACATAATTTTCACATATGGGGCGCAGGCTTGCTGGCTATAATTTCGCGAGGCGCCAGCCAGAGAGTTTTCGTCCCAATGAGTCCAGCAAATGAATATAATGTGTTTGTTATGTGCTCTTACCAATTTCTGCTAATGCCTGAAATTTTTGCGGCTGCGTTTGCATACCTCTCTAACTCTTTCATTGCATCCTCATAAAAGTCAGGTTTGTAAATTGCGATGAAATCTCCTGAAGGTTCATTCAGGTGGATTGAATCATATTCATCATTTGGACTTGCATGATTAGCAACAGAATTTAAATGCTTACAGTACCTACGAACATGGTCATGGATAACATGGAGTGAGCGGTTTGGTCCACAGTTAGTTATAAATCCATTTTGCTCAATTTCATTTATATTTTGATTAGTGAAACTTGTGTCCATATAGTAATTTCCGTCCTACTTTTGTGATGCTAATCCAGCACATAACACCGTGGTAAACGGCAGAATTTAAGTTGTGGTTTTGTGGGAATACTTTCGCGCAGAAAAACCACAAAACCGCGACTTAAATTCTGTCCAATGGAGTGGAGCGAAGCGGTGTTTGACCAGTTTGTTAGCATGCTCTTTTGGGGATTCTATCTTCTGGTTTTACTAATTCATTTAGCTTTTTTAAAGCTGAAATTTGAATTGAGTGCAAATTGGTTTTTGTTGGAGCTCGATTTTTTACCGCCTCCCAGGCGGTAGCACCAAGGCCATTAAATATTTCTGTAAACGATCCGTCCGCATGAATTTTTATGCCGATATAGTAATGAGGGATATGATCAACAGGAAACGTTAATGCTTCTTTCATTGTAGCTTTGATTTGGACCCTCTTACCATCAGGTGTTTCTCCGTCATGGTGTTTTTCAAGGCCTTCATAGAGTTCTACTTGATAAAAGTTTTCCACAAGAATTTCACCTAGATCTCCCACTAAACGACCATCTAGAGTAAATTTCTTCTTCGGATAAGCTAAGTGCAAATTATTAACAATCTCCAGCATTTCCTTTACCGCTTCTTCAATTTTCATGTGGCCCCATAATTGCTAACATATTAATCAAATGCAAAACGCCTGAGTTTAACCCTGCGCCGTGCCTTATTTCCCTTCCACATCCATTCACGTTAACCAAAAAGCAACTTGTAATCAAACTTTTAGCGAGCTTGCTCGCTTTGGCAATTGCGACAGCGTATGCGGCGCAAATGTTCCTGAATAATGCACTCCATTCGGTGAGCAGATGTTCCTGATTTACTGCAGTCTTCGAAGACGGTTTTTGACAGAAAGCGATACTAAAGACGGGCGCTCAAAATTGCCGGATGATTACAAATGTACGGCGGCGCCTTGCTTACCGCTACCTGCAGCGCCTGTTGTACCGATAAAAAAGGGCGTGCCAGGCACGCCCTTTCCAGCAAACCGATGACCCCTACTTCTCAACACTCAGCATATATTTCGCCACTGCCAGCCGGGTTTCGGCGTCGAGGTAATCCTGTTTTGGCATCGCCGGGTAGTCTTCGCGTTTTTTGGTCGGGTTGGCGATAAAATCGGCTAAGGCTTGTGGATCATCCATGTACAGCGATTGGATCACTTGCACTGGTGGGCCAATCAGGCGGCCGGTGTAGGCGTGGCAGCCGGTACAAATGCCCAGGTAAGCGTATTTGCCTTTGTCCGCCGTTGCGGTATTGCGCGGCGCGGCTGGTGTTTCCAGTAAATAACTGGCAACGGTATCCGTATTAGTGAAGCTACAGGCCGGCCAGTCGCCGACGCCGGCCGTCACATAACGCTCCGGATTGGCGATACAGCTTTCGGTGACTTTGCCAACGCGGACGATATCCGGCTCGCCTTGTTTCAGCTCAGCACCGAGCAACACTTTGGCTTCAGGAATAGTGTCAAAACCGTTGTGAAACATCAGGTTATTTAAAATCTGGATTTTATCCGGCGTCGGGTCTGACTCAGGGTCCAGCTGGGCATTTGGCGCGTTTTCGTGGTCGGTAATGATGATGCCAGCCACTTTATTATCAACAATCAGGTTGTCTTCGAGGATGACATTATCCGCCGCCATAATCAGGATGCCAGTGCCAGCCGGAATCCCGGATACCATTGACCCCGGCGCACCGAAGTTGGCGGTATTGTTATTACGGATCCAGTTATTGCGGATAATCACCGTGTGGGTGTCTTTAATTGGCAGCCCAGGTGTAACAAAGGCCAGAATGCCGCCGGTGTTATTGTGCACAAAGTTATTTTCCACCACGGCAAAGCGGCTGTTTTCAATTTCAATACCGGCCACACTGTCGAATACTTCGTTATTGGCAACATGAATATGGTCGCTCATGCCGACATAAATAGCCGCATCTTCAATGCCCGATACAATATTGTGTTCAATCAGGCCGTTTTCACCGAGCTGCGGGAAAATACCGTAGACGCCGGTGTCGTCGATAATATTATTGCGAATTTCAAAGTTATTACCGGCCTGGCCCATGATGCCATTGCCTTTGTATTTGGTGATGAGGAAGTTCTCAATCAGGATATTGTTGCCGGAATATAAAATGGCGTCGTTCAGCCGTTCTTCGCCAAATAACCGCGGTCTTTTGCCATCGATAATGACACCACTTAAGCGAATGCCATCTTTGTCGATGTAGACAGTTTCGACATAATCACCGGGCCAGACCTGGATCACATCACCCGGTGCCGCCGCTTTGACCGCATCCATAATCTGCATGCCGGGTTTCACCTGATGCACTTTGCCAGGCGGTGTGTCTGGCAGCACCGATTTTTTCGCATTGGTATTGGCGCCTGCGACCTGCAGGCTGGCTTCTTGCACCACGGCAGCGGGGGCCTGTGGTTTTTGCCCCCACAGGTAACCACCGGCTAAGGTGACCGGCAGTAACGCCGCCAAAATCCAGTTCGTTTTCATTGTTATTTCTCCGCGTTCGTCGCCATATCGTCCGACTGGCTGGTTGGATGTTGTGAGGGGGTTGTCTGAGCTGCAACTGGCCGTAATTCTTCCGGTAAAGGCAGGCCGGACGGTAAAGCAGCGGGGATCTGCGGGCTCAGACTTTGATCGGTTAAGGTCTGTAAAAAAGCCGCAATTTGCTGATTTTCTTCGGCAGTGAGTTTCGGCTCCCAGATATGCCAGTGCAGCAGCAGGTTCTCGCCTTTCGGCACGGCATGGCCGCGGCCTTTGCTGTAGAACTCAGCAGCTTCCTCTAAAGTGGCAAAACGACCTGAGTGCATATAAGGCGCGGTCAGCGCGACGTTACGCAGCGTCGGCACTTTAAAACCACCGCGTAATTTCGCCGTTTCAGCCGTTGTCCCGGCACCTGGGTCAAAAGGCCGGCCTTCCGGCTCCGGCGTACCAATCACCGCAATTTGCTGATTGGTGAACAAAGGTGGTGTATGGCACTCAGCGCAGCGGGCAACAAAAGAGCGAAACACATTCATGCCTTTGATTTCTGTCTCATTTAACGCCTGATGAAAACCGTGGGCATAGTGGTCGTAACGGCTATTAAGCGAAATTAACGAGCTTTGAAAAGCGGCGAGCGCCGTGACCACTTGTGGCAATTCAATCGGCCTCTTTTGACCAAAGGCGTCAGCGAACAAGCGTGGATACACTGCATTGGCATTTAAATCATGCAGCAGTTTTTCTGGTGTGTTGGCCATTTCATCGGGCGCAAACAAAGGCCCGCTGGCTTGCTGTTCCAGGCTTGGACTACGGCCATCCCAAAACAGCTTTTGTAAAAATCCGACGTTCCATAAAGTCGGCGCACTACGTTTACCTTGCTGGCCAAAGGCGCCGGTGCTGACGGCTTTGCCATCGGTAAAACCTTTGTCCGGCTGATGACAGCTGGCACAGGCTTGTTGTTTATTGGCAGACAGCAGCGGGTCAAAAAACAGATAACGGCCAAGGTCAATCTGCTGCGGGCTAAAGCCATCGCGCGCGGCCGGTAATGCGGTTTTGGTGCCGCCCACGCCTTTGTTTTGCAACGAATCATATTGCTGATACAGATTGACCAGCCTGCACTGCTGGCCAACCTGCTCAAAACTGGGCGGACATGCGCTCGCCAGCTGAATGGGCGCAGGGCCGCCGCCACTGAGACTGTCCGCGCCCGCCAGCGCCAGCCGTGGCGTTGCCAACACAGTGCCCGCCCACAGCAGCGCAACAAGCGTCAGCCCACTGTTCATGGCAAAGACCGGATATACGCTATCACGTGCGCAATATCCTGCTCGTGTTGCAGCGTACGCGCCATCAGCGCCATCTGCCGGCCCGGTTTGTCAGTTTTATCGCTGCCGCGCACTCCAGTGCGGAAATATTCCAGCTGACGCTTAAGATAAGCCGCATCAAGCTGGTGCAAGGACGGCGCATGCAGCGCTTTTACGCCTTCGGCTTTAGGGCCATGGCAAGCACCGCAACTGTTGATGTAGATGCGCCGGCCTTTATCAACCTGAGCCGCATCGGTGACCTGCGCGGCCTTAGCCGGCGCCGGTAACGCGGCAAAATGGCCGGCCAGCGTGGTCAGTTCTTCAGCGCTTAAATCGGCGGGCAATGCGGCGCGCATCTGCGCGCCAGTGCCATCTTCAGCATGCGCGCCGCGCAGACCGGTTTGAAAATGCTGTAACTGGCGCAGTAAATAATCTTGCTGCTGGGCAGCCAGCGCCGGCGCTTGCAGCGCAGCATTCCCAGCGCCATCGGCCTGATGACAACTCTGACATAGCGCTAACGCGGCCGGCAAAGCCGCGGCGGCAGACGCAGCAGGTGAGCTCTCGCTGACCAGCAGCAATGCAATAGCGCAGAAAAGGCTTAATCTCACACAAACTCCTGCATCGGTTCTGGCCCGCGCTGATCTTGAGCCTGGGCGTAAATACGCCACAGCGCGGGGGTAACGTTGATGTTGGTAGGGTGCGTCGGCAGGGGGCAGGCAGCAAACTAAATAGTGTACAAAAGTGTACAAAACCGGGCGACAAAAGCGCTGATGCGAACCGGCCAACACGGCGGCAAATTGCTGAGCACTGAAGACTGCAGCCAGGCTGCAAGGCCCGCCAATACTGAGCTCTGGCGTATTGACCAACGCGCTCCCCCGCCGCTTTGCCACGGCAAAACCTGACTTTCGCCAGCCACCGGCGCAGCCGGGGCTGTGTTGCGTTCAACCGGTGCACCGATATTATCGGCTTAGCGGTGCCGTGGCAGTTTTGTCCCAATGACAGGCGCACAGCAAGGCAGACCGGTAGCTGCCGACCATAACTACAATAATCCGGAGAACGAAAATGACAGGTGTGAACAAACAACACAGGAAGACCCCGCTCGCGTTTTACATCGGCCTGGTCTTAAGCAGCGCGCTGTGCAGTCAGGCCAGCCATGCACAGGCGCAACAAAACACTGACAAAAACCCTGACAAAAACACTGAATCAGCCATCGAAGTAATGACAGTCACAGCGCAAAAACGTGTGCAAAATCTGATGGATGTGCCGGTTGCAATCGATTCGATTTCGGCGAAAGATTTAGAAGAAACCAACTCAGTGCTGCTCGGCGATATCGCCGACTACACACCGGGTTTTAAATTCAGTAAAGACGCCGTGGCGCAGGCCACTGCAACGATGCGCGGCGTGTCGAGTTCTAACATCAGCACCGGCGGCGACCCGTCGGTGGCGATTTTTTATGACGATGTTTATCTGCCACGCGCGGCGCAAAGTGTGCTGTTTGCCGACATGCAGCGCATCGAAATTTTAAAAGGCCCACAAGGCACTTTGTTTGGTAAAAACGCGGCGGCCGGTGTGGTCAGCATGGTGCCCAATGCGCCGGAACATACTGATGAAGCCTTTCTCAAAGCCACGCTCGGCGATTATGGTTTAAAACGCTTTGAGGGCATGGCCAATACGTCATTGTCCGACCAATTTGCCTTGCGTATCAACGCCTTGTCGAACCAGCGCGACAGCTACATTGACAACGTTTACCAGGATTACCGTGGCGAAGAGCTGGGCAACGCCAACCATCAGGCCGCCCGTATCGCCGCGCTGTGGACACCATCAGCAGCCACCAAAATCCAGTTCAGTTACGATTATGACGACATGGATCAGGGCTATTCGCCGGCCATTGGTTTAAGTCCTTATGCCTACAGCATGAACCCGCTGGATCGCACCATCGAAAATGACGTCATTGACGGCCACGAGCGGCGCGACATGGACGCCTGGACGGTAAAAATCAATCATGAATTTAACAGCGACTGGTCCGGCAAACTCATTTCCAGTAAACGGCAATGGCAAGTGTCCGGCCGCGATGACGCCGACGGCACCGCCGACAAGACCCGTTATCTCGATACCATCAACTTTGAAGATTCGGACATTTTCTACAACGAGCTGCAAATTAACTACAGCCACGACAAGCTGAACTATGTCGGCGGTATCACTTACAGCAAAGAAAACGTGCACCAGACCACCACGCTGGATGTCACCGCCGACACCATCGCGCGGCTGACCAGCGATAACCTGAACCAAATGCTCGGCGGCGCCTTGCAACAAGCCGGCATTCCGCCTCAAGCGGTCGGCCTGCCGATTGACCATATCTGGAAACCGGCCGACTGGGCCAATGTGATGAGCATTCTGGCGATGCTGGACCCGTCGGTCGCTGGTTTATTGCAGCAGTTGGGCGCAGAACCCTTCAGCCCGGAACTGGCGGCTGCCATCGGCGCTACCGGCGACCTGACTTATCAGCTGGTCGGCGCCGGTTTGGGCATTGCGGAAATTTTTGGCCCATCCAACGCCGGCAAGCTGTGGAGTGAAGATATCGTCAACAATGGCGTGTTTAACTCTTATGGCATTTATTCTGATGTGGATTATCAGTACAACGACCAGTGGGGTTTCACTGGGGGTCTGCGTTATAGCCGCGATGAAAAAGACTTCAGCTGGGATATCCGCGAGCGCTCCTTTGGCGCGTCGCTGCCAAGCCTGACTTAGTTTTTATTCCCGCTGGTGACCAACCTCAAAGCCAATAAAGACTGGAGCAAACTGACCGGCCGTGGTGTGGTGCGCTTCCAGCCGGATGATAAACAGCTGTGGTTCTTATCCTATTCTACCGGTTATAAATCAGGTGGTTATGATTCGTTAGACCCCATGTCTGCCGCCAGCCCTTATGCGCCGGAAGCAGTGAAAAATATTGAACTGGGCTACAAAGCTGAACTGTGGCAAAGCGTGCGGCTGCAGACATCCATTTACAACATGGACCTGACCGACCGCCAGCGCTCAGTGAGCAGTAAAAGACCCGGCGATGGTGTGGCGGTACCCATTATCATCAATGGCGACCAGGATATTCGTGGTATGGAGCTGGTCGTCGACTGGCAGGCCACGTCAGCACTGAAACTCGGCCTTGTGACCGAATACCGCAAAACCGAATCGAACTGGCAGCAGTTTTATAACGGCGACGGTGATTTAGTCACCGACACCGAAAAAGACTCCAGCGCCGACGCCTACACCCTGACTGCCGACTGGACGCCGGACTGGGCCTTTGGCGATGGCCAGTGGAAAGTCCATGTCGACTATGTGTATGAAGAAAACACTCGCGCCGACGACCCGGATATGCTGGCGATTGCCAAACAAATTCCAGCTTATTTTGCTGACAGCAAAAACCTCAACGCCCGCATCAGCTGGCAAAGCAACAGCGATCACTGGGAAGTGGCGGTGTATGGCAAAAACCTGACCGACAACGAAACAACCGGCGGCATCGGTGGTTTTGCTGCCGCCGTGCTCGGTACGCCCATCACCTCACTGAACCCGCCACGCACCGCCGGTGTGGAAGTAAAATATCAGTTCTGATGGTGTTTCACCTGTGACCTGCAGCAGCGCGCTCTCCCCTTGCTGCTGCAGGTTTTTTCGCTCTTCACAGGCAAAAAACTAATCGTCGTGCCGCGACGCTTCCACTTCGGTGGCAGTCACCACATTGTTGATATCTGTCATACCTTCAACTTTCACCATCTCGCCGACCATCAACCCGGCCATGAAGGCCTCGGTCGTCATACGCTTGGTTTTACCCAGTTGTAATTGGGTCGATGACGTCAGCAAAATTTTATAGCCGTTCACTTCAAACTGCTGCTGCGTTTTCGCGGTCACTGCGCCTTTGAACTCAACTTTCCCCGCCTTGTGCCCGCCGTCGCCTGCTTTATCTGTGTCAATCTTAAGTTTGACCGCAAGCAGTTGATTGCCGGCAGTAACAGCACGAACCTCGACAACGGTCGTTGCAGTTAATAAGGCAAAAAACTGTGTTTTGCTCAGCAGCGCATCGTTGCTTTCAAAACGGGTGTTGCTGTCTGTGACAATGTTTTTACCGAATAAAATAAAACCATCGGCCTGCAGTGCTGACGGGATGCCTTTTAATTCAATGCTGCCATCGGCAGCGCCGCTGTTCTCCCGCTCCACCTTCAGTGCGATGTTGACGCCATCGGCGTTTTTCACTGCGGCCACTTCCAGATAGTCGTTGATCACCAGCGATGTCAGATCAAAATAACGCACCGCCCGCCTGGAATCGTCTTTGAACAAGGTTTGCGGTGTCACGACAAAAGTGCTGGAACCGATACTAAAGCTGTTGCGGTTTAAATCCAGCGCACTGACGTTGCCAGCTAATTTCAGCGTCGCCTGCTGGCTGAAACTGATTTTTTCTACTTTAAAGCCACCGGCCACCGCAACGGCCTGCAGCTTAATGCTGACACCATTGGCTAACTGGCTGCGCTGGCCATGTTCAAAACGGGTGTCAGCGCTAAGCAGGAAGGTTTGACCGTTTAATATCAAAGACGTATCCGTCTGATAATTACTAATCATCCCTTCGAGCCAAAGCTGCGCCGTCGTGGCCGGTTGCGATTTTTCCAGGTCAACCAGGCTGGCCACTAACTGGTTGGTGCTGGCGTCGTAGCTGCGGGCCTGAACCTTGACCGACTGGCCATTTGCCAGCTGCGCCTGGGTGAAGTCTTCAAACCGGGCCTGACTGTAGCTGACCAGTAAATGTCCTAAACGGAAGGTCTGCCCGGCATGATTCAACTCGCTGATGGTGCCGTACAACTTCAATTGCGCAGCCGGTTTATTGTCCAGCTCAATCCGGCTTGCATAAAACTGGCCGGGGGCTTTGAAAAAACCACTCACTTCGACCACATCACCGACTTTCAGCGTGTTCAGGCTGACGCCTTCAAACACGGTGATATCATCCACCGCAACCACTTGCCCTAAAATGGTCACTGTCTTATTTGCCAAATCAATAAACGACACCGGGCCTTCTAATTGTGCCGAGTATTTCACCGACTTCGCGCTGCCGGATGTGCCGTCCGCGTTAATACTGCCTTCTAATTGCACCACCATGCCAATAGCCAGTTCTTGCTCCGCGGCTTGCTGGTTATCGTCAGTGCTGATAGCAGTGCTGTTGGTGTTGTAATGCACACCGTTGACCACGATGCTGCCAAATCCGCTGATAATACCGCTGGTCGATACTGTGGTGGTTTTCGCCGGTGGGGTTAAAGCAACTGCTGGCGGTACCGCCGCTTGCTCTGTACCACCGCCACAACCGGCCAATATGGCTGTGGCAGTGAGAGTCAAAACTGAAATTTTATATGTCATTGGGCACTCCGGGGTTGAATAAAAAACCGCATGACAGCGCCGGCATATCACCGTGCTGCGCCGTCACACTGCGGCATCACCTGCGCCATCATCTGCGTGGGTAACCCATTGAAAGTACCGGCTGAATATTAAGCAGGTCTTAAAAAGTGCACCTCTGGCGGGTTAATTTGACTACAGGCCCCGGCAGGTGGCTGCAGGCGTTTTAGCCCAAGCCAATTTCGCCGGGCGTGGTCGTTTCATGGCAGTGGCCGTGTGCCAGCACCGGCGACAACACATAATGAAAGTGGCCGGTAAAATGATGCTGGCGCAGGCTTGCCAGCACTTCGGTCGCGTCGGCGCTGCTGAGTAATAAGCTGAACCTGCTGTTTGACTGACGGCCGGCGACTTGTTCCGCCGTCGACATCGCGCTGGGTCTGCGGCTAAAGCCCTGTACCGCATCCTGCGTAAAGCCCTGTACCACCGCGATTTGCATCAACAGGTCGGCACAGGCGTCGGCCAGAGCGACCGGCACAATCAGCGTCAGCATCAGCGGCTGTGTTTCTGCATTAACCATTGATAGGCTCCTGGCATTAAAAATAACGTCACTATGGTGGCGCTGAATAAACCACTGATCACCACAATCGCCAGCGGACGCTGCAATTCAGCGCCTGGCCCTGTGACAAACAACAGTGGCAACAAACCTAACAGTGCGGTGGCGGCAGTCATCAGGATCGGCCTCAGACGGCGCAATGCGCCGGCTCTGACCAACTGCTGCAACGGAACGCCGGCACGCTGTAAATCTTCAAAATGGCTGACCATCACCACGCCATTGAGCACCGCAACGCCCATCAGCGCGATAAACCCCACCGACGCCGGTACTGACAGGTATTCACCGGCCAGCAACAAACCAAAGATGCCGCCGGTCAGCGCAAACGGAATATTCGACAGCACCAGCAAGGCTTTTTTGCTGTCGCGAAAGGTGGCTAACAACAACAGGAAAATCAACGCCAGTGACAGCGGCACCACCAGCAACAACCGGCCAGCCGCCCGTTGCTGATTTTCAAACTGGCCGCCGTACACCAGCCGGTAACCGGACGGCAATGGCAGCTGTGTCTGCAGTTGCTGTTGAATGCTGCTGACAAAACCGACCAGATCACGGCCGCTCACATTGGTGCGGACCAGCGCAAAGCGACTGCCGTTTTCGCGCGAGATCACGACAGGCCCGTCAATACGCTCAATGTCGGCAATAGTGCCCAGCGCTGTTTGCTGGCCATCGGCAAACACCAGCGGCATTTGGCCCAGGGTTTCAGCGGTCATATCATGGCGCTGGCGCAGTAACAGCGGCATCGGCCATTCGCCGTCCATCACCTGCCCGACCTCAACGCCGGCCAGACTGCTGCGCACCTGTTGTGCCAGCGTCGCGCTGTCGATGGCATATAAATCGGCCGCGCTGTCGTTCAGCCGGATATTCAGCAGCTTGCTGCCTTCGGTGACCGCGGTCTGCGTGTCGGTCGCGCCGGCTTCTTTGGCCACAATAGCCGCGGTTTTTGCCGCCAGATCGGCCAGCACCTGCAGGTCCGGACCAAAAATTTTGATTGCCACGTCGCCGCGCGCGCCGGTCAGCATTTCGGACACCCGCATATCAATCGGCTGGGTAAAACCAAAATTGACGCCGGGAAACTGACTGAGTACCTGACGAATGTTGGCTTCAAGCAGCGCCTTGTCCGGCTGCCGCCAGTCTTGCACCGGCTTTAACTGCATAAACAAATCGGTTTCGTTCAGCCCCATCGGGTCCATGCCGATCTCGTCCGAACCGGTGCGGGCGACAATCTGTAAAATCTCCGGCACCTGCGCCAGCAACGCCGCTTCAATCCGTTGATCCAGCGCGATACTGGCCTCCAGGCTGATGGTGGGAATTTTCTCGATTTGCAGCATGATGTCGCCCTCATCCAGCGTCGGCATAAAAGTACGGCCTAACTGGGTAAACGCGAGCAACGACAGCACAAACAGCGCAGCGATACTGAGCACAAAAGCGCGCCAGTGCGCCAGCACCTGTTCCAGCCACGCCGCATAACCTTGTTGCAGGCGGCTGAACCAGTGCGGATGCTGCGCGCTGGCCGGCTGCAACAACCAGCCGCACAAGGCCGGCAATAAGGTCAGTGACAACAGCAACGACGACAACAAAGCAAATACAATGGTCAGCGCCACCGGGATAAACAGCTTGCCTTCGAGACCATCCAGCGTCAGCAGCGGCAAAAATACAATGACCACAATCAATGTGCCGGAGATCACCGGCAACGACACTTCTTTCACCGCCTGCAACACCAGATGCAGTTTTGGCAATGGCTTTGGCACCGACAGGCGCTCCAGCGTATTTTCGACCACCACCACCGACGAATCGACCAGCATGCCAATCGCAATGACTAAACCGCCGAGGCTCATTAAGTTGGCGGTCATGCCGGCATAACGCATCAACAAAAAGGTGGCGAGCGCCGCCAGCGGTAAATTCAGCGCCACTAATAATGCGGCGCGCACATTGCCCAAAAACAGCAGCAGGATCAGCACCACAAACAGCACCGCCAGCGCCAGCGCTTCCTCCACAGTGCCCACGGCGGTATCAATCAGTTGTTGGCGGTTATAAAACACATTCACCGACACATCGGGCGGCAAGCTGGCTTGCAGCTGTTGCAGCTGCAGCTTCACGGCCCGGATCAGCTCACCGGTATTGGCACCA
>CALJUX010000075.1 GCA_937978655.1 uncultured Chromatiaceae bacterium
GAGCCAGAGCCAGAGCCAGAGCCAGAGCCAGAGCCAGAGCCAGAGCCAGAGCCAGCTGCTGCGTTGGTTGAGGCGCCGGTTACGGCAGTTGTCGCCGCGCCGCGTGTTGAGGAACCGGCGAAAAAGCCAGGTTTTTTTGCCCGGCTGAAACAAGGCCTGGCTAAAACCAGCCAGAATCTGGGGGCCGGGCTTGCCAGTTTGTTCCTCGGTAAAAAAATTGACGACGAGCTGTACGAAGAGCTGGAAACCCAGTTGTTGCTGGCCGACGTTGGGGTCGAAACCACGCAAAAACTGATCAAACAACTGGTGGCGGATGCCAACCGGCGTGAATTAAAAGACGCCGAAGCCCTGTACGAAAAACTGCAGGACGAAATGGCATTATTGCTGGATAAAGTCGAACAGCCGCTGCACATCGACAGCAGCGCTGGCCCTTATGTCATCCTGATGGTTGGTGTGAACGGCGTCGGCAAAACCACCACTATCGGTAAACTGGCGCAGCAATTTAAGCAGCAGGGCAAATCTGTGATGCTGGCGGCCGGCGATACCTTCCGGGCTGCGGCGGTTGAACAGCTGCAGGTCTGGGGCGAACGTAATGAGATCCCGGTGATTGCCCAGCATAGCGGTGCTGACAGCGCCTCTGTGATTTTTGATGCTTATCAGGCCGCCAAAGCGCGTAAAGTCGACGTGCTGATCGCTGATACGGCGGGTCGGCTGCAGAACAAAGCGCATCTGATGGAAGAGCTGAAAAAAATCGTCCGGGTGATGAAAAAAATCGATGGCGCGGCTCCACATGAAGTGATGTTGACGCTGGATGCCGGCACCGGTCAGAATGCGCTCAGCCAGGCAAAATTATTCCATGAAGCGGTGCAGCTGACCGGTATTACGCTGACCAAGCTTGATGGTACCGCTAAAGGCGGGGTGATTTTTGCCATTGCCGATCAGTTCAGCCTGCCGATCCGTTATATCGGTGTCGGCGAAGGCATTGACGATTTACGGGTATTCCACAGCAAAGACTTTATCCGCGCACTGTTTAACAGGGAATTCTGAGCATGCTGCAATTTGAGCAGGTGAGCAAAAGCTATCCGGGCGGTTTTGTTGCCCTGGATCGGGTCAGTTTCGAATTGCAAAAAGGCGAAATGGCCTTTTTGACCGGCCACTCCGGCGCCGGCAAAAGCACGATGCTGAAGCTCATCAGCCTGATTGAACGGCCGTCAGCCGGTCGTGTGGTGATCAACGGCATTGATTTATCTGGTATCAGGTCCAGTCAAATTCCGTATGTGCGGCGGGATATCGGCATGATTTTTCAGGATCACCGCCTGCTGATGAATCACAGTGTGTTTGATAACGTGGCGTTACCACTGGTGATCGAAGGCTTTACCGGCCGCGATATGGCAAGGCGGGTCCACGCCGCGCTGGATCAGGTCGGTTTGCTGGATAAAGCCCGTTGTTTGCCGGCAACGTTATCCGGTGGTGAAGCGCAGCGTGTTGGCATTGCCCGGGCCGTGGTGAACAAGCCGCCGCTGTTATTGGCCGATGAGCCGACCGGCAATCTGGACCCGGATTTGTCGAAAGATATCATGCGGGTGTTTGAAGCCTTTAATCAGGCTGGCGTGTCGGTACTGGTGGCCAGCCACGATTTAAGCCTCATCGCGCGGATGCGCTACCGCACTATGACGCTCAAAAGCGGCAAAATGATCAATGATGGTTTGCTGCACAGTGAGGAAGCGCAATGAGTATTTTGTTCAGCGGTCGCGCCAGTGGCGCCAGCGACAGCGCGCCGGGTCTGTTGCAGAAGTTTGTGATGGGCATAGTGACGCACCTGCGTCAGGCTGTTTCGAGCCTGGGAGAATTGTGGCGCAGCCCGATCTGGACGCTGGTTACTATTGCGGTGCTGGGCGTCAGTATGACGTTGCCGGCCACTTTGCATGTGTTGGTGAAAAACCTGCAGCAGGTCAGCAGCAGTTATGACCAGTCATTTGAGATCAGTCTGTTTCTGAAAAATGACGTGTCTGAGACCGATATCGCGACGCTGGTGACACTGCTGCAAGGCGATCGGGACGTGGCCAAAGTCCGGCTGATTGATAAGACCGCAGCGATGGCGGAGTTTAAGCAAGAGTCCGGTTTTGGCGAAGCCATCGCATTTTTAGATCAAAATCCGCTGCCGGACGTGCTGCTGGTGACCCCGGCGCAAAACCAGCCGGCCGCCGCAGAAGCGCTGTTAAACAAATTACAGAAAGAACGTTTTGTTGAACTGGCCAAGCTGGATATCAGCTGGCTGGAGCGGCTGGCGGCGATCATGTCGCTGGTGCAGCAGGTGGTGTATACCATTGCCGCTTTGTTACTCAGTGGGGCATTGCTGGTGATCGGCAATACCATACGCCTGCTGATTATGGACAAAAAAGCCGAGATTGAAGTGATGAAGCTGGTGGGTGCGACCGACAGTTTTATCCAGCGGCCATTTTTATATACCGGCATCTGGTTAGGCGTGTTTGGTGGTTTTCTGGCCTTTCTGGTGATTGAACTGATGCTGTTCTGGTTGCGGGGTGCTATCGCCAACGTGACGCAGCTGTACCAGAGTGGCTTCAGTCTGAATGTGCTGACTCTGCAGGAGTTTGGCCTGTTAATGCTGATTGCAGTGGCTCTGGGACTGGTAGGTTCTTACCTGGCGGTGCGCAGCCATATTAAAGCTATCGAGCCCTGTTAAAGGGCCTGCGCACGAGCCCGGTGTCAGCCTGCGGCGGCTTCCTGCATCAGGCCATGCGCCCAGCTGACCGCATCCAGAAAGGTCATGCTTAAATCCCGCGCTTTACCAAACAATTGCGTCGTTAATTGCTGCTGCAAATCCCACTCGCCATTTTCATAGGCTTTGGTTAATTGCAGATAAAGCCCGAGTCTTCCCTGATGTTCCAGCAAGGCCGCTTTGATTTCCGGCAGTATGGGTAAATCGTCCAAAAGTTGCTGCAGCGGCTGTTCCAGCAGCGCATCAACCAGCGAAAACAGTCCGGTCAAAAATGCGGCTGGCGGGTTGTCGGCATCGCCCATCAGCGCTGCCAGCTGGTCACAAAACCGGGCGCGCACAATCGACATATGCAATAACTCACTGGGGCCATCTTCTTTCAGGTTGGCCAGCGCCAGCAAGGCAATAAACTTTTTCAGTTCCCCTTCGCCCATATACACCATGGCGTGTTTGAGTGAGCCTATTGGCTGTTCGCGGGCAAAACTGGCACTGTTAACAAAACGCAGCAGTTTATACGACAGGCCGAGGTCACGCTCCACGATGGCGGTCAGCTTTTCAAAATCAAGGCGAATAGCGCTCGACTCGGCGATCAGCAGTAATAAATTCAGTTTGCTGCTGGCGATTTTTTTATGTTTTAACATTTCCGGCCGGGCAAAAAAGTAGCCCTGGAACAAGGTGAAACCGAGTTGCTGCAGCTTTTCATATTCGGCCTGAGTCTCAACTTTTTCGGCCAGCAAGGTCACGGCATGATGTTTGACCCTGGAGATATATTTGCTGATTTGCAGGATATTAAATTGCCGTACATCCACTTTTATAAAGCTGATGTACGGCAGAAAGATGTCCCACTTCGGGTCAAAGTCGTGGTCGTCCAGCGCCAGTTTATAGCCCATCCGGTGCAGCTCGCGGCAGGCGGTCAGCAGTTCCATGCTGATGGGAACCGTCTCCAGCACTTCAATCACCATACTGTTTGGGTGAATCGAGGTGGGGAAATGGTGGATCAGCGTATCGGCAGAAAAATTGATAAAGGCCTGATGGCCGCCGGTAATTTTTTCCACGCCCATCAGTAAATGATGTTCAGTGATGAGTTTTGAGGTGGCCTCGTCGGCATTGATATCGGGAAAACTGTTTTGTACACCGTCACGAAACAACAATTCATAACCAAACAGGTTTTTATGCTGATCAAAGATCGGCTGGCGTGCCAGGTAACAATACATCGACAACTCCTGAACCAGGGGCCGGAACCGGCCGTAAGCAACATGATATACAGGTCTGGCGGGGCCAACGTCCGATGTTTTTAACAGGACCAGACAACTGATCAGATGCCTTGAGCATATCGGAAAATCGCCGTTTGTCTTATGCGGATATATTCTCAAATTCACATTTTAATACAATTTGGTTCTTAAAAACGCCGGAACCGGCATTAGCACTCTCTGTCAAAGAGTGCTAACATGAGTCCACTTTCACATCTCCCAAGGAGTTTGTTCATGACCAAAGCGAATCAATTGATGACATTGTCAGTCGCAGGCAGCGGTAGCCTCGAGGCTTATACCCACGCTGTCAGCACTATTCCGATGCTGTCGGCTGAAGAGGAACGCGCTCTGGCTGAACGTCTGCAGCAACACGGCGACCTGGAAGCGGCCCGTCAGCTGATTATGTCGCATTTGCGCTTTGTGGTGCATATCGCCCGCAGCTATTCAGGTTACGGCTTGCCGATTGGCGACCTGGTACAGGAAGGCAATATCGGTCTGATGAAAGCAGTCAAACGCTTTGACCCTTCTGTCGGGGTGCGTCTGGTGTCTTTTGCCGTGCACTGGATTAAAGCTGAAATTCATGAGTTTGTACTGAAAAACTGGCGCATCGTGAAAGTGGCAACCACCAAAGCCCAGCGCAAACTGTTTTTTAATCTGCGTAAATCGAAGAAAAACCTTGGCTGGTTCAGCCAGGATGAAGTGAAAAACGTCGCCGAATCTTTAGGGGTGCCGGAATATGAAGTGCGGGAAATGGAAGCGCGGATGAGCAACCATGACCTGGCCTTTGATGCACAGGACGATGACGACGACAACAATTTCAGTGCGCCGGTGTTTTTCCTTGACGACAAAACGTCAGACCTGGCCAACAATTTTGAAGAAGATCAAAGCGAAGGCGCAGCATTAGAGCGATTACAAGCCGCGGTGCGTACGCTGGACGACCGCAGTCAGGACATTATCCGCGCCCGCTGGCTCGACAATGAAAAACTGACGTTGCAGGAACTCGCCGACCGCTATCAGGTGTCTGCTGAGCGCGTGCGTCAGCTGGAAAAAAATGCCATGAAAAAACTGCACGCAGCGATGGTTGCCTGAGTTTTTCCTGTTGATAAAAAAATGCCAGAGCTTGCTCTGGCATTTTTTTATGTCCATGGAAGGACGGTATGCCGAAAATGCAGGAGCAATTTTTCGGCGATGTCCATGGAAGGACGGTACGCCGAAAATGCAGGAGCAATTTTTTGGCGATGTCCATGGAAGGACGGTACGGTGAAGCAGGGCTTTCGGAACGCCAACAGTTTGGCGTTTCGCCTGATGAACGCCATTCGTTCTGTGAATGGAAAAATGCAGGTACCGGTACCACGTACGTGGTACCCAGAGCTTTTTCGGCGATGTCGATGGAAGGATCAGTCTATCGAAATAACAGCGGCACTGTCGATACAGCAACCGGCACTTCGACCGGTTGCGGGTAAAAGCGTCGCCACTCAGGCTCAGCAACCGGCGCCGCTGCAGGCGTATCAAAACCCGGCAACTGCGGCAGATAAGGCGGATGCCACGGGATAAGCTCAGGCACTGGCTCCACAATCTCACTGACGACTGGCGGTGGCACAATAGTGACCGGCTCTGTGGTCAGCAGCGCAGGTTCTTTGACCACAGTGCTGGTTGTTTCCGCCGCTGTCGATGGGGTGGCTGGTTTTGTTTTCAGCGCTGGTGCTTTGGTGGCACTTGCAGTATTGGCTATCAACTGCGCCGGCGTGGCCGGTAAATCCAATAACGCCGACGCCGGTACCACTTTAATCCCTTGCTGTGCCAGACGCGGTAAGTTTTTCTTCAGATAACGATAGGTTTCCGGATAAGGATGACCGATAGCCACGGCATGGCCATGATGTTTGGCCAGCTGGATCAGCTGATTAAACTGCCGGTCCAGCGCTTTGTAGGATTTGTCGTTATCCAGAAACACATCGCGGCTGCGGCTTTTCACGCCATGTTTTTGTGTGGTCGCGGTCACCACACTTTTGCCGGTGGTTTTACTGTCAATAAAATACAGACCCCGTGCTGCCACCACCTGCATCACCCAATCCATTTGCTCAGGCAATGAGGTATAAAGGCTGCCCATATGGTTATTGACGCCGATGGCCTGCGGCACACTATCCAGTGCTTTATTCAGCGCTTGCTGGACCTGCTGTTTATTCATTGGCCGGCGCAGCGCACCTTTACCCAATAAATGGTTTTGCGCCACCGCTTCCATCGGCATATGTAACATGATTTCTTTGCCATGCTGGCGGGCGAGGGTAATCATGTCGTGACCGTTTGGCGTAAATGGCATCACAGCCATAGTCAGAGCGTACGGCAGACGGATAATGTCCGGGTCGACTTTCTGATAACCGATATCGTCGATGATGATCGCCACTTGCGGCGGCAGGGATTGCGCCTGCACCGGCAGCGACAGACAACAAACAACTGAGAAAAGCTGGAAAATACGCACGCTGGAATGATTCACTGATCTTGGCAAAGCGCCGGCTGAATTTCAGGCCGGCATTATGCCTGTTGTTACGGATTTCGCAACCAGCGCAGCGGGTCTGCCGCTGCACCTTTTTGCCGGATCTCAAAATATAAGCCGCTGCGGTCACGGCCGCCGCTCTGGCCGACCAAAGCCAGATGGTCACCCGTGCGCACAACGTCGCCCGGGGATTTCAGCAGGCTTTGGTTATGGCCGTACAAACTCATCAGGCCATTGCCGTGGTCCAGTACGATGACCCAGCCGTAGCCACGCAGCCAGTCGGCATAAATCACCTGACCATCCGCGACTGCCCGTACCGGCTGACCGTTGGCCGCCTGGATCAGGATGCCGCTGGCGGTGGTTTGTCCGCCTTGTGCTGCCCCAAACTTCTGCACGACAGTGCCTTGCACCGGCCAGGGCAACTGGCCCTGTTTTTTCCCTTTGTAGGTCAGCCGGCGGTTGGCCGCTTCGGCTTTTAATTTGCTGATGGTGCTCTGCAGGCTTTTTTCATTGTCTTTGAGATACGCCAGCTGCTGTTTTTGCTCGTCAAGTAAGCGGCGTAATTTGCTGACGCTCTGCTGCTGGGCCTGTTTGGCCGCCAGCAGTTCTTGTTGCTGCGACGTCAGCTCGTCCAGCCGCAGGCTTTGTTCCTGCCGCGCCTGCTCTTCTGCGCTGGCGAGTTGTGCCAGCGCGCTGACCGTTTGTTTCAGCGCCTGCAGCTGTTCGATCCGGGCATTGTTAAAGTACTGATAATACGTCAGTAACCGTTCCAGCTTCAGCGCATCCTGCTGATTAAGCAGCAACTGGGTATAGTCGTGCCCACCAACCTGATAGGCGGCTTTGACCTGGGCGGCCAGTAACTGTTGCTGGGTTTGTCGTTGCTGTTCCAGCTGCTGCTGACGACTGTGCAGGGCCGCCAGCTTCTCATCGAGTAACTGCAACTGTTGTTGCTGTACAGCCAGCGCAGCCGCGGCTTCAGCCAGACGGACATCAGCCTGTTTCAGCTGTTGTTCGGTGTCACGCAACTGCTGCTGCTGGCGCTGGCGTTGCTGTTCGGTGCGGGCAATATCCTGCTGTACCGCTTTTAGCTCTTGTCGCGCTTTGGCGGTATCGGATTGCTGCGCCTGCGCTGAGATACTCAGCAGCAGGCTCAGCAGCAGGCTGGCGCCGGTTATTGCCCTGTGCGCCCGCTGGCGTGAAAGGTTGATCACCGTAGCTGAAACAGCACTTTGCCGGTCATCTCTGCCGGCACCGGCATGCCAAGCAACGTCAGCATCGTCGGGGCTATGTCGCTCAGGATACCGCCAGTCACCACATCCGCCGGCCGGCCGACATAAATCAGCGGCACCGGATCTGAGGTATGCGCGGTATGCGCCTGCCCCGATTCGTGGTCGACCATTTGCTCGGCATTGCCGTGATCGGCGGTGATAATACATTCACCTCCGACGGCCTGCAGCGCTTCGACAACCCGGCCAATACAATGATCAACCGCTTCCACCGCTTTCACTGCGGCAGACAGAATGCCGGTATGGCCCACCATATCGCCGTTTGGATAGTTGCAGATAATGACGTCAAACTTTTCACTGTGAATGGCTTCGACCAGTTTATCGGTGAGCAGTGTTGAATTCATTTCCGGCTGCAGATCATAAGTGGCGACATTGGGTGACGGAATTAAAATGCGCTCTTCACCGGGGAATACCTCCTCGCGGCCGCCACTGAAGAAGAAGGTGACATGGGCGTACTTCTCGGTTTCAGAAATGCGCAGCTGGGTTTTCTGATGCTTGGCCAGCCATTCGCCCAACACGTTATTCAGGCTCTCCGGCGGATAAGCCACCGGCGCTTTGATGTCGGCGGCATATTCCGTCAGCTGGACAAAAGCACCAAGCTGCACCACCCGTTTACGGGCGAAGGCGTCAAAAGCCGGCTCAGTGAAAGTGCGGCTGAACTGGCGGGCGCGGTCGGCGCGGAAATTCATAAAAATCAGCGCATCGCCATCCTGTAACCGGACCGGCTCGCCGTTATCACCGACAATGGCAGTGGCTTTGACAAATTCGTCGTTTTCACCGCGTTCATAAGCAGCCTGTAAGGCCGCGACGGCATCAGTGGCGGTATAAGCTGCAACAGCATCCACAATTAAATCATAGGCTTGCTCGACACGGTCCCAGCGTTTGTCGCGGTCCATGGCAAAATAGCGGCCGACGACGCTGGCGATTTGGCCTTTACCCAGTTCAGCACAACGTTGCTGTACCCGGCGTAACGACGCTTCGGCACTGCGTGGCGGGGTGTCGCGGCCATCAAGGAAGGCATGCAGGTAAATTTTGTCAGCGCCCTGACGCGCGGCCAGTTCAATCATGGCAATTAAATGGTCTTCGTGACTGTGCACACCGCCGGGGGATAATAATCCCATTAAATGCACAGCCTTGCCGGCGGCGACGGCCTGTTGTACTGCGCCGGTCAGCACGGGGTTTTCAAAAAAATCGCCATCGCTGATGGCTTTGGTGATGCGGGTCAGTTCCTGATAAACCACCCGGCCTGAGCCTAAATTGACATGACCGACTTCAGAATTACCCATCTGCCCGTCTGGCAGACCCACATCCATACCTGAGCCGGAGATCAGGCTGTGCGGGCAATCCCGCCACAACCGGTCCATCACCGGGGTATTGGCTTGCACAATGGCATTATCAGCCGGATCTTCGCGATAGCCCCAACCATCCAGAATCAAAAGTACCAGGGGTTTGCCAGACTTAGCCATACATGCTCCGCTTCTCGTTGCTTGATCAACATTTTTCTTTATCTTGGTGTCACAGTCATCTTACCGAAAATCAGCGGTGACTCCAATCAATGCTGTGCAGAAACTGTGCGATCAGCCGCAAGCATGGCTGCAAGGGCGCGGTGGCGGCGGGCCAAGGGCTGTTTTTGCCCCGGAAACCCGTTATACTCCGGCGCCTGAGCTTTGACCAACTGAACGGAATGTTATGCAACAATACGTCGAATTTGCCGGAAATCATCCGATTATTGTGGTGATCTGGGTAGGTCTGCTGCTGGCGATTATCGTCAGTTATGTGCAGTCATTGTTTTCCAAAATCAAGTTTGTCAGCCCGACTGAGCTGACCTTGCAGGTCAATCGTGAAGATGCGCTGGTGCTGGACATCCGCAGCAACGATGATTTTAAGCGTGGCCATATCACCGGTGCCCGCAATATTCCGCTGGCGCAACTGGCCGGCCAGATCGGCAGCCTTGAAAAGGCCAAAGACGCACCCATTATAGTGGTCTGCCAGGCGGGAATGTCAGCGCAAGGTGCTGCCAAACAGCTGTCAGCAGCCGGTTTCAGCCGGGTTTCTGTGCTGAGCGGCGGTATGGGTAAATGGGCTGAAGCCAGTTTGCCTGTGGTAAAAAAATAACCGGAGCAGGCCGATGAGCAGTCCCAGCGTCACTATTTACACTAAAGAATATTGCCCGTATTGTGTGCGCGCAAAGGCGCTGCTCAGCCATAAAGGTGTCGTCTTTAACGAGATTAAAATTGACGTGCAGCCTGAACTCAGAGCAGAAATGATCGCAAGAGCCGGCGGACGCAGCACTGTGCCGCAAATCTTCATCAATGACCAACATATCGGTGGCTGTGACGACCTGCATGCGCTTGATGCGCAGGGGCGGTTAGACACACTGCTGCAACACTAAAAGTATTTTCAGGGAATTATCATGGCCGACGAACAACTGAACACCGCTGCCGAAGAGCAGCAGGTCCCATTTGCTATCCAGCGTATTTATGTCAAAGACATTTCTTTTGAATCGCCAAATGCGCCGGCGATTTTCCGCAAAGAATGGCAGCCAGAAGTAAAACTTGATCTGGACACGCGCAGCGAGATGCTCGAAGACAATATGTATGAAGTGATCCTGTCGCTGACCGTGACTACCACAGTCGGTGGCGAAACGGCTTTCCTGTGTGAAGTGCAACAAGCCGGTATTTTTGCCGTGCCTGAACTGCAGGATGCACAGATGGCCCACATGCTGGCTTCTTTCTGCCCGAATATTCTGTTCCCTTATGCCCGTGAAACAGTGGCAAACCTGGTGAACCGCGGGACTTTTCCACAACTGAACCTGGCTCCGGTCAACTTTGACGCGCTGTTTGCTCAATACGTGCAACAACGTCAGGCGGAAGCTCAGGCGCAGCTGCCAAACTAAGCAGCAGCCAGCATGAACATGACTTCGGCAATTACGGTATTGGGCGCAGGCTCTTATGGCACTGCGCTGGCAATTTGCCTGGCACGTAACGGGCATCACACCTTGTTATGGGGCCGCAATGCTGATGATATCGCGTCGATGGCGCGGGATCGGATCAATCACCGTTATCTGCCGGAGATTGTGTTACCAGAACCACTGGAACTGACCGCAGATCTGGCTGGAGCCGTGAAAGCCAGTCAGAACATCCTGGTGGTGGTGCCAAGCCATGCATTTGCCGACACGCTGCGGGAAATTAAACCTTATTTGTTGCCGCACGCCCGGGTGGCCTGGGCGACAAAAGGCCTGGAGCCGGACAGCGGCCGGCTGTTGCAGGATGTGGCACGGGATATTCTCGGTGACGATGTGTCGCTGGCAGTATTATCCGGCCCGACTTTTGCCAAAGAGCTGGCAAAAGGTCTGCCGACGGCGATTTCGTTATCATCCACCGATCCTGAATTTATCACGGTGTTATCTGACTTATTGCACTGTGGCAAAACATTCCGTGTCTATACCAATCCTGATTTTATTGGCGTGCAGCTCGGTGGCGCGGTGAAAAACGTCATCGCGATTGGCGCGGGCATGGCAGACGGCATCGGCTTTGGTGCCAATGCCCGCACGGCACTCATCACCCGTGGGCTGACCGAAATGTGTCGGCTGGGTTGTGCTTTAGGCGCGAAAAAAGAAACTTTTATGGGCATGGCCGGTTTAGGTGATTTAGTGCTGACCTGTACCGACAACCAGTCCCGCAACCGCCGTTTTGGCTTGTTGTTGGGGCAGGGCGTTGCGGTTGATGACGCCATCACACAAATAGGCCAGGTGGTTGAAGGTTACCGCAATGCCCGTGAAGTCTATAATCTGGCTGCCCGGGTTGGCGTGGAAATGCCAATCACTGAGCAGATTTATCAGGTGTTGTACCAGGGCAAAGATGCCCGTGCCGCTGCGCTGGATTTGCTTGGCCGGGAAAAACGCGACGAATAACCTGTCGCGTTGTCACTGTCAGCCCGCCTGACGCCATTGTTGTTGCCCGCCATAGGGCAACTGTCGGCCATCTACCGGCCGCATCGCACTGAAATGTGCTCCCCGACACTGATGACAGCCCATCACATGCAGCAAATAGGCCTGCATCTCGCTGTCTGTGCCCTGACCGACCACTTGTAGCCCCTGATGGATCAATAGCCGGATCAGGCTGGCGCAGGCATTACGCTGCGATTCTGATTCTTCCAGTTGCCGGATCAACGTGGCGGACAGTTCCGCTGCCTGCCAGAACGGCTGGCGTAACAGCTGCAGTGAGCTGAGGCCATCGCCGACTTCGACGATCATCAGGCCAAAGCCTGCCGCCTGCAGCTCCTGCGCCTGCGCACTGAAGCCGGCCGGATCCTGCAACCAGCCATCCTCGCGCAGGCAGAGCACAAACTTACCGGCATCAAGCTGATAGTCCTGCAGCTGGCTCTGCAGAAAGTTCAGCAGGCCGCTGTGACGAAAGTTGGCTGCGGACAGCTCAACCTGGACCGGCGGCAGCTCACCAAGCCGTTGCCACAATTCCAGCAGCTGACAGATCTGACAAAAAGCCCAGCGTTCCAGCGCCAGTAACTGCCCGGTCTGTTCTGCCAGCGGTTTTAAGTCCGCGTAACTGAGCAGGCCCCGCTGCGGTGAGCGCCAGTACAGTTCCAGCCGGAATGCGCTGGCGATGCCGCTGGTCAGATCCACCACCGGCTGCGACCAGATCTCACATTGATATTGGGTCAGCGCCTGCTGCAGCTCAAATTGCAGCTGCAGGCCAGGTGCCGGCGCTTTGCCTTGCATCTGCCACAGATGCAGGTGCTCCGGCACAGTGGCGGCCATATGCAGCGCGTGGGCGGCATGTGCCTGCAGTTCATCCGCGTTATGGCCGGCGTCAGGAAACAGCGCGATACCGGCGTGGCAGTCCAGCCGCAGTTCTGCCTGCGGGATCACAAAAGGGCCCTGACAGAAATTCAGTAATTCCCGGGTGATTTGAATGGCTTGTTGTTCGGCATGTTCGCCATGTTTATCCAGACTCATCAGCAGCCCCAGCCGCTGCGGTGACAGCCGCGCCATAAAAGCGCCGGCGGGTATTTCACTTTGCACATTAGCCACCAGCTGTTGCATCAGGCCATCGGTTGCCGCCTGGCCAAAGTTACGCAGGATGGCCGGATAATCGCGGATGTCCAGCAACAGCAACGCCAGACTGTGATACTTCAGCTGATGGCGGCTCAGTTGCGATTGCAGCCAATAGCGCCACAGTGTTGCGGCCGGCAGCCCGGTCACCGGATCTGAATATTCGCGCAACCGGGCTTCAGCGCTGTCCAGCATCTGCTGAATGGGCTGCCATTGCCACAACAGATAATGCTGACGGTACCCGGTGATCGCGGTGACATGCAGCTGATAGGCCTGCCGGTTGGTGTCGCCGGTCCATACTTGTCCCTGCCAGTACGGGCTAATCTCCAGCATAGCCAGAATATCCGGCAGGCCCGGATCTGTGCCGTCAGCAGAAAAAAACAGTTGTCGCGCCAGCGTCGTGCTGGCAGATGGATGGCGTGTGGCGTTGTTATGCCACAGCTGTCTGGCCTGATGGTCGGTGAGCCAGCAGGCGTTGGGCTGTTGTTGTAAAAACTGCAGCAGCGCCGCATTATGCAGCGGCGTGCGTCGTCGGTCGCGTAGCTGAAACCACAGCAGACAAACAAAAAAACCGCTGCTGCCAGCCAGTAAATATTGCATCCAGATATCAATGGTCATAGTGGCGTTCCTTGCACTGCAATACTGTTCAACTATAAGTGGCTGTCTAAAAAATCGCCACTGACGGCAGCGGGAAATCCGGCAGAAAAACGTCGGCGCCAGGTTTGGCCCGCTCCGGCCGGACTGCGGTATACTCGTGCTTTGTCCGGATGCAGGAGTTATTGTGTTTCACATCGTTTTATTTGAACCGAAAATTGCACCAAACTGTGGCAATATAATCCGGCTGGCGGCCAATACCGGCTGTCATCTGCATTTAATTGAACCGCTGGGTTTTGATTTTGAAGAGAAAAAACTGCGTCGCGCTGGCCTTGATTATCACGATTTAGCCAATGTCACCCGGCACGCCAGTTATGCGGCTATGCTGGCGGCCGTGGCGCCGTCACGGGTGTTGGCGCTCACCACTAAAGGCAGCCGGCCCCATACCGAATTACAGTATTTGCCAGGCGATCTGTTATTGTTTGGCTCTGAAACCTCAGGTTTGCCGGATGAGATCCGCAATGCCATTCCGGCCGAATTGCGACTGCGCATTCCGATGATGCCGGATGCCCGCAGCCTGAATCTGGCCAATTCGGTTGCTATTGTCTGTTATGAAGCCTGGCGACAGCAGGGTTTCAGCGGTGCTTTGTAACTAGTCTATCGTGTCCGGCACAGGAGCCTTGGATGAATAGTCAGGAATATAATCTGTGGGTCCGCCGCTCCGGCATGCTGACCATTGCCTTTGCTTTGACGATAGTAGCGATCAAACTGTTTGCGGCTATTGATACCAATGCGGCTTCGATGCTGGCGTCGCTGATGGATGCGATGATGGATGTCGCCGTTTCGACGCTGAATTTTATTGCCCTGCGCTACGCGTTGAAACCGGCGGACGATGAACACAGATTTGGTCATGGCAAAGCCGAAGCGGTGATGGCGCTGTTTCAGGCCGCGTTTCTGGCAGGTGCGGCATTTGTCCTGTTGTATCAGGGGTTTAACCGGTTTTTTGTGCCGGCACCTGTCGGCGAGATCAGCAATGGCATCTGGGCCATGCTGATTTGCAGCGGCCTGACACTGGCGCTGGTGTTGGTACAGCGCTGGATTATCAAAAAAACCGGCTCGCTGGCGGTCAACGCCGATCAGGCGCATTACCGCGGTGATTTACTGATGAACGCCGCAGTGCTGCTGGCGCTTTATCTGGTGCAAAACAGCCTGTTATGGGCCGATGCGGTGATCGCAATTCTGATCGCTGGTTATCTGCTGTTTAATGCCGCCCAGCTGCTGCGCGAGAGCATGGTGCATTTACTGGACGAAGAATTGCCGGAAGCAGAGCGGCAACGCATTCTGCAACATTTGCAGCAGATGCCGGGGGTACTGGGCGTTGAACAGCTGCGTACCCGCCGCGCCGGGCCGCGAGTATTTGTGCAGCTGCGCTTGTTATTGCCACAGGACTGGAGCCTGCAAAAAGCCCATCAGGTGACCGATTTGGCCGAGCAACAAATTGCTGCTTTATATGCCGATGCCGAAGTGATTATTCACCCGGACCCATTGCCCCATGCTGCGCCAGCCAGTCATTGATAAACTGGAACACCTGTGCGCGTTCGGCATCGGTGCCGGCCAGTAATTCATGTCTGGCGCCGGCGATGTGCTGCAGCAGAATGTCATGTTGTTGTGACACGCTGGTTTGCGCACTGTTCGCCACCACCGTATCGGCGCCGGCCTGCAACATCAACATCGGCAGCGTCGGCCTACGGCCTTGTTGGATCTGAGCACAGGCGCGCAGTGCTGCATCCAGCCAGGCCCAGCTGACGCCCCCGAGCTGATAGGCCGGATATTGCTGGTATAACTGACGAAACCACTGATAACGTTCCGCACAATTGGTTAAATCATTGCCAGCAAATGGCTTTGGCTGATAACGCGTCTGGCCTGGTACAAACCAGCCATTGTTGCTGCAACGCCGGTTCAGCTGATGCATCAGCCTGGCCAGTAGCGTTGCGGCAGTCGGCACAGGCCCGAGCGGAATGCCAAACATCGGCGCACTGAACACGGCGGCATCGACCAGCGGTAAGGCAGTAGTTTGCAGATAACGATACAAAATAGCGCCACCCATCGAATGGGCTAATGCCAGCATCGGCAGGTCGGTTTGACTACGGATATGGCTGATGGCGAGCGTCAGGTCGTCCACATACAACTGAAAATCAGCGACATCTCCAAGCTGCGGCTCTGGCTCCGGCCGCTGTGCCAGGCCCTGACCACGGTGATCGAGCACAAACACCTGATAACCACTGCACAGCGCATCCTGCGCCAGCTCGGCATATTTATGTGCTGCTTCAATCCGCCCCGGCACCAGCAGCAATGCCGCCACCGGTTTGCGCCAGGCCGGCAAGGTTGTTTTGCTGTACAGACAAAAACGAACGCCATCCCGGCCAGTCAGGTCCGTGCGGCTGAATTGCTGCCAGTAGTTGTCCAGCTTTTGGCTCACTGCTGGCGAGGCGATTTGGCCAGCATTGAATTGGGCCTGCAACGGTGGAAAATACTTCAAACAACCTGCTCCTGATGCTGGGGAAACTGCAGACAAATCTGCAGGCCACAGACTGTATCACCCTGATAGCGGTTTTGTGCACTGATTTGGCCCTGATGTTGTTTCATCGCCTGCGCGGCGATAGCAAGGCCAAGGCCGGTACCGCCGGCACCCGCAGTGCGCGCATCGGATACGCGGTAAAACGGCTCAAAAATCGCCTGCAGGGCAGTATCGGGGATGCCAGGCCCCTGATCGGCAATCCAAATCTGTACCTGTTCGTTTTGTAATTGCAGCGATAACCGGATTTGCGCCTGCGCCGGGCTGTATTTGATGGCGTTACGCAGCACGTTTTCTATTGCGCGCGCCAGCAAGCGGCTGTCTGCTTCGACCAGACATTGCGCTGGCGCTTCCAGTTGCAGTTGCTGCTGTTTCGGCACGGCTTCGATTTGGTTGACCTGAATAATCTCTTCGAGTAATTCAACTAAATCAATATCCTGCAGCTGCAGCTGATACTGGCCGGCGTCGAGGCGGCTGAAGGTCAGCAATTCGTCCAGCATACTGTCGATTTTATCCAGTTCCTGCGATAAACGTGGCAGCTGGCTGCCGCCGCCCTGGCGTTGTTCCAGCGCGATCGCCAGTTGGGCGCGGGTCAGTGGTGAACGTAATTCGTGCGAGATGTCGCGCAGCAGCCGTTGCTGGTTTTGCAGTAAAGCGCCGATTTGGCTGGCCATAGTGTTAAAACCACGCGCCAGCTCGCCAATCTCATCGCTGCGGCTGGCCGCCTGTTGAACCAGGCTGGTTAAATCGCCGCCGGCAAACTGCAGACTGTGCTGCTGCAATTGGCGTAACGGCCGGGTGATGGTGAGCGCCAGCCCGATACTGGCCAGGGCCGACACTAATAAAAACAGCAGCGGAATGGTCAGTTCCGGCAATTGCGCCAGGCTGAATAAACCCGGTTTTTCCGGTCGTGGCTGCTGCTGATATAACACCAGCGGCTGGCCATTCAGCCGGACAAAAAACGGCCCGGCCAGACTGATATGGCGGTGCAGGAACAAGCGCGGTTTATCAAATTGTGACAGCTCCGTCAGCCAGCTCTGGTCAAAACCGCGTGGCAAAATATGCGCGTTCAGAATACGCTGACTGATCGGGTCGACCAGCAACCAGCGGTTATTTTCCCGCCGGTTCAGCCGCTGCAATAAATCTTCAACGCTGTCAAAGCGTTGCAGGCTATGCAGCATCCGCTCAGCTTGTTCGTGCACACCGGGCGGCAGCCGGCGGATCACGGTGTCGTCAAGAAAGGCTTTGGCCAATAACCAGGCCGAGGCGATAGTGATAAGCAATACCAGCCAGAACCAGCTGAACAGCCGGAATGCCAGATAACGCCACGGATTGACCCAGTTCAGTTGCATCAGCACTCCAGAAACAAATAGCCACTGCCGCGCAGCGTCTGGATTTTTTCACTGTCGCAGCCTTGCGCCAGTTTTTTGCGGATATTGCTGACGTGCATGTCCAGGCTGCGGTCATATTGTTGCAGCACCCGGCCCATCACTTCTTTGCTCAGTTCTTCTTTGCTGACCACCCGGCCGGCATGGTTCATCAGGTACTCCAGCAACTGAAACTCAGTGGCGGTCAGCACAATCGGCTGCTGGCGGCAATGCACCTGACGGTTTTGCCGGTTCAGTGTGACCTGATTCAGTTCTAATAACGGCGTTTGATGCTGCTGTGGTTGCTGTGCCAGCTCGACCCGGCGCAAAATCGCCCGCACCCGGGCGCTGAGTTCACGTGGATTAAAAGGCTTGGCCAGATAGTCGTCCGCGCCGAGCTCCAGGCCTAAAATCCGGTCAATGTCATCGCCGCGTGCGGTCAGCATCAGCACCGGGCAATAGCTGGTTTGCCGCAGCTGACGCAGCAGCGACAGGCCATCGAGTCCGGGCAGCATCACATCAAGTAAAATCAGCTGATAAGCACCGCTTTGAGCTTTTTGCAGGCCTTTAATGCCATCTGCTGCATGGTCAAGGCTGAAACCGTCCAGTGTCAGATAGTCGGTGACCAGCTGGCTTAACTCGGCGTCGTCGTCAATCAGCAGAATATTCGGATGTTGCATCTAAAATCCTCTTCGCTACAGCAATACATTCAAACCATAGTGGTCTTGTGTGCAGTGTAAGCAGCTGACATGGCCGGACAACAGTCTTTACCAAACCTTTACCGCAGCTTTGCGTTGCTTTGCAGCCCAGCGCTTATGCTTGCATCATACAAAACAGACCCCTGTTTGTAATGCCTGAACTGACGGAGAGTACAAATGAAAGCTTTAAAAATCTTAGTTTTACCCGCTTTATTCGGTGCTGCATTGTTGCTGGCGCAACCTGCTTTTGCCGGTCATGGCCCACAGGGCGGCGACGGCGCCACGCGGATGTTAAAAGGTTTAGACTTGACCGATACACAGCGTGAGCAGATCCGTGCGCTGGTGGCAGCCAGCAAAGCAGAAAAGCCAGACCTGGCGGCCATGCAGCAGCATCATGACGCGCTGCAGGCACTGGTCAAAGCCGATCAATTTGACGAAGCCGCCGCGCGCTTACTGCTGGAGAAACAGCAAAACACAATGCTGGAGCAGCAACTGGAGCGGCTGAAACTGCAGCATCAGATCCGTGCGCTGTTAACCGACGAGCAAAAAACCAAGCTGGATGAACGGATGGTAAAAATGCGCGAGCGCATGGCGGAGCGGGGTGGTAAACACGACTGATGCTGCAGCCTGTGGATGATAAAAAACCGGGCCGGCGCCCGGTTTTATCATTCTTGCCACAGGCGCAGCGCAGGATTATTCCATATCCAGTTCTTTTAGTTTCCGCGTCAGCGTATTACGGCCCCAGCCGAGGCGTTTGGCGGCATCTTGTTTATGGCCGTGGGTAAACTGCAGGGCTTGTTTGAGCACAATCCGTTCAAACTCCGGGCCGGCTTCGGCCAGAATATCCTCAGCCCCTGTTGCCAGCTTCTGTGTGACCCATTGCGCCAGCAACTCCTGCCAGCTGTGCTGTCCGTCGCTGTTTGTTGTGATGGGTTTGGGCGCGCTGCTCAGTTCGGGCGGCAAATCCGACAACAGAATTTGTTTACCGGACGCCATCACAGTCAGCCAGCGACAGGTGTTTTCCAGTTGCCGCACGTTGCCGGGCCAGTCCAGCTGTGCCAGAAACTTTTCCGTTTCCAGCGCTAAATCTTTCGCCTCAACATTCATTTCCCGCGCCGCCTGCACCAGGAAGTGCCGGGTCAGTTTCGGAATGTCCTGTTTGCGATCACGCAGCGACGGAATATGAATGCGGATCACGTTTAAGCGGTGGAACAAATCTTCGCGGAATTTACCCTCGGCCACCAGCTGTTCCAGATTTTGGTGCGTGGCGGCGATGATCCGCACATCGACACTGACTTCCTGATGGCCGCCGACGCGGTAAAACTGACCATCGGCTAATACCCGCAGCAGCCGGGTTTGCACGTCGAGTGGCATGTCACCAATTTCATCGAGAAACAAAGTGCCGCCGTCGGCCTGTTCAAAGCGGCCTTTGCGCAGCGTCGCAGCGCCGGTAAAAGCACCTTTTTCGTGGCCAAACAGTTCAGATTCAATCAAATCTTTTGGAATAGCCGCCATGTTCAGCGCGATAAAAGGCGCTTCTGCCCGCGGGCTGTGTTTGTGCAGCGCATGCGCCACCAGCTCTTTACCGGTGCCGCTTTGGCCATTGATCAGCACACTGATACTGGAGCGCGACAGCCGGCCAATGGCGCGGAATACTTCCTGCATTGCCGGCGCTTCGCCAATGATCTCGGGCACGTGCGATGGCACAGCGTTACTTGCGCGTGGTTTTTTCGCCTGCGCATGTTCCAGTGCCCGGCTAATCAGTGCGACCGCTTCGTTGACATCAAAGGGCTTTGGCAGATATTCAAAAGCGCCGCGTTTAAAGGCATTGACGGCACTGTCGAGGTCCGAATGTGCCGTCATAATTATGACCGGCAGCTCCGGCGCCAGCGCCTGCAGTTTGCTCAGCAGTTGCATACCGTCGGTGCCCGGCATGCGGATATCCGAGACCACCACTGAAGGTTGGTCAAATTCAAGGCGCTGCAACATCAGGTCGGCGGAGGCATAACTCTCGCAGACAATCCCGGCGCGTGACAGGGCTTTTTCCAGTACCCAACGGATCGAATTGTCGTCGTCGATGATCCAGACATTCTGCGTCATGGCTTAAGCTCCTTCTGCGCTAATCGGTAAATACAAAGTGAATTCGGTACGGCCTGGCCAGCTGTCGCAGTCGATCCAGCCACCATGCTGGTGAATCAGCGTTTGCGAAATCGACAAACCAAGGCCAGTACCGCCGGGTTTGCCGCTGACCATCGGATAAAATAACGTGTCTTTAATCGCCGGCGGAATGCCGGGACCGTTGTCAATAACCCGGATCACTGCCACCAGCTTGTGACGACGGCCGTGGATAGTGTGCTGATGTAAAATACGGCTTTGCAGCACGATTTGACCACCGCTGGTCAGCACTTGCTGGGCATTGCGGACAATATTCAGCAGCGCCTGTTCCAGCAGCTCCGGATCTAACGAAAAATCCGGAATGCTCGGGTCATAATCGCGGACAAACTGCACGGCATTGGGGTTGTCCATCTGCGCCAGCTGGCTGACGCGCTCAATGATCTGGTGCAGATTCGACACCACTTTATGCGGTGGTTTGTAAGGACCGAGCAGCCGGTCGACCAGATTTCGCAGCCGGTCGGCCTGGGCAATAATCAGCTGGGTATATTCTTTTTGTTCGTCGTTTAATGATTCTTCCAGCAGTTGGGCCGCGCCGCGTAAACCACCCAAAGGGTTTTTGATTTCATGGGCCAGACCGCGGATCAGCTCCCGCGCCGCCAGATGCTGATGTTGTTGCAGGCTTTCCATACTTATTTTGCGTTGTTGATCAACCTGGCGCAGCTCCATCAGCAGCGATGGCTGTTCGGTTTCCAGCCAGGTGGCAGTCATGTCCAGCAGCAGATGACGGCCATCTGGCGTGACACAGTGCACATCGCTGATGCCAAAGCCTTGTTTGGTGTTCAGGGTACTGACCAGTTGGGCGGCACTTAAATCACTGTATTGGAACAGGCTGGGGAAATATTGTTGTTGCAAACGTTTCTCGCCAACCCCTAACAAGGCGCAGCAAGCGGTGTTAAAGCAGGACACCTGTAGCTGGGCATCCAACACCAGAATGGCAGTGGTCAGTTGTTCGGCCAGATTAATGTCCGGCAACTCAAGTGCAATATGAGCGTGTGTCACGGCAAATCCCTTAGGGCCTGAGGACCTTTGGTTGTCTGGTGTTGCAGCCGGTTATTCTGCACTAATTTAGTGCACCATTTTAGGGCGACAGCACACTTAGTCGGGCTGATTTGCTGCTAAGGTGGGCTGTCTTGCACTATTTTGGGGTAATTGCTGAGGCCCGGTGCAGAAAAAACGTTGTTACAGGACTGGTAGCAATAATCTTGCCGTTTTGGTCGCTGAGTTCGAGGATGAGCTGATGTGCGCCCCGGTCGATATTGTGCAGGATAAAATTAGCATTGCTGCTGGGGCCGGCAACGACCTGGCCATCCAGATACAGCCGGACGCGCAGCCCTTGGGCAAACAACGGCTTCACCTGACCAGACACATAAACAGTCCCGCTATTTTCCCGCACTGTGCCTTCAGGCTCCGGCTTGGTGATTGACACTTCGAATTTGGGGGTGTGATCGATGCTTTGCTGGCTGATTTCACCGGGCGTCACGGCCAGCATCCGGTTGCCTTCTTTAAGCTGCAGTTGTGACGCGCCAGGCACCGGGTTGTCAGAAAAAACCGGCACATTGTTTTTATCGACGGTGACAAAGACCGGCTTGTCGTCTTTTTTTTCCTGCGCCAGCACTGGCAGGGCCAGCAGCGCAACCACCAACAAGGGTAAACCAGCAAGTTCCATCACGCCGTCCAATCTGATTCAGTCGATGATGAATTAACTCTAACCGGCTTTTCCTGCTTTGACCAGAACAAAAAGCCCGCAGATGCGGGCTTGGGTATTATGCAGTTCACACTTTATAAATCAGTGTGTTAGCCAGTGAAATTACACGCTGTAATACAGTTCGTATTCCAGTGGGTGTACGGCCATTGACACGCGTTTGGCTTCAGCACGTTTCAGTGCAATGTACGCATCGATCATCGCGTCTGACATCACGCCGCCTTTAGTGAAGATTGCGCGGTTGGCATCCAGTGCATCCAGTGCTTCGTCCAGTGAACCACACACTTGCGGAACCAGTGCTTCTTCTTCTGGTGGCAGGTCGTACAGGTCTTTGTCCATGGCATCGCCTGGGTGGATTTTGTTCTGGATACCATCCAGACCAGCCATCAGCTGTGCAACGAATGCCAGGTACGGGTTCGCCGCCGGATCCGGGAAACGCACTTCGATACGGCGTGCTTTTGCACTTGGTACCAGTGGAATACGCACAGAAGCAGAACGGTTACGGGCTGAGTAAGCCAGCATCACCGGCGCTTCATAGTGTGGAACCAGACGCTTGTACGAGTTGGTTGACGGGTTGGTGAACGCGTTGATTGCTTTGGCGTGTTTGATGATACCGCCAATGTAGTACAGCGCAGTTTCTGACAGACCGGCATATTTATCACCGGCAAACAGGTTGACGCCGTCTTTGGCTAAAGACTGGTGGCAGTGCATGCCTGAACCGTTGTCACCAACGATTGGTTTTGGCATGAAAGTCACAGTTTTACCGTACATATGGGCGACGTTGTGCACCACATATTTCAGTTGTTGTGTTTCGTCCGCTTTTTTCGTCAGCGTGTTAAAACGGGTAGCGATTTCGTTCTGACCGGCTGTGGCCACTTCGTGGTGGTGCGCTTCAACCGTCTGACCCATTTCTTCCAGCACCATACACATAGCGCTGCGGATATCGTGATGCTGGTCTACTGGTGGCACCGGGAAGTAACCGCCTTTCACGCCAGGGCGATGGGCTTTGTTACCGTCTTCATATTCAGCATCTGAGTTCCAGGCCGCTTCTGAAGAATCCACTTTAAAGAATGAACCTGACATATCGTTTTTGAAACGCACGTCATCAAACATGAACCACTCAGGCTCTGGGCCAAACAGCACAGTGTCGGCGATGCCGGTAGATTTCAGATATTCTTCTGCGCGTTTTGCGATAGAACGCGGGCAACGCTCGTAACCTTGCATGGTGCTTGGTTCGATGACGTCACAGGTGATCAGCACAGTGGTTTCTTCGAAGAATGGGTCCAGCAGCATGGTGCTGGCGTCTGGCATCAGGATCATGTCCGAGTCGTTGATACCTTTCCAGCCGGCGATAGAAGAGCCGTCGAACATTTTGCCGTTTTCGAAGAAGTCTTCGTCAATTTGGCTGGCAGGAATAGTAACGTGCTGCTCTTTACCTTTGGTGTCAGTAAAACGTAAATCAACAAACTTCACGTCGTTTTCTTTCATAAAACTCAGAACGTTCGATGCAGACATGCATTCCTCCGGATTCAACTCAAACTAAGGTTCAGGTGCGGCTTGCCGCTGGTTTGCGCTTGTAATGCTAAAGCTGTGCCAGATTACTAAATATATGATTTTGATATATATATGCAGCAAAGTGTCGGCAGGGCTCAGAATGAATGCACTTAAATGGTGCATTGCTGCACTTAAAGTGGGCATTCTGGCGGTGAGTGCCCACTTTAAGTGCAGCGACCGGCGACAGCGCTAACGATAGCAAGAAATGGTCAGAGTTAAGCGCCGGCAGGCAAAATAAAATCGCCGCGTTTCGCGCTGGCAGATGGCCGTGCGGGCCGGGACTATGGTGACTTATTTTCGTAAAAAGGCGTTTTTTGCCTGAGACCGGGTCGGTCTGAACTGTGATTGGCAGGAGTTTTGCTTTGAGCGCACAGCATGACAATCGCAGCAAAGGCGCGTCAATGCTGGTGGTGCTGAAAAAAACAGCAAGGACGGGCCAGATAAATTTCCCAGCCAGTCGTAAAGCAGGTAAAATACGCGCACCAATTTTTCGGGTACTTGCGGTGGGTGACTACAAGCGGGTACACATTTACACTTCACAAAGCGAGTACCAAATAAATGTCTTATGATATCAGCAAGTTGCGCAATATCGCCATTATCGCGCACGTTGACCACGGTAAAACTACACTTGTTGACAAATTACTGCAACAGTCCGGCACTTTTGATGCCCGCGCTAAATTGCAGGAACGAATGATGGATTCAAACGCGCAAGAATCTGAGCGCGGCATTACCATCCTGGCGAAAAATACTTCAGTCCGCTGGAATGGCTATCAGATCAACATCCTGGACACACCAGGCCACGCCGACTTCGGTGGTGAAGTTGAGCGCGTTCTGTCGATGGCAGACTCAGTACTGTTATTAGTCGATGCGGTTGAAGGCCCAATGCCACAAACCCGTTTCGTGACGCAAAAAGCATTCGCCCACGGTTTAAAACCAATTGTTGTTGTAAACAAGATCGACCGCCCGGGCGCACGTCCGGATTGGGTGATCGACCAGGTATTCGACCTGTTTGACAACTTAGGCGCCACTGACGAGCAGTTAGATTTCCCAATCGTCTACGCATCAGCCATCAATGGCTGGGCGACTTTGGATTACAACGAGCCAAAAACTGACATCAACGACCTGTTCGCCGCCATTGTTGAGCACGTAGCACCACCAAAAGTAGAACTGGATGGCGACACCCAAATCCAGGTGTCTCAGTTAGATTACTCCAGCTACCTCGGCATTATCGGTATCGGCCGCATCAAACGCGGTACCTTACGCGTCAACCAGCAAGTCACCATTTTGGGTGCTGACGGTTCCAAACGGAACGGCAAAGTGGGTCAGGTATTCACTTACTTAGGTCTGGAACGGATTGACACTCAGGAAGCAAACGCTGGTGACATCATTGCATTCACCGGTTTAGGCGACCTGAAAATTTCTGACACTATTTGTGCCCCTACGACACTGGAAGCCCTGCCAGCATTGCAGGTAGACGAACCAACTGTGACCATGACTTTCCAGGTCAACACTTCGCCGTTTGCTGGTAAAGAAGGTAAGTTCGTGACGTCTCGTCAGATCCTGGAACGTTTAAACCATGAACTGAAACACAACGTGGCACTGCGTGTTGAAGAAACCGAAGACGGTGACAAATTTAAAGTGTCTGGCCGTGGTGAACTGCACTTAGGTGTATTAATCGAAAACATGCGCCGTGAAGGTTTCGAACTTGCCGTATCTCGTCCTGAAGTCATCATGAAAGTGGTTGACGGCGTGAAGATGGAACCAATCGAAAACGTCACCATCGACGTGGAAGAGCAGCACCAGGGCTCTATCATGGAGAAAATGGGTGAGCGTAAAGCTGAAATGACCAATATGCAGCCAGACGGTAAAGGCCGCATCCGGATGGATTTCCAGATGCCAAGCCGCGGCCTGATCGGTTTCCGCACTGAATTTATGACGCTGACTTCAGGCACAGGCCTGATGTACAACAGCTTCGACCATTACGGTCCACATAAAGGTGGTTCAATCGGTCTGCGGATGAACGGTGTACTGATCTCCAATGCGATGGGTAAAGCTGCCGGTTATGCGATCTTCTCGCTGCAGGAACGTGGCCGGATGTTTATCGGTCATGCGGATGAAGTGTATGAAGGCCAGGTTATCGGTATTCACAGCCGCAGCAACGACCTGACAGTGAACTGCTTAAAAGGCAAACAGCTGACCAACGTCCGTGCTTCAGGTACTGACGAAGCGATTAACCTGGTGCCGCCAATCCGCTACACGCTGGAGCAGGCGCTGGAATTTATCGATGACGACGAATTGGTTGAAGTGACGCCGGTGTCCATCCGGATCCGTAAACGTCACCTGACCGAAAACGACCGCAAACGCGCCAGCCGCGGTTAATTTCGCTGGTTGACCGATTGCCCGGCACTGTTGCATGACAGCGCGCCGGCCCACAAAACCCGTGCTGTCAGCGCGGGTTTTGTTTATTTAGAGATAGTTGGGACAAAGCGCTGGCGATGCCAGCCAATGCTGTGTATCGTGCTGCACAGTTTAACGTTGCCAGTTTGTTGCATGGAGTCAGTGCTCAATGACCTCTCGGCGGTCGTTTTATAAAAGTAAAACCGTTCTGGTGGTGGATGATTCTGACCAAATTCGCAGCTATTTCAAAAGTATGCTGTTGTTGATTGGTTTTGATGATGTCACGCTGGCGCGCGATGCAGAGATGGCATTGTCCTGTTGCCGCCGTATCCCTTTTGACTTTATTTTATGCGACTTTCACCTTGGCACCGGCCGCGATGGTTATCAGCTGTTTGAGGTGCTGCGCACCGAGCGTTTGCTCAAAGCTGACAGCTGTTTTCTGGTGGTCAGTGCCGAACGTCAGCGCCAGGCAATATATGGCATTATCGAATTCCAGCCGGACGATTATCTGCTGAAGCCTTTTAGTTATGCTGAACTGGAACGCCGCATCACCCGCGCATATCACATTAAACAGGCACTGAAATTGGCGTATCAGGCCATTTACCGGCATGAGTTCGCCGATGCGGTGCAGGCCTGTGATCATGTAGTAGATCATCGCAGCAAATATGCCATGCACGCCACCCGGCTGAAAGCCGAGTTGCTGGTGCGGCTGGAACGCTTTGATGAAGCGGAGCATTTGTATCAGTGGGCGCTGACCGTGCGGGATTTTGCCTGGGCGCGGTTGGGGCTGGCAGTCACTTATGGTTATCAGGGCCGCAGTCAGGAAGCGGAAAGCGCACTGCAAGAGCTGTCCGGGCAAGCGGAAACCAGGATTGAAGCGCTCGACTGGCTGACCCGGTTGTATATCAGCCAGCAAAAGCCGGCAGAAGCCTTGCTGGCGGTGGAGCAGGTGGCAAAAACGTCGCCGCGCAATTACCTGCGTCAGCATGTGCTGGCAACACTGGCGGTGATTGAGAACCGCAAAGATTTATCGGTGCAGGTGCATCAACGTTTGCTGAATGCGGCACGTTATTCGATGCACGACACTGCCGACAACATGCTGAACTATGCCAGAGCCCTGATTGAACAGGCAAAAGATCAGGACGCCAAGGCGCGCAAAGAAACGCTGCTGCGCCTGGACAGTTTTTTAATGACCATTAAAAAACGTTTTCACCCGGCCAGTTTTGAGCACGACCGTTTAGTGGTCGATGCCCGCATCGCCATGCTGGAAGGGAAAACCAAAGACGCTATCCGCCTGCTGGAACACAGCGAACAGCTCAGTCTGGAAAAACATTTGTCGCCGGCGGCGATGCTGGACCGGGCGCGGGCATATTTTGAAGCCGGCAATCTGGCGATGTGTGATCACTACATGGCGGCTTTGTCTGCGCTGACACAGGATGACAATCTGTATTGCAGCGCCATTGGACTGATGATGCAGCATGAGCAGAAAAAACATCAGCAGCTGCGCCAGCAACTGATGGAGCGCAATGCGGCTGGCATGCAGGCGTATGGCAGTGGCGATTTTTCCATGGCGATCGATTATTTCCGCACTGCACTGGAATCCATGCCGGCCAATGTCAATATCGCGCTGAATTTATTGCAGGCGCTGAGTATGCGCGAGACGCTGAACCAGGATTTGACCGCACTGGCGCGACATTGTGTCGAACTGATTGAGCAAGGGCAGTTACCGGGTGACCAGCAGAAACGCTATCAGGTGATCCTGAGCCATCTGGACCTCTGACTGGTATTTCAGGGGCGCATTGATTACACTGCGGCGGTTTTCCCGCAACGAGAAGCTCGTGATGTCAGTTTATTGGTCTTCATTTGCCGGCCGCTGTGCCGTTCCGCTGTTTTCCCTGCTGCTGCTGAGCTGTACACCGGCTGACCCAATCCAACGGTTTTCCGGCCCGGCACAGGGCTCGACTTACAATATCAGTTACTGGTCTGAACAAGAGATCAGCGCCCGCGAATTGCAGCAGCAGATCGTCGCTGAACTGGATCGGATTGATCTGGTGATGTCAAATTACCGGCCGGACTCGGTCATTGAGCAATTTAATGCCACACAACAAACCGCTGCACAGCAGGTTGGCCCTGAGCTGGTCGCGCTGATTGAAGATGCCCGCACCGTCAATGTCGCCAGTCAGGGTTGTTATGATCTGACGGTCAAACCACTGTTTGAACTCTGGGGTTTTAAAGCCGATCAGTTTAATCAGCCGACCGCAGAACAAATTACCCAGACCATGCAGCTGGTGGGTATGGACAAAATCAGCACCAGCGCCGAGGGCGGCATGAGCAAAGCAGTGGCGCAAATGCGGGTGGACGTATCGTCCATCGCGCAGGGCTACACAGTGCGGCAACTGGCCGCCATCATGGAAAAAGCCGGTGTCACTGACTATCTGGTGGAAGTGGGCGGCGAACTGCAGGTGCGCGGTAAAAAGCCAGCCGGCCAGCCGTGGAAAGTGGCGATTGAAAAGCCATTACCCGGCGACCAGCGGTTGCAGAAAATTATTGAAGTCCAGCAGGACGAGCCGTTGGCGATTATGACGTCCGGCACTTACCGGCATTATTTTGATGCCAATGGCCAGCGCTTCAGCCATGTGCTGGATGCCCGCGCTGGCGCACCGGTCAGGCACAATACAGTCTCTACTACAGTGCTGGTTGATAACGCCACTTTTGGCGATGCCTGGTCCACCGCGATGTTATGTCTTGGTACTGCCGACGGACTGAAAGTTGCTGACCAGCTGGGCCTTAAAGTCCTGTTTATCGATCAGGAAGGTGACAGCCTGGTGGAAACATCCAGTCAGGCGCTGCGCCAAAGCCAGAGCGTCCGGCTGTTAAAGCAGTAGTGCGCTTGCCGGGACCTGACCGCTTTGTGGTAGGCTGATTGTCCCGACACTGCAATTTGTGTCTGTTCAGGACAGAACAATGGCCGATTTTATCCTTAACAGCTGGCGTTTTTGCCGGCTTTATCTGCAACGATGTCAGCACGACCAGATCGGTATGATTGGTGGTTATCTGGCGTATATTTCGATTTTGTCGCTGGTGCCGCTGGTGGCCGTAGCGTTTTCAGTGCTGAATGCCTTCCCGATGTTTGCCGGCCTGCGCGGTGAAATCGAAGCCTTTGTCTACGCCAACATAGTGCCGTCGCGGGGGCAGGAAATTCAGAGCTATATCAATGGCTTTGTAGAAAATATCGGCCAGATGACCACGGTCGGGGTGTTGTTTCTGGTGCTGGTGGCGCTGATGCTGATCCACAACATCGACAAAACCCTGAACAAGATCTGGCGCGTGCAAAAGCGGCCGCGGCTGGTGATTTCATTATCGATTTACTGGATGATCCTGACGCTGGGGCCGATCCTGCTTGGCAGTTCCATCGCACTGACCTCTTATCTGGCGTCGCTGAGTCATCTGGCCGATGACTACACGCCTGGCTTATCGAATTTTCTGCTGTCATTTACCCCTTATGCCATGTCGCTGCTGGCGTTTTTTATGCTGTATCAGCTGGTGCCAAATATAAAAGTCCGTTATGGCCATGCGCTCTGGGGCGCGTTGCTGGCCAGTCTGTTGTTTGAGATGCTGAAAAACGGCTTTGCGCTTTATATTCAGCATTTCCCGTCCTATCAGGCCATTTACGGCGCGCTGGCGCTGGTACCGATTTTGTTTGTGTGGATTTATTTATCCTGGCTGGTGGTGCTGATTGGCGCCGAGCTGACGGCACTGCTGCAGGAACAGCATTGCCGGGCGCTGCAGTTGCAACAGCGTAAAATACAGCGGGCCCAGGCGGCAGCGCCGGCCAGCACTGTGACGGAGTCTGCTGATGTATCGCACTGAACCTGTGGATTGTTACCACAGTGAATTTTTAACGCGGCCAGATGGCCACCGGTTATATCTGGAACAAAGCGGCAATCCGCAGGGCATCGCAGTGCTGATGTGTCATGGTGGCCCCGGCGGTGGCTGTTCGCCGTTTCAGCGCACCTTATTTGACCCACAGCAATACCGGATAGTGTTGTTTGATCAACGAGGGTGTGGCCAGTCGACGCCTTTTGCCAGCCTCGAACACAATACCACCGCCGATTTACTGGCCGATATCGAAGCGATCCGCACTCATCTGGGCATTTCGCAGTGGGTGGTTGCGGGTGGCAGCTGGGGCAGTACTCTGGCGCTGGCCTACGCTGAGCAATACCCGCAGCATTGTCTTGGGCTGATTTTACGCGGTATTTTCCTCGGCCGGCCGGAAGACATCGACTGGCTGTACCGGCCAGGTGGCGGTGCCAGCCAGTTGTTCCCGGATTATTATGCCGAGTTTTTTGCCCCGGTGGCCGGCATGAAAGGTCTGGATCTGCTGGTCGCTTATCAACAACTGCTGCAGCATGCTGATGCCACTATCCGGTTGCGGGCGGCGCAGGCCTGGAGTTTATGGGAGGCGCGGGTGGCCACCTTGCTGCCGAACCATGCGATGCGTGAAGGCGCTACCGAGCCGGAGTCTGCGCTGCCACTGGCCCGCATTGAAAACCATTATTTCCTGCATCATTGTTTTTTACGGCCGGACCAGCTGATGGCAGATCTTGGCAAAGTGACACATCTGCCCTGTTACATCGTGCATGGCCGTTACGATATTGTCTGTAAGCTGGAAAATGCCTGGACCTTACATCAGGCCTGGCCGGATTCGGTACTGAGCATCGTGTCAAATGCCGGTCATTCTGCCAGTGAGACCGGCATCAGCCGCGCCTTGTACGACGCGTCGTTGCAGCTCGCCCGGCGCTTGCGGGAGGCGGTATGATTGCTTTGATCCAGCGCGTTCGCCGCGCCGATGTCACTGTGGGCACTGACGTGGTCGGGGCTATTGGCAGTGGCATGCTGGTATTGCTTGGTGTTGAGGCCGGTGACAGTGTGGCGGAGCTGCGCAAGCTGGCTGACAAAGTGCTGAAGTACCGGCTGTTCAGCGATGCCGACGGCAAAATGAATCTGAATGTGCAGCAGGCGGGCGGTCAGCTGCTGGTGGTGTCGCAATTTACGCTGGCGGCTGATACCAATTCCGGTTTGCGGCCCAGTTTTACCCCGGCCGCGCGGCCGGAAGTGGCCGAACCCATGTATCTGCAGTTTGTTGATTATTGCCGGGCGCAAGGACTGACGGTGGCGACCGGACAGTTTGGCGCTGATATGCAGGTCGGTCTGGTGAATGACGGACCTGTCACCTTCTGGCTGCAGGTGCCGCCGGCCGTTTGAGTTCATCACGAGGTATCTCATGCAATATCAGGTGACAAGTCCGCACAGTGCAGAGGATTGGCTGGATTATTATCAGCTGCGCTATCAGGTATTACGCGAGCCCTGGGGGCAACCGCCGGGATCGGAACAAGATGAACTGGAAGCGGACAGCGCCCACCGCATGGTCCGGGCGCCGGATGGTCAGTTATTGGCCGTTGGTCGCTTGCATCAGCTGGCGGATGGCTGGTGTCAGGTGCGTTATATGGCGGTGGCAGAATCCGCCCGCGGCAAAGGTCTGGGGGCGCAGGTGTTGCGCGCGCTTGAACTGCAGGGGCTGGCCTGGGGCTGTGATCAGCTGACGTTAAATGCGCGCGAAAACGCTTTCAGTTTTTATCAGAAATTGGGTTACAACCCAGGCACAGTGCTGGCGCCTTTGTACGGCATTCCGCATCAGCAAATGACCAAACGGCTGCGTCTGGCCGGCGCGCCGGCACAATGGCTGCGCTGGTGTGCCGACCTGCAACAGACCTGGCATCAGACCATTCCGCTGTCGGCATTTATGCAGCTGCAGATTGACCAGTTTGATGGCAACCTGCTGGTATGCCGGGCGCCGCTGGCACCGAATAAAAATCTGCACCACACCATGTTTGCCGGCAGCATCTACAGCCTGCTGACATTAACCGGCTGGGGGTTGATTTGGTTGCAACTGCGGGCGCTGGGTCTGCACGGGGATATTGTGCTGGCCGACGCAGATATGCGTTATCTGGCGCCGGTGCATGGCGATGCACGTGCCGAAGTACAGTTGCTGGATGCTGTCGGTGATTTGACCGTGCTGGCGCAGGGGCGGCGGGTCCGTCAGCGGTTGCAGGTGCGGTTAATGGACGGTGAGCGGGTGTTGGCCGAATTTAACGGTCGGTTTGCCGTGTTGCCAGCCAAAGCTGTGGCCGGGGCCGGTTAATGGCGCGGGTCGTGATCCTGGGCTGCGGCTGGTTGGGAACCCAGTTGGGTATTGCGCTGGCGCAACAAGGCCATCAGGTTTGGGGCAGCCGGCGCAGCCGGGAGCGGCTTTCGGCGTTGCCGGCGGCGATCCGACCGTTATTGTGGGACGGCCAGAGTGCGCCTGATGCCGGGATCACCGGTTTGTTTGACGACAGCTGGCTGATCCTGGCGATGCCACCCGCGGCGGCGCAGGATGGCGGGGCGGCATATCTGGCTGCGCTCAGGCAAGTGCTGATTGCATCAACAAAGGTCCGGCAACTGGTGTTGTGCTCGTCCAGCAGCGTTTATGCCGGTTTGGCCGGAGTCGTTGCTGAGGCGGATGCGCCCGGGCCGGATCCACGCAGCGCTGTGTTGTGGCAAGCCGAGCAAATTGTATTGCAGCACACCAACAGTCTGGTGTTACGACTGGCCGGGCTGGTCGGGCCCGGGCGTCATCCGGCGGCATTTGCCCGGCGTGGTCTGATGGCGGGGGCAGATTTGCCGGTGAATCTGGTCCACAGTGCTGATATTTGTCAGTGGCTGTTACTGTTCATGGCAACACCGGCACAGGTGCCGGGCCGGATCGTCAATTTGTGTGCGCCACTGCATGACAACAAAAGCCAGTTTTACACGGCGGCTTGCCATGATCAGGACAAGCCGGCGCCGCAATTCACTGCAGCTACTGAACCCGCCCGCCAGGTAGACGCCCGGCTTAGCCTGACACTGGCTGATTTTCAGTATCGATACGCGGATACCACATCGATACTCGCCGCCTGTCAGCCCTGAGCGTCAGTTACAGGCAATATCAGAACTTTATCAAAGCTCAATCGGCTTTTTTCTAATATAAACCGGCAGCATAACCAGAATCGGAACGTGAGTCAGGATGCTGCTGTTGGATCTGTATAAATGGCTACTGGGTGCCGGCTGTTGCACTGCGCTGAGCGTAGGGGCAGGTTTGGTGTATTTATTCGGCGCGGCAACTACCCCGGAGCTCATCAGTCCGCATTGGTATCAGCAGCCCTTGCTGCTGTTCTTCGGCGCTATGCTGTTGTTGGCCCTGATGCTGAATGTGCTGGCGGTGTTTGGCATTGATTTCCGCGCGCCGTCATTGTTGACCTTCGCGCCTGAGGACAGGCGGCCGGAATTTGCCGAACTGGCGCTGCAGTTTGTCCGGCAGCAGGGTGGTACAGCATTACCCGGTGAAAAAAACTACTATCTGCACCGCGAAAATGCGGTGTTGTATTACCTGCAGGATGGCACAGATCCAGCACTGGATATTGGCCGGCTGCGGCATATTTTCCAACAAATGCTACGTTATCAGTGTCATACAGCCTTTGCGCTGGTGCCATCTGGCCTGCAGAGTCCGGCGCAGATTTTTGCGTTGGAAGCCAATATCCGTGTGCTTGACCAACAACAGCTGCGTTGGCACTTTCAGTTAAAAAAAACCTGAATTGAGAACAATATCAAAGTTTGGTAAGGTTTTTTTGTCTCCATTTTGGCAAATTGCCAAAGCGGTAAACGCTGAAGGATCGCCACAAATACCCGGGATTGGGTAGCAACACGCCTGCCTGGCTGGACTTGTTCCAGCCTTTTTTTATCACCGGGGATGGGGCGAAATGGCAGCATCTTAGATGCACCTGCCGCAGCGCTGCCCGCGGTGGCAGCGACGGTGCGTGTGGTTGCGTAACCTGAGCTGTCCTCTCAGCGGGGCTGCCTGGCGCGACTGAGGGGACTGGTGTCAGATTTTAAAGGTGCTGACCGCAGCGCTCAGCTGGCCGGCGTTGGCACTGACTGCGGCACTGTGTTGCAGCGTGCGGTCGGCTTTTTCTGCGCTTTGTCCGGACAGTTGCACCATGGCAGTCATATGATCGGAGATCAAATCGCCCAGCGTCAGCTGCTGTTGGGTGGCATTAGCAATCGCCGTGCTGATCTGGTGCATCTGACTGATCGCCTGATTGACCTGACCCAGTGACCGCACCAAATCTGCAGTGTGATTCACACAATATTCGGCGTCGGTTTTACCTTGCGTAATAGCGCTGACCGCGGCGGTGCTCTCCTGCTGCAGAGTCTGGATCATCTGGCGAATCTCATCGACAGCCGCCTGGCTGCGCACTGCCAGCGAGCGTACTTCATCTGCAACAACGGCAAAACCGCGGCCTTGCTCACCGGCACGGGCCGCTTCAATGGCCGCATTTAACGCCAGCAGATTCGTTTGTTCAGCAATACCGCGAATGGTTGCCAGGATGCCGCCAATGTTCTTGGAGTGAGCGTTGACCTTTTGCATGATGTCGGCGGTACTGGCAAGCTGACCGGCAAGGCCGCCAATTAAAGTATTGTTTTCATTTGAGATCTTATCAATTTGTTGGCTTTGCCCCAGTGCATGCTGCATTTCCTGCACGGCGAGACCGGCTTGCTGCGCGATTTGATGGGTATTGTCATTGAGCTGCAAGCGGGTCTGATTCACGTCACTGATTTGGTTCTGCTGGATCTGCAGCGCGCGGTTTATCTCCTGCACGTCATCACTGGAACGGCCGGCGTTTTGCTGTAATTCGCCGGCGCTGACCACGATACGCTGGATCAGCTGGCTTAAGGCTTCAATCAGGCTGTTCACCTTGGCCGACAAAGCACCAAACTCATCTTCCTGCTCAATATGCAGGCGCCGGGTCAAGTCACCGGCCGCGACGTCACCCAGTACTTTGTTAATCCCGGCCAGCGGTTTCAGCATCGCATTAATCGTCAGAAATGCCGCGCCGCCAGCCAGTGCCACCAACACTACCATGATAATAATAGTGCGGGCTTTGCCGAAGGATAACGCTGAGGAGACTTCGGCCTGCAGGCTGTTAAATTGCTGATCTGCCGCTTTTAACAACTGATCCAGTGCGGCAATCGCCTGGCTTATCGCCTGTTCGGAATTGGCCAGCTGCGTGCGTGCGTCCTGTAAAGCGCTCAGCTGTTGTTGTTTCAGACTGACCAGGCTTGGTGTGGCGCTGACCCGTTGTTTCACGCTGTTCAACTGGTCATTAAAGGTTTGCCACAGCTCAGTTGCATCCACTTCGTCGACCAGTTTGCTGATGTAATCCAGATTGCCTTGCATGTCACTCAGGGCAAATTCAATATTTTGCTGGCTTTCGCTCAGTTGCGACAACTCGGTATAAGCAGCAGTTTCCCGCACGGTCTGCATCAGCGTCAGCAACTGACCGTCCAGCCGCGACGCGGCGCCGGCCAGCAATTCCAGTTGATTTTTTTTGCCCGGCGTTTCCAGATACGACAAATCGACCAGGGTGGCGCCGGCGTCGTCGATCAGTTGTACCAGCTGTTTCAGCTCGGCAGCGGCGGCATCGCCACTGCTTAAGGTGGTGAGTTTTGCCGCAAACATCGCCTTGACCGCATGCTGATACTGTTCAAAGTGTTGTGTCGACGCCTGCAGCGGCTGATTTAGCCCGGGTTCGGCTGCCGTTAATTTACTCAGTGCAGTGATCTGCTGCTGATAATCTTCGCTGGCCTTGGCGAAGTCGGTCTGAAACTGACTGATCTGTGTGGACTGCTCCGCCACAAACCCGAGCGCTGATAACTTGGCCAGTTTCAATAACTGAATTTCCGCCTGATTGCTGCGCTGCTGCACTGGCACGGCGATGTCGTTGACACGACTGCCGGAGTCAGAGACGACGGCAAAACTCCATAAAGACGATAAGCTGGCAAATAATAAAAGCAAAGCAATAAAGCCAAAGCCGAGAATGACTTTGTGAGCCACGGTGAGTTTCATGTCTGGTCCTGTTGTCTCATTTGTCTTCTTCGTCTTCAGTGATTTTAGTATTGACGAAGTTCTTTACATTGCAAAGAAGATCAGGACGTTAACAGAGTTGACAGAGCTGGTCCAGCCAGTTCATCAGAAAAAATGCAAGCAGTAAAACCGGGGGATTATCGGATAATTTGCAGCTATTTTCGGTAAAATGTCAGCATCATGCGGAAAAACGCCAAGCGTATTTTGAGGCGGTTGTGCATGGCGCCTTGGCTTATTTTACCGGATTGATGTTCAGGTGACCGCCAAGCCGGTACCTGCTGCCGGCTGAGGTCAGATAAGCGAAGCTGACGGCGCCTTCGCGGCTGAAAGTGCGGCGTGTCAGGCGCAGACAAGGTTCATGGGCGCCGATTTTCAGATGTTTACAGGTAAATTCGTCAGCCAGCACCGCTTCGACGATGTGGTCTGCTTCCGTCAATGGTGCAACGGCGCTTAAGTATTCGTGTGGTGTCTGATCACTGAAATCCTGCTGCAGATAATACGGGATCATTTTTGGATTGACGTAGCGTGCTTCGAGTTGCAGCGGCGTCTGGTTGTCAAAGTGGACAATCAGCGAAAAAAACACCGGCTCATTGCGGACAAGCCCCAAAGCGGCGGCGACCACGGTCGGGCACGGCAGGCTGGTCAGCTGCACCAGCTGTGCGCTGTGGAAATGTCCCCGCGCCTGAATTTCGTCGGCGATATTGCGAATTTCCAGCAAGGCAGACTGAGATTTGGGCGATGCGACAAAACTGCCGACGCCCTGAGTGCGGTACAACACCCCTTGTTCCGTCAGTTCCTGCAGGGCACGGCGTGCGGTCATCCGGCTGACTGCAAACTGGTCGCACAGCGCATGTTCCGACGGCACTCTGCTGTGTTCGGGCCAGTTACCACTTTCAATCTGGCTGAGAATAAACTCTTTAATCGCGGCGAATTTGGGGATACCGCTGTCGTTGCTGCGTTGCATCCGCGGGCACTCCGACTGGAAATGGTCATCTGATCCTGCGGCGAAAATAGCGGATCTTAATTGTATATACAAGTGGATGCGTTAAAATCGCCCTGTCAATCCGGCAGGTCGCTACCAGACATGGTGACCGGTCGGCGCGGGTTGCGCGCTGAGTCATCACATTCAACAGGATAAACATATGCAACACTTCGATGCGATCTGGCACAACGTCAATATAGCCAGCATGGACCCACAACAGAGCGGCCCTTATGGTTGCCTGGAAAATGCGGTGCTGGCGGTTCGCGACGGCATCATTGTGTATTGCGGGCTGCGCGCGGAGTTACCGCCTTATGACGCGTTGGCCACGCCGACATTTGACGGGCAGGGCGGTTGGTTGTTACCCGGTTTTATCGATTGCCACACTCATCTGGTGTATGCCGGCAGCCGCGCCAATGAATTTGAGCTGCGCTTAAACGGCGCCACTTATCAGCAAATCGCTGAAAGCGGCGGTGGGATTAAATCTACAGTGGCGGCGACCAGAGCGGCCACTGTGGAGGAGTTGTTTGTTCTGGCCAAAAGCCGGCTGAATGCCTTGTTGTCGCAGGGAGTGACTTGTGTTGAAAGTAAGTCCGGATACGGTCTGGATTTGGCCAGCGAACGCAAGATCCTCGAAGTCTCGCGGTTGCTGGATGCGCATCACCCGATCAGCGTGCAAAGCACTTTTCTCGGGGCGCATGCGTTGCCGCCGGAATATGCCGGTGACAGCGACGGTTATATGGATTTAGTGGTGGAGACCATGTTGCCGCAGTTACACAGCGCCGGGCTGATTGATGCGGTGGACGTGTTCTGTGAAGGGATCGGCTTTTCTGTGGCACAAAGCCGCCGCCTGTTTGAAAAAGCCCGGTCACTGGGGTTGCCGGTGAAAGCCCATGCCGAGCAGTTGTCGAGCCTGGGTGGTGCCAGTCTGGTGGCCGAGTTTGGCGGCTTGTCGGCCGATCATATTGAGCACCTGACCGAAGCTGATGTCGCCAATATGGCTAAGGCTGGCACTGTCGCCGTGTTGTTGCCAGGGGCCTATTATTTCCTGCGTGAAACCCAAATGCCGCCGATTGATCTGCTGCGGCAGTATCAGGTACCGATGGCCGTGTCGACTGACCTGAATCCTGGCACATCGCCACTGTGTAACCTGCCGCTGATGCTGAATATGGCCTGTACTTTATTCCGCCTGACGCCTGCCGAGGCGCTGGCCGGTGTGACGCGCCATGCGGCGCAGGCGTTGGGCCTTGCTGACCGTGGTATGTTGCGGGTGGGCCTGCGCGCCGATTTTGCTTTGTATCAGGTCAGTCAGCCGGCAGAACTCTGTTACCAGTTTGGCGTCAGTATGCTCAGGCAACTGGTGATTGGCGGCAAGCTGGTCAATCCGGGCTGAACCGGCGGCAGCGCCCTGACTTTACAAGCAGGCAAAAAGGCGTAAGCTCAGCAAAAACACAGGCTGCAGGTGCAGAGGTAATGAGACGATTTTCGGCGTTGTGGTGTGCTGCGGCAATGGTTTTAGCAAGTGCAGCGGCCCCTGTGGCGGCAATGACCGAGGCCGGCAGTGCGCCGTTATGGCTGTGGGGATTGCTGTTCATCGCAACTGCGGGCTGTCTGACCACCACCTGGTTATGGTTAGGCGCCCGCAACCGGACATCTGACAACCCCGCCATCACGCCCCCGCCATATCAGTTATTGCATGATGAGATCAGTGGCCTGCCCAACCGCTGGCTGGCCCGGCAGGATTTCCAACAGTTTATCTCAGCGCAGCCACAGGCACAGCTGGCACTGGTGCTGTTGAAAATCGAGCGGTTTGACCGGGTGAATCAGTTACTGGGTTACAGCCATGCCAATCTGGTACTGAGCCAGATCGCCCGCCGGTTAAATCAGGCCGCCGGCCAGCATCAGGGCATTGTGTCGCTCAGCAGCAATGAAGCCTGGGTTGCGCACCTGGGCGGCGTGGATTTTCTGCTGCTGGTGGATCAACAAGGCAAACAACATCAGGCCGGTTATCTGGCACATCAGCTGGAACGTGAGATCGCCGAACCTTTATTGCTAAGGGGTTGTGCCGTCGATTATCAGATCATTTCCGGTATCAGCTGTTATCCACAACACGGCACTGACTTTGCCGAACTGCTGGAAAAAGCCCATCTGGCGATGCAACAACGCAGCTTAACCGGTTCCGATTCGCCGATGTATCAGCAAGAAATGTCCGGCTATACCCCGGACAAACTGGCGATGATGGCGCAATTGCAGCAAGCCATCGCAGCAAATCAGTTGCAGCTGGACGTGCAGCCACAAGTGTTGTTACCAGACCGGCAAGTCGTCGCGGCTGAAGTATTGCTGCGCTGGGCGCACCCGGAACAGGGACTGCTGGCGCCAAAACAGTTTATTCCGCTGGCAGAAACCATGGGGCTGATGTTTCCGCTGACTTGCTGGGTGCTGCGCCAGACGGTGCAGATGCTGGCGACCTTGCAGCAGGAAGGCATTGTGGTCCAGCTGGCGGTGAACATCAGCAGCAGTGATTTGTTACAGATTGAACTGGTGGAACATATTCAGCAATTGCTGGCGCAGTATCAGGTAAAGCCGGCCCAATTGATCCTTGAATTAAAAGAAGATGCGCTGATGGCTGAGCCTTTGCTGGTGCTGCCGATGCTGCAGCGGTTACGGGCGCTAGGGCTGATGCTGGTGCTGGACGACTTTGGTACCGGTTATACCTCATTGGGCATGTTGCGCGAATTCCCGTTGCAACAGGTCAAAATCGATGCGCAGTTTATCAGTGGGATGCACAAATCGGACGCTCAGGTGGCCATTACCGGCGCCATTATTGACCTGGCGAAAAACCTGCAGCTGGATGTGGTGGCGGAAGGGGTTGAAGAACAGGCCTGCGCGGAGAAACTGACCCGGATGGGTTGTCTGCGCGCGCAGGGATTTTTATTCAGTCAGCCATTTGCGCTGGCCGGCTTGCCGGCCTGGATGCGGCAACATCAGTTTAATGCCGGCACTGTCCAGCGGCCGGGTCTGCTCTGAAGTGGCTGCTGGCTCAGCCTTGTTGCCGGGCCTGAATAAATGCCAGCACTAAGGCGGTTAATATCTGACCGGCTTCGTTAAAACCGGCTTTTAATCCGGCCGGATGCTGCGAAGGTGCGGCTTCTGCCAGATGTAAATAACGTACCCGCGGCAATTGGGCCAGTTGCCAGACATAAAATTCGGCATCCGGGACCGACACTCCGCAGTTGGTGTAAGCACTGACCGGCATCCCGCTGATACTGTCGGTATCGAGTTCAATGCCAAGAGGTTTGCTGTCATCACGGCCGACAAACTGAATAGCCTGTGCCAGTGCATCCGCCAATGTGATCTGGCGGCGTTGCCAGATTTGTTGATAACTGCAAAAAGCCGCCCCAGCCTGGGTTAACTGCTCAAGCGCGCTGGTGGCGTTTTTCAGCTCATGCAAACCCAGTACAAAATACTTGCGTAACCAACCGGCCTGATGGGCATAACTGAAACCATTGCCGCTGTGGCGGCCTTCCAACAGGCGGAAGTCACAATGTGGGTCCAGATTGATCGCGTCAACACTTTGGCCGGCATGACCGGCTAAAGCCTGCAGGATTGGCAGTGCATTGTTGTGGCCACCGCCAATGACAATCGGGATCAGTCCGGCATCAAAACAGGCCCGCAGCACAGCGGTGACACGCAGGTCGAGTTCAGCACAGAGCGCCCGCAGCTGAGCCAGCTGCGTTTCATTGCCGGCATCCAGCCCCTGTGAACGTTGCTGCAGATCGGCACAGGCGACTGTACCGGCCAGCAACAGTTCGCCAGATTTAGCAAACAGATTGTCCTGCAAATTGATAAAACGGCTTAAAAAAGCGGCAAAGCCCTGATCGGCGCCGCCATTGCCCAGATTTGCGCGTGGGCCAATATCTTCCGGGATACCCAACAATACATAACGACAACCCTGTTGTACTGCACTTACCAACGCTTCTTCCAGCGGTAACAACGGATTCAGAAACTGTAACGCGGCACCGAGCCGGCGTTCGCCGGCGCGCTGTTGTTGCCAGGCCGCCAGATCGGCGGCCTGCATCGGTTGTAAATAGTTATTCAATGTCCAGCGGCTCCGCGGACAGGATAATGCCGGTACTGTCGGCATAAATGTGATCTTCGGGCAGGAAGGTCACCCCGGCAAAATTCACCGGCACGTCGGTTTCACCAAAACCCTGGTCGTCGGCCCGCACCGGGATGGCGTTTACGGCCTGAATACCCAGATCAAAATCTTCCAGCGTATCGACATCGCGCACGCTGCCATAACAAATAATGCCTTCCCAGCCGTTTTCAGACGCCAGTGCAGCCAGTTCCGCATCGATCAGGGCACGGCGCGCTGAGCCACCGCCGTCAATTAACAATACTTTGCCAACGCCCGGATCAGTCAGCATCTGGCGCACCAGACCGTTGTCTTCAAAGCACTTCACTGTGTGGATCACACCACCAAAGGAACGGCGACCGCCATAGTTGGCAAAAATAGGCTCAACCACGTCAATCATGTCGGCATACAGATCACATAATTCAGAAGTATTGTATTGCATGGTAATTCCCGCCTGTTGATCAAATGGTTAGCTGGACAGTATAAACGGATCTCCTTTAAGCTCAAGCACAGAGCCGCGGTTGAAATCTGCAGGGAATCACAGTGCAAAACCGTTTTAGCTGTGTTAGTTTTTGCTTAATTTAGTCGTTTTTGGTCTTTCCCCTTGAGCTTCGAACTGACACTGGCCCGCATCTCTTTGCTCCTGATCCAGGCCGGGTTGTCCTGCGCCCTGAGTTTTATTCTGTGGTATTTCTACCGGATCTACCTGCGGCATTATCTGAAGTCCTGGTCGGTCGCATTTATCGCCTTTGCTGCTTATCTGTTGCTGCTCACCGGTTATACCTTATTGCCCGCTGGCTCTGGCTGGACGCACGTGCTGAGGCTGGCGCTGGAATTCGGTTATTTATTCAGCAGCTATGCCTTTGCAATATTTATCCTGGTTGGGGTGCGGGAAGCCGTCAGCGCAGAACGCATCGCCAGCCGGCTGGTCAATCAGCTCTTGCTGCTGGTCGCGGCGCTGGCGCTGTGCTCGGTGGTGTTATTTGTCGGCGATGCTGAACCGACGTTATGGAAAACCTCGGTGCAGGTTAATCTGCGACTGTTGTTTATCGGCGCCGCCTTATTTGTCGCCGGTATCTGGCTGTTTGCGCTGCCTCATCGTATTTTGATTGCCAGACTGGTCGCAGTCTCCATTTTGTTGTGGGGCATTCAGATGCTGGTTCTGGCGCTGGCATCCAGCTGGTTTGGCGAAGGCCAGACCTTCCTGCGGGTGGTGCTGGTCAGTAAACATCTGGAATTGTTTTTCCAGACCTTATTGGGGCTCGGCCTGGTGGTATGGCTACAGGATGATGAACGCAGCACCAACCAACAACTGACGGCCAAGACCCGTTATCTGGACACGCACGACCAGCTGACTGGCGCCCTGAACCGTGACGCATTGTTGCAGGAATTATCCGGCCTGGTGCAGCAACTGCCGCAACAGCCTTTATTGCTCGTGATGCTTGGTCTGGACCGTTTTAAGACCGTCAATGAAACTGTCGGGCTGAAGCAGGGCGACCGGATTTTACGCGAAGTAACCCGCCGTTTTGAAACCAGCATTCTGAAGCCCCGGCTGGTGGCGCGTACCGGCGGCGATATTTTTGCGCTGGTCTTGCAGGATATCCTGACCGACAAACAACGCCAGTTTTGTTTACATCATATTGAGCAGCTTATTGAGAAACCGTTCAGCTTTGACTCCGGTCTGTTAAAGCTGACCGCCACTATTGGTGTCGCGCAGTTTCCGGATCACGCTGCCAGTGCCGAATCCTTATTGCAAAAAGCCAATATTGCCTTCCATCAGGCGAAACGTCAGCAACAACGCTGGATCCAGTACCATCAGGGCATGGAAGAAGAAACGGCCCGCTTACTGATGCTGGAAAAAGAGCTGTTGCAGGCGTTAGAACAGAAACAGTTTGTCTTGTATTACCAGCCGCAGTGGAATATCCGCGAACAGCGGATTGACGGTTTTGAAGCCTTGGTGCGCTGGCATCATCCGGAGCGGGGCATCGTGATGCCCGGCCAGTTTTTACCGCAAATGGAACAAATCGGTCTGATGCGCGAGCTGGATATGCAGCTGCTGGAGCAGGCGGTGGAAACGCTGGGGCGCTGGCGCAAACAACAGGTGCAGCTGTCGGTTGCGGTGAATATGTCGCCGATCCATTTTGAGCAGGCGGGCCTGAAACAGCGGATCCAGCAGCTGTTGCAACAATATGAAGTGCCGCCGACCATGCTGGAGCTGGAGATCACCGAAAATACGGCAATGGGTGATATGGAACAGGGCCGGAACTATGTGACTGAGCTGCAGCAGATGGGGATCCGGGTGTCGATTGATGACTTCGGCACTGGTTATTCCTCGCTTGGCTATTTACGCCGCATGCCGATCGATAAAATTAAAATCGACCGCAGTTTTATTATCGACATGGCAGGCAGCGACTCCGACATGATGATTGTCAAAACCATGATCACGCTGGCGCATGGCCTTGGCAAACGGATCCTGGCTGAAGGCGTGGAAGATGCCAATCAGCTGCTGTTATTGCGTCATATGGCCTGTGACGCGGCCCAGGGGTATCTGATAGCGAAGCCGCTGCCGGAAGTGGACGCCCTGGCGCTGTTGCAGCAAAAACTCAGCTTCTGAGCCCGACACTGCGGTTGTCATGCGCCTGTCACTGAAGCGCTTTAGTCTGAATGCAGACAAGGGCTACCGGCAGACGCAGCGATGGTTAAACAACGTTGGATTGAACTGGATCAGCATTATTTCGCCCGTTTATTTCTTGGACTTGGCCAGGGACGTTTACGGCGTCTGAGTTATTGGATGTCAAAAACGGCCGACGGTCCGCTGTACATCTTGTTGGCCTTGTCACTGTACTGGCTCCAAGATCCGGCCGCGCTGGAGTTTGTCACTGTGCTGGCGCTGGCGTTTTGTATTGAATTACCTGCCTATCTGCTGCTGAAAAATCTGTTTCGCCGGCAACGGCCAGCCGTGGCGCTGGCCGGACAAATTCAGCCGCATATCGAACCTTCTGACCGCTTCAGTTTGCCGTCGGGGCATACCGCCGGAGCCTTTGTGCTGGTCAGTTGCATTGCTGTGCTGGCCCCGGTCTGGTTGCCGCTGGCACTGCTGTGGGGCTGTATGGTCGGCATGTCGCGCGTGTTACTGGGCGTGCATTTTCCCGGCGATATTCTGGCCGGCATGGCGCTGGGCAGCTGCAGTGTCTTGGCCGCTGTGCTGCACCTGAGCTAAATATTTAAAAATTCTCTGCAAATTCCTGCAGCGCTGATTTTCTTACCTATGATTAGGCAGTTAGTCAGCCGGCCGGAGGATGGGGATGTTACGTAATTTATCGATTAAAAACCGTTTATTCGTGAACAGTCTGGTGGTGGGAGCCGCCATGCTGGTGATGTTGTTACTGTTAATTTTCCAGAATATGCAGTTCAGCGGTTTATCGGCGATCAACGTGGAAATTGCCGCGATGGAGCGGGATGTGCTGGTGCTGCGCCGGCATGAAAAAGATTTTCTGATGCGCAAAGAAATCTCCTACAAAGACAAGTTTAATCAGACGATGCAGGAACTGAATCAGGGGCTGAACGCACTGGCACAGGACCTGGCCGCGCATGACATCGATACCGGCTCGTTAAATAATTTCCGCCAGCAAACCGCGTTGTATCAGCAGAAATTTGAGTTATTGGTCAAAACGGCAGAGCAGGTCGGGTTAGATCCACAATCCGGCCTTTACGGCGCACTGCGCGCCGCGGCACATCAGCTCGAAGCCGAGTTCAAACAAGTGAATAACGACACCTTGCTGGTCAGTTTGTTGCAACTGCGTCGCGCGGAAAAAGATTTTATGCTGCGCGCCGACCTCAAATACCTCGACAGTTTTAATGCTGAATTCAGCCGGTTTCAATCGCTGCTGGCCGGGCAGAATGCCAGCCCGGCCTTTCAAAGTGCCGCCGACAGCTACGCCGCCGCCTACCGTGATCTGGTGGCAGGCAGCCAGACCATGGGCCTGAAACATGACCAGGGTATTATGGGCGAGATGCGTAAAGCGGTGCACGAAACCGAAACCAGCTTGCAGGCGATGACGGACAAAGCCAATGCGGCGCTGGAGAAAGCCTCAGCAGCCGCCAAGTATCTGGCGTTTACGTTGTTTTTTATCGTACTGGCGGTGGTGGTGGTGCTGGTGCTGCTGACCTCGCGCAGTATCCTGCAACCCATTCAGAATGTCTGCCGCACTATTGGCGTGATCCGCAAAGACAACGATTTCCGCCAGCGTGTGGTGGTGGAAGGGCGTGACGAAATGACCGTGCTGGCGCAGGATTTTAATGCGATGCTGAGTGACTTTCAGGACCTGGTACGCAGTGTCAATCAGGCGCTGGAAATGCTGGATACTGCGACTGCTGAACTGGCGCAATCGACCGCAGAAACCAGTCGCGGCATGGCACAGCAACAGATGGAAAGCGACATGGTGGCAACCGCCGTGACCGAGATGGGCGCCACTATTGAAGAAATTGCCGGGAATACTGAAAACACCGCCAACAAAGCTGATGCCACCAATCAGAATGCCAGCGCGGGCATGAAAGAGGTGGAACAAACCGTCAGCCGCATTCGGGCGTTGTCAGACGAGCTGCAGCAGGCGGCTGTGGTTGTGGCCGAACTGGAGCAGGACAGTACCACTATTGGCTCGGTGATTGACGTCATTCGCGGTATTGCTGAACAAACCAATTTACTGGCGTTAAATGCCGCCATTGAGGCTGCGCGGGCCGGTGAACAGGGCCGTGGTTTTGCCGTGGTGGCTGATGAAGTTCGCAGTCTTGCCCAACGTACCGCCGAATCGACCCGGCAAATTGAACAAATTATTGCCAGCTTGCAGGGCCGCACCCGCGCTATTGTCGGCTCGATGCAACAATGCCGCGAACGCGGGCAAAGTGGTGCTGAACAGGCCGGGATGGCCAGTCGCCTGCTCAGTGCTATCACCGGCGACGTCACGCATATTATGGAAATGACCACGCAAATTGCGACTGCAGTGGAAGAGCAAAGCCATGTCGCGGCTGAAGTGAATAAAAACGTCATCCGTATACGCGATATTTCCGAGCAATCGCTGAAAATTGCCGAACATAATGCGCAAATCAGTGAAGAAGTTGCAGCGCAGGCGACACGTTTACATCAGACCGTTGACAAGTTTAAAGCCTGAAATCTAGAGCACCATATAGTTTAATAAGCGAACAGCAGAGCAGCCTGAAATTGTCTCAGGCAAGGCGACACAGCGAAGGAATAGTGACGCTCTTTCGAGCTGTGGCAATGCCGCATGAGGCAATTGCAGGCGCTCCCGGACGGGCGATAGCAGAATGGCCGCATGCGGCGTTAAATTTTCTCGCTTTAGAACCACTAAAGCTTCAAAAATCTGCCGTGCCTGCGGCCATTCTGCTTATCGCTGCTGCCGCTTTTTAAACTATATGGTGCTCTAGCTTCCACAGCAGCTTAAACGCCGCTGTGGAAGCGAATGTCTAGTTTGGCATCCCGCACTGCATTGGCGGCTTTCAGCCGCTGCAAATAGTCCTGCCACAGGGTGTCTTTTTGTTCATGCAGCTGGTGCAGGTAGCTCCAGCTGTACAAACCAGTGTTGTGCCCATCGTCAAATACCAGCTTCACGGCATACTGGCCGACCGGTAAAATCTGGCTGATCGCCACGTCACGTTTGTTCGCCACCAGCATAGGCGTGCCATGCCCGCGTACTTCTGCCGATGGCGACATCACGCGTAAAAACTCGGCACTGAACTGTGCCAACACAGCGTCAGCAAACAGCACATCGAGCAGTTTTTGCTTGCGGTGATAATGCAGTTTGCTGACCTGATGCATCACTAGTCCTTATCAAGGGCTGAATTACAGAATAAACCGGCTTAAGTCTTCATCCTGCACCAGCGCATCGAGATGACTGTCGACATAAGCGGCGTCCACCACTACTTGCTGGCCCTGATGGTCGGCGGCATCAAATGACACCTCTTCCAGCAAGCGCTCCATCACGGTGTAAAGCCGGCGCGCGCCGATATTTTCGGTGCGTTCGTTCACCTGCCAGGCCGCATTGGCGATGCGCTTGATGCCATCTTCAGTAAATTTCAGCTGTACGCCTTCAGTCGCCAGCATTGCCACTGTTTGTTCGGTCAATGACGCTTTCGGTTCGGTCAGAATACGTTCAAAGTCTGCAGCCGTCAGCGGTTGCAGTTCGACCCGGATCGGTAACCGGCCTTGTAACTCCGGCACTAAATCTGACGGTTTGGCCAGTTGGAAGGCGCCGGAGGCGATAAACAGAATATGGTCGGTTTTGACCATGCCGTGTTTGGTGTTCACGCTGCAGCCCTCAATTAACGGCAACAAATCGCGTTGTACACCTTCGCGGGATACGTCCGGGCCGCTGCTTTCGCCGCGTTTACAGATTTTGTCGATTTCGTCGATGAAAACGATGCCGTTTTGCTCGACTGCTTCTAAGGCTTTGGCTTTCAGCTCTTCCGGATTGACCAGCTTGGCGGCTTCTTCATCCACCAGTTGCTTCAGCGCATCTTTGATTTTCAGTTTGCGCTTTTTGGTCTTTTCCTGACCGAGGTTCTGGAACATCGACTGCAGCTGTTGCGTCATTTCTTCCATGCCCGGTGGTGCCATAATCTCGACGCCAAGCGGGCCGGCGGATAAATCCAGCTCAATTTCTTTGTCGTCCAGCTGGCCTTCGCGCAGTTTTTTACGGAAAACCTGCCGGGTGTTGGAGTCACTGTCGCTGTTCTCCACTTCGCCCCAGTTGTTGCGGGCGCGCGGCAACAGTACGTCCAGAATACGTTCTTCGGCGGCCTCTTCGGCACGGAAGCGGTTACGCGCCACTTCCTGCTCGCGAATCATCTTCACGGCGCTGTCAGTCAGGTCGCGAATGATGCTGTCGACTTCTTTGCCGACATAACCGACTTCAGTGAATTTCGTCGCTTCAACTTTGATAAAAGGTGCATTGGCCAATTTGGCCAGCCGCCGGGCGATTTCGGTTTTACCCACACCAGTGGGGCCAATCATCAGGATGTTTTTTGGCGTCACTTCCTGGCGCAAAGCCGGGTCCAGCTGCATCCGGCGCCAGCGGTTACGCAGCGCGATAGCCACAGCGCGTTTGGCGCCTTGCTGACCAATGATATGACGGTCCAGTTCGTGAACAATTTCGCGGGGAGTCATTTCCGACATAACAAGGCCTTATTTTAATTCTTCAATCGTATGATGGTGATTGGTGTAAATGCAGATATCACCGGCAATCGTCAGCGCTTTTTCCACGATAGCGCTGGCGGGCAATTCGGTGTTATTCAGCAGCGCCGTGGCGGCAGCCTGAGCAAAAGGCCCGCCGGAACCGATGGCAATGAGGTCCTGCTCCGGTTGGATCACATCGCCGTTGCCGGTAATGATCAAGGAGCAGTTGGCGTCGGCGACGGCTAATAATGCTTCGAGCTTGCGCAGCATCCGGTCGGTGCGCCAGTCTTTCGCCAGTTCGACCGCAGCGCGCATCAGATGGCCCTGATGCAGCTCCAGTTTGGCTTCAAAGCGTTCAAACAGCGTGAATGCGTCGGCAGTACCGCCGGCAAAACCGGCCAGTACTTTGCCGTGATACAGCCGGCGGACTTTTTTCGCGTTGCCTTTCATTACGGTGTTACCCAGCGTGACCTGGCCGTCACCGCCCAGTGCCACTTCGCCGTTGCGGCGCACAGAAACAATAGTAGTCATGAAGCATGTTCTAGTTGGGAAGATAAAGCCGATATGTGGGCGCGGCAGCGCATTTCAAGCGCTGCCGGCACGGAAGCATCAGGGGATCCAGCAGTTGGCGATTTTTTGTTGCAGCAGTTTGTTTTTATCGTTTTGCGCCTGACGTTTACTGGCATAAGGACCGGAAACCACCCGGTATTTGCCGGACGATTGTTTGATCTCCGCGCTGACACCGGCAAACGCCATCTTGGCTTTGAGCTGCTGCGCGCCTTCCATTGCTTTAAAAGCGCCACAGTACATATTGGCCGGCGCTTTGGCAGCCAGTTGTTCGGCTTCGACCTGAATTTCTTTGGTCTGCAGTTCTTTGATGTAGGTGTAAGGTTCTTTCGCCGGTTTGGGCGGTAATTCGTCTTTTACCACAGTTTCTTTAACTGCTGCTTTGGCTTCTGCGGCGGCCGCTTCAGCACCGGGCCTGTGTGAGATGTGCCACAAAAAGGCGCCAAAAGCGAGGATTAAAACACCGACCACACTGATAAGCAGTATCGGTAAGGGTTTCTTTTCATTTGGTTTTTTCTTTGGCCGTGGTGCTGGCCGGGCCGTTTTTACATAATCTTGATGAGGCATGCCAATTTCTTGCGGCGACAGTTGTGGCCTGATTGTACTGGATTTGGCGGCAAAAAAGTAAGGCTGAATTTTGCCGCTTGTTGCCCGCAGCTGGATTTGGCTTAGCTCAAATCCAGCGCATCAACATCCAGCTGCCATTTGATCTTACGCGCCAATGGCAGATTGCGACTTTGTTCCAGTGCCAGGTCCAGGGCCTGATGCAGCAAGCGCCGGTCCTGGCAAAACAGCTGGAGCTGCCAACGGAATTTACCGGCTTTGCGCTCCAGCGGCGGTTTTAATGGCCCGAGGTACTGTACTTGTGGGCAGTGCGTGGCTATCAGCTGCTGAATGATAGTTAAAAATGCCAGTCCGTCCTGACTGTCAAAAGACTCAGTTCTGAACAAGGCCAGATGCTGATAAGGCGGCAACCGGGTTTGCTGGCGTTCCAGCAAAGCACTGCGGGCAAAAGAGCTGTAGCCGTTTTGGATCACGTCCTGCAACAGTGGGTGGCCCGGATAATGCGTTTGCAGCAAGACAGTGCCGGCAATATCACCACGACCGGCGCGGCCGGCGACCTGGGTCAGCAACTGCGCTAACTGTTCAGAGGCGCGAAAATCGCTGGAATATAAAGCGCTGTCGACATCGACAATCACCACCAGACTGACGTTGGGAAAATGATGGCCTTTGGCCAGCATCTGGGTGCCGACGATAATGGCCGGCTCGCCGCGTTGAATTTCGGTTAATAAAGTTTCCAGACTGCCTTTACGCCGCGTGCTGTCGCGGTCTAAGCGGATCACCGGAAAATCCGGAATCAGCTGCTGCAGCTGCTCTTCCAGCTGCTCAGTGCCCTGGCCGACCGGTGCGAGTTGCGTACTGCCACAATGACCACATTGATGCGGCACGGCGCGGCTGGCGCCACAATGATGGCAGACCAGCTGGCGGCTTTGTTTATGAAAGGTGGTGAAAGCGGCACAGCGCTGACATTCGGTCAGCCAGCCGCATTCATGGCAAATCAGCGCCGGGGCAAAACCGCGGCGGTTTAAGAACAACATGACCTGCTCGCCGCGTTGCAGCCGTTGTTTGATTTGCGCCAGCGTGCCATCGGCGAGGCCATGTTTCAGCACCTGCTGTTTTAAATCCAGCAGTTCGATTTTCGGCACTTGCTGGCTGGTAGCGCGCTCTGGCAATGGCAAATGGGCGAATTTACCTTGTTGCACGTTGTACAAAGATTCGAGGCTGGGCGTGGCAGAACCAAGCACAATAGGGCATTGCGCCAGCGCGGCGCGTTTCACCGCTAAGTCGCGGGCGTGATAGCGAAAGCCTTCCTGCTGTTTCAATGACGCGTCATGTTCTTCGTCGATGATAAGTAACCCCAGCCGGGCAAATGGCAGGAATAAAGCCGAGCGGGTGCCGATGGTAATGGCGGCATCGCCGCTCTGGCTGCGCTGCCAGGCCAACAAACGTTCCTGATCGGTCATATTCGAATGCCAGATCTGCAGCGGCACGGCAAACCTTTTGCCAAAGCGCGCCAGCGTCTGTGGCGTCAGGCCTATTTCCGGCACCAGCACCAGCACTTGTTCGCCGCGCTGCAGCACCGGGCTTATCGCCTGCAAATAGACTTCGGTTTTACCGGAGCCGGTCACACCTTCGAGCAAAAACCGGCTGAAACTGCCGGCCGCCTGATTGATGGCACTGACCGCCAGCGCCTGTGCCGGATTGAGCTGCAGCGGCTGTTGCCGCTCTGGTTGTGGCACAAAAGCGCTAAATGGCACGGTTTGCCAGACCACCAAGCCTTTGTCGAGCATCGCTTTGATGGTGGTACTTTCGCCGCTTAAATCAGCGTCGCGGATTGCTGTTTGTTGCAGCCGTTGCCATAAAGCGAGCTGACGCGGCGCCCTGGCGAGCTCTGCCGCAGACAGCGCATGACCTTGCTCCGTCAGCTGCAACTCCCGGCCATGACCGTCAAGGACGGCTTTGCCTTCACGCAGCAGCGCGGGCAGGGCACTGACCAGTACTTCACCGAGCGGATAATGATAATAATCAGCGGCAAAACTGAGCAGCTGGCGAATGGCGTCGCCAAACAATGGCTGTTGGTCCAGCACTGCTTTCACGGGTTTGAGTTTGTCGCTAAAGGCATCCGGCGGATTTAGCTGCCAGACAATCCCAACCAGTTCGCGTTTGCCAAAAGGCACCAGCACCCGCACACCAACCTGAACCTGCATGCCTTCTGGCAACAGGTAGTCAAAATGTTGGTACAAAGGTACGGGTAAAGCGACGCGGATTTGGCTCAACGGGCTGATGGTCCTGATTCAGAATGCGGCAAAGTGTAGCCAGTCTGACTTTGTCCTCACAATGCTTTTTTCGCTGGTTGCAGGGGTTGCGATTAAACCGCTGCTTTTTTCTGCGAAACCGGAATAAAAAGTTGAACCTGCAGGGCAGATCTATTAAGCTACGCGCCCTAATTTAACTGAAATGCGTATGGTGTCTGACAGTAAGCTGATCAGATAGCGATACGGCCCTAACGAGGTAAGCCATGAAACCAGGTATCCACCCGGAATACAAAGAAATCACTGCAACCTGTACTTGCGGTAATGCATTCAAAACCCGTTCAGCTCTGTGCAAAGACATCCACTTGGACGTTTGCTCAGCTTGCCACCCGTTCTACACTGGTAAGCAAAAAGTGCTGGACGTTGGTGGTCGTGTTGACCGCTTCAAAAAACGTTTCGCAGTTCTGGGCGCAAAATAATCCCAGTCGCGTTAGCGAAAAAAAGCACCTTCGGGTGCTTTTTTTGTGCCTGCAGTTTGCCTCTATGCTGTTGCATAAACTGTTTGATTATTATTTAGCCACTCTCGAATTCTGCTGTATCTAACTCATTTTAAATCAATCATTTAATTTCTCTATTTGTTGCCGATTTGCATGCACATTCAAATGGTCTGCACAACTATCTGCCGTTTCATGACAGCTTTTTGCATCTTTAAGCAAACCTCGCCAACTGGTCTTACCTCTGCTGATTTTGTCACTTGGCACCTGCAGCAAAACTTGTTATAACAATGCTGATGGCCAAAAAGTGCACAGACATTTTCCGCCGCTCCTCCACGTAAAAAAGGCAACTATCGGCTTCAACTGGTCACTCTGGACAGAGGTACAACCAGCGCGAAGTCAATAGGCATGCTGCGTCAGGCTCTTTACAATGGGCCGCCTTTTGCGCTTACCCTCGCAAAAGTATTGGCAAATAACATAAAGCCCATAGGGCTAAGCCTCAGGACTCTTACCATGTCAGACTTCAGGAAAGCAGCGCTCGATTATCATGCCAAACCGACTCCCGGCAAAATCGGCATCGAAATCACCAAACCAGCCGAAACAGTGAAAGACTTAGCGCTGGCGTACAGCCCGGGTGTTGCCGAGCCAGTGCGTGAAATCGCCGAAGACATTGATAATGTTTATAAATACACCGGCAAAGGCAATTTAGTGGCGGTGATCACCAATGGTACGGCCATTCTGGGCCTTGGCAATTTAGGGCCTATGGCCTCCAAACCGGTGATGGAAGGTAAAGCCTTATTGTTCAAGCGTTTTGCCAATCTGGATTCGATTGATATCGAAGTGACGCACCGCACCACTGAAGATTTCATCAATACAGTCGCTAATATCGCCGACACTTTTGGTGGCATTAACCTCGAAGATATCAAGTCACCGGAATGTTTTGAGATTGAAAAAGAGCTGATTAAACGCTGCAACATTCCGGTATTCCACGACGACCAGCACGGCACCGCCATCGTCACTGCCGCTGGCCTGTTAAACGCGCTGGAAATTCAGGGCAAAGATATCCGCAAAGTCACTATCGTGTGTATGGGCGCTGGTGCTGCCGCTATCGCCTGTATGGAGCTGCTGATTAAATGCGGCGCCAAGCGCGAATATATCTACATGCTGGACACCAAAGGCGTGATCCATACCCGCCGTGAAGACTTAAACAAATACAAAACGCTGTTTGCCAATAACACTGACAAACGTACGCTGGAAGACGCACTGGATGGCGCTGATGTGTTTATCGGCGTGTCTGGCCCGGATGCATTACCACCACAAGCGCTGAAACTGATGGCAGATAAGCCGGTGATTTTTGCCTGCTCGAACCCGGATCCGGAAATTAAACCAGAGCTGGCGCATGCTGAGCGTAAAGATATCATCATGGCGACCGGCCGTTCGGATTACCCAAATCAGGTCAACAACGTGTTGTGTTTCCCGTTTATTTTCCGTGGTGCATTGGATGTGCGCGCCAGTGTCATTAACGATGAGATGAAGATTGCCGCAGTGCATGCAATTCGCGCCATCGCTAAAGAGCCGGTGCCGGCTGAAGTGTTGCAGGCGGCGCAGGTCGAAAAGCTGGCGTTTGGTGCTGAGTACATCATTCCAAAACCGATGGACCCACGGCTGTTACCACGCGTGGCGAAAGCAGTAGCAGATGCTGCGGTCGCTTCTGGCGTGGCACGGATCCCAATGCCGAAACACTATATGGAAAGCTGATTTTCCCAGTGCAATAAAAAGAAAAACCGCGGCTTGCCGCGGTTTTGTTTTTTGCCTGTTGTTTGAATTTATTGTCGACTTTTACTGCAACCTGTCGTTGTTGATTTTTCGGTTGCGTTCGTCTTTATTCTTCGTCTGATTCCGCTTCCTGAATATCCGGAATAGGTTTGCCCATGCTGGTCAGGATGTTGCGTACTTCGATCGGGATTTGGTGCGGGTTGTCTTTGCGTAAATCTTCATCGGCTGGCAGTGGCTGACCGGTAAAAGCATGCAAAAAAGCTTCGCATAATAATTCGCTGTTGGTGGCGTGGCGTAAGTTATTGACCTGGCGGCGGGTGCGCTCATCGGTTAAAACTTTTAATACATTCAGGGGGATGGAGACGGTGATTTTCTTCACCTGTTCTGATTTCTTGCCGTGTTCTGCATAAGGGTGAACGTATTCACCATTCCACTTTGCCATAGTTGTACCTTGATTTATTTATTTGTTGTGCGTTTTGGCCCGAAATTTTATCTCTTTATACGCGCATAAACAAACGCTGCGCAAGAAATAATCATGATAGACGTCTAAATGTTTTGACATCCTTTTATGGCGCTGTATACTTTTAGCCGTCTAAACATCTAAAAGTATGAGGTTGATATGTCCACACGTCGCTCCGCCACAGTTGCAGCCCGCGCCGGTATTGCGCAGGACCCCGCTTACGGTGCGGTGACGCCACCGATGTATCTGACTTCAACTTATGAATTACCGGCCTTTAAACAGCCGGGCAAATATGATTATTCACGCTCGAATAACCCGACCCGCGACCTGCTCGGCGATGCGTTGTGTCAGCTCGAAGGCGGCGCAAAGGCTTTAGTCACCAACACCGGCATGTCGGCCTGTGTGCTGGCGCTGCAAGTGCTGACACCGGACGACACTTTAGTCATTCCGCACGACTGTTATGGCGGCAGCTACCGCTTATTCACCAACCTGGCCAATAAAAAACGCGCATTTAAGCTGGTCATTGTCAATTTTCAGCAGGACAACTGGCCGGAGCTGGTCAGTGCAGCTAAACCAAAGCTGATTTGGCTGGAAACACCGAGTAACCCGCTGCTGCAAATCACTGATGTGCGTGCTGTGTGTGAGCTGGCAAAAACGCTGCAGGCGCTGGTGCTGGTCGACAACACCTTTTTATCGCCGGCGCTGCAAAACCCGATCGCCTTGGGTGCTGATTTAGTGCTGCATTCCACCACCAAGTATTTAAATGGCCACAGTGACATTGTCGGCGGCGCTTTGGTTGTCAAAGACGCGGCGCTCGGTGATGAACTGAAATGGTGGGCGAATTGCCTTGGTGTCACCGCCGGTGCCTTTGATTCGCACCTGACCTTACGCGGCATCCGTACTTTGTTACCACGCATCAAAGCCCATCAGGAAAATGCCGCGCTGGTAGTTGAGTATCTGCAACAGCAGCCACTGGCCGGCAAGATTTATTATCCGGGCTTAAAAGACCATCCGGGCCATGCCATTGCCAAAGCGCAGCAACATGGTTTTGGCGCGATGATCAGCTTTGATCTGGCGGCAGATGCCAAATACCTTGGCATATTTTTCGAAGCATTACAGTGCTTTACGTTGGCGCAATCTTTAGGCGGCATCGAAAGCCTGATTTGCCATCCCGGCACAATGACGCATGCATCGATGGACGCGGCGGCGCAAAAAACGGCCGGCATTGGCCCGACGTTAATCCGGCTGTCTGTGGGGATTGAAGATCCCCGCGATTTACTGGCTGATCTGGAACAGGCATTTGCCGCGGTTGCTGCAGCACTTGATGCCGATGGTGGCAACACTCATACCGGTATTGCGCAGGCGCCAGTGGCTGTGCAGCCCGCAACCGAAAAACCGACAGTAACACAGTCGGCAACCGCAATATCCGAACAACAATTCCGGCTGAATCCAGCCCTGGCCGCATTTTGGTAATGAACATGGCAGTACAACAACTTTCCGCAGAGGCCGACAAGGTCGTCGTGCATAAATTCGGTGGCAGCAGCCTGGCCACCGCTGAGCGTTTTCATGCAGTGGCAGATATTCTGCTGCAACAACCACAACAGCGCGCCTGGGTGGTGGTGTCAGCGCCGGGTGATACTACCGATCATCTGCTCGATTTAATCGCGGCAGCCGCCGATGCAACCAACTTTGACACACAATGGCAGCAGTTGTCGGCGCAGCTGCGCTTGTTGGTCAACCGTACTTTAAGCGCGCAAACCGCACCGCAGGCGCTCAACACGCTGAACAACTGGCTGGCGCAATTACCAGCGCTGGTGCAGGCCGGTCAGCATAACGAAGTGCTGGCAACCGGCGAAAAGCTCTCCGCATTGTTGTTAAGCGCGGTACTGACTGAACGGGGTAAAGCTGCGCAAGCCATTGATGCCCGTGATTTTTTGCGTCTTGAATCGCAGGCGCTGGGCGATGCACAGGTATTGTGGCAGCAATCGGCGGCCTTACTGGCGCCGTTGCAGCACAGCGGATTTAATGTAGTCACCGGCTTTATTGCCCGGGATTCCGCGCACAACAGCATTACGCTCGGGCGCAATGGCAGTGATTATTCCGCCACTATTGTCGGTGCATTGGTCAAAGCCGATGCGGTGCATATCTGGACTGATGTTGATGCGATTTACAGCGCAGATCCACGCAAGGTGCCATCTGCACGGGCTTATCGGCAGGTGCCCTGGCCTTTGGCTATTCGCCTCGCCGAGCTGGGCAATCCGGTATTGCATGCCAAAACCTTAATTCCGCTGGCACAGCATCCGGCGGAACTGATCGTACGCAGCAGTTATGAACCGCAGCAGCCGGGCTGTCGGGTCAGTCGTCAAAGCGCGATTGAAGTGCAGTTTGTTACCGATTTAGCTGATGCTGTGCTGCTGACCTTGCCGGCGCATTGTCAAATCAGCCCGCAACAAGCGGCTGCGGCGCTGCAGTTTCCGGTATTTGCCGCGCCGGCAACCAACGGCAAACAATGGCTGGTGGCGCAGAAAAACCTGGAACTGTTGCTGCAATTGCTTGGACAACAACAGATTTACCCACGCGTCAGCTCAGAACAATTTTATGCGGTGGCCTGGCTAAAACCGGCGGCACGCCAGCAACGCCAGTTGCCGCTGCAAGCCGCGCACTGGCTGGAACGCCAGCAACCGGCGCACAGTTTTCAGGATGACGAACTGGCGCTGTGGTTATTCAGCCCGGCATTGACCGCCAATGAGCTGACCGAATTACATCAGCTGTTGCTGCCAAGCACAGTACGGCTGAATATCGTGGTGGCGGGGACCGGCAATGTCGGCTCAGAATTTTTAAGCCTGTTAGCGAAACAGCAACAGACTTATGCCGGTCAGATTGAATTGCGTCTGGCGGGTTTATTTAATTCACGTCAGGCGGTGTTCAGCGACCAGATTAATGTTGTGGACTGGCAGCAGACCTTAGCCACTGCCGCACCTTATCAAAAGCAGGATCTGCTGGATTATTTAACCGGTTTGCCGGACCCGAAAGTGCTGGTCGATATCACGCCAAGCCGCAGTTTTGCCGAAGATTATGCCGAGATTGTCCGCACCGGCTGTCATCTCATCAGCGCCAATAAACAAGGTGTGACTTTGCCGCTTGCGCAGTATCAGCAAATTATTGCCGCAGTCGCCGAGCAGCAGGTCAGCTGGCAGGCCAATACCACTTGCGGTGCCGGTTTGCCGGTGCAGCGGTTGTTACAGGAATTGCAAAGCTCCGGTGACCATATCCAGCAAATCAGCGGGATTTTCTCCGGCACTTTGTCCTGGTTATTGTGTAAATACGACGGTAGTGCGCCATTTTCCGAGTTTGTGCTGCAGGCGCAGGCCGAAGGGTTGACCGAGCCGGACCCACGCGATGATCTGTCCGGCAAAGATGTTCAGCGTAAGTTACTGGTACTGGCGCGGGAACTGGGTTTAAGCCTCGATATCAATGACATCGCCTTGACGCCATTATTGCCGGCCGGGCTTGATACGCTAAGCTGGGATGAGTTTTGGGTACGCCGTCACGAACTGGATGAGGCGCTGGCCGCGACTTATGCCAAAGCTCAGGCGGCTGGCAAAGTGCTGCGTTATGTCGCAACCCTCGCCGTGACGCCACAAGGCCCGAAAGCACAGGTGGAGTTACTGACAGTTGCGCCTGAGCATCCGCTCGCGGCTATTCAGGCCTGTGACAATGTGTTTGTCATCGAAAGTGACTGGTATCAGGCCAACCCGCTGGTGTTAAAAGGCCCGGGTGCTGGTCGCCTGGTCACCGCTGGCGGTATTCATGCTGATTTGGCTATCCTGGCCCGTCAGCAAATCGCCGCCGCCAAAGCCGCCCGGCACAGTCAGGCGCAAGCAGCTGCCTGGGCCAATCCGCGCGCCTGATGTTGTGTTTGAGTCAGCAAGGCCCGGCCACTCAGCCGGGCCTGTGTTTCAGCAGCTTGCGCTGTAAGGTGCGCCGGTGCATCCCGAGTAACCGCGCGGTCTGACTGATATTGCCATCCTGCTGCGCCAGCACCCGCTGAATATGTTCCCATTCGATTTGGTCAGTGGATAACAACACTTCGCTGTCGTCGCTGTTTGCCTCATTTGCCAGCGGCACGGCGTTATCGCTTTGTAGTGCCTGCAATAACACAGCAAAATCTACCGGTTTTGTCAGATAATCATCAGCGCCGAGTTTCACTGCCTGCACGGCAGTGGCGATGCTGGCGAAGCCGGTCAGCACCAGAATACGGCAATCAGGCAATGCCTGACGCAGTGGCGCCACATAGTTCAGCCCCGACACGTCGCCATAACGCAAATCAAGCAGCCAGACGTCTGCTGGATCAGCCAACAGATCTGCCAGCGTCGGCGGCGTGGCAAAAATCTGCACCTGATGACCGGCCGCAGTCAGGCGGCGTTGCAAGGTGCGGAGTAAAATCTCATCGTCATCTAAAATAGTCAGTTTCATCAATAGCCTCAGACCGGAAACCGGATCTGTGTCAGTAGGCCACCAGCCGGGTTTTCCCGGCGAGTCACCAGGCCGCCGAGCCGTTCAATACTACTGTTTGCGAGGAATTGACCAAGTCCGAGGCCATCAGTATTTTGCTGCGGTACTTTGCCCAGTTCTGCCAGCTGAGCCGCGGAAAGACCCGCGCCAAAATCGGCAATCTCCAGCATAAACTGCTGCTTCTGTTGCTGCAGGCTGATCTCCAGTCGTGGTCGGCCGGCGCTCACGCCGGCATCAGCCGCATTGTCGAGAATATTAAATAAGGCCGCCGACCAGGCCAGCGCATCAGATACCGGACTGATACTGCCATCGAGCTGTTCCTGCAGGCGCAGGCTAACCTCCGGCCGGCTGACCAGCCAGAGTTTCAACGCCTGTTGAGCCACCTGATGCAGCGGGACCCTGGCTTGTGGCTGGCGTAGTTGCTGCGCGTTGTGGCGCAGTTGCTGGACTATTTGTTGGCAGCGCTGCACTTCCTGATGCAAATCGGCCAATAACGCCGGATCTGGTGGCGCATCGGTTAATTCATCCGTCAGCAAGGTCAGGTTTTGTAACGGTGTTGCCAGTTCATGTGCAGCGTTGGCGGCATAAGTGGCGACGGCCAGCATTTGTTCCTGCTGCCATTGCTGCTGCTGTAACTGCTGTATTTCAGCGCTTTTTTGCCGCACCAGCCGGGCCTGGGCGCTGACAAAGGCGGCAATAAAAAAAGCCGACAACGCAAAAGCCGAGGCCATCTGCCATAAGTGTGAGCTGAATTGCTCCGGTAACATCCGTTGTTGTGCGGCGTCATCAATAAACACCTGATGGCTGCCGTGTTGATGCTGCTCATAAACCAGCTGGCCGGTGTGGGGATCTACCTGACTGAGTGGTAACAACACGGCCAGAACCAGATAACAACTGACTGCGAGCGCGGCTGTCAGCAGGGCGATGCGGCCCGGCAGCAGCACGGCACTGACTGCCACCGGCAATAACAATAACGCAATCAAGCCGTTACCGGCACCGCCAGACAGCGCCAGCATCAGCGTAAATAAGGTCAGATCACAGAGGATCAGCAAGGCAAAGAGCCGTTGTGGATGTTGTCGGGCGCCGGGTAACCAGGGCAGCGACAGATTCGTACTGCCATACAGGGTCAGCAGCAGTAATAGCAGCGGCCAGCTGCTGACCGGGTATTGCACAACCCAGCCAGCCAGTGCCGCAAGGTATGTGGTTCCTACCAGGCCCCAGCGAAATTGCTGTAACTGCCGGAGTTGATGCAAGGGGTCGGTTGCGGCGCTGAGGTGGAAGCGGCTTGGTGGCATCATGCGTTCTCAAAAAAACGGGCGCAGAGCGCCCGGAGCAAAAACTGACAGCAGCAGACTACGCAGTCGCCCGGCAAAAGTCACGGGCTACGACCTGTGGTCAATGGAGTCAGCAATCACTATAGCCGGGCTTGGTGTCTGGCGGCATGTGGCATATTGTCGCAGTCCGCCGTCAGGCGACAAAATATTGACAGTGTCTGGGCGGCAATGGATGGCTGTCTGGCAAGGCAACGGCGGAAAAATATCGCCGCCTGTGGTCGGATCAGCAAGTGAGGATCGGCAGCTTATCGCAGTTTTAAATGATTTCAACGACTTAACTTATTGTAAATAATCAATAAAATTTGATTTTGATTTAATCGTTTGCAACTGGCACTGACTTTGCAATTTCACTCTGCCTCCGCCGGATCAGCAAGATCCGGGTCTGGGGATCATCAAATCCAAACCAAATAAACTTTACAATTAAGGGATTTACTCATCATGAAATTCAATGCAAAATCAAAGTTATTCGCAGCTCTGTTTCCAGTATCCAAACAAGAACAAACTGCAGAGCTGGTTGAGTTGAATGCAACTGAGCTGTCACAGGTCAGCGGCGGTTTGTCATTCGGCCAGGATGACGTGGCAGTTGGCACTTTCCATATCGGTGATGGTGACGGTCCAATCTGGATCAAAAACTAATTTTTGTTGTTCTAAGGATGTCGTGGCACCACAACCCGTTAAATTCCAAAATGTAGCCGCCTTAGCGATTTGTATCCTGTTAATGGCGGCTTCTCTGTATTTTCAGCGAGTGCCCGAGCTTGTCAGCAGAATTTCATTTGCGTCGCTCGCGCTGATTTTCCTTTTTTCACTACATCGCCGGCATATAATGCCATTGCTGTTGTTGATCCTGGCGATCAAACTACTACAGCTGCCGATCTCATATTTTCTGAAGAATCTGGATACTGCGCTGGTGTATTACCTGTGTTCAGCGCTGATTGATTTGTTGATGGCATTTTGTATTGTGCATTATCACAATGACCGCACTTTACTTAAACTTTGCCGTAGCCATGACAGCGGTTATGTGCCGCAGGTGTACCTGATGGCGCTGTTATTGGCCGTGTCATCGCTGATCGCCTGTTTGCAGGCGATGGAGTACGTGATTTATACCATGGACCCAGAGTTTTATGGCAAAAGCACGCCGTGGATTTACGAACATCAGCGTGTGATAAAACAAACGCTGAAAACCTTGTTTGAACTCAGTATCTGGTCTTTGCTGCTCGACCCTAACCGCTGGAAAATTCTGCAGAAAATTCAAAACAAGTTCCTGACACCCTGATTTTATCCCTACAATAGAGTTTTACTGTGGTGAGGTCGTCTGATGTCGCACCGTGCTCATTTGTTCTCGTTACGGATTTTTCATGCACTGCGTGAAGCTGCTGCTGAAGGTTATGGTTTTTCTGCGCTTGGCAAAGATGTGCTGGCCGGCATCAGTGTCGGCATCATTGCCATTCCGCTGGCGATGGCGCTGGCAATAGCTTCCGGTGTACCGCCGCAATACGGTTTGTATACCGCCATTATTGCCGGCTTTCTCATTCCGCTTTGTGGCGGCTCGCGTTATAGCGTGTCTGGGCCAACCGCCGCTTTTATTGTCATTTTGTATCCGGTCGTGCAGAAATATGGTCTGAGTGGTTTATTGCTGGCCACGTTGTTATCTGGCGGTATTCTGGTGACGATGGCGATGTTGCGCCTCGGCCGGTTTATTCAATATATCCCGGAAGCTGTTACTTTAGGTTTTACTGCCGGTATTGCGGTGGTGATTGCGACATTACAACTGCGTGATTTATTTGGCCTTACAGTCGCGACTATGCCCGAACATTATCTGGAAAAACTGCAGGTCCTGCTGAGGGCCGCAGATACAGCGCATTGGCCGGCGATGGTCGTTGCTGGTGTGACTTTATGGCTGATGCTGGCCTGGCCCAAGCTTGGTAGTCGTGTGCCGCCGCATTTACCGGCGGTCATTGTCGCCACTTTACTGGCCTGGGCGCTGAATCATTATGGTTATCCGGTAGAAACGATTGGCAGCCGTTTTCAGTACACGGCCGCTGATGGCAGTGTCGCCGCCGGTATTCCGGATATGCTACCCAGCCTGCAATGGCCCTGGGATTTACCCGGTGCTGACGGCCAGCCGCTGCGCTGGAGTTCTGAACTGGTCAAAGATTTACTGACCGCCGCTTTTGCGATGGCGATGCTTGGCGCTATTGAATCGCTGCTTTGCGCCATGGTACTCGATGGCATGACAGGCCGGCGTCACAGTGCCAACAGTGAGTTGTTGGGGCAGGGCATCGGCAACATAGTGGCACCGTTTTTTGGTGGTATTACCGCGACGGCGGCACTGGCGCGCTCGGCGGCCAACGTGCGTGCCGGTGCAGTGTCGCCGGTATCCGCCATGGTGCACGCCGGTGTCGTGTTGCTGGCGTTGTTTGCCTTAGCGCCGGTGCTGAGTTACCTGCCGTTAGCTGGCATGGCAGCCTTGCTGTTAGTGGTGGCCTGGAATATGAGTGAAGCGCCCAAAGCGCTGCATCTGATCAACACAGCGCCGCGTAGTGACGTGCTGGTGTTCGCAGTGTGTTTCTCTTTTACCGTATTGTTTGACATGGTGATTGCCATCAGCTGCGGCATCATCATCGCGGCGCTGCTGTTTGTGCGCGAAGTGGCGGAGATGACCAAAGTCGCCGACGTCACCGAAAATCCGAAGCTGGTCAGTGAAAAACTGGCGCCCGGCCATAAAGTGTTTCGTATCAGCGGGCCGCTGTTTTTTGCCGCGGCGGACCGGGTATTTGCCGAACTGGTGCTGCTGTGCAAAGAACAGCAACAAGCGGTGATCCTGATGGATGGCGTCACTTTACTGGACGCCGGTGGTCTCGCCGCTTTTGATAAATTCCTCACCGCGACCGCAAAAACCGGTTGTCATGTGATGTTGGTTGACCTGCAATTTCAGGTGCTGAAAACTCTGGCCAAAGCCAAAGTGCGGCCGATTGACGGCTTATTGTCGTTTTATCCGACGCTGCCGGATGCGCTGAAGTTATTACCCAAACGCCAACCGGATGAATTTGCCGGCCTGACCGCTTTGGATAATCCCGGTTTATAACGCTGCATTTTATCAGTCCTTGCTGTAGCAGTTCGTGTTGCAGCACTTCTTATCACAGCGCGGGCGCACTGGCGCTTCGCGCTGCGACTGCTAAATTTTCATATTCATGCATTACACAGTCTGCGACAATAGCAGCCATATCGCGCCAGGCCTTGCCGGGCGTACGTTGGCGCGTAATGCATCTTTATGCAGCAGTTTAAAATGAATTTGAATAATATAAAAATTCATAAAAACAGCATAATAATTCTTGAAAGTGCATGAAAGCCCCGATACACTGGCCGCAGTTTTTGGTGTGGCCATTTTTTATTTAGCATTTGGAGACTGACCACAAGATGTCATCACAATCTGCCACCAGTTCAATCATTCGCAGCGCAGTGTTAGGAGCCGCCGGTTATAGCGGCGCCGAACTTTGCGTGTTATTGGCGCGTAACCCTCACTTTGCACTCTGCCATGCCTATGCCTCTGCCGGGCGGCAGGCAGAGTCTTTTTCTTCCTTGTACCCACGGCACAGAGGCCAGGTTGACCTGCTGGTTGAACCCTGGACTGATGCCGAGATCGAGAATATCAAAGGCAAGGTCGATGTCGCCTTTTTGGCGCTGCCGCATGAAGCCAGTGAAGAAGTCGCGCCAAAACTGATGGCCGCCGGCATTGTGGTGGTGGATTTATCCGGTGCGTTCCGCTTAAAAGACCCTGATTTATATCCAAAATATTATGGTTATGCCCATCAGCATCCTGAACTGATTAACGAAGCCGTGTATTCACTGATGGAATGGCTGGTCCAGCCATTGCCGCAGCTGATTTCAGTACCCGGCTGTTATGTGACTGCTGCATCGCTGGCACTGTTGCCGCTGGTCAAAGCTGGTTTACTGGCTGACGATAACATTCCAGTGATCAGCGCCACCAGCGGAGTATCCGGCGCGGGCCGCAAAGCGGCGTTAAGTACGTCGTTCTGTGAAGTTGGCCTCAATGCTTATGGCTTCTTTAAACACAGACACAGACCAGAAATTGAACAGAATTTAGGCCGCAAAGTGGTGTTCACGCCGCATCTTGGTAACTTCAAACGCGGCATTCTGGCCACCAGCGTGGTGACGTTAAAAGCCGGCGTGACAGCAGAGCAGGTCAAAGCGGCATTTGAGCTGGCATACACTGGTAAACCGCTGGTACGGTTGTTAAACACATCGCCGAACGTGGCGGACGTGGCTGGTACACCTTATTGCGATATTTTCTGGCAAATCGACGGCGAACAGGTCGTCGTGGTATCGGCACTGGATAATTTACTCAAAGGCGCTGCCGCACAGGCGATGCAGGCCGCCAACGTCAAATTTGGCAAGCCGGAAACAGCTGGTTTACTCGGCGGTGGTGTTTGTCATGAATAAGTCACCATTAGTACTGAAGATGGGCGGGCGGCTGCTGGAAGACATGCAGGCGCTGGACAATTTACTGACGGTGATTAAAGGCCTGTCTAGCGAATATCCGCTGGTGTTGGTGCACGGTGGCGGTGCTCAGGTTGATAGCTGGCTCGCTACTTTTGGTTTTGACACGCAAAAAATTGACGGCCAGCGTGTATCACCGCCTGAGCAAATGCCCGTTATCACCGGCGCTTTAGCCGGTGCGGTCAACGGCCTGATGGTCGCACGGGCGCAGCTGGCCGGCTTAAACGCGGTCGGCCTGACGCTGGCGGCCGGGCAGAGCCTGAAATTTGACGTCAATACCAAACTCGGTGCTGTCGGTATCGCCAAAGCCAACGATGGCACTTTGGTGAATACGCTGGTGCAAAATGGTTTTGTGCCGGTATTCAGTTCCATCGGTTTGAGTGACGACGGTCAGTTGCTGAATGTGAACGCCGATATTGCAGCCGCTGCCATTTGTCAGTTAGTGCAAGGCACGCTGGTGCTGCTGACCGATGTGCCAGGCATTCTGGACGGCAATGGTCAGCTGATTAAGTCGCTGAACAGCACACAAGCACAGGCACTGGTGGACTCTGGCGTCATTAAAGGCGGCATGAAAGTCAAACTCGACGCGGCGCTGGAAACGGCCGCAGCACTGCGACGACCAATCATCGTTGCGGGCTGGCAACAGCCGGAAGATTTATTAAAGCTGATGCAACAGCAGGAAGTTGGCACTTGTATCAGTTGGTAACCCCACTGAGATCTGTTCACTAAAGCGCGGGCCCCTTTGAAGGAACAAGGCCCGTTTGCCGGGCAGATTTCCTCAAAAAAAGGTGGCCGTACGCGGCCTTGTAGTGTGAAACATGAGTCAATTATCGCAGTTACTGTGTTTAGCGGATTTAACTAAAAGCCAGTTGTCGGGACTACTGACACTGGCGGGTCAGATTAAACAAAACCCTGAAAACTACAGCCAGGCGTTAAAAGGCAAAAGCATTGCCTTGTTATTTGAAAAGCCGTCGTTGCGCACCCGCGTCAGCTTTGATGTCGGTATTTATAAACTCGGTGGTCACAGTGTGTATCTGGACCAGCAAAACGGCGCCTTAGGCGTGCGCGAATCGGTGGAAGATTTCGGCTCTAACCTGGCCTGCTGGTGTGACGCGATTGTCGCGCGGGTCTATTCGCAGCAGACGCTGTTAAAACTGGCGTCCAGCAGCAAAAAACCGGTAATTAATGCGCTCAGCGACTTGTACCATCCATGTCAGGCCTTAGCTGATTTATTGTCGTTACAGGAAGTGCTCGGTGATTTGTCGCAGGTGCATCTGGCTTTTGTCGGCGACGGTAACAACGTCTGCCATTCGCTGATGTTGGGTGCCGCTATTCTTGGCATGAGTTTAACTGTCGTGACGCCACCGGGTTTTGGTCCGGATGCGCATGTGTTGTTACGGGCGCAGGCCTTAGCAGCACAAAGCGGCGCGAAACTGACACTGAGTCAGCACGTATCAGCCGCCGCCGGCGCTGATGCGATTTATACCGACACCTGGTTGTCGATGGGCAACAAAGCCGATCCGGCGGTGATTGAACAGGCCTTTGCGCCTTATCAAATCAATACCGCCGTAATGCAGCGCCTTGGCGCAAAACATTTTATGCATTGTCTGCCAGCGCATCGCGGGCAGGAAGTGACCAGCGAAGTGCTGGACAGCGATTATTCTTTGGTATTGCGGCAGGCGGAAAACCGCATGCACGCGCAAAATGCCGTTCTAGTCAGTTTATTCAGTTGAGGTTTGCGTGATGAGCGAATTAAAAAAAGGTGTGAAAAAAGTCGTTTTAGCTTACTCCGGTGGTCTGGACACCTCGGCCATCGTGCCTTGGCTGAAAGACAATTATGACTGTGAAGTCATCGCCTTTGTCGCTGACGTCGGCCAGGGCGCGGAAGACTTAGAAGGCGTGGAGCAAAAAGCACTGAATTCCGGTGCCAGCAGCTGCTATGTCGTCGATTTAAAAGAGCAATTTGTTAAAGAAGTAATTTACCCGACTATCAAAGCCGGTGCCGTGTATGAAGGCCAGTATCTGCTCGGGACTTCAATGGCGCGGCCTATTATCGCCCGTGCTCAGGTCGAACTGGCACTGAAACTCGGTGCTGACGCGCTCTGTCACGGTTGTACCGGTAAAGGTAATGACCAGGTGCGGTTTGAAGGTGCTTTTGCCGCCTTAGCTCCACAGTTAAAAGTGATTGCGCCGTGGCGTGAATGGGAATTTAATTCCCGTCAGTCGCTGCTGAATTACCTGGCCGAGAAAAAAGTGCCAACTACCGCCACTGCCACCAAAATTTACAGCCGCGACGCCAACTTATTCCATATCTCTCACGAAGGCGGCGAGCTGGAGAATCCATGGAACGAGCCGTCTGAACAAGTTTGGATGTGGACCAATTCACCGGAGCAAGCGCCGGATAAAGCCGAATATATTCAGCTCAGCTTCGAAAAAGGCGAACTGAGCGCCATCGACGGCAAAGCAGTTTCAGGTGTTGATGCCATTGAACAACTGAACAAAGCCGGTTCAATCCACGGTGTTGGCCGGATTGATATCGTCGAAAACCGTTTAGTCGGCATGAAATCGCGTGGCTGTTATGAAACCCCGGGCGGCACTATTATCGTGGCTGCACTGCGGGCTCTGGAGTCGCTGGTGTATGACCGCACCTCACTGAAATACCGTGAAGAAGTTGGTCTGGAAGTGGCGCAACTGGTGTATGACGGCCGTTGGTTCACACCGTTAAAAGATGCACTGTTTGCCGCGTCGAATTCACTGGCAGAGCAACTGACCGGCGACATCGTGGTGAAACTGTATAAAGGTCAGGTCACTGTGGCGAAACGCCGTTCACCGAACAGCCTGTATTCTGAAGCCTTCGCGACTTTTGATGGTGACGAAGTGTATAACCAGAAAGATGCTGCCGGTTTTATCCGCCTGTACAGCCTGGCAAGCCGCATCCGCGCGCTGCACAGCGTGAAAGAATAACGCCGGAAAAAGTTTAAAAAACGCCGGGCTTGCCCGGCTTTTGTTCATCAGATTTGTTGAGGTTTGTTATGGCGATGTGGGGCGGCCGCTTCCAGGAAGCGAGTCTGGAAGAATTCCGGGCATTTAATGATTCTTTGAGTTTTGATTATCTGCTGGCGCAGCAGGATATCGCTTGTTCCCGCGCCTGGGCCGGTGGTCTGCTGGAAGGCGGCATCATTACGACCGATGAAGCCAAGGCGCTTGACCTTGCGTTGGCTGAGCTTGCGGATGAAGTCAGCGCCAATCCACAGCTGCCGCTACAAACCAGCGAAGAAGATATTCACAGCTGGGTCGAGCTGAAACTCGGTGAAAAAATCGGCGTCATTGCGAAAAAGCTGCACACCGGCCGGTCGCGCAATGATTTAGTCGCGACCGATTTACGCTTGTGGAGCCGGTTAAATGCGCAGCTGGTGCAACAGGCACTGACCGGCGCTATCGGTGCATTACTCAATTTCGCCCGCTTGCATCACGGCGCTGTGATGCCGGGTTTTACCCATCTGCAACGCGCGCAGCCGGTATTAGTCAGTCATTGGGCGCTGGCGTATGTCGAAATGTTCCGCCGCGATTTAAGCCGGATTGACGATGCGTTAAAGCGCCTCGACAGTTGCCCGCTCGGTTCAGGCGCTTTGGCCGGCACCGGTGTGGCGATGGACCGGCAGGCGTTGGCGCAGCGTTTAGGCTTTAGTCAGGCGGCACGCAATAGCCTGGATGCGGTATCAGACCGTGACTATGTCGTTGAATTATCCGCCTGCGCCAGCATCTGCCTGACGCATTTATCGCGTTTATCCGAAGACGTGATTTTCTTCTGCTCTGGCGAAGCCGGCTTTTTTAAACTGGGTGATGCGATTTCCAGTGGCTCCTCATTGATGCCACAGAAGAAAAACCCGGATGTGTTTGAATTATTACGCGGTAAAACCGGCCGGGTGCTTGGCCATCTGGTGGCCATTCTGCATATTCTGAAAGGCCTGCCATTGGCCTACAACAAAGATATGCAGGAAGACAAACAAGGCTTTTTTGACTTGATGAATACCTGGCAACAATGTTTGCTGGTGCTGGCGACTTGTCTGCCGCATTTGTCAGTCAATGTTGAACGGTGCCGTAAAGCCGCTGAGCTTGGCTACAGCAATGCCACGGATCTGGCCGATTATCTGGTCAGCAAAGGCATCGCCTTTCGCGATGCGCATGAACTGTCCGGTGAGCTGGTGTTAAAAGCCGCTGCCAAACAAGTGGCGCTGGAGCAGCTGAGCCTGGCTGAATTGCAGGAAGTCAGTGCGCTCATCAGTGATGATGTGTATCCGGCATTAACCATCGAAGCCGGTATGGCGAAACGCTCGGCATTAGGTGGCACTTGCCCGGTGCAGGTGGGACAGGCGCTTAGTGCTGCCGAAGCCTGGTTTGAAACTTTGGCCCAGTAGTTTTAGCCGGAGCCGTGAAACAACAAAGCCGCAGTGATGCGGCTTTGTTGTTTCAGTTGACTGAGTAGGTCCGGTTTAACGGAAAATATCAATCTCGGCTGGCTTTTGCTGGTCCGGCTGCAGCGGATTGACCGGGTCGGCATATTGCGTTGGCTCTGTGCCTTGCATGAAATATTCAAATTCGCTGCTGTCGTCGCTGGCCTGTGTCAGTAAACCGGTTTTGCGATCGATACGCACTGACACAATACCTGTTGGGGTTGGCGGGAATTGTTCCGGTACATTTTCCAGCGCCAGTTCGGCAAAACTCTGCCAGCTTGGCAGCGCCGTCGTCGCACCGGATTCACCGCCTAAGGTGACAGAGCGGCCCAGCACACTTTCCGAATCATCAAAACCAACCCAGCTGGTGATGACTAAATCCGGCGTAAATCCACTGAACCAGGCGTCCTTGACATCGTTGGTGGTGCCGGTTTTACCGGAAATATCGCGGCGTTTTAACGCTTTTAACTTGTGTGCCGTACCATTCCAGCCCGGGCCGCCCCAAATGGCACTTTTCATCGCCTCGGCGATCAGGAAGGCGTTTTGTGCCGGGATCACCCGTGGCGCATATTGTTCAGTCGGTTTTGGCGGCTCAGTTGCAGCGGACTCAGCCGCTGCTTCGGCAGTATCTGGTGTGGTGTCGCTGCTATTTGCTGTTGCTGCGTCGGCGGCCAGTTGCTCACACTGATCACACACCCGCACGGACTGATGTTCATAAATCAGATTATTCTGGTCGTCGAGAATTTTGGTGATGACATAAGGCTTCACCAGATAACCACCATTGGCGAACACTGCATAACCGGTGACCAGCTCCAGCGGGGTTAATGACGCAGAACCCAGTGCCAGCGTCTGGTTACGGGGCAGGTCTTTGGCATGAAAGCCAAACTTCGCTAAATGGCTGATGGTGTTGTCGATGCCGACGCCGCCAATCAGCCGCACCGACACTACGTTTTTCGATTTTGCTAAGGCCTCGCGCAGGCGAATGGGGCCATCGTATTCTTCCGGCGAGTTCTTCGGCCGCCAGGCCTGGCCTGATCCTTCGTCCCACTCATGGATAGGGGCGTCGTTAATGACGGATGCCAGGGTGTAGCCTTGTTGCAGTGCCGCAGAGTAAATAAAAGGTTTGATATTAGAACCGACCTGCCGGTTGGCCTGCGTCACCCGGTTAAACTGGGTCTGGCTGAAGCTGTAGCCACCGACCAGCGCGCGGATGGCGCCGTCTTTCGGGTTCATCGCCACCAGGGCGCTGCTGGCTTGCGGCAGTTGGCTCAAGCGCCACTGGCCTTCCTGTTCCCGCACATAAATTAGCATGCCCGGTGCCAAAATCTGACCAGCCGCGCTTGGCGCATTGCCTTGCCGCTCGTTACTGATATAAGCCCGTGCCCATTTCAGCCCATCCCACGGCAGTTCAATTTTGCGGCCACCGGACATCATCACTTCAGCGCTTTGTGCCCGAACTTGTGTCACTACTGCCGGCTGCAGCTTTTCAATACTGTCCTGTTCGTCCAGATAGGCCAGCATTGCTTCATCAGATAAACGTTTATCTTCTTTAAAGCTGATAGTGCCGTCGGCGGCGACAATTTTCTCGGCCGGCCACACCGTTTTAATTGGGCCACGGAAACCATGGCGTTCATCATAGGCATGTAAATTGGCCTGCAGCGCACTGACTGCGCGGGTTTGCTGGCGGGCGTCTACCGTGGTAAACACCTGAAAACCTTTGGAATAGGCTTCGTCTTCCCCGTACCGGGCTACTACTTCCTGCCGCACCATTTCGGCCAGATAAGGCGCTGATGCGGTCACTTGGGCACCGTGCAGCCTGGACATAATAGGTGCTTGCAGGGCATCGTCATATTCCTGCTGCGTGATGTATTTTTCCGCCAGCATACGGCCGAGCACAATGTTGCGGCGGGCGCGGGCGCGGCTTGGGGAACGCACCGGGTTCAGCACCGATGGTGCTTGCGGCAGCCCGGCGATAATGGCGATTTCTGATAAAGTCAGGTCCTGAATATTTTTGCCGAAGTAGACCTGTGCCGCCGCACCAACACCAAAGGCGCGCTGGCCCAGTTCAATGCGGTTTAAATACAGTTCGAGGATCTCATCTTTGCTGAGCAGTTCTTCGATATGAATGGCCAAAAAGGCTTCTTTGACCTTGCGGATGATTTTCTTTTCACGGCTTAAGAAAAACAACCGCGCCAGCTGTTGGGTAATAGTCGAGGCGCCCTGGCTGTAGTCGCCGGTGGTCGCTACTACTGACGCTGCGCGCATCACCCCGATCAGGTCAATCCCCGGATGTTCGTAAAAGCGCGAGTCTTCGGTCGCCAGCACCGCTTTGATCAGCAGCGGCGGCATCTCGTTCAGTTTCAGCGGAATGCGGCGTTTTTCACCGAATTGGGAAATTAACTCACCGTCCTGACTAAATACCCGCATCGGTGTCTGCAATCGCACATCTTTCAGTGTTTCAACACTTGGCAGATCATTTTTCAGATACAGATAAGTGATTGCAATGCTCAGTATGCCTAAGGTCAGACAACACAGCAGGATAATGACAAGTTTTTTAAGCCAAGACACTGAATAGCCCCAATTTTTGCTGCCCTTTACCAAAATAGGCTGCTAGTATAAATTCATTAGTAGTTGTTGAAGCACATTGTTTCCTGTGTAAAAACAACGTACGCCACTGCGAAAACATAATAATCATAAGTTTGAGACGGCTGCAGGAAGCTATGATAAATCGGTTGTTTCGTGCGAAAAATCCACTGATCCTGGGCGTTGATATTGGCGCCCATACCGTCAAGGCTATTCTGCTGAGCCAACATGGCGAGCATTATAAAGTAGAAGCTCTGGCAATAGAACCTATGATTAAAGGTTCGATGACGGACCGCGAAATTCAGGACATTGAAGCGGTTGGCACTGTGATTGCCAAAATCCGCAAAAAGATTCCAAAAAACATCAAGTTTGCTGCCACCGCAGTTTCAGGTTCCACAGTTATTACCAAAGTTATTTTCATGGATGCCAGTTTATCGGATGACGAACTGGCCAGTCAGATAGAAGTGGAAGCAGACAGCCTGATCCCATACCCGCTGAGCGAAGTCAGTATGGACTTTGAGAAGCAGGATCTGAATGCCAACGACCCGTCTAAAGTCAATGTATTGCTCAGTGCCGCCCGGACCGAGAGTGTACAAAGTCGGGTGTCGGCGCTGGATGCCGGCAATTTCGCGACCAAGGTCGTGGATGTTGAATCTTATTGTTTAAGCCGCGCCGCCGAGTTGTGTTTCCATCAGTTGCCGCCGGATGCTCATGAAAAATTAATCGCAGTGGTCGATATTGGCGCCACCATGACGCTGATGAGCATTCTGGAACGTGGCAAAACGCATTACACCCGCGACCAGATGTTCGGTGGCGAACAATATACCCGCAGTATTATTTCTTATTACGGTAAAACATACGAAGAAGCTGAGATGGCTAAAGTCTGCAATGACTTGCCACCAACTTACACCTTTGAGGTGCTGGCGCCGTTTCAGACCATGATTTTGCAGCAGGTCCGGCGTGGGATCCAGATGTACCTGACCACCTCTGGCCGCGAGAGCATTGATTACCTGATCCTGTCTGGCGGTACGGCGTTAATCGAAGGCATTGATAAGCTGCTGACTGAAGAACTCGGCATTCACACTATTATTGCCAATCCGTTCCAGCATATGGAAGTGGGGCCTGCGGTCGACCGGCAGCAGCTGACACAGCTGGCGCCGCAATTAATGATTGCCTGTGGGCTTGCGATGCGGAGTTTCTCAACATGGCATATTTAAACCTGCTGCCCTGGCGCGAAGCGCAAAAGAAACAACAACAAGCCCGTTTTATGACAACAATGACTGCCGCCTGTGTCGGCAGTTTTGTGCTGGTATTTACTATCAGTGCAGTCTACGGCGCGATGATTGAAGGTCAGAATGGCCGCAACAGTTACCTGCAAGGCGAAATTGCCATTCTTGACCAGCGTATTACTGAGATCCAACAGCTGGATGAAAAGAAAAAGAACCTGCAAAAGCGCATTGAGTTAATAGCGCAGCTGCAAAGCAGCCGGAATCTGGGCACCCAGATTATGGACGAAATCGCCAAGGTCACACCGGCCGGCGTGTACCTGACCAATCTGGAGAAAAAAGGACCGTCGTTGCTACTGGTGGGTAAAAGTGAATCTAACAACCGCTTGTCCAACATGATTCGCGCTGTTGAAGCCTCTGAATTGCTGTCGACGCCGCTGCTGGAATTTATCGAAGCGGGCAAGGACGATACCCAATTACTCAGTGATTTTAAAATGCACCTGATGGTGAAAGGTTATGAAGCCGTGCAGGGTGAAGCGAAAGCGTCTCCGGCAGCAGGAGGCACGAAGTGAGCCTGAACATTAATCTGGAAGAACTGAACGATCTGGACCTGGCGAATGTCGGTTCCTGGCCGCCAGTCGCTAAAACGCTGTTAATTATTGTCTTTAGCTTTTTGGTGGCCTTGCTGAGTTACTTTTTGCTGGTGGATGAAAAAATTACCACGCTGAAAAAAGCCGAAAGTGCCGAGCAGGAGTTACGCCAGGTTTACCGGGCAAAATATGCTGCGGCGGTTAATCTTGAGTTGTATAAACAACAGATGATCGAGATGGAAGAAACCTTCTCTTATCTGCTGAAGCAATTGCCGGCAACCCATGAGACACCGGGTCTGCTTGATGACATTACCTATGCCGGGACTTCGACCGGACTGACTTTTGTCCGCATCAACTGGATGCCGGAAATTGAAAAGGATTTTTATACCGAATTACCGATCCAAATCGATGTGGTAGGGGATTATCACCAGTTTGGCAATTTTGTCAGTGAAGTTGCCAAGTTACCGCGGATTGTCTCGTTACACGATTTTTCGGTCAGCACCGACAAAGACGACCGGCTGGTATTTAACGTAGTGGCGAAGACTTACCGGTATAAGGAGGCGCCATGAAACGTCGTATAGCGCTCCTGCTCGCCTGTAGCACGTTATTGCAAGGCTGTAACGACTCGCTGACCGATATCCAGCAGTTTATGGAATCCGTCAAAGCCAATACCCCGGCAGGCATTCCGCCACTGCCCAAAGCCAAACCTTTTGTCCACATCAGCTATCAGTCAGCCAATGCCCGCAGTCCGTTCAGCGCGCCGCGACCGGAAGCCGTGCAGGAGCAATTTTCGCAGTCGCAGGATTGTCTGAGCCCTGACCCGGCCAGACGCAAAGAGCCGCTGGAAAAATTTGCACTGGATAATCTGGCAATGCGTGGCACTTTGGGCGACAGCAGCAATTTCTGGGCGCTGATTGAAGCGGCCGATAAGACCTTGCACAGAGTCAGCAAAAATAACTACATTGGACTCTTTCATGGCCGCATCATCCAGGTGGAGCCAGATAAGATTGAATTGATTGAATTAATTCCGGACGGCGCCGGATGTTGGAAAGAGCGGACCACCACCATGCAGATGGCAGATCCCGCCGACAAATCGCGCAATTAAGGTGTGAGCATCATATGGATCAACAACAACACATGAAAAAACAACGATCAGCCTGGTGCCGGATAACGCTTGGTTGCTGGTTGCTGAGCATCGGCTCCGCAGCGGCAGCGCCTTTGTTATATGACGTCAGATATAACCCGCTGACCACAGGCGAAACCGAAATTGAATTTGTCTTTGACGAAGCGCTCGGCGCCGCGCCGGACGTACAAATTTTTAATGAGCCATCGCGGATCGAACTGACTTTTGCTGAAGCTGAGTTTGAAGAAAAGCTGACTGACGTTGCCATTAACAAAGCCGGTGTGCTGAATGCCCGCACCGAGTTTTTGCAAAAAGGTATCAAAACCTCGGTGTTTCTTGAACATCTGAAACTGTATAAAACCCGGATGGAAGGCAACACCTTTTATCTGCAGGTCAGTGACAGCGCCAGCAGCACCGCCAAACCAGATAACAGCAGATATATCAACAAAGTGCAGGCGATTGATTTCCGGCGCGGTGACAAAGGCGAAGGCCGGGTCCTGGTATTCCTGAAAGACAGTTCTGCCGCAGTTGATGTGCGGGAAAATCTCGGCAAAATTGTGGTGGAATTCCACAATACCGACATCGCAGAGGATTTGTTGTATCAGCTCGACGTGCTGGACTTCGGCACTGTGGTCAAAGGCATCGAAACTTTTAAAGACGGTGTTATTACCCGGCTGGAAATTGAACCCAGTGCGGCATTCACCTTTGCCTACCAGCAGGTGGATAACATTTTCAGCCTTAGCGTGGAAAAGGATGCCTCGGCCGGCGGTTTTATGCAGGGCGGCAAAGATTACAAGGGTAAAGCGATCTCATTGAATTTTCAGGATATTCCGGTGCGCACTGTGTTGCAGATTATCGCCGACTATAACGGCTTTAATCTGGTGACCAGCGATTCAGTCACTGGCAATGTCACGTTGCGGCTGGACGGCACTCCCTGGGATCAGGCACTGGATATCGTGTTAAAAGTACGAGGTCTGGATAAGCGGATGGACGGCAATATCCTGATGGTCGCGCCAACCGACGAGCTGGCCGAGCGTGAAGCCAAAGAGCTGCAGGCCCGGCAAAAAGTGGAAGACCTCGAAGCCCTGTACTCTGAGTTTATTACCGTGAACTATGCCAAAGCGTCCGATCTCGCCAAATTGCTGGACGGTAAAGACAGTTCATTATTGTCGGCGCGTGGCAATGTGTCGGTCGATGAACGCACCAACACCATTTTGTTAAAAGACACCGCCAAGGCCATTGAGAACGTGCGCCGGCTGGTTGAGCGGCTCGACGTGCCGGTCAAGCAGGTACTGATTGAATCCCGGATGGTCACAGTCAAAGACAGTGTGGCGGAAGAGTTGGGCATTCGCTGGGGCTTTAGCGACCAGCAGTTAACCAAAGCGGTGTCAGGGACTGCACTTGCGGCCCAGGCGCTGGCCAATGGTCAGATCCCGTCAGCGCCCGGACGTTATAATGTCAACCTGCCCGTGACTACTGACGGCGCCGGCAGCATTGGTTTTCATATTTCCAAGCTCGGTGATGGCACTTTAATTGACCTGGAATTGTCGGCGCTGGAAGTGGAAAACAAAGCCGAAATCGTGGCGTCACCACGCATTTCTACTGCCAACCAGAAAAAAGCCCGGATTGAGCAGGGTGTGGAAATTCCATATGTGCAGGCCGCTTCCAGCGGTGCGACGACAGTTGAGTTTAAAAAAGCGGTGTTAAGCCTTGAAGTCACGCCGCAGGTGACGCCGGATAACAAAATTATCCTCGACCTGACCGTAACCCAGGACACTGAAGGCAAAGTGGTGCAGACACCAACCGGTAATGCGGTGGCGATTGATACGCAGCGCATCACTACCCAGGTATTGGTCGACAATGGTGAAACTATCGTACTGGGCGGTATTTACCAGCAACAAACTATCAATACCGTATCAAAAATTCCGGTACTGGGTGATATCCCTTACGCTGGCGCCCTGTTCCGCCGTTCGCTGGATAAAACCGAGAAAAAAGAACTGCTGATTTTTGTCACGCCAAAAATCATCAACGAGACCCGCTGATTGTCGAAGGGACAGCCACTACGCTGTCCCTTTTGAACTTTTGCTTGCGAAGCCCGCGTCAATACTGCCATAATTCAGCGCTTAAAATTTTCACGGGAGCTTTTTGGTCCTGACATTAACCCTCTTGAGTTAGCTGAATTAGCATTACGACATATGGCAGAGAAACGCAATATCTTCCTCGTTGGCCCCATGGGCGCAGGAAAAAGTACCATTGGCCGTCACTTAGCAGAAATGCTGCACCTTGAATTCTATGATTCAGATCAGGAAATCGAACGCCGTACCGGCGCAGACATTGCCTGGGTTTTTGATCTGGAAGGCGAGGCTGGCTTCCGGGTGCGCGAAGAAAACGTCATTGAAGACTTAACAGGTATGCAGGGCATTGTGCTGGCAACCGGTGGTGGTTCTGTGCTGAGTCGCGAAACCCGTAACCGTCTGTCCGCCCGCGGCATCGTGGTTTATCTGGAAACTCCGATTGAGAAACAGGTGGCCCGTACCCAGCGTGACAAACGCCGTCCGCTGTTACAGACCGAAGAAGCACCACAACACGTATTGGAACGTCTGGCGGCTGAACGTAATCCGCTGTACGAAGAGATCGCAGATTTCACTATCCGTACCGACGAGCAAAGCGCCCGCGCTGTTGCTAACCAAATCGTCGAACAACTGGGTTTTTAATTTCAGAAGGGAGCTGTAGATGGAAAAAGTTGCGGTTCAACTTGGTCTGCGCAGTTACCCCATCCTGATTGCTCCGGCGCTGTGTCAAAGCGCCGCTGAGCAACCCGAATTGAGCCCGCTCTGGGGCTACAAAAAAGTCGTTATTATTTCCAATCCTGTGGTTGCAGCTTTGTACCTCGACAAAGTGCGCGGGCTGTTTTGCCATGCCGATGTCAGCGAGTTTTTGTTACCGGACGGTGAGGCCTATAAAACACTGGCATCCTTTGAGCAGGTCAATTCCTTTTTGTTGGAACATCAATTCCCGCGCGACGGCTTGTTGGTGGCGCTGGGCGGTGGTGTGATCGGCGATTTGACCGGTTTTGTCGCGGCCTGTTATCAGCGCGGCGTTGAATTTGTCCAAATTCCGACGACTCTGTTGTCGCAGGTCGATTCATCGGTGGGCGGCAAAACCGCGGTGAACCATCCCCTTGGCAAAAATATGATTGGGGCTTTTAAACAGCCGCAAGCGGTGCTGATTGACACGCAAATGCTGCAGAGTCTGCCAGCCCGTGAATTTGCCGCCGGTATGGCCGAAGTTATTAAATATGGCCTGCTTGGTGATGCTGATTTTTTGCAGTGGCTGATGGCGCACCAGCAACAGATCCAGGCAAAGCAGGAGCCAGTGCTGAGCCAAATGATCCGTCATTGTTGTCAGATGAAAGCCGATATTGTCAGCCGGGATGAAACCGAGCAGGGCGAACGGGCATTGCTGAACCTGGGCCATACTTTTGGTCATGCGATTGAAGCCTGGCTCGGTTACGGTGCATGGCTACATGGCGAGGCGGTTGCCGTTGGGATGCTGATGGCTGCGCAGCTGTCAGCGGCCCGTGGCTGGATTGAGGCGGCTGATGTCACGGCGATCCGCGATCTGTTGCAGGCTGCACAGTTACCGGTGGCGCCACCTGCCGGCATGACCATCCGGCATTTTATGCCTTACATGAAAACCGATAAAAAAGTCAAAGCCGGCCAGATGCGCTTTATCTTGTTACAGCAGTGCGGACGTGCCATCATCGTTGATAACGTGACAGAACAAGAACTTATTCAGGTATTTGGCGCCTTATATGGCTGATTTACATCAAAAACTGGCGACGTTGCAAGGCTTGTTGCCGTCGCAGCGCCAATGGCTGGAACGGCTCGTGTTTCAGCTGGAATTTAATCCTTATCAACTGATATATCTGGTCGGTGGCCCTGGCACAGGAAAGTCAACGCTGGCGCTGGCCATTGCTGATTTATTGTCCGACGAATTTAACCTGGCGCTGCTGACAGTAGAGCCTGAACTCAGTGCCGGTAAGATCCGCCAGCATTTGCTGGAGCAATGGTTTGGCCATGGCTCCGTCACCGACAAACCACTGATTAGTCTGATTGGGGAGCGCGAGAGCCGCCAGCCACTGGCGCTGATCCTTGACCAGTCGGAATACTTACCGCAAGCGTTATGGGCGGAGCTGGCAGATGTGCCGTGCCTGGTGATCGCCACTGCTGAGCAGGCGGATGCCCACGCCGAGCTGAATTTAGCGCTGGCCGCTATCACGATGGAAGACGCCGAAATCCTGCTCAAAGACAGCGCATTCAGTACGCTGACGATCGCAGAGCGGCTGGCGCAGGCCCAGGGCAATCTGCACCTGTTATTAAACCCGCAGTTAGCAGCAAAAGCAGCAAAACAGCCAGCGCAACAATTGCAAACCGCCTCGATTGCCGGGCCTTTGTGGGTATTTACCATTGGCATGGCACTGATTGTCGCTGTCGTGGTGTTCTGGTTCTGGACTGAGCGTCAGCTGCAGCAGGGCAATGGCATTGGCACTCTGACCTATTTGCCGGAAGAACAGGAAGTGGCTGGCACTGTCGCCAACGTGAAAGAAGCGCCACCGCCGCCAGCCGCCGAAAAAGCGGTAGTGGAACAGTTAGTGAACCAGCTGGAGAAAGCTGAACGTGGCAGCGCGCAGACCAAAGGTCTGGAAAAGCCGGTTGATTTTACTGAACAAAGCAGCACGCTCAGCACGGACACTGCTGAGGTAACGGCGCAAGCCGGCACAGAACCGGCGCCTGAGCAAACTGCCAGTGCGGTAGCTGCGGATACCGCTACTGCGGCGCCTGCTGCCGCGCAACCAACGCCCGTAGCGACGGAAGCGGTACCCGAAGATCTGGCAGCTGAGATCAGCGCCGGTCTGCCTGCGACCACATTACCGGCCGAGGCCACTGTAGAGGCTGAAATGGCGGCGGAAACCAGCGGCGTCACGACGGCAAAAGTTCCGGACAGCGCTGTAGCTGCTGTGCCGGAACCCGCGGACGACCTTGCCGCCGAAGCTACAGCGGAGCTGCAGCAGTCCGCAGCTGCATCAGGCCACCAGTCCGCTGGTTACCATTATGCGGAATCTGAGTTGTTGTCGATGGCGGGCAGCCAGTATGCGCTGCAATTGGTGGTGTTTTCTAACGATGCTGCATTGCAGAGTTTCCGTCAGACCTACGCCAAACTGCAAACTTATACTTATGAACGGCATAAAGCCGGCAAACGGCAGTTGGTGGTCGTCATGGCACCTTTTGCTGATGCGGCGGGGGCGAAGCAACAGGCGCAGCAGCTGCCGGTGCCACTGCAGCAGGGCTTTGCCAAGCCGCTCAGTGATATCCATAGTGAAATCAGTACTAACTAATGGATATCAGTGTTGGCTAAAGTCGTAAAACCGCCAAAACAACGTGCGTTCCTCAAATGGGCCGGCGGTAAATATGCGTTGGCGGAGGCGATCCGGCAGCATTTGCCAGACGGAGACTTGCTGGTCGAACCTTTTGTCGGCGCCGGTTCTGTGTTCCTCAATACCGACTATCCGGCTTATTTACTCAATGATATCAACGCTGATCTGATAGGTTTGTATCGCTTATTACAAAGCCAGCCGGATATGTTGATCCGGGCGGCCCAGCAGTTTTTCAGCGCGCAAAATAATGACAAAGAACGTTATCTGCAGTTGCGTCAGCAATTTAATCAAAGTGTCGACCCACTGGAGCGCTCGCTGCTGTTTTTGTATCTGAACCGGCATTGTTTTAATGGTCTGTGTCGCTACAACCAGTCTGGTTTGTTTAACGTGCCTTTTGGCAAATACAAAAAACCGTATTTCCCTGAAGCGGAATTATGGCGTTTTGCTGAAAAAGCACAAAAAGCCGAATTTACCTGTCTGAGTTATCCAGAGCTGTTCGCACGTCTGCCCAAGCCGCCGACCGTAATTTACTGCGACCCGCCTTATGTGCCTTTGTCCAAAACGGCCAGTTTTACTTCGTATGCCAAAAACAGTTTTACCTTTGATGATCAGGCAGAGCTGGCGAATCTGGCGGAGGCGGCGCAGGCTGCCGGCCATACGGTGGTGATTAGTAATCATGACACGCCGTTGACCCGAAAAATTTATGCAGGCGCTGAGTTGGATTCGATTCAGGTTGGCCGTTCTATCAGCCAAAAAGGCAGCAGTCGCGGTAAAGTTGCTGAATTGTTTGCGATTTACCGACAGAAATAATTGGTGTAACGGTTCAGCTTAAAACCAGCCGGACAATCAGCACCAGACCCAACACAAAACACAAAGTTACCACGACACCGGCGATGATGTATGGCATGGGACTTTGTGTCTGGAAATCTTGTTGACGCTGTTGTTCGGATTGCACGCCAATAAAGGCGCCAAACACCGCTTTGAGGATTTGTCTGAGTCCTGGCCCTGAGCCTGCCATCAGTCCGATACGCAGTTATTTGTTATCTTGGTGAGAATGGAGCCGGTTCAGTAATTCCAGTAAATCGATGAAATGGAATTGTGTTGAACGACTGTGGCCTTGTGCCCAGCCTAACCAGCTTTGTTGTTGCGTCGTGGTGCAACGTAATTGCAGCGTTTCAATCCCGGCGTCAGACATGACGGTTTGCTGTTGGCAGCTGGCTGTAGCCACTGACGGTACTGACCACTGAGAAACCGCAACAGCAACTGTCAGCGGCAGCAGCAATAACGCAGATTTCAGCAGAGTTTTTGTTTTCATCAGAACGTCCATGCAAAAGAAAGCTGGTCGATTTTACGTCAGTGCATCGGGTGTGGCAAGAAAAAAACCGGCAGCCTTGCGGCTGCCGGTTTGGGTCATGTCCAGTAAAGGACATGGAGTGGACAAAGGCTGTTTTTTTATTATGATGTTTTATCTTTCTGCTATCAGAAAGTCTTGCTCAAACTCAGCACTAAGCGGCCATCACACAGATCGCAGCCCGCACTGCCTTCGATATTGGTTGACGCAAATTTCAGTTGTACGGCTGAACCTAAAACTGTGGTGCCTAAACCGACACTCCAGTCGAGATAAGCATCACCCCGTAATGGTCCGGCCGCGACAAAAGTGTTGTATTGCGCATTATCTTCAAACTGGTTCTGACCTAAGTGTAATAACAGGCTCAGGCTGTCGTGCAGCACATAAGTGTAGTCGGCTGATAAGTAATAATACTTGTTCACGCCGGTACCGAAATAGTCGTCAGAATAAGCAAAGCCAAGGACTAAATCTTTATAAATCAGCTTGGTATAGAATTCACTGAAGTTAAACTGGTCGGTTGCATTGTCGCCGTTCGGGTAGCGGTATTGCATGGCGCCGACGTCGATAGTCCAGTCTTCCGTTAATTTACCGGTCCAGCCGGCCAGAATATCCAGCTCCATTGAGCCGTTGCCGAATTTGATATTGGAACCCCAGGTTGACAGGTAAAAACCTGAATCGCCAGCGAGGGTAAAGCCGCCTTGCAATGCCATGCCTTCATTGGTTTGTGAAATACCGCGGAACAGATAATCTGACACATAACCGACGTTGCCGGTCAGTGTCGCTGCTTGCGCCATGGAGCCAACACAGCTGGCCACGACTAATGCAATTGCCGCGATTTTTTTGCTTTTTTTCACCGAACTTGTTGTTTTAGTTGCCATTGTTTTCATTTGCTTTGCCCTTATCTGTAATTGTCGTGAAAGGTAATTCCAGTTCTGTGCCATCAGTGAAAAATGTTTTATTTCAATAAGATAGTTTCGTTGTGGTTGTTCATCCAGCCACGGATGCGCGATTGTGGTGCAGGTTTGCCTGTTTTTTGGGCGGTCGGGCCCGCAGAAAAACGGCAAAGCGGCTGCAACAAAGTGGCAAATCGGCTACAGTGACGACTTTGTTTGCCGGGAGAAACCGATGTTACCTTTTTGGATCGCGCCTTCTATTTTATCTGCAGACCTGGCGCGCCTCGGCGACGACGTGGCCCGGGTGCTGGCGGCTGGTGCCGATGTGGTGCACTTTGATGTGATGGATAACCATTATGTGCCGAATCTGACCTTTGGCCCGATGTTATGCCAGGCGCTACGCAATTACGACATCACTGCGCCCATTGATGTGCATCTGATGGTGGAACCGGTCGACAGTCTGGTGCCGCAGTTTGCCAAAGCCGGCGCGTCCATTATTACTTTTCATCCCGAAGCGTCGCGCCATGTCGACCGCACTTTGCAGCTGATTAAAGACGAAGGTTGTCAGGCAGGTTTGGTATTTAATCCGGCGACGCCTTTGAGTTATCTTGATTATGTGCTGGATAAAGTTGACGTGGTGCTGCTGATGTCGGTTAACCCTGGCTTTGGCGGCCAAAGTTTTATTCCGGCCACTTTAGACAAACTGCGTCAGGCGCGGCAGATCATCGACCAGAGCGGTCGGTCAATCCGGCTGGAAGTGGACGGCGGCGTTAAAACCGACAATATCGCCGCCATTGCTGCGGCTGGCGCCGATATGTTTGTCGCCGGCTCAGCCATTTTCAGTCAACCAGATTATCAGCAAGTGATTGCTGCGATGCGCGCAGAACTGGCCACAGTGCGGCCTGTGTAGCCAGACGCCTCGCCAGGCGTGGCAAAGCCGCTTGAAGCGGTTATAATCGGCGCAATTTTTTGTTCGGACTGCCAGGCAGTTCATCCACAGGATCTCAGATTTCATGCAGAAGACTTCGGCCAAACCTATTGTTTTATCCGGCGCCCAGCCGTCCGGTCAGCTGACTATCGGTAATTATCTCGGTGCGCTGCGCCAGTGGGACCGGATGCAGGATGACTATGATTGTCTGTATTGTATCGTTGATTTACATGCCATCACGGTCCGGCAGGAGCCGGCTGCGCTGCGCAGTGCCTCACTGGATTCTTTAGCTTTATATCTGGCTTGTGGCATAGACCCAAAACGTTCAGCCGTATTTATGCAATCGCATGTGCCGGAGCACAGCCAGCTGGCCTGGGTACTGAATTGTTACACCCAGTTTGGTGAACTGAGCCGGATGACGCAGTTTAAAGACAAATCTGAGCGTCACAACAACAACGTCAATGCGGGTCTTTTTACCTATCCGGTACTGATGGCGGCCGACATTCTGCTGTATCAGGCCAATCAGGTGCCGGTCGGCCATGACCAGAAGCAACATCTGGAATTGGCGCGGGATGTGGCGATGCGCTTTAACGCCTTGCATGGCGACATTTTTACCGTGCCAGAACCTTATATTCCGCCAGTGGCGGCGCGGGTGATGAGTCTGCAGGAACCGACCAAAAAGATGTCAAAATCGGATGAGAATCCATGGAACTTCGTCGGTTTGCTGGAAGATCCGAAGATGATCAGCAAAAAATTCAAAAAGGCCATGACCGATTCGGAAGACCCGCCACGGGTGTATTTTGATATCGACAACAAACCGGGCGTTGCCAACCTGCTGAGTATTTTGTCCGGTGTTACCAATAAACCGGTTGAAGCGCTGGTCAATGAATACGAAGGTAAAATGTATGGCCACCTCAAAGGCGACGTGGCGGATGCGGTCATTGCATTGCTGGAACCGGTGCAGCAGCGTTTCCACGAACTGCGTAACGACCAGACCACTTTAACGCAAGTGATGCAGGCTGGTGCGGCTGAGGCGCGCCGTCGTGCTTCAGAGACGCTGTCGAAGGTCAATGAAGCCGTTGGTTTTGTGCTGCCTTAATCGCTCAGCTGTCAAAAGCAAAAGCCCCGCGTGCGGGGCTTTTGTGTTTCTGCGCTACGTTTGCTTATAAATAGGCCTTACTGAAGGCTTCTTTGGATTCTTTGATATAAGTGCGGGCTTTTTTCGCGTGATTCTCCCAGGCCGCTTTGTCGGTGCTGTCACTGAACGGGTTTTGTTCCGGCGCAATGGAACGCTCAAAGCGGTCGTAAAAGGTCAGAGCAGCAGCGGTCACCTGATTAAAGCGCTCCTTGTATTCCTGCACACTTTCCAGCTGTTCTGAGGTTTTCAGCAGATACTGCACCAGCTCGGTATTTTGCTCGCGGTCGTGCAGTTGCTGCGCATGAGTGGCGACATTTCCTGCAACTTCGCTGCTAATAGTCGCGCGAATGCTGTCTTCTTTACTCATCACCCGGCCAAAATTTTCCTGGGTGCGGGCAAGGCCGGCATGCTGAATATAACCGCGCAGCTGTTTGTCCAAATCTTTGCGATAGCTTTCTACCAGCTTCTGCATAGTGCCGAGTTCATTATCCAGCGCATTGACCTGCTGCAGTTCTTTTTCCAGTTCGCTCAGGAAACGCTCGGCGTTTTCGTAAATTTTCAGGCCATTTTGTTCGGCGAATTTACGGTCTTTACGGCTTAAATCAGCGTTTTCATAATTGGATTTATCGAAGGTTGCGGCCAGAAAGGATTTAAAGGGTTCAGCAAATGCGGCGTAAGCACCACCGGTCACCACACTCAGCGTCGCAGTCGCCAGGTCACCAAACGGCTTCACCATCGACGTTAACCTTGCTTGCTGCAGCGGCGAAGACACACGTTTGGTGTCATTGATGATGTTGCGAAACGAGGCGTAGGCCATCGGATTGGACATCTTATTACGCTCTGAACTGGCCAGCACCAGCGTGATACTGGCGTAAATCGCATTGGCGTATTCCAGATACTGGCGCTGTGTATCGAGCTGCGCGGCGTAATTTTGCCCCAGACTTTTGAACTGTTCCGCCTGCAGCTCCGGGTTTTTGTTTTGCTTCAGTCGGTCCAGAATGCCGCTGACAATACGCTGTTCGTTTTTCTGCAAAGCCACATCCAGCCCAATCCGTTCGATACTGACATCATCCAGCGCAATACCACCATTGCTGCTTTCAATGTCTAAGCGGATAAATTTGCGGCCAGGGTCATCAATCGAAATGCGGTGCGCCAGATAATCGGCACTGCTCGCCGACATTTCAATCAGGCCAATCTGTTGCCAGGGCGCGTCGGCTTTTAACGAGGCGGAACTTAAGATATTGATGCGATAACTGGTATAGGCGTTTTCTGGTTTGACCCAAAATTCCAGCATACCGGGTTCAGCCACCAGAGCAGGCGTCACCAGACTGGCGCTGCCGCGGCTGCAAAACAGCGCCTGTTGCCCGCTGCGGGCCAGCTCATGCTGCAACTGACAGCCATTTAAGATGTTCCAGCTGCTGTTGCCTTCAAAATCGGCTTTAAACACCGGCTGTGCCAGTGCACTACCGGCGAATGCCACAGAACTCAGGAACAGGGGGAGTACACGCATATCATCCTCAATCAGGCCAGTGGGTGGCGGCAAGCTGCAGGCTGCCAGCTGCAGACTGTACCAAAGCTGAATCAAAGCAGCCAGAAGCGCTTGCTGTCCTTCGTTCTCATCAGGGGGACAAAGGCTGCGCTGACCTCTGGCGCCTGCGTTGACATCAGCAGGCGAACCCGATAGAACAGAAGGATAAAAATCAAACAAAAACAAAAACTTTCAGACGGGGACACAGATGACAACACCAATTGCACCACAAGGCTGGCCGCAGCGCCTGCTCTGGCTATGCATTGCCATTACCGGGGCCGCCGCCGCCGGCGGTATAGCGCTGAACCGGGGCGAATCCATCAATGCGATTTGGTTTATCGTCGCCGCTATTTGTACTTATCTGATTGGTTACCGCTTTTACAGTGCCTGGGTGGCCGCCAGGGTGTTGACGCTGGATGAAACCCGCGCCACACCGGCTGAGCGTCTTGCCGATGGCCGTGATTATGTGCCGACCAACCGCTGGGTGGTGTTTGGTCATCATTTTGCAGCTATTGCCGGCCCCGGCCCGTTGATTGGCCCGACCTTAGCGGCGCAGTTTGGTTATTTGCCGGGCACGCTGTGGATTCTGGTCGGCAGTGTGCTGGCTGGTTGTGTGCAGGATATGGTGATCCTGTTTTGTTCGATGCGCCGCGATGGCAGGAGTCTTGGCCAGATGGCGCGTGAAGAATTAGGCCCGGTCGGCGGTTTTGCGGCTTTGCTGGCCACTTTCCTGATCATGATCATCTTGATAGCGGTGCTGGGTCTGGTTGTGGTCAATGCGATGAAACATTCACCCTGGGCCACTTCGACTGTGGCAGCCACTATTCCGATTGCAGTGTTTATTGGTCTTTATATGCGCTATTTGCGGCCTGGACGGGTACTGGAAGGCTCGTTGTTGGGCGTGGTGTTATTGCTGTTATCAGTTGGCGCCGGTGGCTGGGTGGACCAGCAGGCTGGATTACGCGAATGGTTTAATCATCCGGGTTTGCCGCTGGCCTTTGCGGTGATTGGTTATGGTTTGTTAGCGGCGATTTTACCGGTCTGGTTATTGCTGGCGCCGCGCGATTATCTGTCGACTTTTATGAAACTTGGCACTGTGATTTTGCTGGCAGTGGCCATTGTCATTCTGCAGCCGGAAATTAAGATGCCGGCGTTGACCCAGTTTATCGATGGCACTGGCCCTATCTTTGCCGGTAGTCTGTTTCCTTTTGTATTTATCACCATCGCCTGCGGTGCGATCTCTGGTTTTCATTCGCTGATCTCCAGCGGCACCACACCAAAACTGCTGGAAAATGAACGCGACATCCGGATGATTGGTTACGGCGGTATGGCGCTGGAGTCCTTTGTCGCCATCATGGCGCTGATTGCGGCTTGTGTGCTGGAACCCGGTGTCTATTTTGCGATCAATAGCCCGGCCGGCATTGTCGGCGCGACACCGGAAGCGGCGGTTGCGACCATCACTGGCTGGGGTTTTCCGGTGACGGTAGAGCAGATGAATCAACTGGCAGCGACTATGGGCGAAGCGACTTTATTTGCCCGCACTGGTGGTGCACCGTCGTTAGCGGTCGGGATGGCCAGTATTTTCGCTTCCGCTTTTGGTGAGCACTTGCTCGCCATGTGGTATCACTTCGCCATTATGTTTGAAGCGGTATTTATCCTGACGACGCTGGATGCTGGGACCCGCGTTGGCCGTTTTATGCTGCAGGATATGCTGGGGAACTTCTCGCCGCGGCTTGGCCAAACCAGCTGGTATCCGTCGGTGGTGCTGACATCTTCACTGGTTGTGGCCGGTTGGGGCTATTTTCTGTATATCGGCGTGATAGACCCTAATGGCGGCGTGAATATTCTCTGGCCTTTATTTGGTATTTCTAATCAGCTGCTGGCTGCGATTGCGCTGACGGTCGCCACTTCTGTGCTGATTAAAAGCGGCCGGGTGAAGTATCTGTGGGTCACTGCGCTGCCGTTGTGTTGGTTGCTGATTCTGACGACCACAGCGGTGTATGAAAAAATCAGCAGCGCCGATCCGCGCATCGGCTTTTTTGCTGCCGCCAGTGATTTGCAACATAAACTCGATGCAGGGGTGTTAGTACCAGAAAAAGCCGCAGTGGCCCCCCAGCTGATTTTTAATCAGCAGCTGGATGCGTGGCTGGCCATGCTATTTGTGGCGCTGTTGTATCTGGTGGTCGGCGATATGCTCAGAATGGCCTGGCGGCGCCAGCGCGGGCTCAGTATTTTGCCTTCAGCCGAAACGCCATACGTGGCTCGTCAGCATCTTCGGGTTACGCAGGAATAAGCCAATGAAAACATTCATCAAAAAATGCTGGGGGCTACTCAGGCAGTTGTCCGGCGACGACGCTTACGAGCGCTATTTACGTCATCAGGCAATGGCGCATCCGGGCGAAGAGCCGCTGGATCGTAAAAGTTTTTTCCAGCGCGAGCAGGAACGTAAATGGAACGGCGTGAAAAGGTGTTGCTGAAGTTGAATAAAGCGAAGCTTGAGGAAGTGGTGGCCCCAGCTGGACTTGAACCAGCGACCAATCGATTATGAGTCGAGTGCTCTAACCAACTGAGCTATGGGGCCAGCATGCAGACGTGGGTCTGGTTGGTGAAGCGTTGGCAGTATATGGATTTTTTGTTGCCTTGTCACCGCACAATCGTCAGTCGAAACAGTTGATTGCTTAATTTTCCGGCAAAAAAACAGGCACCCTTGGGTGCCTGTTTTGCAAAATCAGCAGAAAGCCAATGCTATTCGTCCAGGAAGCTTTTCAGCACTTCAGAGCGGGAAGGGTGACGCAGCTTCCGCAGCGCTTTGGCTTCAATCTGGCGGATCCGCTCACGCGTCACGTCAAACTGCTTGCCCACTTCTTCCAGCGTATGGTCGGTATTCATATCGATACCAAACCGCATCCGCAGGACTTTAGCTTCACGGGCGGTCAGACCTGCCAACACTTCGTTGGTGGCCGCCTTGAGGCTTTCCATTGTGGCTGAATCCAGCGGAGACTCTGAAGAGTTATCTTCAATAAAATCACCCAGATGCGAATCTTCATCGTCGCCAATCGGTGTTTCCATCGAAATAGGCTCTTTGGCGATTTTCAGCACTTTGCGGATCTTATCTTCCGGCATGCCCATGCGCTCGGACAATTCTTCCGGTGACGGCTCACGACCCATTTCCTGCAACATCTGCCGCGAAATGCGGTTCAGCTTGTTGATGGTTTCAATCATGTGCACCGGGATCCGGATAGTCCGGGCCTGGTCAGCGATAGAGCGGGTAATGGCCTGACGGATCCACCAGGTAGCGTAAGTCGAGAACTTATAACCACGGCGATATTCGAACTTATCGACTGCTTTCATCAGACCGATGTTGCCTTCCTGAATCAAATCAAGGAATTGCAGGCCACGGTTGGTGTACTTTTTCGCAATCGAAATAACCAGACGTAAGTTGGCTTCCACCATCTCTTTTTTCGCCCGGCGTGCTTTGGCTTCACCAATCGACATCCGGCGGTTAATGTCTTTGATTTTGAAAATCGACAGACCGGTTTCTTCTTCAATCTTGCGCAGTTTATCGGTTGAGCGCACCAGCTCTTCACGCATATCGGCCAGTTTGGCGGAATATGGTTTATTTGCGGCGATTTCAGCGTCAATCCAGGCACTATTGTTTTCGTTGCCAGTAAAGGATTTCAGGAAGTTCTTCTTCGGCATTTTGGCGTATTCAACGCAATGCTTCATGACGATACGTTCCTGCACACGTACGCGGTCCATCATTTCGCGCATGTTTTTGACCAGACGGTCAAACTGTTTTGGTACTAAGCGGAAGCAACGGAATACTTCTGACAGCTTGTCGATTTCGATTTTAGTCTGTGCGTGCTCACGGCCGTTTTCGATGATCGATTTACGGGTGATGTCATACTGCACGCGCAGCTCGCCGAATTTTTCCCGCGCCAGTTCCGGATCCGGACCGGTATCGGCTTCGTCAGAATCGCCGTCTTCACTTTCTTCGTCGTCACCGGCAATATCAGCGTCTTCGTCGGCCAGTTCTTCTTCCGGCACATCAGAACCGATATGAGTGGCGGTTGGCGGCAGGTCATCGACTTCGTTAGGATCAACGAAAGCGGTGACGATGTCACTTAAGCGAATTTCTTCAGCTTCGAATTTGTCCCACTGTTCCAGCAGGTAGGTGATGGCTTCCGGGTATTCTGCGACCGACGTTTGCACCTGGTTGATGCCGTCTTCGATGCGTTTAGCGATGTCAATTTCGCCTTCGCGGGTCAACAGTTCTACAGTACCCATTTCGCGCATGTACATCCGGACCGGGTCCGTAGTACGACCTAATTCTTTATCCACGCTGACCAGCGCCTGGGCGGCTTCTTCCGCGGCGTCTTCATCAGGGGTTGCGTCCGACATAATTAAGTCATCAGCATCAGGTGCAGTTTCGCAAACCTGAATACCCATGTCGTTAATCATGCGAATAATATCTTCGATCTGGTCAGAGTCGATGATATCTTGTGGAAGGTGATCGTTTACTTCAGCAAAAGTTAAATAACCTTGTTCCTTACCTTTTAAGATAAGAAGCTTTAATTGCGACTGAGGATTTTGCTCCATAGAGGCTGCTCTTCCACCCGATATAGTTAGTTTTCAAAAATGCGAATGCGGGATTATAACAAAGCGCGGCTTTTCTAGCCAGCAAACCCCCACTGCTTCACGGTTATTTCGTCTTAAATGCCTTTAACAACATGGCATATTCCTGACGTTCGGCCAGGCTGAGTCTGGTCAGCTGGTCTTTACGTTGTAAGGCTTCCAGCCGTTGTTGCAGATATTGATCTTCAAGTGCCCTGAAGGTATCAAGAAAATCTGCAGTCAGTTGTTCTTCTGCCACCTGATGCTCCCAGAGCGCCAGTTTACTCAGAATGTTGTATTCGGCAGCGCCACGCCAGTGCTCCAGCAATTGTGCGGTGGTCAGGTTGGGCTGCTCCAGCAGCTTTTGCTGCAGTGCCAGCAAGATATCAATGCCAGGCAGATTAGCCTGTGCCAGCTCAGGTGCCTGTGGCATGGCTGTGGCCAATGCCGGATGCTGCAGCAAGAGCGCAATAGCCCGCCGCATTGGTGTAATCTTAGTGGCTGTGGCCACTGCAGGATTGGTCTTTGCTGTTTTTGAGTTACCCGGCGTTGTGCGGGGTCTGCCGACTAAATTTGCCAGCCGGTCTAACAATGTCTCGCGGTAAAATTCACTCGGAATTTGCAGAATCATTTCATTCGCGCGTTGCCACAGTGCTGACTTTCCGGCGTCACTGTTGACATCCATCTCCGCTAACAAGTGTTCAAACAGATAATTACTCAGGGTCTGCGCCTGATGTAATCTGGCAATAAATGCTTCTTTGCCCTCTTTACGGACCAGCGTGTCCGGATCTTCACCGTCCGGTAAAAACACAAACTTCAGTTCAACGCCGTCTTTCAGATGCGGCAGCGCGCTTTGTAAGGCGCGCCAGGCGGCGTCGCGACCGGCACGGTCACCGTCATAACAGCACACCACTGTCGGGGTATAACGAAACATGGTTTGCATATGGTCGCCGGTCGTTGCGGTGCCAAGACAGGCTACGGCGAATTCGATACCGAACTGCGACAAGGCCACAACATCCATATAGCCTTCAACCACCAGCAACATGGCTAAACGCTCCTGCTGCTGCCGGGCCTCATACAGACCATATAGTTCTCGGCCTTTGTGGAACAGCCGGGTTTCTGGTGAATTCAGATATTTCGGCGTACCGTCACCGATCACACGACCACCAAAGCCAATGACGCGACCGCGTTTATCGCGGATCGGAAACATCAGCCGGTCACGGAAAAAGTCATATTCGCGGCCGTTGTCATTGCGGTTGGTCAGCTTCAGTTCAAACAGCTGGTCGCGGGCCTGCCGGGTGGTGGCCAGTTGTTTGAGCAGTAAATCCCAACTGTCCGGGGCATAACCGATGCCGTATTTTTGGATGGTGTCGCTGGCCAGGCCGCGTTTTGCGACGTAGGCGAGGGCGTTTTCACTATTTTGCAGCTGTGTCTGATAAATCTTTGCCGCTTTTTCCATCTGGCTGTAGTCATCGGCACTGCCTTGCTGATAAGCCTTTTGCCCACCTTCACGCGGCACTTCGAGGTGATGCATTTTGGCCAGTTCTTCGATGGCCTCAACAAATTCAAGCTGCTCAAACGCCATCATAAAACTGATGGCATTGCCGTGTGCGCCACAACCGAAGCAATGATAAAACTGTTTGTCGGCACTGACGGTAAAAGAAGGAGATTTTTCGCTGTGGAACGGGCAACAGGCAGCGTAGTTTTTGCCGGCTTTTTTCAGCGGCACGCGCTGATCAATCAGCTCAACGATGTCGGTACGGGCCAACAGGTCGTCAATAAAGGGTCTGGGGATTTGTCCTGCCACCTTTTTCCTTCCTGCTTAAATGCTGATACCAGAAAAAGACAAACCGTGCACGAAGGCACGGTGTTGCAGTTCTACAGCTGAATTCATGATGGTGTGGATGGGGTCGCGATTTAACTCAACCGGGCTTTGACCAGGCCGCTCAAGGCACCCATATCAGTGCGCCCTTGTGCCTGTGGCTTTAACCACGCCATCACTTTTGCCATATCCTGCATACTGGCTGCCCCAGTCGCACTGATCGCCTGCGTCAGCAGGTGATCTAACTCGGCAGCTGTCAGGGCTTGCGGCAAAAACTGCTCAATCACCGAAATCTCAGCCAATTCAGTGTCGGCCAGATCCTGTCTGCCGGCAGCCAAATACTGAGTCGTCGATTCTTTACGTTGCTTGACCATTTTGGTCAGCACCGCCAGAACATTTGGATCATCGGGCTGGAGTTGCGCATCAATCTGGCGTTGTTTGATCTCAGCCAGCGCCATGCGGATAGTGCCAAGACGTAATTTGTCTTTGGCCCGCATGGCATCTTTTTGCGCTTCCTGAAGTTGCTCGAGCAGCGTCATCGTCAGCGGTAACAGATCTTAGTACAGCTTGATGCGACGAGCGTTTTCGCGTGACAGCTTCTTCATGTGACGTTTCACAGCAGCAGCTTTTTTACGCTTACGAACCCAAGTTGGCTTCTCAAAGAACTCTTTTGCGCGAACATCAGCCAGTACACCGGCTTTTTCGCAAGAGCGTTTGAAACGACGTAATGCTACGTCAAACGGTTCGTTCTCTTTCACTTTCACTACAGGCATTAAAATCTCACCTCGGTTGTTAGGATACCGCGACCCGGTCAGCGGCTAACCAATACGTTTAAAAATGGTGCGGCATTTTACTCAAAGAGCAGCGATAAAGTAAAGCGATTTGGTAGGTGGCTGGTGCTGATTGGCTAAAACCGTTACAATCCGCGGCTTTGGGCCTGTTGCCAGAGGATATTCATGCGGGTTTTAGGTATCGAAACATCCTGTGATGAGACCGGAATTGCGATCTTTGACACAGAAAAAGGCCTGATGAGCCACATTGTTTATAGCCAGATCCCGTTGCATGCAGACTACGGTGGTGTAGTCCCGGAACTGGCAAGCCGCGATCATATCAGAAAAACCCTGCCGTTAGTCAAACAAGCTTTGGCTGAAGCTGGCTGTGATGCTGCGTCCATTGATGGCGTCGCCTACACGGCGGGTCCGGGCCTCGCCGGTGCTTTGCTGGTTGGTGCCGCAATCGGCCGCAGTCTGGCGTTTGCCTGGAGCAAACCGGCACTGGCGGTGCATCACATGGAAGGGCATTTACTGGCGCCGATGCTGGAAGCCAATGCGCCGCAATTTCCGTTTCTGGCGCTGCTGGTGTCCGGTGGTCATACTCAACTGGTGCAGGTAGATGGTATCGGTCGTTATACCTTGCTCGGCGAGTCTATTGATGACGCAGCCGGGGAGGCGTTTGACAAAACGGCCAAACTGATGGGGCTGGAGTATCCGGGCGGGCCTCTGCTGGCCAGACTGGCGACACAGGGCGATGCGAAAAAATATCCGTTCCCACGCCCGATGACCGACAGACCAGGTCTTGATTTCAGCTTTAGCGGATTAAAAACTGCCGCCGCTAATGTGATTGCTGCTGAAGGTAAAACACCGCAGATCCAGGCTGATATTGCTGCGTCGTTTCAGCAGGCTGTGGTGGATACGCTGGTGCTGAAATGCCGGCGGGCGCTGAAACAAACCGGCCTGAAACGTCTGGTGGTGGCGGGGGGGGTCAGTGCAAATCAGTCGCTGCGACTGCAACTGGCTGACCTGATGCACTCACTCAAAGGCGAGGTGTTTTATCCTGGCAAAGAGTTCTGTACCGATAACGGTGCGATGATTGCGTATGCGGGCTGGCAACGGCTACGGGCCGGACAGGCGCAGGATTTATCGATCGGTGTCACGCCACGCTGGCCGATGCAGCAGCTGCCACCAGTCTGACCGGGTGACACCATGCCAGCATTGGCAGGCCTGGTGTCAGTCTTTCGGGCGTTTGGTCTTATCCCAGACTTTCGCTTCTGTACCGTGCCAAAGCCGCAGCAGGTTCTCCCGGTGGCGGAAAATGATCAGAATACTCAGCATCAATACCGGGATGGTATATAAAGGTTTGATAAACCAGGTAAATATTGGCGCCAGTCCGACGGTGACAATGGCCGCAAATGATGAGTAACCGGTAGCGCCGACCAGGATCATCCAGGTGGCGACCAGCAGTCCTGCCAAATCGAGGCCAATTGGCATCATAGTGCCAAAAGCGGTTGCGACCGCCTTCCCGCCCTGAAAGCTAAAAAACAGCGGATAAATGTGGCCAAGACAAGCGCAGATCGCAATCATGCCCAGATAAAAGGCATCAATTTTCAGGAAATATGAGCCCCAGACCGGAATAGTGCCTTTGAGTACATCAAACACCAGCACCAGCACCGCTGGCACAGTCCCGCCAAGGCGCAGCACGTTGGTGGCGCCGGGGTTGCAAGACCCGTGCAGGCGCGGGTCCGGTAAACGGAACAGTTTGCTTACTATTACCGCAGATGACACTGAGCCGCACAAATATGCCAACAGCATCATCCCGCCGATCAGCGGGGTCATCAATGAAGTTCCTCAGTTATTGATTTTGCGTTAAGATCGCGCCACAACGCCCGGGCATCTGGCAAGGCGGTCAGATTATCGACTTTTCACCGTTTTGCCTATCCGACCAGCCTGTGTTTCTTCAGACTCTTTATAACAGCGGAACCTTCTGATGGATATCGTTTTTATCAAACAACTGGCCGTCGATACTGTGATAGGTGTGTACGAGTGGGAGAAGACAATTCAACAGCGCCTGTTTTTTGATGTTGAACTCAGCACCGATATCCGTGCTGCGGCCAGTGCCGACGATATCCGGCAAACGCTGGATTATGCCGTGGTGTGCGAGCGGGTGACTGCGTTGGTGCAGTCAGGGCCGGTAGAACTGATTGAAACACTGGCGGAACGTATTGCCAAAATGCTACTGGATGATTTTGCCACAACGCAGGTCATGGTGCAGGTCGATAAGCCGGCAGCAGTGCCTGCAGCCAGCACCGTTGGCGTGCGGATCGTACGGAGTCGTCCCTGATGGCGCGTATCTATATCAGCCTGGGCACAAATATTAACCGGGAAACGAATTTGCGCGGCGCAGTCCGAGCGCTGACTGAGGCGCTTGGGCCTTTGCAGTTGTCGTCAGTGTATGAAAGTGAAGCCGTTGGTTTTGTCGGCGACGCTTTTTACAACATGGTGGTTGGTGCTGATACTGAACTTGCGGTACCGGCAGTCATTAGTTTGTTTAAACAGATTGAAGACAATTATGGCCGGGTGCGGGATGGCGTGAAGTACTGTGGGCGCAGCCTGGATCTGGATTTACTGGTTTATGACAGCCTGGTTTGCAATGAGCCGGTTGAACTGCCACGGGGTGAAATCCTGCAAAATGCATTTGTATTGCAGCCGCTGGCAGAGCTGGCGCCTAATGTGCTGCATCCGGTGTTGCAACAGAGTTATCAGCAGCTGTGGCTGGCGTATCAGCAGCCGCAGAAGTTATGGGTAATTCCGTTTTTGTTCTGAAATCAGTACCTTAATTCAGTGCTTGGCGCCTGAAACAGTTCACATTTGTACCTGCCATTCACAGCTTTTTACATTTCTGTGCCGACTTTTTGTGCGTGTTTATCTCGTTGTGACGAAAAAACCGTGTTATTTTATACAGGTGTTTTTCGGTTGTTCGTGTATGTCGTCTGGAAACAACCTGGCACTTCCCCCTTATAACGCAACCTTGGCTCTAATTATGAAAATCCTCAAACCTGTGTTGATGTCTATTGTGATCACCGCTGTGCTGGTGGGCACTATCGTCGCTGTCAAAGGTCACCAGTTTGGTGTGATGGCTGCCGGTGGCGGCCAGGTGCAGCCGCCTGAAACTGTCTCTGTCTTTGTTGCTGCCCAGCAACAATGGCCTAATACCTATACCGCGATCGGCACTGTGGAGGCAGATGAAGGCATTATGATCTCTGCGCAGGTTCCGGGCAAAGTCAAGCGAATCACCTTCCAGTCCGGTGCCGAAGTGAAAGCCGGTGATGTGCTGATCGAACAGGAGTCGATTAACGAAGCGGCGCAGTTAAATGCGGCCCAGGCCCGGCTGAAACTGGCGAAAACCAGCTATCAGCGGATTAAAGAGTTAAAAACTAACAAACTGGCCAGTCAGAGCGAACTGGATACTGCGTTGCAACAGGTCGAATCAGCGCAGGGTGATGTCGACGACTTAAACGCCACGCTGCAGAAAAAACTGATCCGCGCCCCGTTCGACGGTCGGGTTGGTATTCGTCAGGTCGACCTTGGTACGGATTTGCAGGTCGGCACTGCGATTGTATCTTTGCAGGCGACCAACCGTGTACGGGTCAATTTCCCGGTGCCGCAAGACTGGCTGAGCCAGATGAACACCGGCTTACCGGTAGAAGTTGCTACTGGCGGCCGGGTGAATCAGGTCGTGAAGGGCATGGTGACCGCAATTGGTACCGAAATTCATCCGGAAACCCGCAATGTGACGGTGCAATCGTCGTTAGACAATGGCAGCAGAGCGCTGGTGCCGGGGATGGCGGTGACGACCACTGTGACCTTAAGTGATCCACATTCTGTGCTGGTGGTACCGGCGGCCTCGATCATTTATGCCCCGTACGGCGATACCTTGTTTGTCGTGGATGAAAAAGACGGCAAGCTGGTGGCGCGTCAGCAATTTATTCAGACCGGTAAGGCGTTAGGTGATTTTATCGAAGTGACCAAAGGCCTGAACGCCGGTGACAAAGTGGTCAGTGCCGGCGCATTTAAGCTGTTTAACAATCAGGCTGTGGTGATTGGCGCAAAACCAACACCGGAATTTAAAGCCAATCCAACGCCCACTGACAGTTAAGGCGCCACAGGCAGGTTTTTATGAAATATACCGATATCTTTATTAAAAAGCCGGTGCTGGCTATCGTGGTCAGTTTGCTGATCCTGCTGGCGGGCATCCAGTCGCTCAGCAGTCTGTCGGTGCGGCAGTATCCGCGCAGCGACATCGCGGTGATTAAAATTACCACTGTGTATATTGGCGCGAACTCGGATGTGATCCGCGGTTTTATTACCTCGCCGATTGAACGTGCTATTGCATCAGCCGGTGGTATTGACTACATCGAGTCGCAAAGCAGCATGGGGATGTCAACGATCACCGCGCACTTACTGCTGAATTACGATCCGCTTAAAGCCATGACCGAAATCAGCGCCAAGGTCAATCAGGTGCGCGGAGAGTTGCCGCCGGAAGCCGAAGTGCCGTCGCTGATGATTGAGGCGGCAGACAGCCAGTTTGCCCAGGCTTACTTAAGTTTCAGCTCGGATATTCTGGAACAGAACCAAATCACCGAGTTTCTGACCCGTTCAGTGCAGCCGCGTCTGATTGCGGTGAATGGCGTACAAAAAGCCGAAATTCTCGGTGGCCGCACTTTTGCTATGCGGATTTGGCTGAAAACGGAAAAAATGGCGGCGGTGGGAGTCACTCCGGCGGACATCCGGGCCGCGTTGCAGGCGCACAACGTGCAGGCAGCGATTGGCCAGACCAAAGGCAGTTACACCCAGGTTAATCTGAATGCCAACGCTGGCCTCACCAATGTAGAAGATTTTCGCCGTATTGTGGTGCGGCAAAATGCCGACGGGGTGATCCGGCTAGCAGACGTGGCTGATGTCGTACTTGGGGCGGATGACTACAGCGTGGAAGTGAATTATTCCGGCCAGACCGCCGTATTTATGGGCGTGTTTGTGGCGCCGAATGCCAATAGCCTGGAAGTCATTCGCAATGTCACGGCTGAGATGGAAAAAATCAAAGCCGATTTACCGGCGGGTTTGTCCGGCGAAGTGTCTTACGACGCCACCAAGTACATTGATGCGGCCATTCAGGACGTTATCAAAACGCTGGCTGAAACGCTGATCATCATCATCATCGTTATTTTCCTGTTCCTCGGCTTCAGCCGTTCTGTGCTGATCCCGCTGGTGGCGATCCCGCTGTCGCTGATCGGTGCCGTCTTTATCATGAAACTTTGTGGTTTCTCACTGAATTTGCTGACATTACTGTCCATTGTCTTGTCGGTCGGTCTGGTTGTTGATGACGCTATTGTCATGGTGGAGAACATTGAACGGCATATTCAGGAAGGCTTAAAACCGTTCCACGCCTCTTTGGTGGCGGCACGGGAATTGGCCGGGCCTATTATCGCGATGACCGTCACGCTGATGTCGGTGTATATCCCGATTGGTCTGCAAGGTGGCTTAACCGGCACTTTGTTCCGTGAATTTGCCATTACACTGGCCGGTGCTGTGACGATATCGGCGATTGTTGCTGTGACCTTATCACCGATGATGGCGTCACGGATGTTATCGCCGCATCGGGAGATTAAAGCGCCATTATCGAAGATTTTTGACCGGTTCTCAGCGTTCTACAGCCGTAAACTCAATGCCAGCCTGGAAAACCGGGTGGGGGTTTATGTGTTCTGGGTGCTGATTTCTATCTGCGTGGTGCCGTTGTACGTGATGTCCAGCAAAGAACTGGCACCGACCGAAGATCAGGGTGTTATTTTTGGTATTGTTGATACGCCGGCAAACTCGACCATTGATCAGGCTTCGTTTTATGGCAAGCAGGTCAACGAAGTTTTCATGAGTGTGCCTGAGACCGACTTTACCTTCCAAATCACCTTCCCGACCGGTGGTTTCAGTGGCATGGTGACTAAACCATGGTCTGAACGCGAACGGACGACGACAGAGATTTTGCCGGATGTGCAGCAAAAACTCGGCGAGATTGCCGGGGTGCGTATTCTGCCGATCACACCACCTTCATTGCCCGGCGGTGGTCAGTTCCCGATTGAATTTGTCATCGCATCGACTGCAGACAGTCAGGAAATTTACGACTACGCGTTGAAGCTGCAGCAGACATTTACGGCGAGCGGCAAGTTTTTCTTCCCGCCAATGCTGGACATGAAAATTGACCAGCCGGAATATCAGCTGAATATCGACCGCGAAAAAGTAGCCGATTTGGGGCTGGACATGCGTACTGTGACGCAGGATTTAGGCATCCTGCTCGGCGGTGGCTGGGTCAACCGGTTTAACAAAGATGGTCTGAGTTATAAAGTGATCCCACAGGTGAAGCGGATTGAACGGCTGACGCCGGACGATTTGACCAAACTGTATATCACCGGTCCGGATAACAGCATGATCCGGCTGGATCAGATTGCCACACTGACGCACTCGACAGTGCCGCGCTCGATTAACCGGATGCAGCAACTGAATGCGGTGAAAATCTCCGGTGTCGGCGCTGGCTCGCTGGATGAAATGCTGAAGTACATGGAAACCGAAGCGCGTAAGATTTTACCTGCGACTTATACCATCGATTACACCGGCGAATCGCGGCAACTGAAACGTGAAGGGAATACTTTCCTGCCAGCGTTCCTGACTGCGCTGACGATGATTTTCCTGGTGCTGGCGGCGCAGTACAACAGCTTCCGTGACCCGATCGTGATTCTGGCGGGTTCGGTACCGCTGGCGATGTTTGGCGCACTGATTTTCACTTTCTGGAAAATGTACGCACCTATTCCCCATTTTACCGATGCTTTTACCAGCACCCTGAATATCTATTCGCAGGTGGGCCTGGTGACGCTGGTGGGGTTGATCGCCCGCAACGGTATTCTGGTGGTGGAATTTGCCAATAAATTGCAGGAAGAGGGCCGGGCCAAGCTGGACGCGATCCGGGAAGCCTCAGTGTTACGGTTACGGCCAGTGTTGATGACCAGTATTGCAACTATTGCCGGTCACACACCGCTGATTTTCGCCGAAGGCGCCGGTGCCGAAGCGCGGAATTCGATTGGGGTTGTCTTGGTGTTTGGCATGACCATCGGTACTATCTTCACGCTGTTTGTGCTGCCGTCGATTTATGTGTTGCTGGCGAAAGATCACCAGAAAGACGCATTAAAACTGGCGGAACTGGAAGCCATATAAGTTCGGCTTCTCGCATGACAAAGGGCAGCTCAGGCTGCCCTTTGTTGTTATCAAGACGATGCCAGCGCCAAGTGTTTGTCGCTGGAGGCCTGGCATTAGGCCAGCGAGATTTGGCTCAGATGCTGACGGATATGCAGTTGATGCGCCGCCTGAAAATCAGCGTGGCTCAGCATGCCGTAAGCAAAATGTGGTGCTAAGGTGGTTGCCGCGGCAAATTCATCCAAAGCCTGCAATAGTTCAGCCAACGCGACTTGCGGATCTAACGCCGCATCCAATTGTGGCATACCGGGGATAGCTTCATCGAGCGGATGACGCATGGCACCGGCGGCTTTAAAGCCTTGCAGTGCTAAAGGCCCGATACTGTGTTGAAACCACCAGCTACGTTGTTGCGGATAACCCTGATAAGAGCCGCGTACACTTTGTGCCAGATGCTGAAAAATCTGACTGACATTCCAGCTGCCACTGCTGTGCAGCGCTTTGCCGGACATTTGCTTCAGTTCGTTTTGTAATGCTGCGAGATCCGCCACAAAGCGGCTGCCCGCCAGAGAAATACCCGCCACGCTGGCGGTGGTGACCGCCGCGCTGGCCAGCAGAAATTTACGCCTGTTCATTGGTTATTTTCCTGAATAAAGAAATTTGTTGTTGCACTGCATCCAGTCGCGCTGCTGCCACTGCTTGTTTCATTGCCTCACCTTTATGGCCGGCAGCCACCAGCACTTTAATATCCACAGCGCGCGCTGCTGCGGCTAAGCTGCGCAAGTATTCTGCTTGCGGATACTCAGCCTGTTCAAAACCGGTACGACCGCGTAAATCAGCGATACAGCAGGTCAGCAGTAATTCCAGCCGTTCGGGTTTACGCCACAGGTCGATGCCATCAAACAGTTTCAGCACAGTGACAGCCCGCAGTTCCAGCGCTTTGTGTACCAGCTGATGGTATTCACAGGCAAGCAAAGCTAAGTCACGGCAATCGTTGGGAATGCGCAGGCGCTGACACATGGCTTCGATAACAGGCAAACCACTGTGTTCATGGCCGTGATGCGATGGCCAGAGTTCCGGCGCGGTCAGGCCTTTACCGACATCATGACAGAGCGCAGCAAAGAGCACGTCTAAGCGCGCTGATAACAATGCGGCTTGTTGCAGCACCAGCATACAATGCACGCCGGTATCAATTTCCGGATGCCAGCGCGGTGGATTGGGCACGCCCCATAATACCGACAACTCCGGCATCAGTACTTCAAGTGCGCCAACTTGTTGTAATAACTCAAAATAAGCGGCTGGCGTTGTTTCCATTAAAGCGCGGGCAGTTTCCTGCCAGACGCGCTCGGCGGTCAGATGCTGTAATTCGCCGCTGCGGCTGAGTTCACGCATCAGCGTCAGTGTTTCCGGTGCGACAGTAAAACCGCGGTCGGCAAAACGGGCATAAAACCGCGCCACTCTTAGTACCCGCAGCGGGTCTTCGACAAAAGCCGCAGAGACATGACGCAGTACTTTGTTTGCCAAATCCTGCTTACCACCATAAGGGTCGGTGATGGCGCCGGTTTGTGGGTCCTGCGCCATCGCATTGATGGTCAGGTCACGGCGCAGCAGGTCTTCTTCTAAGGTCACATCCGGTGCGTAATAACAGGCAAAACCGGTATAACCCTGGCCTTGCTTGCGTTCGGTGCGCGCTAAGGCGTATTCCTGTTTGCTGGTGGGGTGGATAAACACCGGGAAATCTTTGCCAACCGCCTGATAACCTGCGGCCAGCATTTGCTCAGGTGTGGTGCCAACCACCATAAAATCCTGGTCCTGACACGGCAGTCCCAACAAGGCATCACGCACGGCGCCGCCGACAAGATAAATCTTCACACGCTTTCCTGACAGGTGATTTTTTGCCATTATAACGCTCCGGCAACAATTGCGCTCCAGGTCTGAGCAGGAAGCCATGTACACCGCATTTTTTGGTCTGAACAGCCAGCCGTTTTCCATCGCGCCAAACCCTGAATTTATGTATCTGGGCAACCGTCATACCGAAGCGTTAGCGCATTTGCGTTATGGCTTGGGTGATGCCGGCGGTTTTGTCTTGTTGACCGGTGAAGTGGGTACCGGTAAAACCACAGTTTCCCGTTGTTTGCTGGCTGAGTTGCCGGCCAACACCCAGGTGGCGTTTATCCTCAATCCGACCTTGTCTGAGCTGGAACTGCTGGCGGCGATTTGTGATGAGCTGAAGATCCGCTACAAAAAAACTGACGCCAGCCTGAAACTGCTGACCGATAAAATCACCGGCAAACTGCAAAAAAACCATCAGGCAGGCATTAATACCATTCTGATCATCGATGAAGCGCAGCATCTGCAGCCGGCAGTGCTGGAGCAACTGCGTTTGCTGACCAATCTTGAAACCAATACCAAAAAATTGCTGCAGGTGATTTTAATTGGCCAGCCGGAGCTTCAGCAGTTATTGCAACGCCAGGACTTACGCCAGCTGGCGCAGCGCATTACCGCGCGGTATCACTTAATGCCGCTTACCTTGCCGGAAGTGAAGTATTATGTCGAACACCGGCTGCAGGTCGCCGGCTGCAGCAGACCGGTGTTTAGCGACGCGGCGCTGAAAAAATTATTTGAATTTTCCAGCGGTATTCCGCGTCTGCTGAATCTGTTATGCGACCGCGCTTTGTTGGGCGGCTACAGCCAGCAAAAAGCGCTGATCGACGGCAAGCTGATTGAACAGGCAGCCGCAGAAATTCTGGCGATCAAGCCAGCTGCCGCTAAAGCGGTGTTGCCGGTCTGGCTCTGGCCATTATTGTTTGTATTGTGTCTGGCGCTTGGCGTCAGTTTGTCGTTGTTGTGGTTACAAGCCTCAGTTTAACCGGAGTCCGGGTTTTTTATGTCGTTATTAATGGATGCACTGAAACAACAGAATCAGGCTGGTGCGGACACTGCCGCACCACAGGCCGCACCGGCCCGCGGCTGGCAATATCTGGCGATAGGGTTGTTAGTGTTCTGTGGTCTGGGGCTTGGGGTGGCCCTGGCATTCTGGTTCACCCACAACCCTGCCACTGTGGCAGTCCCGCAGGGTGCGCCTGCGGCGGTTGCGACGACGCCGGCATTGCCGCCGGCAAATCCGGGCCTGATCCTCAGCGATTTAACCGCGGTGCCGACTGCAGAAGAACAAGCGGAACAGCTGGTGATTTCTGCAGAGCGCGAAGCATCCCAAGGCCAGAGCCTGGACGAACAGGTTGCAGTGCTGGAACAGTTTGACGAAGGCACGCCAGATCGGAAGAGCACACGTCTGAACTCCAGTCACGAATCACCATCTC
>CALJUX010000076.1 GCA_937978655.1 uncultured Chromatiaceae bacterium
GAACCGGACAGGATTGATTAAAAATGTGGATCAGTTTTCGATGCAAATTACGGGGAGAAGTGGATCAGTTCCGGGTGCAAATCAACACAAAATCTATTTTTGCGTGTTGTGCGGATTACTTAAAGCTGCGGACGGCAAACGCTAAGCTGGAACAGGATCATAAGGCTCTACAACGTCGGTATGAGGAACTTTTGAATACCACCAGTCAGTATGTTTCTGCTCAAGATCAGTTACGCGCAACGGTTCTGCAGCATCAGCAAAAATGATGGCAAAAAAAGCCTCGATGCAGTGCTGATCGAGGCTTTTTGCTATCTAATTATAGCGGCCGGTCGCAACCTGGCGCGTTAATTTGCTATCGTCCAACACTCTTACGTCTTGCTAAACCATCAGCCTGAATTGCAGGCGCTTGTTGTTGTGACAGCTCTTGTTGCTGATCTAACACTGCGGTTTTCTCCTGTTGGCGACTAATGGCCAATGATACAGCAGCTGTAATCTGGCGCTTTAAGCCATCTTCACCGAGCAGCGATTGCTTGGCCAAGTCGTTAAAATCTGTAAGTGCTTTACCGTGCTGCCCTTCAGCTTCGCCCATTGCGAAAATTGGCAATACAGCATGTCCACCAACAGCCTCAGCAGCTGCTTTTGATTTAACCCGGCCTGTGTTGATGAAAGGCGGCTTTGCTTCCAACGCTTTATCATCATCACCAGCAATCAATATTGGTTTGTCTGGATATGTTTCGCGCAGCACTTTGGCAACGGCTGGCAGATTGCCACTATCAAAAGCCGCGATCACAGGAACCCCACGAACTTCGGCAAGTGTTTTTGCAGTCGCATAACCTTCAGCAACAATAATACAGTCGGCGTTGGCCAATGCTGTGACGTTTGGCTGTTGTTCGGCATCCCCTACAGCCACACAAAAATTACCGTCTTTTCTGCCTCCACTGGCAAATCGTTTGCTGCCGTTTGGCTGTATGGCCTGCATTTGCCAAATTTGGCCATTTACATCTTGTGCAGGCACTAACAATTCACCAGCAGTGAAAATAATCGCTTCCGGGTTTTTTTCGCGGAGTGATTTCAGTTCTTTATAGTCATTACCAATCAAAATTTGTGGTTCTGTTTGCAGTTCCAAACCAGCCGGGACCAGTCTTAAATGTTGTCCACCAACTTCTTTAGCCGCTAAATATTGATGGTTGTCTGGTACTGGTGGGCACTTTTCCCAAAGTGTCGTCAGTGCCTGGCTGACTTTTTGTTGTTGTTCGGCTTCGGCTTTTTCGCGGGCTGCTAACTTTGTTGCAGCTTCAGCCTGTAGTGCTGCCCGTTCTTCATCACTGAGCGAGTACCCTTTGGACTTCCAACGTACTTCCTGTTGTGTCCTGTTGTTGATAGCGTAACCCGCAGGATGGCCATCAGAATGACAAACATACATGCCGCTTTTTTCAGCGCCCTTGTCACCGGTAACTTTAATACGCTGTTTACTGCCATCCATCACCGGATGATCACCGTCAACAGTTGCGCCTAAGCTCCGTAAAACGTCGGCAAATTCTTCGCGGGGTGACATTGTTGGTGCAGGTTGCTGGGCATCTGTTCTTAGATATTGGCGCAGTTGCTGCAGATCGCTGCTTTGGTCTGCATACCAACATTTTTGAGCCTTATCCCATTTTGCCCCAGCCGATTTAGCTGCTTCTCGCTCACTATAGGGCACAACCAGATATGTGCGCTGTTGTTCTTCTTTAACGGCTGGTGTTTGCTGTGTGTTGACTGACTCAGTAGGCATCCATTTTTCAAGCTGTGCTAAATCAGATCCCTCCGGGGCATACCATGATTTTTTTTGGCCGTCCCATTTTGCACCCGCAGCCTTAGCTGCTTCTTTTTCAGAAAATGGAACTTCTAAATAGACCCGTTCTGAGCTGGGTTGTGATTGCAGCGCTGGCTGCTCTGGTGTAATGCTTGTTTGTGAACTTGGCAATTTAACCTCCGCTGTCGGCGTCGTTAATTTGTTATCGTAGATCTCAACTTGTTGGCGTACCGCTTCGAGTGTGCTTCTGGTCAGCTCTAAATCTGCCAAGGCGCTGAATGTGCCAATACATTGAGTTTGGCCATCATGATCAGAGACAAACAGACCTAACAACTGGGCCTGTTCAATGTTGGCTTCGTTGTAGGTTTTGCCTTGTTCTGTTTCAGTAACAGTGAGAGGCTTCCAATGCGTTAGGCCATTCCACTCTTTAGCATCCGGCACAGCAAAACCTTGCGTTTCAGGGATAGCCCTGTGCCAGCGTTCTTCATATTCTGCATGGGTCATACAATCGTTTTTTGCAAAAACAATACCCAATGCCAAGTCGGCAATGGTATCAGCCTTACGCTCTGCTGTGGCTTGATCTCTATATGATGATGATAACTCTGTACCACCGGCTGACCGAACAATGTAGTCTCCGGCTTTTTCACCATCAAATACCGCTTCTTCTGCTGTCAATCGTTCTACTTTTGGATGTACGGGATGCACGGTATCCAAAATGTTTTTAGCGGTGCCTGTTGCTGCAGAAAGGGCAATGTTCAGGTTATCTATAGGTTTTTGAAAATATAAAACATCCCCAATAGTGTTATCAGGTTGCAAGGCAACATCAATAAACAGGTAGTCATCATCGCGCCGGAAATGTACATGCATCGTGCCGTCCTCATTTTTGTCGATATAGGGCACTGCGTTGAATTTTTCCCCTGTTGTTGTCAACTGGTGCCAAGTTTCATAGGCTTGCCGGTTTTCAACTGGCCCGCCTAAAAACTCCTGCAGATTCTTGGCCTCAGTTTCAAACCTTTCCTCTCGCTTAGCTTTAGCGCTTAGTGCATCTTCCAGTTTGTCAGAGATCAGCACTATGTCGTCATGAGGCCAACCCAATTGCTTGCCAGGACGAACGACTTTACCCGCAACGGACGTCATCATTTCACCATCACGTATGTTGATCATTGTTTGGACTGGTAAGAGTTCGCCATCAGCTGCGCGATATTCGACGTCAGCACCACGGCCAGCCGGGGCGCTTGCGTCTCGGTTCAGTGTGGCTGTAACACCCAATGCAGTCGCTGCATTCGTAATACGTTCAAAGTTTGAATACGGCAAGTGATGGCCGTGTGCGTCTCTGTCTTCTGCGTACCACATAATCGCCTGCAATTGCTCGTGCACTGAAACTGGCGCTAAAGATGGCAGAACAACGCCGCTATAATTGGCCTCCTGCATCGCTTGGGCTGTTTCTAATGCGTATTCGAGAACAGCCGTCTGAGTGAATTTATCAGCGGTCATTTTTGTACCATCAATGCGTTGGCCATTGAGGTCTGTAGCGGCCTTTGCTTCGCTCACAACAATATCAGTCGTGACAGGGAGCAACTTTTCATTGTGGCTGTAAGTGACAATACAATTGCGAGGATCATTGTCGGCGCTGGTTAAAGTTGCAGTGCACCCTTTTTCTTTGGCTATGGCTTCCAAGTTTTCCCATACTTGATGGGGAGTGATGCCGGGGTATTCTAATGACGCCATGAGTAGCTTTGTGTTCTGCAAATCATGGATATGGTCAATTTGTGCCTGTGTACTTTGTTGCTGCTGTACTTGCTGCTGCTCAAAAGCCAAAACAAAGTTATGAATTTTTTCAGCATCTGCGGCAGCTCTAAAAATTTCTAACGGATCTTCTTTTAAAGCTTTAACCCAGCTTCCAACATACGCTGCGTGCTGTTCTGGATCGTGACCAATGCCCAGCTCGTCGCCAAGCATCATTGAAGATATTTCAGCTCTAAGTTCTTCTTTGGCGTAACCCTCAGACCCAAACGGGTTTGATAGGTCACGGTCTAAACGGCTCGCGTGACCAGTCCAATGCCCCAGCTCGTGAAGTGCCGTAGCATAGTAATTTGCAGCTGATGCAAACTGGCTAGTTTCTGGCAAGTGAATACTATCGGTACTTGGGCGGTAAAATGCTCTGTTATCGCCATCGTGGCGGATCTTGGCCCCGGACGCCGATAGAATATGTTCAGCCCTCATAATGGCGTCCCATTGAGGTTCTTTTTCTTGGCGGGGCGGTAATCCGTCGATTTGTTCAGCGTTGAATACTGTTGCGTAAAATACGCGTGGACTGTCGAGTTTAACGATTTCTTTTACAGGTTTCCCTTCAGCATCTTTTACAGGTTTACCTGCATCGTCCAGCTTTTGCCGTTCTTCTTCAAACTTCCAGTATTGTACCTGCGTACCACTCTCACCTTTGCGAACTTGAGCATCAAGTGATTGCGCTTGGTTATATGTCATCCAGCGGTTGTCATCATAACCTTGTGCCATCAGATGCAACGCGTTAATCCCTTTATACCGGTTTCCAGTTGTTGGGTTCATTGGCATAAAGCCACCGGTCCCCGGCTCCCAAGGTTTTTGCCAAGGCGCTGTGCCAGCTTCTAACTGTTCGATAAGTCTTGTTGCTACTTTTTCCGCAAACGATTGTTTCTTATCCATTGGTGAATCCTTAATACGAAACTGAGCATCGTCACTGGCCGGGAATGTTTTTAATTCCCGCTCACCGCGTTTGATACCGTCCGCAATTGCTTGCGCCTCAACACGTAATTCATGGATCGTTAGGGGGCGGTCAGAGAGGCCGGATGCTCGGAGTGTTTTTTGAAAAGTCGCTCGGACTTGATCCCAGGCGCGAGATAAAAAGCTGCTTTCTTTTTCAGCAACGAAAGCAAAGACTTCTTCTGCACGCTCTAAGGGAGACTTCTGAGCGTAGTGTTTATTTACTTGGTCCCAGACAGGTTTTAACGTCGGTTCGTTTTGCGTCGCCAAAACGCTAGTGAGCAAATCGCGTTTTTGATCCGGCGTAAAAGTGTTAAGTCCGTAGTGTCCGAGCAATTCATGTCTAATGGTTCGCTTGGCTGCTTCTTCGTTATCCAAATTGGAAGCGACAAGGGTGATGAATCGCTTGGCGGGGTGATAGGCTCCTTCGATGGGGAACCCAAGTTTTTCGATGGATGCGTTTGGACCATAAATATCTTCCTGCTTTGCTTTAATATAGGGCAGTACGTCAAAATTGCCGTTGAATGACGCCACAAAGTCATCAAAGACTTTTTGCACCGCATCAACAGACAGTCCTTTTTCACTCATGATGCAGACTCAGCATCAATAGCACTGGCCAACGCGTCAGCTTCTGACAGTGCATCCTCTTTAAAAGCGCCTAATCGCTCTGCTTCATCTGGATCAAATGGCACCTGTAAGCCGGGGGTTTGGGCATCCAATAATTTAGCGGCTAAAACGTCGCTATCCGGGTCCGGCAACACAACTACGTTATTTGTTTCGTTCATGGTTTCACCTTTGGCGGTTGGCTATAGTTGGGTTTACCCGCAACGTCCGGGTAAGTTTGTTTGCAGTTGGGGAATCCACTACATCCCCAAAAAAAGGTCCGAGGCTTTTGGCCGGGTCTGCGGATCAAACCTGAGCCACAAGCCATACATTTATGTAACTCTGAGGGTTTGGCCGCTGGTTTTTTTGTAAGAACTGGTTGGCCTTTATTGTCTTCAAAAGAGGCTTTACAGCCTGCTTCATAGCCTGTACAGCCCCAAAAATCGCCTTTGCTGCCGCGTATTTTGCGCAGTGCTTTGCCACATTCTGGGCACGGATGCGCCTTAACTTGCAGACCGGGCAAACCGTTGGTTTTAATGTTTGCGACTTGCCCTGTGATGTACTGCATCAGTGTTGCGACAAACTGATTACATTCCATCTCGCCTTGTTCGATTTGTTGCTGCTGCGCGTGCCAAATAGCGGTCATGTCTGGGTACTTAGCTTCATCTGGCAAAACCTTGTAATAAGCCCTGGCTAATTGAGTGCTGATCACCGCTTTGCCCTTTTCTTCTAAAAAGCCTTTATCGAACAAGTTTTTGATAATGCTATCGCGGGTGGCTGGCGTTCCAATGCCGCCATGTTCACCTTCTTTGCCTTTATCTTTTTCAATCAGTAGGGCTTTTAGTTCCGGGTCTCGTACATACTTCGCAACGCGTGTTAAGTCACTTAGTAGTGTTGCGATGGTGTAACGCGGTAACGGTTTTGTCTCGTTTTTCAACATGATGCACTGGTTACAATCGCCCTCTTGGCCTTGCTGCAGATTTCGAAGGTCCAGACTTAACGCGTCTTCATCCCCAGCCACTTCATCATTGCCTTGGTCGTTTCGATACAATACTTTCCAGCCGGGTTTCACAGTGATGTTAGAGCGGCAAGTAAAGCTGTGGCCCTCGCAGGTAACTACAACATCTGTCTGAACATACTCATGTTCTGGAAAAAACTGTGCGACGTAAGCACGCGCAATCAGCATGTAGATTTTCTGCTCTGCGTCTGAAAGCCTGCCAAAGTCTGCAACTGTTTCTGTGGGGATGATTCCGTGGTGCGCGGATGTTTTGGCGGAGTTAAAAGCACGGCTTTTGATCGCCGGATTAGCAGACTTAGTTGCGCCAGCTAATACCGGGGCGGTCTGGCCAATCGCATTGAGCACCGCAGGGGCTGCGCCGTGGTGTTCATCATTGAGGTATTGGCAATCAGATCGGTTGTACGTGATCAGTTTGTGCTTTTCACGCAATGCCTGGCTGATGTCTTTCACCTGATCTGGTTTGAAACCAAATTTGCGGCTAGCGTCAGCTTGTAACTTCAGCAGGTTGTAAGGTAGTGGTGGTGACTCGCGTTTATTGGTCGATTTAACCGATGTTGAGACTGCTGATTTTTGGCCGCATTGTTCGGCTATCTGTTCAGCGCGAACAACATCCAACAGCCGCCCTTTTTCATCAACCTGATCACTATCAATAGCGCGATACTTGGCTGTAAAGTTAATACCTGCAAAGTTAAATGTGCCCTCAACAACATAGTAATAACTTTTGGTATGCGACTCGTGTTCCAAGTCTCGACGGACGACTAACCCCAGTATCGGCGTCTGTACGCGGCCTACAGATAACACGCCCTGCAACCCAACACTTTGCGCGGACAGTGTATATGCTCGCGTCATGTTGTACCCGTATAATTGGTCGCCAACAGCGCGGGCCAAAGCAGCTTCAGATAACCCCTTAAATTCGCTGTTTGGACGCATACTTGCCAATGCGCGTTGCACTGGAACCAAGTTGTTGTCGTTGATTAATACGCGCTGTACCGGCTTTTGATAGTTGAAATAGGTTAGTAACTCGTCAATGAGTAATTGACCTTCGGCATCTGCGTCCCCTGCATGGACACAGCTTGTACTGCGTTTCAGCAGATCTTTAATAACATTGACCTGTGCTTTTTTGTCCGGTGTTATTTTCATTTCCCACGGAATAAATGACATCGGCAATTGGTCCATGCTCCAACGTCCATAACTAGGGTCATAGTCCTCTGGATCTTTTAATGCCAGCATGTGACCAAAGCACCAAGTCACAACATCAGCACCACACTCATAATAACCATCATTTTTTTTACCCCCGCCCAGCGCATCTACGATAGCGCGGGCAAGCTCCGGCTTTTCTGCAATAAAAACTCTCATGCTAATCCCCTGTCAGTAGTGGCTGCACAACTTCAACAACTTGAGTTGCAGGCAGGACACCGTAATAGCGACCATCAAACGACACACCGCTGTAATCAGACATCAGCAGATATTCGTTATCGGTCAGTTGATAATCTGACAACCTGACAGCTGGCATGGGACGCCCTAGATTGTCGTGGCTATATGGTTTTGATTTTTCCAGCAGTTGCCCGTTGATCGTCACGCCATCCGGGTTGATACTCACAACATCGCCTTTAGCGGCTAAAATCTTTTTCATTAACTTGCCGTAGTTCCCTTCACAAAAACCAGCCGTGATGTAGTGGCGTTCCTTTGCAACCTTAAAAGCGGGGCTATTGGTCGGGCAAAACATGACTAAATCCCCTTTTGCCGGTGTTTTATTGGTTGCCCAATACAAACCCAAGGGGTAGCTCACGGTTGTATTACCGCGTAAGCCAAGCGCAAATAATGCAGTTATTCCGAAAGCGCCACAGACGGCAGCAACAGCAAAGCGTTGTACCGGTCTCATAGCGTGATCCTTTCCGCCGATGGCGTATTGCTGGTGATGTAGAGTTTGTCGCTCTCAGCGGGTGCAGGAATTGTTGACCGTGCTTTAAACGTCTCGTCTTGGAAATAGAGTATTTGACGGCCATAAATGGCCGGATAACCAGCAACATAGATCACCATGTCACCGCCCTCAGTGATCAGTGCACCGTCTTTTTTGGGGCCAGGCATACGCAAACATTCGTCATCTGTCAGTAACGGCCTGCCTGTCTCAGACAGCGTGACAGAGACATTACCCAACAACGCTGACACACGACGCCCGCTTGTGGTGATCTGTTCTTTAACGATGGTGGTTTGCCCGGTCAGCTTTGACAGGTACTGTGCGGTTTCTTGTCGGTTCGGTGGATAAGCATTCTGGACATGGCAGTTGGATGTAATCGTTTCATCGGGACCATAGCCAGTTTCGCGGGACTTTAGCTGATTAATGTCCTGACAGATTAAGTAACACTTGATGCCGTAACCGGCGAGGAACGCTAACGATTCCTGCAGGATTTCTAATTTTCCAAGGCTTGGAAACTCGTCGAGCATCGCCAAAAGCCGGTGCTTGTAGTGCGCCTTTGGTGCGCCATTTTCAAAGTCCATTTTGTCCGCATTCAGCCGGATTATCATGTTAATCATGATCCGAACTAATGGACGTAAGCGGGCTTTGTCGTTTGGCTGTGTAACGATGTACAGCGATACCGGATTATCATGATTCATCAAGTCGCGCAGTTTAAATTCACTGCAGGACACGTTCCGGCTGACAATTGGGTCACGAAATAAAGACAGGTAACTTTTTGCAGTAGACAGTACAGAACCGCCCTCCTCCTCCGGCCTGTCCATCATGTCCCTGCCTGCAGCGCCAACCACTGGATGGTTTTCATCACCCAAATGTTTGTACTGTGTCATTTCCATCCATAGTTCAGCCGTTGACCGGTTTGGATCGGCTAGCATGGCGTCCACAGTCGCCAGCGTTGCGGTTCCCCCTTCGATTTTCGCCTTGTATAGAGCGTGCAAAATACATCCAACAAGCAGCGCCTGTGATGTCTTTTGCCAGTGGTCATTCAAACCTTTGCCGTCTGGGTCTACAATCAAGGTTGCAAGGTTTTGTACGTCACCCACTTCATTTTCAGTGTTGATCCGGATTTCATCCAGCGGGTTCCATTTGATGCTGCCATGCGCTGCAGCTGGCTCAAACTTTAATACTTTATTTTTGGCGTGTTGTTGACGCCAACCGGACGTCAACGCCCATAGTTCGCCTTTCAGATCTGCAACTACAGTGCTGTGCGGCCATGAAAGAAGTGTGGGAATAACAAGACCAACCCCCTTTCCTGAACGTGTTGGCGCGTAGGTTAAAACGTGTTCCGGGCCATTGTGCCGTAGATAATGCAATATCCCTTTTTTGTCTAACCAGCCACCGACATAAACACCGTTGTCTGCTAAAAGACCAGATGTCATGATGTCTTTTTTGTCCGCCCAACGGGCTGAACCATGCAGGTAATGATTAGCCTTCGCACTGTTCGCCTGTATCATTTTGGTAATTAAAATACCTGTCAGGCCAACACCGGCCACCATGATCCCAATCGAACCACTGCGCATGAATGGATCAGGCTGTTCTGTATACCAGCGACTGGCCCAAACCAAGATGTCCCACGGCCAATAGATACCGTTGTAATTCGGTCCCAGGATTGGGTCATACCGAAAACTAGCGGCAAAGTGTTGTGTACTGGCTGCTAACGCACCAAGCACAGAGCCAGCCGCCAAAAAACCGTGTAAACGACTTTTCTGCTTTTTCTCTCTGATCTGCGGTCCTACCGCGTTGTTGCGATTTTTTAAGTTCATCTTGAGCGACCTTTATTGGTGACAACCCCGGTTTTACTGATCTGCACTTCTGCCCCCACTTTGAGACGTCGTAACCGACCAGCTGTTTTTGCATCCACAGCCATAACCAACACTTGTTGGTCTTTGGCTAATAGGGCCAGCGATACACCGTCCACTTGCCGGATGCCCTGATATACAGCAGTGCCGGAGTCAAATTCAGTATATCTCCTGTGTTGCGATATATCGAATGCTTTATTACGTGTTTCGTTTCTTTCATTAACGTATTTATCAATCGCTGCTCGGGCGTTATTTTTCACTCCATCCCCAGTAGCGGGCCGTCGCACGATGTGATCTCGCTGGGTTTCTTGCTGTCCCACGAGACCAGAAACATCACCCGGCAGTAACACCTCAGTTCGGTTGGTGTCGAAAACCAGACCGCATGAGGACAGCTGTCGCAAGCGGTTCTGGCTAGTGGGCGGCGGTTCGGTTCCAACTGCTGCAACGTGAAGCTGCTGTACAGTGGCTCGTCTGCCGACTCCGTTTGATGTTCGTTGGTCTGGATCTCCGCTGGTAGTAATGCTGGTTCGCTTGGCTGGTCCAGCACGGCCAACATCGCGGCTAAGTCCGCTTCGTTCTGGTTTGGTTCGCTCATAAGTTTCCTTTGATAGTGGATTGTTGATATATGCCAGCCGTAGCCGTTCCATTTCTGGATCAGCAAAAGACACAGCAACTTTGTGTTGTGCGGCACTTTTTGCGACTGCGGTTTTAAACTTGTCGTCACCGTCAACGCGCAAGTGAGGTCCGAATTTGTAGATTGCCATCTGCAAACCAGCTAGCAGGCCATTCGTTGTAGGCCACCGGCTAATATGCAATGTCTGCCCGTTGTCACGGATAGGTGTATTAGAGACGTTATAAACAAGAGAGCCTTTTGATGTTACCGAGTTAATTGGCGCACCTGGCACCTGTCCGGTTTTGCTTTGGCCATCATCCCCATAAAGACTATTTTGTGGGATCACTGAGCGTGCTTTTCGCTTTCTGAGCATCTCAGCAGCTGCGCTATTTCCAATGACAGCTTGTTGTTTCAGCCAGTCTTGCCAAGCTGGCCGTGTGTACAACCGGTAAGTATCTTGCCGCTCCTTTTTAGTTTTTGCGCTGGCATTGGCCAACCCTCTTTGCAGATCTGCGTTAATTTGTTTTCGCGCAAGCTGACGTACTAATGGGTTAGGCACCAGCCGCAGCAACTGACGTTTCAACTTCGCGCCATCTTTAAGGCGGCTCACCTCTTTGGCATGATCTGCGCTTATGCGCGATAGGCCCGCTTTACGCTGCAGTGCGTATGTATGGCGTTGTTCTGTATAGAGTGCATAGAGATCGCTAGCCATTGGGCCTTGCAGGGGCTTTTCTGTGTATTGCTGTGTGTTCTTTGGCAGTGGCGTTGTACTAGGTTGGTAAGCACCCAACCGCTTTTCAAGCGCCCCCTTTGACATTGTGCGGTCAATGTTACTAGCTTTAACCGCCACAACATCATCAGTCACGATTAAGCCAGCTCCTTGCGGCTTAATCTGCAAACCTTTAGCTGCCAGTGATCGGTGAAGTTGCTCCCATGTTTCGGCGGATTGTAGTTCTGGCAGCACTTCGCGGGCGTAACTAAGTAAGCTCTGTACCCCGGCCATATTTTCCATGTCATCGGCCCGGTTTTGTCCAGGGGTTTTGACATTGCCGTGGTTCACTTTTTCTAAACCGTGTTTAGCTTCTAACGCGATGCAGGCCGCTGCGATAGTTTTATGATCTTTGTATGGATCATGCAGGGTTTTGCTTTCTGGATGTATTTTATTGATGGCAACGTGCATGTGTAGGTGTTCAGTGTCGCGATGCACAACAGTGATCCGTTGGTGCTCACCAAAACCCAATGCGTCTGCCATCGTCTTTTCAATATCACGTAACACTGCTTCACTAGGATTTTCTCCCGGTGGGAAGCTAATAATCATGTGGTACGTCTTATCTGATAAGGCGCGAGTATTTAGACCCTGTGTTGCCTCTATTTCTAACGCGGCCCACACAGGATCATCTGATTGACAGTTACTGATAAAAACATCACCTACCCGCTGTACCTTTTCTTGCTCGTCAAGCAGATACTTTGTTAGCTGGCTAAAGCTACTTTTACGAGGTACGCGCATTGGGACTTTTTTACAGATCATAATTTTAGCCGCTAAAGTTCCTGCACTCTGTTTAATAGCTGGTCCTGCATTTGATTAATCTTGTGCAAAACCCCCTCGATGGTTGCAATAACCTGTGCTTGGTCAAAATGAGCAAGCTTGCGGTCATCGGACAACCAAAGCTTTAATAACCCGCCCAACCGGCCCTGGTCGCCGTTCAACTTAGCCAGCTCTAAAACCAGCTGCTGATCAAGAACACCGGTCACTTGCATTCCCAAACCAACATTGCGCAAAAATGCAGACGTACTCAGTGCGTGCTGCTTCGCGTTTTGCTGAATCATTGCTTTCTCTGTTGGCGTCACCCACACATTGATTGGTGTATGCCCTTTTCTTTTCTCGTTACTCACTTGTTACTCCTTTGCGGCGGTAGCCGCTTGCCTCGCAGAGCAAGATACCGTTGAGCCTTTTGGCGAATAAGGAATGTGAAGACAGGGACCGCTTGCGGTACGTGTACTTCACCTATCTTGCCCTGTTTTTTCAGTTTAATACGCCATGAAAAAAAATGCACTATACCGGAACGTCAAGTTTATTTTTCTTAACATCGGGTAAAAACTTGGTAATATCAAAAAAATAAAGCTAGAATCGCTGCTATACCGAATATTTGCGCAAAAAATAAAGCAAAAATTAATTTAGAGTTTCGCAGGAATAAACTTAATGAAGTTGACGCTATCACAACGGATCGCAGCCAGGGTTGAGCAGAAACAGCCCAATCAGCGGGCGAAAAACCGAGCCGCGTTTTTGGCCAATAAAAAGGATATTGCTGAAGCGCTGCAGGATCGTTGGTCGATGAAAGTGATTTGGGAAACTCTGACGTCTGAGGGAAAAATCTCGTTTTCCTATGTCATGTTCACCAAATATGTACATCAGTTGATAAACAAAGAACAGAAAACCAGCGCTGAAGTTGCCCAGCCAACACAACCGGCACCGGCCACCAACAGCGCACCAGTTGAGCAGCCCACGACAGCACCGAAGGGCTTTAATTTTAACCCAGCACCAGATCCAAAGAGGTTATTGTAATGGCTAAGATACACATGGTTTTGCAAGGTAAAGGGGGCGTTGGTAAGTCGCTGATTGCAGCAATCATTGCCCAGAAAAAAGTAGAGCAAGGACAAACCCCGCTTTGCGTTGACACGGACCCGGTAAACCAGACGTTTACCGGATATAAGGCGCTAAAAGTCCGTAAGCTCGAAATTATGGAAGGTGATGAAATTAACCCCCGAAATTTTGACATGCTGATCGAGTGGCTTAACGGTATTGAAAGTGATGTGATTATTGATAACGGCGCGGCAACCTTTGTCCCTTTGGCTCACTACTTAATCAGCAATGAAGTTCCCCAATTACTCGCAGCAATGGGGCACCAACTGGTGATCCATACTGTTGTGACTGGTGGCCAGGCATTACTTGATACCGTCAGCGGTTTTGCTCAGTTGGCCAGCCAGTTCCCGCAACCAAGCCTGTTTGTGGTCTGGCTCAATAGCTACTGGGGAGCAATTGAGCATGAAGGTAAGAGCTTTGAAGAAATGCGGGCCTATAAAGATAATAAGGGCCGGGTGTCTGCCATCATCCGCATACCACAGTTAAAAGAGGAAACTTTTGGCCGTGATTTTAGCGACATGCTTCAAGCCAGGCAAACCTTTACAGACGCGCTGAACGACGCGACATTGCCAATTATGACCCGGCAACGGCTAAGCATTTTCAAGGGCCAGCTTTATAGCCAGCTGGATGCTGCGGCGGTGTTGTGATGGAAATAGATCACATTATCAAAGAGATAGCACTTCGTCACAACATACGGCTAACAACTAATGATCCGGTGCTTATTGTATATACAATGCACCAGTTATTATTGGAACGACAAGGTGAACAGCAACAACAGCTCCTTGCTACGTTTGAGTCGCATATAGAGCAGCTGACCACTCGTTGGTCAGAGGATACCCGGCAGAAGTCCGAAAAATCGCTGCAGGCCGCTTTGGATGCCAGTAAACAAGTGATGGCCAATGCCTTGCAGCAAAATGCCGAGTTGAATGCAAAAGCATTGCAGAGTGAAATGAGGGGGATCACAACTTTGATAGACGGGCAAATCCGTCAAATTAAGGTCTTAACGATCAGCAACATTGCAGCCAGCGCGTTAACGCTGGCTGCCGCCTGCGGAGTGATATACAGCCTTGTATTTCACTAGCACTCGCTGACTTTTTAGCCGCTAAAATATTAGCGGCTCCTGCTTTTACTCAGCCCGGACGATAAAACGCTGTTTGCTTGTCCTGAACTGTAACTAATTTCAACAGTATTCCCAACAGTCGGCACGGTCTGAAAATCTCTGACATCATGTTTCACAAATTTATCTTTGCCTGTCATCTGGTACAGATTATTTTTATCGACATGCAAAATAACACCATTTGTTGCACTGGTTTTGTCAGCATTTACCGCGTTATAGATATTGTAAATACCCGGCTTTAAACCATCTGCCGGTTTTACTTCTTTTACTGCCCACTTATTTGATACCTCCATTTCAAGCAGGCGTTGTCCGTTCATCACTAGGACACGCTCTTTGTTTTGCATTAAAAAAGCCTCAAGCTTTGTTTTTATTGGACTCTGTTGAGTCTCTTTTGGAAAAAAGTACCACCAAATAGTAGCCTTTTTGATTATGACTTGTGTTTGTTTTGACTCAAAAGAGCCTAAACACCGATAGTTTAGCACTAAACAGGTTACAAAAACGATGCGGTTATCGCCCAAATTGTTTAATTCAACTGGTGCTTTAGTCTTATAGACAGGCGCATTAGCTCACAAAACAACCTGATATGTAAACGCATGTTTGATATTATGGAGCAAAAAAAAGACCGCTGTAAGCGGCCTTCTTATTTTGATGGGAAATTATCCCTCGATTAGCTCAAGTAATTTTAGTTGCGCTAACGGTGCTTCCAGTTCTTCACCAGATGAGTCAAGCTTTATCCAGCCATTGTCTGACATGCTAGGCCGCTTCGTCATTACCAGTTGTGCGGATTGGCCCATGTACTCAACAATCACAATCGCTTTCTTAAATTTCGTTGGATCGGTCTCTTTTTCTTTTTTCTTCTCAGGCTTTTCGGTTTGCTCTGTACCATCGGAGTTATCTGTATCACTGTCGCCTGCTTCGCCTGGCTCCGAGTCATCGGCTTTTGTTTCGATGAACTCAGTCAGCAATTTTACGCTGCCCCGCGTAACCTCTTGATCTGGGTCGGCCAGCCAGCTCTCTACCGCTTCAGAATTTGTTTTAAAGAGTCGTGACAGCTCGTTGATTACCGTAACGTCGTCACAACGCTTTGAAGCAAAAACACCAGCCAAAGGCTCAGGCAATTTTAACAGTGTTACATGCTGCGAGACCCATGCAGGAGACTTACCCAAGCCCTTAGCAATGTCGCCTTTGGATACGCCAGCATCAAGTTCTTCCTTGATGAATTTCACGATGTCACGCGCCGACTGTTTGACACGTTTCATGTTTTCTTTTATGCGGTCGTACCGGGTAAACGTGTTATCAATGAAACCCGGTACAGTCGTAAAACCGTTCAGCTGTGATGCAGCCAATCGTTGATGTCCGAAGTTCAACATATAATGGCCATCAGCGGCCAGTGCAGGATCAGGGTGAGAGCGAACAGAGATAGGTGACTTTACGCCAACATTACCAATGTCTTCCACCAGCTCAGCAAACTCCGCCTGATCGATGTCCTCACGGTTATCTGGGTCTGGGTGCAATTTATTAATATCAAAGCGGATTGGTTCACCCGTTGATTCTACTTTGGGTTTGTCGGCTAACATCGAGGACACGCCCCCGATCTCTGACAGTGATTTGCGTGGTTTGGTCATTATTTCAGCCCCATAGAATTTAAAATGTACTGTGCGAATGCGCGGATCTCATGTGTTGCTTTCCGTGCTGCTGTTTTTTTGATTTGCCATACAGGGATTTTGTAGTGCAATGCGTCGCCAATCGAACTACGAGCGTGGATCACTACCGGGGCAACCATAGCAGGAAGGTCGTCGCGTAAATTCGCTAAATTTTCAACCTGACGCGGTGTCCGTGCATCATAACGACTGGGGACCAGTCCGAGATATTGCAGTGATGGGTTGACCTCTTTCATATTTTCAATGGTGGCCAACATCTTTTTGACGCCAAGTAAGCTATATACTTCGACTTCGATTGGACTGAACACCCAACCTGAAACATACAGAGCCGCCGCCATCCGAATACCAGGCGCTGGCGCGGTATCAATAAAACAGACGTCAAATTTTGAGGATAAGCGGTCCAAGTTCGATAACAAACTGTCACCGGCCAGACCCATATCCATAGACTCGACGTTAACTAGCATGTCATCCCCGGCGATTAAAACAATTTGTTCGCTTGGGATTAAATCAATATTCAGATCAGCACTGAACAGCATTGACGCCGTAATTGAGCTGGTATTGAAAGGGGAGAGTGTATAACTGGCGTTCCCTTGTGTGTCTAAGTCAACAACCAACACTCTGAGACCTTGTTCTGCTGCTGCGTGTGCCAGATGCACAATACAGTTACTTTTACCGACACCGCCTTTTTGTTGAACTGCAGAACAAACCTTCATTATTCCCCCAGCTTCTGTTTCGCTGCTTGCGCCCATCGTTTGACTTGAAATGCCTGGTACTCCGGCAGAACTGCTGTCACCTGTTCGTAACCCGCTGGTAAAGTCGCTTTCTGCTGGTGCGCTGTCCACACTCGGTTTACTGCCTGACTTACCGCGCCCTTTGTCACTTGATACATCTGGACAAAATCCGTTTGCGGCTTCCCTTCCACTAGCACCCCGAATGCTATCGATCTGGTCTGTTCGCTGACATCCAGTGTGCTGATCACCTCCAGAAACTGTTGTTCTGACAGTGTTTTTTTCATGTGTCACCATAATTCCCCTCGCACCTAGCTAAACGACGGTTGCAGCCGCCAACAAAAATAGTTTAGCTAAACATCGACAGGAACGCAATAAAATTTAGATTTTAGCGGCTAAAATTTTTTGGTTTGTAAGCCGTTGGAAACACAGTCAAAAATGTTAACAACGCAAACCATAAAAAGGCATTCCAGCCTGAACCGCTCCCAAACATAAACATCATCAGTGTGATAAACGACACCAATGACACCGCGCCACGCAACAACGGCCCGGCAACAACAGTGATATACCAGAAGGTATTCACAAAGAAAAAGATCACATTTTTTAGAATAGTCATATAAACTACCCTCGCTAGTTCGCACCTAGCAGCCTGCTCGGTTGCAGCTGGGTAGGCACTAGCCCCGGTTTCGGGGCTTTCTACTTCACAGTATAGCTATACATGGTTATTTGTACAGCCTTTAGCGGCTAAAATCGCCCCAAATTTCACCTAATCCAGCTTTAGCACACATCATGCACCAAACTGCATAGGGTATAGGGGTCTCGCCACCAATCCAGCGGCGAACTGTACGCCCCCCGCTTTTCCCCAAGCATAGCCATGCTGACAACTCACCACCTGATAACCCAGGCTTTAACAAGCCCATACAGTATTTAATTTCCTCTGGTGTCGGTGGCGTCCAGCTTATAGCGCAAGACAAACATTCCTTTCTAATCATGTTGCGGTCACTCTGGTTCATCATGTTATTAACATACCAGATCTGAGCCGTGATTAGTCTATGGCCAGCGCAATCTCTCGTTTAAACTTCGTATGTGAAACCGCATAATCCATAATGAGGTAGTACATTCTATGCAAGTCGGCATCAGGCCCACTTACTGAACCAGCTTGTTGCGCCAGGACTCGATTAATTCCTGATAGAAATGCAATGAGGCCCGCAGCCTCTGCGTCAACAGTTTTATGAAAGTAGTTGTCTGGAACCGTGATCGTATACATTTGACGATCAGATGGGGCCATAAAAAAGCCACCGTTACTGAGTTTATAGAAGTTCCATTGACCGCCCGTATAGTCACCAGATACTTGACGTAGGTAGTTTTGAGAATGTGCTTCTATAGGTAATAGGTAGCGTTGTAAAACGTGGGGAATAGCATTATCACGCTCTGATTCAGCGACTGCTATCTTATTGATCATGCTGTTTAAAACAACCATCGGGATCACTCCGGTTATGACCAGCACAACCTTGTGCGGCCTCTGGTTTATCGTATACATGACCACAAAAAATATCAACACATTTACTTGATAGCAGCAAAAACACCTTTTACAACAAAAGCTTATATTCAACATCGTAAATTGAGGGGCTTTTCTGTTGCGTCTTTAATCAGATCTAAATCGATCCAAATGATCCGGCTTCTTTTTGGCGTTAAAAGCGCCGCAGGCACGTGCTCGCTATCGTACAAATCGTGGTATGAGTTTTTAGCCATTTACTGAACGACTGATGATACGCACTTGTGCGTAGCATCATGTAAGTGAAGGCATTTTTGGGGGGCGGGTTTGCCGGGCAAAACCGTGTGCCGCTTTAGCGGCTAAGCGGTTGGGCGGGCAAGAACCGGCTGGGAGGGGGGTTTACCCCCCACCCAAAGAGGTGGAGCGGCTTTTCAGCCGCAAGCGGCTAAAAGTCGCAGGTTATAAAATTGGTTATTTTTTTGGTTAAAGATCTGGTTAAAGATCTGGTTAGACGCCAAAAAAAGGTTATTTATCTTATTGTTTTAATTGAATTTAATTGAAACTGCTGGCCCCTCAATTTACGATAGGCAAGCCCCTCAAATTACTATAGTGCGCCCCTCAAGTTACGAAAAAGCGCCCCTCAAATTACTATATAGACGCCCCTCAAATTACTATAAGGTAAGTCACCTACACACAGGGTTATCCACAGATTCTGTGAGTAAAACACACAGCACTCACCTGAACAGAGCTAAATTCGCACAAATATTTAAGAGATCCGCCCTAAACAAGCTCAGTTGCCCCTCATATTTCGATAAGGTGGCACCCCAAATTGCGATGTTGGCCACTGAGATCTGTATTTTGGTCAAAAGTAATCCACAGGAACAGATATTTACTGGCGTCCAGCCCTTCAAATTACGATGATTTGTTGGTTTTGCAATCAAAATGGTTAGCATCGAGCTATGGCCATCGGTAAGACTGATAGCAAAATAACCGAACCTGGCGCGCTGCGGTCGATTAAATTGCTAGCAAAATCAAATAAAGGTTTTCCAAAGATAGCATTACCGGCCAGAATTTTACTGGCCATCAACAGAATTGATAGCATACCAGCTGGCCCGGGCACCGAGCCGGCGCAAAGAATGCTATCAATCAGCATTGGGCGAAGGATCAGAAAGGCGCGAAGCGTCCCCGCAGGGGATGAAACCTTGGCAGAGCCTGTTTGCGCAGCAACGCCCCAGCTCGTTCTTTTGCATTTTGAGCTGGCGACGGGATTCTGAATTTTTTTCACAAAAAGTAACTTAACCCGCTGACTGATATACATAAACCATCAACGCAAACTTAGTCTCGGGTGTTACAGCCTGATCGAACAGGATATGAATCTGGCCAGTGCCAGGCAATGTGGCATATACCATTCCGTACCAACGAAACCAGCGGTTTAACAGGGTTCTGACGCTAACAAGTAATAACCCAGAATTATTACTTGTTAGAATTGCTGAATTTCAGCGGGTTCTGAACTGTATTTCAGTACGTATATACATATTACGTATTAGTACGAAATGAAAAAGCAGAAATAAATTCAGAATCCCGTTGGCCCCTCAAGCACAGCCTGAGCAAGCGTTGCAGGATTTGACGATGCAATTAACAGAAGATCTCAGCCGCTTATACGGCCCTGTTTTGACGGGCTCTGCGTTACAAAAAGCGCTGGGTTATCGCAGCGGCGATGCCTTTCGTCAGGCTGTTTGCCGAAACTCAGTACCGGTGCCGTTGTTTTCGATTGCCAATCGGCGCGGCAAGTTTGCGTTAGCAAAAGAGGTTGCAAGCTGGTTGGCACAACAACGATTGATGAATCCATATGAGAAAACTGACCATGAATAATTAACCCATAGGCAGAAACACGAAACCCCGCCAAGTTGGACGCTTGGCGGGGTTTCTGGGAATGTCGATTTAGACGCCGACATCCCCAGTATCGTGTTCAACTCCGGTGTTGTCAAACCCAGGCATTGATTTTTCATAATGCCTGCAGCCGGTTGCTGCCTTTTAGCCACAACCCACTAAAAGGCTATTTTTGCCCATCCCCCAAAAATGTAAAATCAGCGACAGATTAGCTCAAAAACATTTTTACGAGTTTTCTATACTGACAGCTCAACTGGTGCACCATAACGAGAACCGATCACTTTATCGTCTTCAACTCTTGCATACACAACAAGCGTTGATTTCTCTAGTTCAAGGCACGCATCTTTAGTCATTTCCTTCCATTTCTTGGCCCGTTCACAATCCGAGGCGCAGATCTGCCGGAATACATCGAGCTTTAACGGATAGGGTTCGCGGTGACTGGCCAGATAGTCATACAGACGTCGAGCAATAGGGGATAGTTGCCGATAGTGCGCCCAAATATTTTTTGTGTAGTTATCACCCATAAACAACTTAATGATAACCGGATCAATCGCAACGGATATTTGAGAACGGCGAGAGTTAATTTCTTCCATACGGAATTTGTCTAATAAGCTAAAAGACTCAAGCTGTTGCAAGCGCTTGCTACGGAAATTAATAGCGTTGGCTTTGAGGCGGGTTAAGCAATCCTCGATCCGTTTGTAGTAATAGCCGGTGGTGGGCCACCCCAAATCCTTGCACAGCTCATAGGAAGTGAATTTAATCTCAGTCCCTAACGGATAGTGCTTGGCATAGTTTAAAACCTGCTGCCATACCAATTCATCGTCATCGGCGCGTAGTTCTAGCCCAGTAAATTCTATTTCAACATCGTTATTGTAGTGATAAAGCAAAACGCCCTGTAATGCTTTGCGCGGTGTCCGTTTATTTTTGACTGTAAATAGAGCTGACCGGCTAAAGTCATTAGGCATGACCCGGTAAACATCTTGCCAAAGCGGAAGCTGCAACGGCTCATCAGGGTTAAGGCCATACTGAGATAACAGCGCACGGCTCTGCTGAGATTTTACGAGTTCACCCATAACACATCCAACAAAAATTAAACATCAGATAAAATAACAGATAAACTGTCGCTGTTCACTGATAGAAGTTTCTTTTTATGCCACAAGTTTAGCTAAACACACCGGAAAAAGCAAGAAACTAAAATCGCAAATTTTAGCCGCTAAAATATAAAAACAGGCCACCAGAATGTACGACCGAATATTTTTTACTAATGTGCTCCGGCTTTTGAACGAAAAAAATATGACGAAAGACGACCTCCACAAAAAGAGCGGCGTCTCCGCGTCAATTATCTCTGACATAACAAGAGGCCAGGGCAATCCAACACTAGCAACAATGGTCGCCATTGCTACGGCATTAGATACACCACTACCAATTATGTTAGAACACGTTGATGCTGAAGTGGCCCCAGCACTTGACAAGCAAAACGAGGTTTTGCCCAAAGGATTTCAAAGAGTTAGCGTAATTCTGCCAGAGCAAAAAGCGTTTATTGTTAACAAGTGGGCGCAAGATGTACTAACACTGCTCAAAAAACGAAAAGCAAACTAGAAAAACCCGCCAAAAAATATACAAAACATTTAACACAGTACCCACAAAAGGGAACTGTGTTAAATATCGCCAAAATTTCTTGCAACATTCAAAAATTCGATATACCGTTATTGAAAGTTTAGCTTTATACGGATTATCGAATGCAGCCGCACACTCAAGATAATGAAAGTTCACAGTCTCGTAGCAGATTGAACGAAAAGTTATCACGCAATCTTGGCCCTGTTTTTATCAATGCGTTGCATGACCCAAAAACCGTAGAGCTGATGCTGAATGCAGATGGGACTTTATGGCAGGAACGATTGGGCGAACCAATGCGGCCTATTGGCAACATAGCCGCTCAAAATGCAGAGGCTGCAATCAGAACCATTGCTGCGTCGATGGGGCGGACGGTTACAGAGGATAGCCCGATACTTGAGGGCGTATTACCTATAGACGGCAGTCGATTTGCAGGGTGGTTGCCCCCTGTAGTAGCTGCGCCATCCTTTGCCGTTCGTAAAAAAGCCTCTCAGGTTTTCACCCTTTCTCAATACGTTGAGAAAGGGATCATGACGCCAGAACAAAAGATAGTCATCGAGCAAGCCGTAACCAATCACAAAAACATTTTGGTGATCGGCGGTACTGGTAGCGGTAAGACGACGCTGACTAACGCCATCATCCATGAAATGGTTCAACAGGATGCAAACCAGCGCATTTTCATCATAGAAGACACTGGCGAAATCCAATGCAGCGCGAAAAACGCGGTGCAGTTTTACACATCTGAATTTACCAGCATGACCAGCTTACTTAAAACAACGCTCCGGGGCCGTCCAGATCGCATTCTGGTTGGTGAGGTTCGGGGTTCTGAGGCGCTTGATCTGTTGGATGCCTGGAACACAGGCCACGAAGGGGGCATTGCGACATTGCACGCGAACAATGCCTCTGCTGGCCTAGACCGTTTGAAGTCGATGATTACAAGAAATGCGTCGGCTCCAAAAGACATTGAACCGCTGATAGGCGAGGCGGTTCATGTAATTGTCCATATCGCCAGAACTGAAACAGGTCGCCGGATAGAAAGCATCTTACAGGTTGCTGGCTATCGAAACGGTGCCTATGTCACAAAGCAAATCTGAAGGAACAAACCATGTTTAACAACTCTATTTTTAAATTTTTTGCCGTGTTTGCGCTGTTCGCACTGGCTTTTATGTCACCAGACGCGTCGGCGGCTGCAGGTACGGGCGGTTCGCTGCCGTATGAATCTTGGCTCGAAAGTCTGCGTGATTCCGTTACTGGCCCTGTTGCCTTTGCGCTGTCAATCATCGGTATTGTTGTGGCCGGTGGCGTTCTTATTTTCGGTGGCGACTTAAACGGCTTCTTCCGGACATTGATGTTCATTGTTCTGGTTATGGCTCTGTTGGTCGGTGCACAGAACGTGATGGGTACATTCTTTGGCCGTGGTGCTGTGATTGGTGAAGAAATTCAGCAAGCCAGCTACTACGCCGAGGCAGCATTAGCTGCAGCTGCGGTTCTGTTTGGTGCAAAGTTTTTAGCACGACGCGCACCAGTAGAAACTGAAGTTGCTGCAACAGGTCGGGGTGTGTAATGGCACTGCGCACGATCCCCATCCGGCGAGCTGGAAACCGGACATCCCTGTTCATGGGTGGAGATCGTGAACTCGTGATGTTCGTCGGTTTAATGGCAGCTGCGCTGATTTTTTCAGCGCAGGAACTGCGGGCAACAGTCGTTGGCATTCTGCTGTGGGTTATCAGTCTGGCTGTGTTCAGACTGATGGCCAAGTCAGATCCAATGATGCGTTACGTGTACTTGCGTCACCGCAAGTACGCGAAATACTACCCCGCACGTTCAGGTCCGTTCCGTGAAAATACCAGGGAATATAAGTGATGGCCTTACTCGAAATTATCACCTACACAGTGGCGTTTTTGGGGCTTGTTTTGATCGGTTTGCTTGCTACGCGCATTATGCAGGCCGACCAAGACAAACGCCTTGACCAACACCGCAAAAAGACAGCTGGTATGGTTGATTTACTCAACTATGCCGCTGTTGTAGACGACGGCGTGATTGTCAATAAAAACGGCAGTTTTATGGCTGCGTGGATCTATCGCGGAGACGACAACGCGAGTTCAACTGATGAACAGCGTAGTTTGGTTTCTGTACGGATCAACAGTGCGCTGTCTGGCCTTGGCAATGGTTGGTGTGTGCATATTGATGCCATTCGCCGCCATTCGCCAAACTATAGCGATCCCGGTTTAAGCGATTTCCCAGACCTCGTGACGGCAGCGATTGACGAAGAACGTCGCCGCCAATTTGAGGGCTATGGCAATCTGTTTGAAGGCGTTTTTGTGCTGACAGTGACATTTTTTCCGCCACTGCTTGCGCAAGCAAAATTTGTTGAACTGATGTTTGACGACGACGCCCAAAAACCTGACCGCAAACGTCGGACAACCAATCTGATTGAGCAGTTTAAACGGGATGTCCAGAACATCGAGGACGCTTTAAGTAGTGCGTTCAAAATGACTCGGTTAAAGGGTATCAAAACGACAACGGAAGATGGCAAGCAGGAAACAAAGGACGACTTTTTACAGTACCTGCAGTACTGCGTGACTGGTAAAAACCATCCGATTAACCTGCCTGATCGCCCTGTCTATATCGATCAGCTTATTGGGGCGGAAGAACTCTATACAGGTGTCGTGCCAAAGCTGGGTCGTCATTATATCCAGTGCGTATCTGTCGAAGGTTTACCGCTTGAATCATACCCCGGCGTGTTAGCCAGACTGGCTGAATTGCCGTGTGAATACCGGTGGTCTAACAGATTTATTTTTATGGACTCTCACGAGGCCGTTAGTCATCTGGAAAAATTCCGGCGCAAGTGGCGTCAAAAAGTGCGGGGATTTTTTGACCAAGTGTTTAACACCAATAATGGTGTGGTCGATCAGGACGCCGTAGACATGGTGGCTGATGCAGAATCCGCTATAGCTGAGATTAATAGCGGTTTAGTGTCGATGGGGTATTACACCAGCGTCGTTGTACTCATGAGTGAGGACAGGGGCCAGGTCGAAGATGCAGCCCGTTTTATTGCTAAAGCGGTGAATGACTTGGGGTTTAGTGGCCGTGTTGAAACCATCAACACGATGGATGCCTACATGGGTTCTTTGCCGGGTCACGCTGTAGAGAATGTACGCCGCCCGCTTATCAACACAATGAATCTGGCCGATCTGCTGCCGACCAGCACTATCTGGACAGGAACACATAACGCCCCCTGTCCATTTTACCCGCCGTTAAGCCCAGCGCTGATGCACTGCGTTACTTCTGGTGCAACCCCGTTCCGGTTAAACCTTCACGTGCGCGATGTTGGCCACACGATGATGTTTGGCCCTACTGGTGCCGGTAAGTCTACGCATCTTGCAATCCTTGCTGCCCAGTTCCGCCGTTACAAAGGCATGACTATCTTTGCGTTTGACAAAGGTATGTCGCTGTTTGCCTTAGCTAAAGCCAGTGGTGGTCAGCATTACACCATTGCGGGCGAGGGCGATAATCTCAATTTCTGTCCGCTGGCTTTTTTAGCGGATAAAACGGATCGCGCTTGGGCGATGGAATGGATTGATACCATTTTGAAGCTGCAGGGTGTTGAAACAACGCCAGCGCAACGTAACGAGATCGGCAATACCATCGTCAGCATGTCAGAAACTGGTAGCAAAACCCTGACAGATTTTGTCACGAGTATTCAGGATCTGACCATCCGGGAAGCATTAAAACAGTACACCATTGACGGTTTGATGGGCCACTTGCTGGACGCGGATTCAGACGGTTTATCGCTGAGTAATTTCACAGTGTTTGAGATAGAGCAACTGATGAATCTTGGTGAGAAATTTGCCCTCCCTGTTCTGTTGTATTTATTCCGTCGGATTGAAAAGTCACTGCATGGCCAACCCGCCGTCATCATGCTTGATGAAGCGTGGTTAATGCTGGGACATCCTGCATTCCGTGAAAAAATCCGCGAATGGCTCAAGGTATTGCGTAAAGCAAACTGCTTAGTATTGATGGCAACTCAAAGTCTGACCGATGCTGTAAATTCGGGCATCTTAGATGTGATCAGCGAGAGCACGGCCACTAAGATTTACCTGCCAAATCCTTATGCCCGCGAAGAAGACACCGCCGCTATTTATAGCCGCATGGGTCTGAATGCACGGCAGATCGACATCTTGGCCAGCGCAACCCCTAAACGGCAATACTACTTTGCTTCTGAACAAGGCAGACGCCTTTATGAGCTGGCTTTAGGCCCATTGGCTCTGGCGTTTGTTGCTGCCTCTGATAAAGACACCATTGCTCATATTCAGCGCCTGGAAGAAGTGCATGGGGCTGATTGGGTTCATGTGTATCTGTCAGAACGCGGCCTGTCACTTAACAACTATTTGCCATCAACGAGGGCCGCATAATGAATTGGAGAAGCCTGATATTCAAACAATCACCGGCAAAACCGGAACCAAAAGAGCCAACCCTGAATGCAGCAGTAGCTGCACCAGTGGTTGCAGTTCCTGACCGGCGCGGGGGGGGCCGTGGCGCTGAAAACCCTTATTTAAACTATCGAAGACGTTGGAATGACCATACCGGCAGCATCTTGAGCCAGCGCAATATGTGGATGCTGTTTTGTATGGGTAGTTTGATGATCGCACTGGCCGCAGTTGGTGGCCTGATCTCTGTTGCTCAAAAGTCCAAATTCGTTCCCTACGTGATCGAAGTAGACAAGCTAGGACAGGCCGCAGCACAGCGCCCCATCCAGCAAACAGTAGTGGTAGACCCTCGCGTCATCAAATCTAGCTTGGCTGAGTTCATTTCACAAAGTCGCTTGGTGACATTTGATGTGCAATTGCAACGCGATGCAATTTATAAGGTTTACGCGCGGCTGGCCAATGGCGATCCAGCGCTTACCAAAATGAACGAATACCTTAACGGTAAACCAGAAAATACCCCGTTTAAGCGTGCTGAGAAAGAAACCGTCTCGGTAGAAATTTCCAGCATTCTGCAACAGACCGCGCAAACGTGGCAGGTCGATTGGGTAGAAACCATCCGGGACCGCAAAGGCACACTGACAACCAAACCTATCAAGATGCGGGCGCTGATCAACGTAGGCATCATCGAACCCACTGAAGAAACAAGCGAAGCTCAGTTGCGCAACAACCCGCTGGGTGTGTTCGTCGTTGATTTCAACTGGTCACGCATACTGGATAAATAAAGGATTTACGCCATGAAAAAGACATTTTTATATACCGTACTGGCCCTGAGTATCCAAGCGGCCACAGCACAAGAAGTTGCTTCTTTACCGACAGCGCAACCCACTGCGGACAGTGCGCCCCAGCCTGTTAACCAACAGCCTGCAGCTGCTGCATTACCCAATCAGAATGAGTATGAAAAGCTGTATTTTCCCGGCAAAAACCCTGAATTGACGTATCAGGAAAAGCAGGCCATTGCGATTGCAAAGCGCTGGAAAGACACCAGCGCTACCGGCATGAAGCCCGTTCAAGGCCCAGATGGCAGTATTAGTTTCCTGTACGGTGCCAGCCAGCCCTCTATCGTGTGTGCGGTTATGCAGGTATGTGACATTCAATTGCAGCCAGGCGAAAAAGTGCAAGGTCTCCATTTAGGCGATACAGCACGTTGGACCGCTGCGCCTGCAATTACTGGTACTGGTGCCAATGAAATTATCCACGTGATTATCAAGCCGCATGACGTCGGTTTAGATACCACGTTGATTGTTACCACGGACCGCCGCACCTATAACTTTCGGTTACGGAGCCACCGCACCGAGTTTATGCCGCGTGTAAGTTTTACCTACCCTGATGATGCACTGGCCAAGTGGGAGCAGATCACTAAACGCGAAACCGTTGAGCGTGAAACTAAAACAATCCCGCAAACCGGCGAGTATCTTGGCGATCTCAACTTTAACTATGTCATTGACGGTAAGGCCGCATGGAAACCAGTTCGCGTTTATAACGATGGCAAAAAAACCATCATTCAGATGCCAACAACGATTAACCAGTCTGAAGCACCGGCCTTGTTAGTTGTACGGGAATCAAAAGCGGCCTTTACGGATGATGAAGAAATTCTTGTGAACTATCGCGTTCAAGGGGATCGCTACATTGTTGATTCGGTTTTTGACAAAGCGGTTCTGATTGCTGGCGTTGGCCGTGCACAAGCCCGTATCACTATTACACGGGGGCAGTAACATGAAAGCTCTGGCCATTATTGTATTAGCGCTGGGCCTGACAGCCTGCAGCAGCAATTCGCCTTATGGCAATTTTACTAAAACCAGCGACCAACAACGATCACTGAATGCCAGCATGGCCATTGATACTGCCAAGCAGTTGCAACAGACCTTTGCCCCGGCAGCAACCAAATTTGTGCTGATCCATCCGGCTAAAGACGTTTACGGCGCAACACTAATTAAAGCGCTGCGCGACTACGGTTTTGCGGTTGCCGAGGCTGGCAGTGATAACGCAACCGACGGTCATAAACTGGCTTATGTCATTGACTATATGGACGAAACTCGCTTTGTCGTGACATTGCGTATTGGGCAAGGTTCTGCAAGCCGTCTTTATGGTGTTGAACAAAACCAACTGGTGCCATTAGGTCACTGGACCCGGCAGGAGTAAACGGCATGAGCACAGCCAATATGGACCCAAATAGCTCACCTACCGCGCATGGCGCGGGGGTGAAGCGTGTAAACAACTGGCCGTTATATATTCTCGCAGCCGGTTTTGGTGTTTTTCTGCTGATCATCATGCTGGTTGCCGCTGATCGGGCTGCACAGCAGGAAGAAATGAAAAATACACCGGCTGACGCGAAAGTAGGCAAAGCGGCGACTTCGTTGGCCGAGGACATCACGCGAGGTTATGAAAGTGGCTATATAGAACCGTCTGAGCCAATTGAAAGCCCGTTGGAAGCTGAGGCACGGCTTGCTGAAGAAGCAAGAACGGAAGGACAAACCTTGGCTGATCAAGTTGGTAAGAAACCTAGCACTGAGGTTCCACCGGCTGAACTCAGTCCAGAGGTTCAGGCAATCGTGGCTCAACCAGCACCAAACCAACAACGCGGCCTGCCAAACAAGCCGGAAGGTAGCGAAGACCAAAAACGTCTAGACGACTTACGTCGTCGGATTGAGGACGCCAGGTTAAGGGTGTTTGAACAAGCGGTAACAGCTAAAACATCCGTGAATACTAATAGCCCTAGTGGTGGCTCTCGCATGGGCCTGCAGTCTGCTGGTAATAGTGGTTCAGGTCGTAATGGCCAATTAGCGCAGTTAGAAGAAATTCAGCGTCAGTTAGAAAGCACCAGTGCACAGTTAGCCAGTGGTGATCCGATGGCAACCTATCAAGCCCGGTTAGCTGCATTGCAAAACAGTGGTATCGCAGGTGCTGGGTTAAGCGGTGGTGCACCAAGTTCTGCTGGCCGGACGTTGGCTGCAGCTCGCGTTGGAAACGCCGACCAAAGCGGTGCGTATAGTCAGTTTGATGGCAAGGCTGACCGCTGGGCACTGGACAGTCAAATAGATACACCAAGCACCCCCTATTTACTTCGGGCGGGCTACGTGATCCCAGGCATCATGATTTCCGGTGTTAACTCCGATTTACCGGGGCAATTACAGGCGCAAATTAGCCAAGATGTCTACGATACAGCAACTGGTCAGCATCTGTTAATCCCGCAAGGTTCAAGATTAGTAGGCTCATACGGCAGCAGCATTTCCTACGGCCAAGAACGCGTGATGGTTGCATGGCAACGCATCGTTTTTCCTGATGGTAAAGCACTGGATATTGGCGCAATGCAAGGGGCTGATGGTGCTGGTTATGCGGGCTTTAAGGACCAAGTTAATCATCATTTCTGGCGTATTTTTGGTTCAGCCATGCTGATGTCTGTTGTGGTGGCCGGTGTTGAAGTATCGCAAGACGATGGCGGTGCTGAGTTCGGTCAACGCCGTAAAGCTGGCGATGCTCTGAGCGAGGCGATGGGGCAACAACTGGGTCAAGCAACAGCGCAGATGTTGCAGAAAAACTTGAACATAGCACCGACGATTGAGATCAGACCGGGCTATCGTTTCAACATCATGGTAAGCAAGGATTTAGCCTTTACCAAACCTTACCAAAGCTTTGATTATTAAGGAGATAATGCAATGAAAGCACATCGAAAAAATAATTTAGCCGCTAAAATTGCTCTGGTAATGGGGCTGTCTGTTGGCGTTCCATCGACTGTGAGCGCTGGTATTCCGGTCATTGATGCGGTCGGTCTGGTACAGCATGTTTTAAATGCGGTCCAAAGTGTTCAGCAGACGCTGCAAATGATTCAGTCGTACCAAACCCAGCTGCTGCAGCTACAAAACCAAATTAAAAATTCGCTGAATCCCGGTGCGTTTTTATGGGATGACGCGGACAACATCATTCAAGACTTGTTATCTCAGATGGACACTATCGACCACTACAGAAACCAGTATGGATCGATTGATAACTATCTGGGCAAATTCAAACACCTTCGCAACTACAAGGATGCGCAGTGCCTTAGCGCAGGTTGTTCACGGGAAGACATGCTGACATTTATCAACCAACAGCGGGATCAGGCAGATGAACGGTCAAAGACCGTTAAACATGCTAATGATGCCATGTTAAAAGGGCTGGAACAGCAGCAGCAAGAAATGGTTTCAGATGCCAACCGGCTGCGGGCGTTACAAGCTAACGCTGTAACGGCTGAAGGGCAGTTAGAAGCTATCCAACATGCCAACCAGTTAGCCAGCCAACAAGCAAACCAACTGTTGCAAATTCGCGGCCTGCTGATCACTCAGCAAAGTGCGATTGCAGCCAGCAACCAAGCTCAAGCTGATGAAGCTGCATTAAAGAATGCGGCTATTGAAAAGGCGAGAGAGAGCCGTTTTGAAGAGTCAGATCCTGACGCCTGGGGGTTTTAAAATGTTAAGAAAATTATTCAGTTGTACTGTTGTTTTGCTGTGTATTTCTGGTTGTGACACAGCACCACCGCCATTCGATGTTGCGAAGGTGGATTGTAAAAATGCAGAGGCTGTAGAGGCCATAAGTCACCCGGAACATCGAGCGAAAGCGCAGGCCCATTGTGCACGGTTGAAATCCAGAGAATCACGGTTTCAACCGAGTGACGATAACGAATGGGCCAAAAAGAACTAGGGGGATATATGTCCATCCACGCGTTTATAAAGGCATCTATATTGGCCATGCTGGTGCTAGTTTTGATTGGCTACGCACCTGACGCATTTGCTGAAATTAGTAATAAGAACGTACTTAACGGAGTGCTGAGCGAGTACCAAAATGCTGCTGCAACTTGGGGCGCAAAAATAGAAGGTTATGCCACGTGGCTATTTTGGGCATTAGTCGTAATTAGTATGACCGTTACATTCGGCTTTATGTTGTTGCAAAAAGCCGACATAGCCGCTTTTTTCGGGGAATTTATCCGGTTTACTTTGTTTGTCGGGTTTTTCTTTTGGTTATTAGATAATGGACCGCAGTTTGCTCAAGACATCATGAGCAGCTTAATGATGATTGCAGCTGATGCAAGCGGGCTACCAAGTCAGTTATTGCCGTCGGAAATTGTGGATCTCGGGTTCATGATTGTTGATGTTATTTTAAGCCACACATCACTTTGGGACCCAATTGATAGCGCAGTGGCGCTTATTGTTGGTTTGATCATTTTGGTTGTGTTAGCCCTTGTAAGTATCAACATGCTGTTGCTGATGGTGTCTGGTTGGATACTTGCCTATGCCGGTATTTTTTATCTTGGCTTTGGCGGTTCCAAATGGACATCTGACATGGCCATTAACTACTACAAAACTGTATTGGGTTTGGCCATTCAGCTTTTCAGCATGGTTTTACTGATAGGTATTGGTAAAGACATAATCGTCAATTACGCGCTTGCGATGTCTGGCGACATCAACATGAATGAGTTGGCTGTTGTTCTGGTTGTGTCGATAACATTACTGATACTGGTAAATAAAGTTCCTGCCATGCTTTCAGGGATCGTTAACGGCTCAAGTGTTGGTAATTTAGGTATTGGTAACTTTGGTGCTGGTGCGGCCATTGGTGCAGCTGCAGCAGCTGCTACAGCTGGCGCAATGGGTGCTGCAGCAATGCAGTCAATCGCTACACAAACAGGCGGTGCTGGTAGTGCTATTGCTGCTGCATTTAAAGAAGCACAGCAACACATGCAAACTGGTACAGGTATGTTTGCGGGCAGCTCACCAAGTCCAGGCGGTAGTGCTGCCGGTGGCGACTTCAGCAGCTTTGGTAGCGCCATGTCTAATCCGACATCAGCCATTAAAGCAGCAACTACCTTTGCAGCTGACATGGCCGCAAACCTTGGTCGGGGCGCTGGGGCAACAGCCCGCGAGGCAGTTGCTAATCAAATGGATAATGTCAAAGAGGCTATTGCAGGCAGCGTTGGGGGACAAATTGCGTCAGAGATCCAAAACCCCGGCGAAGCACGGCAAGAACGCCATGATAATAAAGCAATTGCCGCTGCTGAAGCGGCTCAACAAACATCAGAACGCAAAGACCGCGCAGCTGATGCCCGCGAATTTTTAGCCGCTAAAGCCTCAGCTGGCAGTATGGCTGCTGGTTCTGAGCAACCTGTTAATACACAACCTACACAGCCGGTGAACGATGAAGTATCTGCGTTTGTGAATAAAGGCAAATCAGAGGACTAACCATGATTAAAAAATTACTGTTGACCATAGGGGCAGTGCTGGCACTCAGTTGGGCTGCTCCGAGTGCTGCAGCTGGGGTACAGCTGAAAAAAGGGCAGGGGCTTGCCTGTGAAATGATTTTATGTGCGGTTGGGATAGTTATTCCTGAGTCACATAGCGAGTGCCGCCGCGTTATTAGAGACTGGACAATCTACATGGCCACGTTAGGACCATTCAAACGCCGTCCGCGTTGTCCGATTGTTGACGCCAATAATGTGCCAACTGGCAATGAGGAACTTGTTCAGTGTTCAGCCATTCAATCACCGACAGAACGTAACCAATGTTATGCAGCAGATCAGCCGCCGCGTGGTGTTTATGATTGTGATAGTTACGCCGATTCTGATGAACGTAGCGCTTGCTATGCAAGTTGCTCAGTGCGCTTTGGCAGCACTTGTTTTGTTGATGTTGCTCCGCTCAGTGATGGCGTTTATGAGTGCTCCCAGTTTGCTGACTATACAGAGCGGGCATTATGCGAAAGCAGCTGCACAGATACACGAGTGGGTCAGAATGGCCAGCAAATGTGCTATGTCAATGTTCAGCCACCTCCACCGGGTAACTATCAATGTGATTTGATTGAAGATCCCGCAGAGCGGCAACTTTGCGAATACAGTTGCAAAACGCGTTTTAATGACCCGCAGGGCAATCAAATATGCGTCATTCCATAGTCGCCTCGTCTGGCAGTTTAGAAGTTATTAAATGGGTTGCGTTGGTCCTGATGATTGGGGATCACATTAACAAGTACCTGTTTAATGGCACCATCCCGGCCTTATTTGAATTAGGCCGGTTAGCAATGCCGTTGTTTGGCATGGTGTTAGCTTTTAACTGTGCACAGTACGGCGATCAGGTTGGATTTTATAAAAGGTTGATAACCCGGCTACTTATAGCCGGGGTGGTTAGTACACCGTTTTATATTGCGTTGGGTGGTGTTCAACATGGTTGGTGGCCGCTCAACATATTTTTCACTCTCGGAGTTGCTACAGCGGTTATTTATGCGCTGGGTGTAGGCAGGCCACTGTATTTGTGTCTTGCTGCGGCAATCTTCGCTGTTTGTGGTGCGCTGGTCGAATTTATGTGGCCAGCGGTTTTTCTGGTCGTTGTGACTTATTTGTTTTGCAAGAAACCTAATTTATGGCGCTTCTTTGGGGTTTTTGTGGCGCTTTGTTCATTGACATGGATTAACGGCAACGGTTACGCGCTGCTAGCGCTACCTGTGGCCGCAGTCATCGTACACCACACATTTAATCTGCCTCGTTTCCAGTGGCTTTTTTATGGCTTTTATCCTGTTCATTTAGCCGTATTGCTGCTGGTTCGCATCCCTATGGAAAAGGCCGGTTATTTGTTTTTTATGTAAAAGGATCTCTGATGCTGACAATTAGCGAAGAAGCCGCCATTGCTGAATTAGCTTTATGGGCGGAGAAAAACAATAGCCTGGAACACTTGTATAAAATCATGCCCTGCAGCAGCGGCCTGATGCTCGTGATTTATCAATATGCCAGCAATCTACCGGTACGCGTCGGTGGTGGCATGTACAGCAGTTATGAATCTGCTTTAGGGGCTTATGGTCAGCTGATCGATAAGCTCAGAACAACAATACATTGAGGCACCTGCAACTAAGTGGTGTGACTTGGCCAAGTCGTTAATGGCTCACAATTTTAACCAACGTAGATAAGGAAAGTTATGTTTAAAAGCAAACTGTTAGTGGCATCCATTGCAGCTGCCACGCTGGCATTATCAGGCTGTGCCGCAACGTCAACGGCTATTGGCAAGCGCAACCTGACAGTACAAACCAAAATGAGCGATACGGTATTTTTAGACCCGGTAGCTGATGATAAACGCACTGTATATGTCCAGATCAGAAACACCAGCGACAAGCCGGGGCTTAGTTTAGAACCGGCTATCGTTGCAGCTGTAACTGGCAAAGGTTATCGCGTTGTGCGCGACCCGGATCAAGCCAATTTTTTATTGCAGGCCAATGTGCTGCAAGTCGGTGAGTCAGATCAGCGCGAAGCTGAAAACATGGTAGGCCGTGGTTTTGGTGCTGCCGTTGTTGGTGGCGCTATTGGCAATCAGTTTGGTAGCGGTGGTGGCCAAAAGGCCGCTACAGTCGCCGGTGCTTTAATTGGCCTGGCCGCTGACGCCATGATTAAAGATGTCCATTACTCCATTATTACTGACATTCAAATTTCAGAACGCGCTAAAAAAGGCGTTGTTGTACGCGAGTCGCAAAGTGCCACTCTGAAGCAAGGCAATAGTGGTGTGAAACAGGTCAGTTCATCCGAGGAAACCGATTGGAAACGCTATCAGACCCGGATCATGTCGTATGCCAATCAGGTTAACATGAAGTGGGAAGAAGCAGAGCCAGAGCTTGTTAACGGCTTAGTTCGGTCTCTGAGTGGCATTCTTTAAGCAATACATTAGAAGCCGTCGCAAGACGGCTTCTTTCGATGTGAGGACCACAATATGGCGTCTGAAAACTACCCTGAACTTGTTTTGCGCGTCCCTCGGATAAAGCCTGTCTTACTGGATTTTATCGGTTTTTCAATGCTGGCTGCGTTGGGATTGTGGGCGTTGTATGTATTTAACATTGCAATGCCAAATACTTTGCTTCCTGCCTTGGCCGTGTTACTACTGAGCTGCAGCATACTTATTAACAGCTTTGAACTACGTTCTTATTTGGCGTGGGGTGTTAGTGGTGCTTGCGCTGTAGTCCCAGCGCTATTAACACACAGTTTGATAGTCATTTGAAAATGACGCTGTAGATTTGCTATCAAATAACTTTCGAGTGGAAAACCCGGGCCGTAAAAATGATGGCAAAAAGATGAAGCCGGCGCGACCGCCTGGCTTCAAAATGCTATCATTATTTTCGCCACCGCTCGAAATAGATCGACTCGATAGCGGCTTTCCCGTAGAGGTCGTTTGACAAACTGTGATAAATGTCGCCGCTGGCACGGAGTTCGTCTGCTGACGGATACGATGCCAATTCCTCAAATTGTGACAGGTACTGTTCCGCTGTATATCCTTCCGGCAATGGACCACTATATGATGTGTTAATAAACTCACGGCAATAGCCATTTACTGCCGCGTGTGTTATCTCATAAAAGGTTGGCAATTGGCCATCTGGCTTTAATTCTGCGTCAATTGGCGAGTAGCCTAACCAATCCCATGCGTATTGTTCTGTTTTAGCGGTCAATACCAGATTATAGTCAATGAACGAACGCATTATTCTACACACCTCGCCCTTTTCAGCCGACTCGGTTAGTGCTGCATGGATCTGTTGGTAATTCATATTTCACACTCTCGATTATCTGTTAGGTAGTTGGCCACACAGGCCAATGCTGATTCTATGGCAGAAAAAATCATGCGTTGGAATTGGACAGTGTTATTATGAGGGGTCTAACTTTTGGGGTTTGCACCGGCCAGCAAGTGGCATCCAGCTATAACTTTTTACTCGCATCCACTCATGGTTTGCATGTTTTGTTTGAACAGCGCCACAATTTTTGCAGCGCCTTTTGCCATGCGTCCAAATACCCTCTATCCCTTCCGGCACTTTTTCCCAATCGTGTTTCATGATTTCAGTTCTGTACAATTCGGGCTTCTCTGAAGCCTATTGCCTGACAAACTGACCACGCACCATCGAGTGTTGTAAATACTCGCGGTGTTGTATCGGCTTTTGGCGCTCTGGCTGGCAACAGAAGGACTGGCGCACCAGAACGGCGTTTAAACATCAGCTGATAACAGCCCGGCTGCATTGGTACAGCACAGATCATTGCGCTTAGTAAGTCACCGGCTTCAAAAAGTAAACTCAGTTCTTTCTGTCTCATACTTCGTCAACTATTTTAAATGTAGAGCGCCGGATCATCGCCATTTCTTCACTACTCAAGCCGTGAGTTGAGACTTTGCCAACAATCTCGCCTTGGCCATCAGTGATGATGAAGCCGTTACTACCTAAAATTGTCAGCGCAAGGGCAAGCTCATGCTCTGTGTGGCGACCCGTAGCCGGAAAATACAGATGCGCTTTCATGCCACGCTGCTCAATAACCGCGATTGCGTTAGAGATACTTTCTTGTTGGCCACTTGTTATGGATCTGAGCAGCCCAGCAAACCAATTTTTCATCATAAGACCTCTTTAAGCTGCTAATTACGGCCAGAACGGATCAAGCATCCAATCTGTAATAACCTGGCGCTGATTTCTATCGAGAACAGATGCAGCTTCTGTAAAGTCAAAATTAAATTTGTCTTCACCGCGCCAGACACCCAAAACAAAGCGAGCCATAATAGCCTCGCCATGTGAGGCAACGCCTAGAAAGTTATCAACCTTATCTACAAGGTAAGACCTTTCGTTAAAATCAAATAATGGCATCAGATACGGTGTATTCAGCTCAATCCAAAGTGCAAACTTTGCTTGGGATGGTGTAAGTTGTACGTTCAATTTCATAATATGCTTCCGAAAATTAGCGATTGCGGCGATTTAATACCATTTGTACAAGCACCCAGAATGTGCCAAAGACAAGTAAACCGTATACCCAAGGCATAGCTTTGTTAAATATCCACGCTGAGCGGTCTTCATCACTCTGTAAGTCGGACCAACTTAAATTACCGATGCGTTCATCGTTTTTAAGACGTTCACTGTCAGCAATTGCCGCCGCTGCAGCATCTCTTTCTTTAGCTGCGACATGCTCAGTTCTCTGCTGCTCGGTCATATTCGATAAACTAAGTTGCTCATAAATACCGGCCAAAAAAACAACAACAATGACTGCGAAGATTATCTTTAACATGGCTTTCATCATTTACACCCTATTTTTTTGTCCAAAAAAAGCGGCTCAGGGCCATCGGAACTGCGAAGAAATACACCACCGCAATGACAACTGAAAACAACTCGTTGTAACCACCCACGCTACCGCGTAGCAGGCCAGTGGTTACAAAATACAGCGTAGAGTATGTTACGAGCTGTACAATCAGCTGCCTCCAGGTCAACTGATTTTTAATGTTCAGAGCTGGCTTTTTGTGTTTTGTGTTGATGGCCGCTGTCCACATATTGAACAACACATAAACAGAAATGATCCCAATTGGGACTATCCATCCGAATGCGGAAGTATTGGGGTACTGCATAATGGCCAGCAGAAGCGCGACAGCAGCAACGCCGAATACCACCAGTCCTGCTTTTGGGCCAACCTGCAACAATTGTTCTTTGTTCATGGTTTTTTCGTCCTTTTCGTTGATAAATTTGTGTTCGCCAGAAGCGAAAGCTAACTGGTCAATTGTTCGTACCATACTTTTGTACCGGCCTTACTAAGCTTCACGTCATTTAAAGTGAGGTAATTTAACGATAAAAAACGCTTTATTTTGTCCATGCTGTAGTTTCCTTATTCTTGGTGTCTGGGATTGCTTGTAAGCCAGTAATAGCCACAACACCGGCACGTGTGCTGGGAGTCGCCGTCACCGATATACTGACTGTCCGCTGAGCTGTGTGGGCAGCATTCCTCCGGCGCAAGGTTCGGATACTCCGCTAATGCCCTGTGCATTTCTTCCTGGTCAAAAGCGATAGCTTTTTGAATCCACTCCGGTAATTGTTCTTGCGCCACTTCGTATGTCATGCTTCGCCCCTAATACCAGTTGTTTTGCGAAATGCAAACACGCCTGCAGGGACTAACACTGCAAAAAACAAAGCCATGCAAACTAACCAGTTCAGCTGTAAAGCCGCAAGCGACACGATAGATAGTGAGCCGATCACGCCGATAGCCAGAGCAATACCGGCTTTTTTGAGTGAGGGTAAACCAAAAGAAAGCATTATCAGTAAAGTGACTGCTATCGCCACCCAAAATGCCCACGTGCCATTGAACAACTTTCCTGCAACATGCGCATACTCACCAAACTGACTTGGTGAGATCCCATGAGCAATGGCCAACCCAAGGCATGAAAACGCAAAGACGGTTGGAGACATTGACACAATCAAGTCATCCTGTGGTTTGTCATCTGTCATTATGTTGTTCCTCTTAAGCACCGTCTTTTACCCAATAAAAAATTCCGGTAAAAAATAGAATGATCATCAATGTTGTGCTTATGTAAAATAATTCTGGATTTTTTACTGTAGAAGCCATATCGGTTGTCACGGGTAAGCCACAAACTGCCGCCATTAGAATCAAACTTGTTGACCGATTCATATTGTTCTCCCGCTTACACTGGTTGCCATTTGTCGCGCAGCTGCTTCATGACCTCACTGCCATCAAACCCTTCGTCATTCATCCAGCGGGAAGGCCACAGTTCATGAGCCACACAACCGGCAATCGCAATTTCTGCATGAGCGCGGTTTTCTGAGTCCAATTTGTACAGGTTCTGTACGTTAAAAGGGGTGCCGTATTCCATTGACAGCAGCAGCTGCGCTGCCGTTTCAGAACCTGAGCCGGAATGTTCGATGGCTTGGCTGGCCAGATGATAAGCCGATTTTCCGCGAGTGCTGGTCGCTAAAACGGCGTTTCTTTTTGCCGTTTCTTGCTGTTCGTATTCTTCGTAGGTCATGTTGGTTTCCTCGATCCGTGTGTAAAAAAACAACCGTTTAACGGCCTTTGTTTAGTGCCAGGGCGCAACCTGATACAGACAGCAACAGCACTGCAGCACCGATAGGATTCTGTTGTGCACCAGCGCCAACCCATGCGGGGATCTCGCCAGCGAGTAGCGCAATGGCCAGACCAACCGCGAAAGCGATTAAGAGGTAAACAAGCATTCGGATCGAGTTGTCAATGTGTTGCATATTTTGCGTCCTTAACTGAGTGCTGAAAAAGTAGCCTATGCCTCAGTGTAACGCATTAGCGGCTAAAGTCAACGCATTAGCGGATATTGTGCAACAATAAATCGGGGGCTGTTTTGAGGGTTTGGGGGAAAGTCAGAAAAATGGTTATCAGAGTGTAAATGACTTTAACATAACATCCGTTATCAGCGCCCCGCCCCACTTCCGGCGAAGTGGTCATTTTTTGGGGACCAAGGCAGCGGGCGCGGCCTTGGGATCACTATACCGGCGCGGGCCGGTGGCGGCAACTTTCGCTTGCGAAAGGTTTGGCCATTTGACAGCACCGGCATTGGCCACAATACTGAGGTGTCGGCTTTCCAAACGACGTTCCCAGCAACCCCGTCAAGCACCCACTTGGCGGGGTTTGTTTTTTGCTATCAAAACAGCGCGCCTGGTTCGCTCCGGATTCTTGTTTTTGCCATCACTTGGGGCCGAGCTCGTCCCGCTCGATGTGAATTTTTGCTATCAAATCCGTATCACCGAAAAGGTATGATACGAAACGTATGATACGAAATGGCACTTTACGAATTGGTGTGGGATGAAAATAAAGTGTCATCCATGAAAATAGAGTTTCATCCTGCAAAATAAAGTTTTACTGATAGCAAAAAATTTAGCTGCAGCAGTTGGCCAGGTCAAAATATGCTATCAAAATGGCGCGACCGGCAGCTGCTCGATACGAAAAAATGCTATCAAAATAAAAAAGCCGGTTGGGAACCGGCGACGCCTGCCTGACGTTGGTAATTATGATAACCCGTTTTCTCAGATAAAAAGTATCAATTTCCGCTGTATTCAGTTTCGTTTAAAGGTTCGATACCTGCGGCCACTATTGAGTCCAAAATGGACGTAAAAGGTAAAGCCAATCGCTTATGTTTCATCGACCAGCGCAAAAAGCCCCTTGCAGTTTCGGAATTGATGCCACTAAACATTGATAGAGCATTTTTACCATGAAATGGTATACCGCAAGCTTCAGCTACTGCTCTGCAAACATCCTCATCATCACTGTTTATTTTGAACTTGGGTTCAGAAGCGCGGTATTTGCACATGAAATATGAGTTTTCATTTTTTATATAATGTATGCAAGCCGCGTCCCAGCGGCTTGCTGGAAAATGGCCAGCGTCATTAGAACACAGCAGAAGTTCATCTGAAGGATGAACCAACAAATAGAGACAAACCTTTTCTATTTGTATCACGTGTGCCACTCGCGACTTGTACGGCGTTGTAAGCTTAACCAAATCTCATTTCTCCCTTAACACCATTCACTTTTCGCTTTGTCCACAAAAGCCGGTTTAACCATGCTCAAATTGTGGATAACAGTCTGACCAGCAAGCAATCCTTTCACGGTCTGTTTATCCCGATGATCCATTTTCTGAACAGACTGAAAGTCGCTGAGTTTCAACGGCCTATTAGCTCTGGCCAACACACTGTAATGCACTTTTTCAACAGCTTCACACAAAGTACCACCACACAGCGGACATATACCTGCTGGCCTATCCTCGAACATATTTGTCCACCAGACTTTCCGGCATTTACCTGTACAAGCAAATGCAGGCAAATCTGCTAATTCATCAAAAGTAATATGATACGGTGTATCAACAATGATCATCCCCTACCCCTTCAGCCAGCCACACACGCAATTCGTCGTAACATTTATTACCAAAATTATCTAACGCGATCCATTGTGCGGGCGCCCATTCTTGAAACAACTGGCGCAGTGAATCTAAAGATGTAATCCCCTCCCGAACCAAGTTATTGCGCAATCGGGTAGACATGCCAGCCATCCAACTATAATCATGGCCCCGACCTGACCCCTTCCAAATCTCACCATAACCAGCCTGATACGACATAATGCACCATGCAGCAAACGGGATCTCAGTCTGGCCACTCAACCAACGCCGTACCGTTCTATCAGTCACGCCTAGAATCCGCATCAAATCACCAGCTTTCCAGCGAATCATCACAAGCATTGTTTCTAGCTCGTCTGTTGTCGGCGCAGTCCAACCCTCTGCCACTGGCAAGAAACACGATTCACGAATAGAGACTGTTGGTTTTACGCCATAAATAGCTTGAGTTTCCATTGCATCACCTCTTATCAAAGAAAGGGGCTGTTAAACCAGCCCCGACCACAACGGGTTACAGCCAGCCCCGTTCCGCAAACGAAACAATATCTGGATTACCTACAACAAAGTGATCCAGAACCCGAATATCAACCAGTGCCAAAGCTTGTGATAAGCGCTCTGTAATAGCCCGATCCGCACGGCTTGGCTCTGCAACACCTGACGGGTGATTGTGCGACAGAATCACTGCTGCAGCGTTATACGACAGCGATTTTTTGACTATTACACGTGGGTAAACCGCAGCACTATCCAAAGTGCCTTTTGAGACCGTTTCGTTTGCCAGCAAACGGTGTTGTGAGTCCAGAAAAAGACAAACAAAGTTTTCTTCTTCCAGTGTTGCCAGTTGCAGGCGCAGATAATTACGTACTGCATCAGGGTCATTGAACATGACCTGATCTTTACGCAGATAGCTGTCTAAGATGTTGATTGCTGTTGCAACAATCAGTTTTTCGTTTTCAGTCATCGGGATAACTCCGGTATTGACCTTGGCAACTTGCCCGGCCTTCGATATATATTATCGGACAAAATGTCCGAAAAAGCAATAAAAAGATAGCAAAAAACAAATTTATTTTTTGTTTAACGCTTTAAATGATTGCATAAATGAATTTTAAGAAGTAGCTTATAGTGAATTTGCTATCAAAAAGGTGATCATTTTATGGTGTTAACTTTGAGACCAACTGAAGAACAGCAGCGCTTACTTGAGAAAGTGCAGATGTTGTTTAATGAGCCTGCTTTAACAAAATTGTTAATTTGCAGGCAAAACTGATCCACCATTTGCATCGAATTTTGATCCGCTTTACTCAGTCAGTATTGCAATAAGATTTGTCTTTTCTCAAGCCTTACCTCCGCGCTGTTTTTGTTTTTTGGTTGATTCTTTAAACCGATAACTGTTGTTGCCGGTCTCGATGATATGGCAGTGATGGGTGAGCCGGTCCAACAGTGCTGTGGTCATCTTTGCATCGCCGAACACCTTGGGCCATTCGCTGAAGTTCAGGTTGGTGGTGATAATGACGCTGGTTTTTTCATACAGCTTATTGAGCAGATGGAACAATAATGCACCACCATTTTGACTAAACGGCACATACCCCAGCTCATCCAGCACCACTAAGTCCACACCGCTGAGCCTTGCTGCAATACGGCCACATTGCTCTTTGCGCTTTTCCAGTTCCAGCGCATTGACCAATTCCAGTGTGGAGATAAACCGCACCCGAAGCTGGTGATGCTGAATGGCCTGAACCCCAATTGCCGTGGCCAGATGGGTTTTACCGGTGCCGGGCCCGCCAACGAACACCAGATTTTGACTGCTCTGAATGAACTCGCAGCGATGTAAATCCTGCACCAGCCTTTCATCCACTTCACTTTCAGCGAAGTTAAACCCATACAGGTCGCGGTATGCCGGGAACCTGGCTGCACTCATCTGGTATGCGACGGAGCGCACTTCCCGGTCCGCGACTTCAGCTCTTAACAACGTCTCCAGCATTGGCTGCGCCTGTTGCCAGGCCGGGGCATTTTGTAAGCTTAAGTCCTGCACACTCTGACGCATACCATAGAGTTTCAGCTGTTTGAGTATCGCGAGTAACGCTTCAATGTGCATACCGACTCCTTAGCTGCTCGTAGCGCCCGGTATCGCTGGTCGGCTCGACAGTCAGTTGCAATTGCACAGCCACGGGGACTGGCTCTGGCGGTGACGCCTCAATCAACCGATGCAGACAGTTGATGATATGGTCTTTTGAAGCACAGCCACTTTGCAGTGCCATAGCAATCGCCTGCTCGACATGCTCTGACTCATGGTGCAGCACCAAGGCCAGGATATCGACCATCTCCCGGTCGCCGCCAATCTTTTGCGTCAGCACCTGCTGCAGCTGTTTAAACGCATCTGGCAAGCTCTGGAAGGGGGCACCGTTACGCAGTGCACCTGGTTTACGCTGCGCCACCAGCAGATAATGCCGCCAGTTGTAAATGACCTGACCGGGTGCGCTGTGGTCTCGGCTGAACACCCGTTGATGGGACGTGATTTGCCGGCCTTCGGCAATCATCTCCAGATGGTCCGGGTACACCCGCACACTGATGCGGCGATTGGCGAAACTGGCCGGTACACTGTATTTATTGCATTCAAACGTGACTAAGCAGGTCGACGAGACCACTTTGCTATGTTCGGTAAAGCCATCAAACAGCGCACTGACTTGCATCAGGTGCGGCTGCTCCGCCTGCAAGCATTGCTGCACGGTCAATGGTTTGCGCTCAGGATGTTTGTGCGCTCGCCAGAGCGCCAAACACTCACGCTCCAGCCAGTCGTTAAGCTCATCAAGGGAAGCAAACGCCGGCGCCTGATGCCACAGCGCGTAGCGGCCATCCTGTACCGACTTCTCAACCTGACCTTTTTCCCAGCCTGACGCCGGATTACAGAAGTCGGCATCAAACAGATAATGACTGGCCATCGCCAAAAAGCGCTTGTTAATCACCCGCTCTTTGCCGCGGCCAATCTTATCCACCGCCGTTTTCATATTGTCGTAAATGCCACGCGCTGGCACTCCGCCAAACACTCGGAAGGCATGATTGTGCGCATCAAACAGCATTTCGTGGGTTTGCGTCCAGTACGCCCGTTGATAGCCTGCTTTGCTGTGACAGAGCTTAAAGTGCGCGACCTGCACTTTGACTTTTTTACCGGCAATCGACACCCAGTTCTCGCCCCAGTCAAACTGGAAGGCCTCACCAGGCGCAAATAGCAAAGGGACATAGACTTGTTTGCTGACCGACTGCTCTGTGCGCCAATGGCGGGCAAACGCCGCCACCCGGTCATAGGAGCCGCAATACCCCTGGGGTAGCAAATCATGGTACAGCTGCTTTACTGTCTTACGCTGTTTGCGCGGTTTTTTGGCTTCAAAGATGAGTGCATCACGCAGGATGGCGACAAAATCATCCAACTTGCTGCTCGACTGGCGCGGTGAATACACCGGCTCGACCTGCGATTGGCTCAGATATTTCTTCAGGGTGTTTCTGGACAACCCGGTCCGCCTGGCAATTTCGCGCTTGGACATCCCGTCGCGAAAATACCAGCGCCTGATCACGCCTAACAGTGCCATATCAATCACTCCACATTCTCCTGCCAGAACCGGACAGG
>CALJUX010000077.1 GCA_937978655.1 uncultured Chromatiaceae bacterium
CGCTATTAAATTGCTACCTAGCCTAAAATTAGTACGTATAGAGTAGCTCTTCCTTGTAGTCGTTGGATACTTCGCCCCCAGAACTTCTGACCATTCGTTTTCGTCTGGCAGCTCATCGAACAGGTTTGATGCACCTAAGGCGATGCTGTAGTTGTCGTTAAAGTTGTAGGTCACTTCGGCGTCTACGGTCATCTCAGCACCCGGATACAGCGGTAAACCACCGTCCGCGGCAGAGACCACACCTGAATCTGCGTGATCCTCGTAGTAATTGCCATAGTGATTTAATCTGACATAACCATTCCAGGCGCCTTGATTGTGGCTGACGGTGAAGCTGCCACGTACGCTTGGTAAGCCTTCTTCAATCTGCTTGATTTTCGCTTCCCAGATGTAGTCAGAATGGCGATCTACCGTTGTTTGCGTCCAGTTGGCAGCCAGTGCGAATGTGGTGCGGCCACCAAACTGATCCAATCCATAGTTCGCCACAAAATCTGCGCCCTTGGTGGTGGTATCAAAGTCATTGGTGAAATATTTTACACCGGTGAAACTTGATGCATCGCGGACGCCCAGCGCCAGTAATTGCTGGATATCAGTTGGGGTCAGTTCCTGTGACGATGACTGACTGATCCGGTCGTCGACCTTAATCTGGAAGAAATCCATGGTCAGGTACAAGTCGTCAACTTCAACCACAGCACCGAAGGACAAGTTCACTGATTCTTCCGGTGTTAAGGCTTTACCGCCTTTGAGCACAGAGATTGGGTGCGTCGGCGGCAATGTGGCGTTGTCAACCAGACCTTTGCCGGCGGCAAAGGATGTAGTGACGTTGCGAACCATCGACTGACCAATAGTGGGGGCTCGGAAACCGGTACTGGCGGCCGCGCGGAATGCCACTTCGTCATTTAACTGATAACGGCCGGTCAGTTTAGCATTGGTGGTTGAACCGAAATCTTCATAATCTTCAAAGCGTAAGGCAAAGTCTGAGCGGAAATTATCGCTGAACTCAGCACCCAGTTCTGTATAAGCGGCGTAGTTGTAGCGGTTAAATGAACCGGCGTCGTCTGGTTTAAAGCCCGGAAAGCCGTTGGAACCAATGCCAAAGCCCTGTGATGCCAGCGGTCCTACCTCAAATGAACTCTTATCACCGGCAAAAATCTCAAAGGTATCAATGCGATATTCCAGACCACCGGCGACAGCCAGCGGATAGGGCAGCGCATCAACTTCGATGAGTTTGTTCATGTCGTAGTTAACGGCCTGTTCCTGCTGTACATATTTACCGGCGTTGAAGTCACGCGGTGTTGCTGAGCCCATCGAGGCGTTGATGGTGTTTTTGATATAAAAACTCGCTTCGCTGCGACCGTATGTTGAACTCAGGTCAAAGTTCCAGCCGTTGGCCATCGTCCCTTTTAAGCCTGCTGCTAGTGATGCGTCAGTGACAACACCACCAAATTTGGGTGTAAAACCGCCGGGTAAAGATTTAAAGAAGGTATAACAATGCGCCGGTAACGCATTGACTTTGGCGCTGATTTGACTGAAGTTTTGTCCGGTCAGGCCAATAGTCGGGCACACGCCTTTACTGCTGTCCAGATTGCCAATCAATAAGGTTTCGCCACCGTCGTTTGAATAAACCCCGCCACGGGTCTGCGGGTTGCGGTAATAAAAGCCGCCTTCAACGTCCCGCTCCGCAAAGTTGCCGAACATATAAAATTCTTTTTCTTTCGCGACTTCAACACCGATATTACCGAACACCTTAAAGTCGCGTTTAAACTCTGGCGAACCCCAAACCTGCGCCGGGTTGCCAATATTGGTGTTGCCGGCGGCAATTAAACCGGCCGCGTCGCCGCGTTGCACACTGCGGCTGGTTGGATCGGATTGTTTAAATTCGGTACTGAAGTTGGCAAAACCATTGTCCGTAAAGGGCAGACCGATGTTGGCACTGACCTGACGCAAATCCCCGTCGCCGTCATAATGCTGGCCGGTTTTGAACTCAATAGCCCCACCTTCGTTATTATCTTTCAGCCGGAAGTTGATCACCCCGGCAATAGCGTCAGAACCGTATTGGGCGGCGGCGCCATCGCGTAAAATCTCAACCTGTTTCAGTGCGATAGACGGAATGGTCGAAATATCAGGGCCCTGCGAGCCATCCGATAAGCCGCCACCGAGGAAGGTGATGACCGCTGAACGGTGCCGGCGTTTGCCATTCACCAGTACCAGCGTGCTGTCCGGCGGCAAGCCCCGTAAGTTGGCCGGGCGTACCAGAGTTGAGGCGTCATTGATCGGTTGGGTGTTGACGTTAAAAGACGGGACCACAGCGCTCATCAGCGTCATCATGTCGCTCGGCCCATTTTTGTTGAATTCATCTGCCGAAATCACATCAACCGGTACCGCAGAATCACCAACCGATCTTGGAGCGCCGCGGGAACCGACCACCACAATCTTTTCAACGTCTTGCTCGGCTTTTTTCTCTGCACTAGCGTCCTGCGCGTGGGCCAGTGGGCTGCTTGCTAACACCAGCAGGGTGCTGCCTGTGACTGCGGCTTTAATGCACGCAGCCAGCGGCTGAATGGAGGTAGTTATTTTCATGGAGTTGCCTTTTATTATGTTTATCCTGGATAAATCAGCGTCGCTCTTTCTGTTTTTTTGGCGCGCCAAATTAACTTATTGCATATAAGTTCATTTGTCCAACTGCTGAAATTGTTGATCCGTCTCAAAATGTTTGCGGGATCTGGCTGTTTTATGAGCCTAAAACAGGGACTGTTCAGATCTGGCGATACTTCTGTGCTGGTCGGACAGGCCGGCAACCATGCGTTTTATGGCTTGAAAAAAAGTCATGACTGCAGTTAGATGCAGGCTGTTTAATCCCGCAACTGGACCATTCATGAAAAAAACTATTTTGTCCGGCATCATTCTGTGCAGCACTTTGACCCCACAGCTACAGGCACAACCTCTGACGCTACCGCGTTTATTCGCCGAGCCGGCGTTAAGTGGCACAGCCCCAAAATCACTGGCTTATGCGCCGGACGGCAAGCGTATTACTTATCTCAAAGGCAAAGCTGCTGATGCCAATCGGCTCGACCTCTGGCAGTATGAACTTGCCAGCGGCAAACATAGCGTGCTGGTCGATTCAGATACGCTGTTCAGCGGCACTGAAGTGCTGTCGGATGAAGAAAAGGCGCGGCGTGAGCGGTTACGCCTGTTTGCCAGCGGTATTGTCAGTTATCAGTGGTCCAAAGACGGTAAGGCGCTGTTATTCCCGCTCAATGGCGATTTATATCACTACCAGTTGTCCGCTAAAAAAGCCCGCAAACTGACCGACACTGAAGCCTTTGAAACTGATGCACAAATTTCACCTGCCGGCCGTTTTGTCTCCTTTGTGCGGGAGCAGAATATCTATGTCATTGATTTAGCTTCCGGGAAAGAAACGCAGCTGACCCGCGACGGCAAAGGCACAGTGCGCAATGGTATGGCTGAGTTTGTGGCGCAGGAAGAAATGGGCCGGATGACCGGTTATTGGTGGGCACCGGATGACAGCAAAATTGCCTTTACCCAATTTGACGAATCTTCAGTGCCCGAAGCGGTTCGCAATGAAATTTATGCCGACGAGATAAAACTGTACAGCCAGCGTTACCCCTTTGCCGGCAAAGCCAACGTCCGCATCCGGCTTGGCGTGGTTGGGATCGACGATCGTCATATCAGCTGGCTGGATCATGGCAAAAATGCCGACATCTATCTGCCGCGTGTGCAGTGGACTGAAAACCCGAATTTACTGACATATCAATGGCAAAGCCGCGATCAGCAACGGCTGGAACTGCGTCTGGCGGACGTGGCAGCCGGCCAGCAGAGAACCCTGCTGACTGAACAGAGCAACACCTGGGTTAATCTGCATGATGATTTGCATTTCCTGAAAGACAAAAAGTCTTTTATCTGGGCTTCTGAGCGGGATGGTTATAAACACTTGTACCTGTACAGCCTTGATGGTGGCGCACCAAAACAGCTGACCAGCGGGCAGTGGATAGTCAATCACATTGAAAGTATTGACGAAAAAGCAGGGCAGATCTATTTCAGTGGCCGCAAGGACACGCCGCTGGAAAGCCATTTGTATCGAATTCCGGTTCAGGGCGGGCAGATTGAGCGGCTGACCGAAGCGGGTCGCCACCATCAGGTGGTTGTGGCAAAAAATGGCTCCGGTTTTATTGATACCGCCTCGGCGGTGGTGCAATTACCCAGTGTTACGCTGCGCGACAATCAGGGTAAAGTACTGACGGTACTGGAAGAGAACCGGCTGGACGATCGCCATCCGCTGACACCTTTTGCCCGGGATCTGGTCACGCCGGTATTTGGCACGCTCAAAGCAACCGATGGTCAGACGCTGCATTACCGCATGTTTGCACCAAAAACGCTCAAAGCCGGTAAGAAGTACCCGGTGGTGGTTGGGGTGTATGGCGGGCCTGGTGCGCAGCGGGTAACCAACAGCTGGAGCAGCAAAGATCTGTATTTCCAGTATCTGGTGCAGCAGGACTATATCGTCTTCCAGCTGGATAACCGCGGCTCTGAAAATCGTGGTAAAGCGTTTGAAGCCCCGATCTTTGGTGAACTGGCCGCTGTGGAACTTGCAGATCAGAAAACCGGCGTCGACTATCTGCGTAGCCTGCCTTATGTTGATGGTGCGCGGATCGGCATCTATGGTCACAGCTACGGTGGTTACATGACCATTATGGCGATGCTGCGGGCTGCTGATTATTTTGCCGCCGGTGTTTCGGGGGCGCCTGTGACAGACTGGGCGCTGTATGACAGCCACTATACCGAGCGTTATCTTGGCCATCCGGCAACCAACGCCGCCGGTTATCAGGCTAGTTCAGTCTTTCCATATGTCGATGGTTTAAAAGGCAAACTGCTGATTTACCACGGTATGGCCGACGACAACGTGCTGTTCACTCACAGCACCAAGTTGTTTTCCTTGCTGCAGGCCAAAGGTAAATCTTTTGAAATGATGACCTATCCGGGTAGCAAACATGCCATGTTTGGTCAGCCGGTCCAAACGCATCTGCACCAGACCATCACGGAGTTTTTTGACCGCACGTTAAAAGCCCCGTTGTAACGGTCAGGCCCATGAAAAAGGTCGCTGCGGCGACCTTTTTTTATGATATTTCAGCGGTTGGCCATCATGTCAGTTCATTTGGACAAGGGGCGCCGGTCAACAGCGCTTGCAGGTTTGCCACCGTGATCTGGCTGATTTGCGCTAACGCCTCCTGAGTAAAAAATGCCTGATGGCCGGTGATGAGCACGTTTGGGAAGGTCAGCAGACGCTGGAATACTTCATCAGCGATCATTTCTTCAGATAAGTCTTTGAAAAACAGATCGGCTTCCTGCTCGTAAACATCGAGGCCCAGCAGGCCGATTTTTTTGCTTTTCAGCGCTTCAATCACCGCTTTAGTGTCAATCAGGCCGCCACGGCTGGTATTAATCAGCATCACGCCGTCTTGCATTTGCGCCAGTGTCGACTGATTGATCAGATGATGGCTTTGTGGTGTGAGCGGGCAGTGCAGACTGATCACGTCACTGTCGCGATATAAAGTTGCCAGATCAACATAACGGGCAGACGGCGGTAACGCTTCAGGTTGAGGCTGCGGATCGTAACACAGCAGCTGCATGCCAAAGCCGTGCAAAATAGCTGCGGTTGCCTGACCAATGCGGCCAGTGCCAATGAGGCCGGCCGTTTTACCGTGTAAGTTAAATCCCATCAGCCCCTGCAGGCTGAAATTGTCATCACGCACGCGGTTATAGGCTTTATGTAATTTGCGGTTGAGGCATAACATCATCGCGACACAATGTTCAGCGACGGCTTGCGGCGAATAGGCCGGGACCCGTGCTACGCGGATGCCAAATTTTCTGGCCGCTGCCAGGTCGACGTTATTAAAGCCGGCACAGCGCAGCGCGACCAGCCGGACACCCAGTTGCTGCAGTTGTTGTAAAACTGCTGCACTTAGGTCGTCATTAACAAAAGCGCAGATCGCTTCACTGCCGGCGGCCAGTTGCACAGTGTCCGCGTTTAACGGCTGGCAGAGAAAACGCCACTGCAGCGCAGGTCCAGCCTGGCGCAAAAACGTTTCGTCGTATGGTTGATTACTAAACACCGCCACCTGGCAGATTTGACTCATCTTCGTTTCCTCCTGAAGCCTGATTTACCGCAGGTTTTAGCGTTCTGCTGCCGGCAATAACGCCAGTTCCGTCTCAATGGCATCAATAAACTGACCCGGTCTGGTGCGCGGTGCGTAGCGTTTGACCACCACACCGTCTTTGTTCACCAGGAATTTAGTGAAATTCCATTTGATAGCGCGGGTTTTCATCAGTCCGCGCGCCTGATCTTTGAGATACTCAAATAAAGGATCGGCTTCCGGACCATTGACATTAATCTTCGCCATGACCGGAAAACTGACGCCGTAGTTAAGCTGGCAAAATTGCTGAATGTCACCGTCGGAACCCGGTTCCTGGCCACCAAACTGATTGCAGGGGAAGGCCAGGATCTCAAGACCTTGCGCATGATACTGCTGATACAGCTTTTCCAGATCCTGATATTGCGGGGTAAAGCCACAACGGCTGGCGGTATTTACAATCAATAGTACTTTGTCGCGAAACTGCCCCAATTCCAGCAGGTTTCCCTGCGCGGTCCGAACTTTAAAATGATGCACGTTGGCCATAAATTCCTCTGAAGCCTTGCTGTTCCTGTCATTGCACACAGGCTGATTTGCAATGGTTTTGCTATTTGTATCATAAATTTGTACATTGACGGCCAGCCTGTCACAGAATTAAGTCAGTTATATGTCAGAAATAACTTCAGCAACGTCAGAGCCACAGCGTCTGGCCTTTATCGGTTTAGGCGTGATGGGGTTTCCGATGGCCGGACATCTGAATGCCGCAGGCCATCAGGTTGTGGTGTACAACCGCACGCAGAGTAAAGCGCAGCAATGGGCGGCACAGTATGGCGGCAATGTCGCGGCGACGCCGGCCGATGCAGCCGAAGGCGCTGCGCTGGTGATGCTGTGTGTCGGTAACGATGATGACGTGCGCGCTGTGGTGTATGGCGAGCACGGTGTGTTACAGCGGATGGCGCCGGGGTCTGTCCTGATTGACCATACGACGGCATCGGCTGATTTAGCCCGCGAGCTGGCCGCAGCCTGCCAGGCGCTTGGCATTGGATTTATCGACGCCCCGGTATCAGGCGGGCAGGCCGGCGCACAAAATGGCGCCCTGACCATTATGTGTGGCGGAGAAGCCGCCGATTTTCAGCGCGCTGAACCGGTCCTGCGACATTACGCCAAAAGTGCGCGCTTATTGGGCCCCGCCGGCAGTGGCCAACTGGCCAAGATGGTGAATCAGATTTGTATTGCCGGCGTCGTACAGGGTCTGGCTGAAGCGCTGCATTTTGCCGGCTGTGCCGGCCTTGATGCGAAGGCCGTATTGGATGTGATCTCCAAAGGTGCTGCGCAGTCGTGGCAAATGGAAAATCGCGGTTATACCATGGTGGACGGCCAGTTTGACTTTGGTTTTGCGGTGGACTGGATGCGCAAAGACCTCAGTATTACGCTGAATGAAGCCCGTCGCAACGGCGCCCAATTGCCGCTGACCGCACTGGTGGATCAATTCTACAGCGAAGTTCAGGCAATGGGCGGCAACAGACAGGACACCTCGAGTCTGATCCGTCGCCTGAAGACACCCGGTTAACTTCTGTATTGAAGTAGAATGGAACAAGGCCGGGCACGCTGTGACCGGCGCTGTTTACGCCAATCTAGTCATCGCGTTGTTGCAAGCTCAGCAATGCGAGGCCAGCCAGCAACAACAAAGGCACCAACACCAGCTGGCTGAACGGATCTAAGCTGCTGCGCAGATCCAGCCATAAAATTAACCCTCCTTGTGATCCCAGCATTAACCAGCTGACGTGTTTTGCACCAAGTTTCATCCTGCACCTCCTGTTGACTGTGATCTGTAGTGTAAGCCGGTTAATATTTGCGCTATAGTGGCATTATTGACATATTCAGTGTGGAAAGTGACAAGTGAAGCAAGTGTTGGTATTGGTATACCCTGGGGTTGCGCTCGGACATTTAACCGGAATGGCCGAAGTGTTTCGCTTTGCGAACCAGCTGGCGTCGTATTTAGACCCACTGGCCGTACAACCTCGGTATCAGGTGCAGTTTTATCATTTGTCCGGTGAGCCTGGTTATCAGGCCGGCGCGCTGCAAATCAACTGCATCACAGTTTTGCCGGAGCAGATTGATGCAGTGTTAATCCCCGGCAGTTATGCGTATCAGGCGCCTGAACTGCAGCAGATCATGCAGTTATTCCGCACTCACCGGGACTGGTTTCATCTGCTGCGCCAGCAAGGTACATTGCTGGGCGCCGGCTGCATTGGCAGTTTTGCGCTCGCGGCCACCGGGCTGTTGGATGGTGGAGAAGCGACAACCTGTTGGTTTCTGGCTGAATATTTTCAGCAGTTGTTTCCGCAAATACAATTAACGGCTGAAGCTACAGTCAGTCGCAATGGGCGGTGTTTCACGGCTGGCGCGACAACCGCTTACCTGCAGCTGTGTTTGCAGTTGATCACTGAGTTTGATGGGGTGCGTTTTAGTAGTCAGCTCGCCAAAATTCTGCTGGTGGAACCGGCGTTTCATAGTCAGGCGCCTTTTTTATCGGTACGTCAGCTGGTCAGTCATCAGGACGAACGTATCGCTGCCGTGCAACAGTACCTGCGTAAACATCTGGCCGAGCCGCTGGATCTGCAGCAACTGGCGCTTCGGTTCGCCATGAGCAGCCGCACTTTGATCCGGCGGTTTAAATCAGCCACAGGTGACACGCCAATGGCCTGGCTGCAAAAACTACGGGTCGATAAAGCAAAGTATTTACTTGAAACCACGCTGTTACCGCTCGAACAACTGACCTTGCAGGTCGGCTATGAAGATGTGTCCTCATTTCGCAAATTGTTTCAACAATATACACAAATGACCCCAAAGGCCTATCGAAACCATTTCTTTCAGTAACAAATAACGCGACAAAAGGTAAATTTAACTAAATTTTTTCGCGCATTTTCAGTGTCGTGATACAATTTTGTTAAATATTATTTCAAGTTTGGGCTTATTGCTGTGTACGAAATTGGCTGGCAACTGTATTTGTTGTTGTTCTGTGGTGTCGTGATGGTTCCTTGTCTTGGGATTTGGGCGCTTTGCCGTGTGCGAAGCTGGCCGGTTCGCTCAGCCTTGTGGTCGCTGGTTGCCGCCACCACGACTTTTATGACACTGACCTGGGCCATCAGCAGCAACAGTGTGGTCCTGGCAGAAAACCAGTTGGCGCTCAAAGCGGGTTTTTACCAGACACAAATAAATAACATCGACCTTGCCAGCAGCGCAATTAACATTTTACCTGCCAACCAGCTCGGAGAATTTGCGCCTTTGGTGGCAGTGAATGGTATTCGTTTGCCGGATTATCAGGTTGGCTGGTATCTGTTACAAAACCGTAAGCTGGCCTTTGTGATGCTCATTGGCCCACAAGAAGAAGTCAGTCTGGTCCGCTCCGGCGACATGACCGCTGTAGTCGGCGGCAATCTGTTCAGCCAAAGTGGCCGCATCGTCGCGGCGCACTGAAAGAATTTTAAAGCATAAAAAAGGTCGCATTTGCGACCTTTTTTATTTCATGATCAAACACTTATCCGGCAAAGGCCATCTCTGGGATATCGCCGTTAATCACCAGCTTACCGGCAGTTTTTTGCTGAATTTCTGCAACAGACACACCAGGCGCGCGCTCGAGTAAATGAAAGGCGCCGTCTTTCACTTCCAACACTGCTAAATCAGTCACGATTTTCTTCACGCAGCCAACTCCGGTCAGCGGCAGGGTACAGTTATCGAGGAGTTTAGAGCTGCCGTATTTGTCGGCATGCGTCATCGTCACGACAATGTTCTGGGCACCGGCGACTAAATCCATCGCGCCGCCCATGCCTTTGACCAGTTTGCCCGGGATCATCCAGCTGGCGATATTGCCATTCTGGTCGACTTCAAAAGCGCCCAATACGGTCAAATCAACATGACCGCCGCGGATCATGGCAAAACTTTCGGCAGAAGAGAAAATCGCTGCGCCTTTGATAGCGGTGACAGTCTCTTTGCCGGCGTTGATCATATCCGCGTCGACTTCAGCCTCGGTCGGGTAAGGGCCCATGCCGAGCAAGCCATTTTCTGATTGCAGCATCACTTCAATACCGGCCGGCACATAGTTGGCCACCAGGGTAGGGATCCCAATGCCGAGGTTGACGTAATAACCGTCTTTTAATTCCTGTGCGACGCGCATCGCCACTTGTTCACGTGATAAAGCCATGCCGTTCTCCTTAATCTTTGCGAACCATGCGACGTTCAATGCGTTTTTCAAAGTTGCCTTTGATCACGCGCTGCACATAAATACCCGGAGTGTGAATTTCAGTCGGGGACAGCTCGCCCGGCTCGACGATTTCTTCCACTTCAGCCACGGTAATTTTACCGGCAGTGGCGACCATCGGGTTGAAGTTCATTGCGGTGTGGCGGAACACCAGATTGCCGTAACGGTCAGCTTTCCAGGCGCGCACAATGGCAAAATCACCGGTAATGGCTGGTTCCAGCACATAATTGCGGCCATTGATCTCGCGGGTTTCTTTGCCTTCAGCCACTGGCGTACCGTAACCGGTTGCGGTGAAAAAGGCGGGAATACCAGCGCCACCGGCGCGGATTTTTTCTGCCAGCGTGCCTTGCGGGGTCAATTCCACTTCGAGTTCGCCGGACAATAACTGCTGTTCAAACAAAGCGTTTTCGCCGACATAAGAGGCGATCATTTTTTTAATCTGGCGGTCTTCCAGCAAAATGCCTAAGCCAAAACCGTCAACGCCACAGTTATTCGACACCACGGTTAAATCACGGGTGCCCATTTTTTTGATTTGGCCAATCAGGCCTTCCGGAATACCGCATAAACCGAAGCCGCCTGCGATCACGGTCATGCCATCGGCAAGACCTGCTAAGGCTTCGTCGTAGCTGTGCACGACTTTGTTAAACCCTGCCATTGCTGTTCCTCTGTTGTTATCGGGCAGCTGCTTTTTAGCTGCTGTGAGATTGCATGCTCAGATGGTCGCGTTCGTGCGACCGGCTGTTAATTCTGTCCGGCATTCTGCTGGCACTGCGCTTTAAGCGCCAATCCTACTTTAGAACTAGGCGCTTTGCCGAGGGCCGCCGTGATGGCCCAGCCGGCGCGGGCGAGGCTTTGTAACGCAACGCCGTGTTCGATGCCAAGACCATCCAGTAAATACACCACATCTTCAGTGGCAACATTGCCTGACGCGCCGGCGGCGTAAGGACAACCACCAAGGCCTGCGACCGCACTGTCGATGACTGCAATACCGCGGCTTAGCGCGGCGTAAATATTTGTTAACGCCTGACCATAAGTGTCATGAAAATGTATCGCAATTTTATCCAACGGCACCACAGCAAGCACTGCATCAAGCATCGCCAGCACTGTCGCTGGCGTGCCGACACCGATAGTGTCGCCTAAGGAAATTTCATAGCAGCCAATGTCGAGCAGTGCTTTGGCGACGCGGGCGACTTCGGTAGGGGCGACGGCGCCCTGATAGGGGCAACCGACCACACAGGACACATAACCACGAACCCGCACGCCGTTGGCTTTGGCCGCCGCCAGTACCGGCGCAAACCGCGCCAGGCTCTCGTCAATTGAACAGTTGATGTTCTTTTGCGAAAAAGCTTCAGAAGCGGCACCAAAAATTGCTACTTCGTCGGCACCGGCGGCGCGTGCTGCCTGATAACCTTGTAAGTTTGGTGTCAGCGCCGTGTAGGTGACACCAGTTTTGCGTTGAATGCCGCTAAACACCAACGCCGAATCCGCCATTTGCGGCACCCATTTGGGGCTGACAAAAGCGCCGGTTTCGATGGTGGTGAGGCCAGCCTCAGCTAAGGCCTCGACCAGCGCTATTTTAGCTTCCACCGGCACGGCCTGTTCATTCTGCAAACCATCGCGTGGACCGACTTCAACGATTTTTACTGCTTTTGGCCACTGCGCTGTCATGCTGAAGCTCCTGTCTCGGCGCTGAAATCCACCAGCTCAGCACCGTCTTTGACCAAATCACCAGCTTGATAAAACACGCTGTTCACGACGCCGTTGGCCGGCGCTTTGATGGCATATTCCATTTTCATCGCTTCCATCACCAGCAAGGTGTCGCCGGCCTGCACCTGCTGACCAGCAACCGCCATCACCGCGACCACTGTGCCGTTCATCGGCGCTTTTAAGCTACCGGCACTTTCATCGGCGGCTGCGACTTCCACCTGGGTCTGATAGGTAAAATCAAAGCGCTGATGGGCGATAAAGACCGATACGGTTTGCGTCAATGGGTTCGGCTGATAATGACTGACCCGCACGCGGAACTGATGGCTGCTGCCGGCGTTCGCCAGCGTCGCCGTTAACGTATCGCCGCAAAGTTCGGCGCGGGCGTTGATGCAATAGTCACCAACACACAGACGCTGGCCTGTGGCTGTGCTTTGAATAACAACCTGTGAAGTCTTGTCGCCGCTTTGTAAGTTAAAACGCACCTGTGGCGCTTCGTTTAACCGCCAGCCGTAACCACAGCTCCAGGGCGAACGGTCAGTTGGGGCCGGTTGTTGCTTCAGCAGCAGATATAACGCCGCTAACAACAAAGCTTGTTGTGATTCGGACTGCGCCGGGGCAAATAAGTCGGCCTGATGATGTTCGATAAAGTGGGTGTCGAGTTCAGCTGCGGCAAAAGCCGGATGCGACACCAGCGCGCTTAAAAAACCTAAGTTGGTCTTAACACCGGCGATGCGATATTCGTCGAGCGCATGGCGCATCCGGGCGATAGCGCGGTCGCGGTTTTCATCCCACACGATGAGTTTGGCGATCATCGGGTCATAAAACGGCGACACTTCGTCATATTCCACCACGCCGGTATCAATCCGCACATGGCGGTGACAATCCGGCTGGCGCAGATAAGTCAGTTTGCCGGTGGCCGGTAAGAAGTTATTGTCCGGATCTTCGGCATACACCCGCACTTCAATGGCATGGCCATCTAATGGAATTTCTTCCTGCTTAAGCGGTAACGGCTGATTGCTGGCAACCAATAACTGCCATTTCACCAAATCCTGGCCGGTGATCATCTCGGTGACCGGATGCTCAACCTGCAGCCGGGTGTTCATTTCCATAAAATAAAACGAGCCGTCTTCATCAAACAGGAATTCGACGGTACCGGCGCCGGCGTAACCAATAGCTTTGGCGGCTGTGACCGCGGCTTCACCCATGGCTTTACGCTGCTCAGCGCTGAAATTCGGCGCAGGTGCTTCTTCAATCACTTTCTGGTGGCGACGCTGGATGGAACAATCGCGTTCATGTAAATAAACCGCATTGCCGAAGTTATCAGCAAATACCTGAATTTCAACATGACGCGGTTTGGTTAAGTACCGCTCCATCAGGATTTTGTCGTTACCAAAACCGTTTAACGCTTCGCGTTTGGCGCTGTGCAGCTGCTCCATAAACTCAGATGCTTGCCAAACCACTTTCATGCCTTTGCCACCGCCCCCGTAAGCCGCTTTGAGCAGCAAAGGGTAGCCAATGCGGTTGGCTTCCTGTGCCAGGAATGTTTCGTCCTGATTGTCGCCGTGGTAGCCCGGTACGAGCGGCACACCGGCTTTACTCATGATTTCTTTGGCGGCGCTTTTAGAGCCCATGGCGGCAATGGCCGGTACCGGTGGGCCAATAAACACCAAGCCGGCATCCGCACAGGCTTTGGCAAAGTCTTCATTTTCACTCAAAAAACCGTAGCCGGGGTGAATGGCTTCGGCGCCACTTTGTTTGGCGATGGCGAGAATTTTGTCCGCACGTAAATAGCTGTCTTTCGACGGCGCCGGGCCTAATAAAAAGGCTTCGTCGGCCATTTGTACATGGCGGGCGTTGGCGTCGGCTTCGGAGTACACCGCAACACAACGAATACCCAGCTGATGGGCGGTTTTAATCACGCGGCAGGCAATTTCGCCGCGGTTGGCGATCAGTATTTTGCTAAACATCTGAGTTATTCCTCGGTTTGGCCTGCGCTTGTGGGTTGTTGCCATGCCGGCGTACGTTTATCTAAAAACGCGGTTAAACCTTCCTGGCCTTCAGCGGACACCCGAATAGCAGCGATGCGGCGGGAGGTTTCGGCGATAGTGTCTGGCGCAATCGGCGCGTCGGCGACATAAGCCACTAAAGCTTTGGCGGCGACTACCGCTTGCGGGCTGTTGGCAATAATAGCGTTGATCAGTGGCTGCGCTTTGACGCGCAGGTCTGCTTGTTCTTCAGTTCCAGCAATTTCACTGACGAGGCCCAGTTGCAAAGCAGTTTGCGCATCAAAACGCTCAGCAGTAGTGAAATAACGCCGGCTGGCGCGCTCACCAATGGCGCGTACTACATAAGGGCTAATCACCGCCGGGATCAGGCCGATTTTCACTTCACTTAAACAAAAGCTGGCTTTTGGCGTCGCGATCGCCATATCACAACAAGCGACTAAGCCGACGGCGCCGCCAAAGGCTGCGCCTTGCACCAGCGCAATGACCGGCAGCGGAAAGCTGTTGAGTTTTTGCATCAGCAACGCCAAAGCGCCGGCGTCAGTCAGATTTTGCTGATAATCTTTTTGCGCCATCGCGCGCATCCAGTTTAAATCCGCGCCGGCCGAGAAGTTTTTGCCGGTCGATTCCAGCAGTAACACCCGTAAACCGGGCATAGCGGCGAGAGCGTCCAACGCCTGAATGAGTTCAGCGATCATCAGATCGCCAAAGGCATTATGCAGTTCAGGCCGGTTTAACCGCAGCACCCCGACGTAAGTGGATTCAGCGCCGTATTGTAAGAACTCAGTGGTGATTAAAGACATCAGCAGCTCCTTACATGCGGAACACGCCAAAGCGTGTCTCTTCAATCGGCGCATTGAGTGCTGCCGCTAACGCCAGGCCCACCACCATCCGGCTTTGTGCCGGGTCGATAATGCCGTCGTCCCAAAGCCGCGCCGAAGCGTAGTAGGGATGCCCTTGTTGTTCGTACTGAGCAATGATCGGTTGTTTTAATGCGGCTTCAGCTTCTGGCGTTAAAGTTTCGCCTTTGCGTGCCAGACCATCTTTGGTGACCTGTGCCATCACGCCGGCAGCTTGTTCGCCGCCCATCACAGAAATCCGCGCATTTGGCCACATCCACATCATGGTTGGGTCGTAAGCACGACCGCACATGCCGTAGTTACCGGCGCCATAAGATCCACCAATTAACAGCGTGAATTTTGGCACTTTGGCGCAGGACACTGCAGTCACCATCTTGGCACCGTGTTTGGCAATACCTTCGGCTTCATATTTCTGGCCGACCATAAAGCCGGTAATGTTCTGTAAAAACAGCAGCGGAATTTTGCGCTGACAACAGAGCTCAATAAAATGCGCGCCTTTTTGCGCCGATTCAGAGAATAAAATCCCGTTATTGGCGACGATGCCAATCGGATTACCGAATATACGCGCAAAACCGCAGACCAGCGTCGGGCCGTACAGCTGTTTAAACTCATCAAAGTCAGAACCATCGACAATGCGCGCTATCACTTCCCGCACATCAAACGGCTTTTTCAGGTCGGTGCCGACGATGCCATACAGCTCTTGCGCGTCATATAAAGGCTCTTCGCTTGGTTTTACATCGCGTAGTACCGGTGTTTCGCGGTTTAACCGCGATACCGCATTGCGCGCCAGTTGCAGCGCGTGTTCGTCGTTTTGCGCATAGTGGTCGGCCACACCGGAAATACGACAATGCACGTCGGCACCGCCTAAATCTTCGGCGCTGACTTCTTCACCGGTAGCGGCTTTCACCAGCGGCGGGCCGGCGAGGAAAATGGTGCCTTGTTCTTTGACAATAATCGACTCGTCCGCCATCGCTGGCACATAAGCGCCACCGGCAGTGCAAAGGCCCATCACCACCGCGATTTGCGGAATACCCTTGGCCGACATATTCGCCTGATTAAAGAAAATGCGCCCAAAATGCAGTTTATCCGGGAATACATCATCCTGGCGCGGCAGGTTGGCGCCACCAGAATCGACCAGATAAATACAGGGCAGGTGACAACGCTCGGCAATTTCCTGAGCGCGTAAGTGTTTTTTCACCGTCAGCGGGTAATAAGTACCGCCTTTGACTGTGGCGTCGTTAGCAACCACCATACATTCGATGCCATTGACGCGGCCGATGCCGGCAACAACGCCTGCAGCTGGTACATAGTCGTCATAACATTCCCAGCCGGCAAACTGGCCGACTTCTAAAAATGGCGAGCCTGGGTCGAGTAATTTCTGAATGCGGTCGCGGGCGAATAATTTGCCGCGGGCGACATGGCGGGCAATAAGGCTTTCACCACCGCCGAGTTTAATTTGCTGCACCTTTTGATTCAGGTCGTCGACCAGCACCTGCATGGCCGCAGCGTTTTGCTGAAATTCAGCGCTTCGTGTGTTGATTTTACTGGTAATTTTGCTCACTGCATTCACCTGTCCAGTCAGATCCCGCGCCACGGGATAAAAAAACGGCAGCTCCAGGCTGCCGCTCCAGTCGTTATTTGGTCTCGTTAAACAGCTCGCGGCCAATCAGCATGCGGCGAATTTCCGAGGTGCCGGCGCCAATTTCATACAGCTTGGCGTCGCGTAATAAACGGCCGGTAGGGTATTCGTTGATATAACCGTTACCGCCTAACAGCTGAATCGCATCCAGTGCCATTTTGGTGGCCAGTTCCGCGCTGTACAGAATGACGGCGGCGGCGTCTTTACGCGTGGTTTCACGGCGATCACAGGCTTTGGCGACGGTGTAAACATATGCTTTGGCGGCATTCATCTGGGTGTACATATCGGCCAGTTTGCCTTGTACCAGCTGGAACTCGCCAATCGACTGGCCAAACTGTTTACGGTCATGCAGGTAAGGTACAACGATGTCCATGCAGGCTTGCATGATGCCAAGCGGGCCGCCGGATAACACCAGCCGCTCGTAATCAAGGCCTGACATTAACACCTTGACGCCGCTGCCAATTTCGCCCAGCACGTTTTCTGCCGGCACTTCACAATCTTCAAACACCAGCTCACAGGTGTTAGAGCCGCGCATACCGAGTTTGTCCAGTTTCTGCGCCTGGCTGAAACCTTTAAAACCGCGCTCGACGATAAAAGCGGTGATGCCTTTGCTGCCGGCGTTAACGTCAGTTTTGGCATAAATCACATAAGTGTGGGCATCCGGGCCATTGGTGATCCACATCTTGTTGCCGTTCAGCACATACACATCGCCTTTTTTCTCAGCGCGTAATTTCATCGACACTACGTCAGAGCCGGCGTTTGGCTCAGACATGGCTAAGGCGCCGATATGCTCACCTGAGCAGAGTTTTGGCAGGTATTTTAATTTTTGTGCTTCAGTGCCGTTACGGAAAATCTGGTTCACACACAGATTCGAGTGGGCGCCATAAGATAAAGCCACAGAGGCGGAAGCGCGGCTGATCTCTTCCATCGCCACCACGTGTTCTAAATAACCCAGGCCAGAACCACCATATTTTTCATCGACGGTGATGCCGAGCAGGCCTAAATCACCGAACTTACGCCACAGGTCATTTGGGAAGGCGTTGTCATGGTCGATTTGGGCGGCGCGTGGTGCGATTTCTTCGCGGGCAAAGGCGTTGACCTGTTCGCGGATCATGTCCACGGTTTCGCCTAAGTCAAAGTTCAGTGTTTTGTAGTGGCTAATCATTGGTATATCCCCGTTTGCCGGTATCGCGTCTGGCTGTTGATTGCAAATTTTTATGCGCTGGCAGCGTTATATTCGCTGCTTATTCAGTCGCGTTTTTTGACTCGCCCGTCTGTGCGTTTGTGAGGGTGTCACGGCAGCGCTTTTCAACGGTGATGAGTTCCATCAGCACGACTTTGATGTCATCAAGCTGCTGATGCAATTCGGTTTTTTTCAGCTCAATCAGCTGCAACATAGTAGTAAGCTGAGTGACGCTGGATTTGTCGGCGTCATAAAGTTCAAACAACTGACCGGTTTCCGCCAGGCTAAAGCCGAGCCGTTTACCGCGTAAAATCAGTTTCAGCCGTACCCGGTCGCGTTTGCTGTATATGCGGGTCTGGCCCTGGCGTTGTGGCGTCAGCAAACCCTGATCCTCATAGAAGCGGATGCTACGCGTTGTGATGTCGAACTCTTTCGCCAGTTCGCTGATGCTATAAGTTGTTTGATCTTTATCTGTCATAAAAGCCACCATCGGAATCGCTGGTCACTATAAGTGAAGTTTACGTAAAGGTAAAGCTGGTGGGCGGGCGACTATCGTGAGGCTTTGCGTAATCGAGTTTTGTAAATTCAATAAATACAACAGGATAATTGTGTAACCTTTGCGGTTTTGTGCCTGTGCTGTTGGCGGCTTCGTGGCTTACTTAGGGCTAATCCGTAAAGGCAGGCTGCCAAAATGGCCGGCTTTTGGCAGCTAATACAGACAAATCGCATCAACTGATAAGACCAAAGTGCAGCATGGTTGACGTTGGCGTAAACGTAAATTTGGTGTAGGCTCAGCGACAATTCGGTTGAAGCAGCCTTCAGTGAGGAAAAGCATGTCTGAGCAAATCGTGATTGTGGGTGCCAAGCGCACGGCGATGGGTGGTTTTATGGGTGGCCTGAGCGATGTCGCCGCGCCGGATTTAGGTGCTGTGGCCATCAAAGCCGCATTAGAACAAGCTGGCATCAGCGGTGAAAAGGTCAGCGAAGTGCTGATGGGCTGTGTGTTACCAGCAGGCCTTGGTCAGGCGCCGGCACGTCAGGCGGTATTAAAAGCCGGTTTGCCATTATCTGCAGGCGCTACAACGCTGAATAAAGTCTGTGGCTCAGGCTTAAAAACCGTGATGCTGGCGCACGATTTGTTAAAAGCCGGCAGTGCCGATGTCGTCATCGCCGGCGGTATGGAATCGATGACCAACGCGCCATATTTGCTGCCAAAAGCCCGCGCCGGTATGCGGATGGGCCACGGTGAAGTGAAAGATCACATGATGCTGGATGGTCTGGAAAACGCTTATGACGGCAAAGCTATGGGCTGTTTTGCCCAGGGTACGGCCAACGAGCAAGGCTTTAGCCGCGAAGATATGGACCGTTTTGCCATTAAGTCAACCACCCGCGCGCAACAAGCCATCGCCAACGGTGCTTTTACCGCTGAAATTGCTCCGGTCACTATCCAAAGCCGCAAAGGCGAAGTGGTATTTGCCATCGACGAACAACCCGGCAACGCCAAAATCGACAAAATCCCCGGCCTGCGCCCGGCGTTTGCCAAAGACGGCACTATCACTGCCGCCAACTCTTCTTCAATTTCTGACGGCGCGGCGGCCTTAGTGCTGATGCGTGCCACTGACGCCAAAGCGCACAACTGTGATGTACTGGCGACAGTGGTTGGCCACACCACCCATTCGATGGAACCGGCGCTTTTTACCGTTGCACCGGTCGGCGCGATGCAAAAACTGCTGAACAAACTCGGCTGGGGCGTGCATGACGTCGACCTGTGGGAAATCAACGAAGCCTTTGCCATGGTGACGATGCTGGCGGTGAAAGAGCTTGGCCTGGATGAAGCCAAAGTCAACGTCAACGGCGGCGCCTGTGCTTTAGGTCATCCAATCGGCGCTTCGGGCGCGCGTATTCTGGTTACTTTGATTCATGCTCTAAAAGCCCGTGGCCTCAAACGCGGTATCGCCTCGCTGTGTATCGGTGGCGGTGAAGCGGTGGCGTTGGCGGTTGAAGTCGCTTAATCAATTCCGACAATAAAAGCCGGCAAACAGCTAAAGCGCCTGTAAAAACTGGCGCAACCAGGTAAAAAACAACAGGGTACGCTCTATCAGATGGAGCAACCAGGCGCCCACAAGAAGCACAGACTTCGGGCGCAACTACATCACAGTGACCGGCCAGCCGGTTAAAGACAATCGCAGCGGCCGCTCAGAAGGCAGGCCGCGCAACGGGGAAAATGCTATGACAACTCAGGTTCAGCTGTTTATCGATGGCGAATTTGTTCACTCAAAAAGTGAAAAACTGATCCCGGTCACCAATCCGGCCACGCAAGAAGTGATTGCACAGGTGCCTTGCGCTACTGCTGACGAAATGGCGCAGGCTATCGCTGCGGCTAAAACCGCTTTTCAGAGCTGGAAAGAAACACCGGTTTCGGAGCGCGCGCGGTTGATGATGCGTTTTGCCGTGCTGTTAAAAGAACATCAGGCCGAAATCGCCGACATTATTTGTCGCGAACTGGGCAAAACCATTGAAGATGCCAAAGGCGACGTCTGGCGCGGTATTGAAGTGGTGGAACAGGCAGCGAATATCCCGTCGCTGATGATGGGCGAAACCGTTGAGAACGTTGCCCGGTCTATTGATACCTACAGCTACATTCAGCCACTCGGCGTTTGCGCCGGTATTACGCCATTTAACTTCCCGGCGATGATCCCGCTGTGGATGTTCCCGATGGCGATCGCTTGTGGTAACACTTTTGTATTAAAGCCTTCCGAACAAGACCCGATGACGGTGAACCGCATCGCGGAACTGTTTGCTGAGGCAGGCGCGCCAAAAGGTGTGTTGCAAGTGGTGCACGGCGGTAAAGAGCAAGTCGATGTGTTGCTGCATCACCCGGATATCAAAGCGATTTCTTTTGTTGGCTCGGTTAATGTCGGCCAATATATTTACAAAACCGGTACTGATAACCTCAAACGCGTACAGGCTTTTGCCGGCGCGAAAAACCACATGGTCATCATGCCGGATGCGAATAAACAACAAGTAGTGAATGCCTTAGTGGGTGCTTCAGTCGGTGCGGCCGGCCAGCGTTGCATGGCGATTTCTGTCGCTGTCTTTGTTGGTGCTGCCGCAGAGTGGATCCCGGAAGTCGCAGCAGCTATTGGCAAAGTGCGTCCTGGCGTTTACACAGATCCAAATGCAGCTTATGGCCCACAAATCAGCCCACAGGCCAAAGCACGCATCTTATCTTTAATTGCCAAAGGCAAAGAAGAGGGCGCGACTTGTTTGTTGGACGGCTCCGGCTTTATGGTCGACGGTTATCCAAACGGCAACTGGGTAGGCCCAACGGTGTTCAGTGATGTCACTACTGACATGACTATTTACAAAGAAGAAATTTTCGGTCCGGTGTTAACGACGATGACAGTCGATTCACTGGACACGGCTATTGGCGTAGTCAACGCCAGCCCATACGGCAACGGCACCTCGATTTTCACTGCCAGTGGCCATGCGGCACGTAAATATCAACACGAAATCGAAGTGGGCCAGGTCGGTATTAATATTCCAATTCCGGTGCCACTGCCGTTTTTCTCGTTCACCGGCTGGAAAGGTTCGTTCTACGGCGACCAACATGCCTACGGCAAACAAGCGGTGCGCTTCTACACTGAGACCAAAACCATCACAGCGCGTTGGTTTGACGACGAAGTGCAGGTTTCTGGCCCGAATATGTCGATCAATCTGCGTTAATACCAGGCGAAGCCACCGAATAAACTGCGGTGGCTTCGCCAATTTGTTTTATCAAGTCCGGTCATCATTTCAAACTACAGCGGCTGGTCTTAAAACACTGAGGTCCAAGCATGAATTTTAATTTAACTGAAGATCAAAAAGCCTTCGCCGACACGGCCCGGCAGTTTGCTGAAACTGAACTGGCGCCTTTTGCCGCGCAGTGGGACCGCGACCATCATTTCCCCAAAGACGTATTGCAAAAAGCCGGAGAGCTGGGTTTTTGCAGTCTGTATACACCGGAAGAAGCCGGTGGTTTAGGCCTGTCGCGGCTCGATTCATCGATTATTTTTGAACAGCTGGCGATGGGTTGCACTGCCACGACGGCGATGCTGACTATCCATAATATGGCAACATGGATGATTGCGACCTGGGGTACAGATGCAGTCAAAGCGACTTGGTGTCCGACTTTAGTCACCGGCGAGCAGCTGGCATCTTATTGCTTAACCGAACCAGGCTCAGGCTCTGATGCGGCATCCCTTCGCACCAGTGCAAAAAAAGATGGCGACAGCTATGTCATCAACGGTTCTAAGATGTTTATCTCCGGCGCCGGCAGCACAGAAGTCTTAGTGGTGATGGCGCGCACTGGCGAAGCCGGTCCAAAAGGCATTTCAGCTTTTGTCGTGCCGGCCGACGCTGAAGGCGTCATCTATGGCAAAGCCGAAGAGAAAATGGGCTGGAACGCGCAGCCGACCCGTTTAGTCACTTTTGACAATGTACGGGTGCCGGCGGAGAACTTATTAGGCGCAGAAGGCCAGGGCTTTACCTTTGCGATGAAAGGCTTAGACGGTGGCCGCATCAATATCGCCACTTGTTCGATCGGCACCGCCCAGCAGGCGCTTAATACGGCCCGTAATTACATGCTGGAGCGGGAACAATTTGGCAAACCGCTGGCGGCGTTTCAGGCGCTGCAGTTTAAATTAGCTGATATGGCAACTGAACTGGTTGCCGCGCGCCAGCTGGTGCGTTTAGCGGCGTTTAAGCTGGACCAGCAAGACGCAGAAGCCACAGCGTATTGCGCCATGGCGAAGCGTTTTGCCACCGACATCGGTTTTCAGGTTTGCGATCAGGCGCTGCAAATCCACGGCGGTTATGGCTATATCAAAGAATATCCACTGGAGCGGCATTTCCGCGATGTGCGGGTGCATCAGATTTTAGAAGGCACCAATGAAATCATGCGGCTGATCATCGGCCGGCGCTTACTCGACAGCGCGGCCTCTGATATTCTGTAAGTCTGTTTGCAAAATAAGAACAAAGAGTAGGGCTGCCGGACGCAGCCCGCGGCATGTCATTCCGAATAAGGGATCCTTATGGCCCAGTTAAATCTTGAATTTCGTGGTCACACCGCATTGCTGACCATGTCCAACCCGCCTGCTAATACCTGGACGCAGGACACTTTGACCGCTTTGCGTGACACTGTGCGCAGCCTCAATCAAAACAATGATGTCTATGCCTTAGTGATCACCGGTGAAGGCCAGAAGTTTTTCTCCGCTGGCGCCGACTTAAAATTATTCGCCGATGGCGACAAAGCCGTAGCCAGCGATATGGCACGGATTTTTGGTGAGGCCTTTGAAACTTTAAGCCAGTTCCGTGGTGTGTCGATTGCCGCCATTAACGGCTATGCCATGGGCGGAGGCCTCGAAGTAGCACTGGCCTGCGATATCCGTATTGCTGAGACGCAGGCGCAGCTGGCATTGCCAGAAGCCAAAGTCGGGTTATTACCTTGTGCCGGTGGTACGCAAAATCTGGCCTGGCTGGTGGGCGAAGGTTGGGCTAAACGGATGATCCTCTGTGGCGAGCGTTTAAGCGCGGACAAAGCCCTGCAGATTGGTCTGGTGGAAGAAGTGGTCGGCAGCGGTGAAGCGCTGGCGGCGGCACTGGCGCTTGCGGAAAAAGTGGCAGAGCAAAGCCCGTCGTCTGTGACCGCCTGTAAAAAACTGATCCAACAGGGCCGCAGTAGCGCTATCAATGCCGCGCTGCCGCTGGAGCGTGAACTCTTTGTCGGTCTGTTTGATACCAAAGATCAGGTTGAAGGCGTCAGCGCCTTTTTGCAAAAACGCCCGCCGCAATGGGTCAATGGTTAAGGACACGGCATGAGCGAGATGATGCAAACAGCTGCGGATGTGGTGCAGTTTTCTGAACTGACCAGCGAGAACGGCAAAAAAATCGGTGTGGCGACGCTTAACAGTGAAAAGTCACTGAACGCGCTGAGCCTGCCGATGGTGGAACTGCTGCTGCCACAAATGCAGCAGTGGAAAGACAACCCGGACATCGCGATGGTGCTGCTGCAGGGCGCTGGCGATAAAGCCTTTTGCGCTGGTGGGGACATCCGGGATTTGTATCATACGATGAAAGCCAGTCCCGGCACTTTCCAGCCTTATGTCACTGAATTTTTTACCAAAGAATATACGCTGGATTATCTCATCCACACTTTCGACAAACCGGTGCTGGTGTGGGGCAATGGCATCGTGATGGGCGGCGGTTTAGGCCTGATGGCCGGCGCGTCGCATCGGGTGGTGACAGCCACCAGCCGGATTGCGATGCCGGAAATGGCGATTGGTCTGTATCCGGACGTTGGCGGCAGCTGGTTTTTAAACCGGATGCCGGCCGGCTGTGGTTTGTTTTTAGGTCTGACCGGCGCTTCTATTAACGCTGCTGACGCTAAGTTTATTGATTTAGCCGACTTTTATATTCCACATGATAAACGTCAGCAGGTTATCGATGCTTTGCTCAGCATCCGCTGGGGCAATACTGTGGTGTTGAATCATCAGAAGTTGTCAGACTTACTGATGAGCACTGAAACGCAGACGTTAAACCAGCAGCCGGCCAGTCAAATCCGTTTACATCAGGCACCGATTGCCGCGCTCGCGTCTACACCAGATTTACCGGAGGCTATTGATGCCATTCTGGCGATGCCGAACGAAGACAGCTGGCTCGGTAAAGCCAAGGCGTCGTTACGTTACGGCAGCCCCATCACGGCGCATATCGTCTACCGTTTGCTGCAACTGGGTCAGTCGAAAATTCTGGCTGACAGTTTCCGCCTGGAACTTGGTTTAAGCGTGCAATGCGGCAAACTCGGCGAATTCAGTGAAGGCGTGCGGGCACTGCTCATCGATAAAGATCAGCAACCGCAGTGGTTGTACCCGGACGTGGCGTCTGTGCCGGCAGCGGTGATTGACGAATTGTTCAGTTCACCCTGGCCGGTCGCCGAGCATCCGCTGGCAACGCTGGGTCGGTTGCATTCAGCACAATAAATACAGGCAGATGCGGGTTACAACGTATCGTGAACAGGGGAGAATTCTATGCAAGTTGTCGCATTTATCGGTCTTGGCAATATGGGCGGCCCGATGGCGCTGAACCTGCAAAAAGCCGGTTTTCAGGTGCAGGCCTTTGATTTAAATAAAGATGCGTTGGCTGCTGTTGCGGCAGAAGGTGCAGTTGCTGCAGTCTCAGCCAAAGCTGCAGTGCAGGGAGCTGATTTTGTCATTTCGATGCTGCCGGCCGGCAAACACGTGATTGGTTTATATCAGGATGTGCGCAGTGAGATTAATGCCGGCGCGCTGGTGCTGGATTGTTCGACTATCGATGCACAAAGCGCGCGTCAGGTCGGGGCTTTGCTGGCTGATGCCGGCATCGCCTTTATTGATGCACCGGTATCTGGTGGCGTCGGTGGCGCCAAAGCCGGCACTCTGACTTTTATCGTCGGCGGCAGTGCGGACAATTTCCAGCGGGCCAATGATGTGCTCTCAGCAATGGGCAAAAATCTGTTCCATGCCGGGGATGTCGGCGCAGGCCAAATCGCTAAGATCTGCAACAACATGCTGTTATCTGTGCTGATGGTTGGGACCAGCGAAGCGCTGCAGCTTGGTATTGATAATGGTCTGGATCCGAAAGTGTTGTCTGAGATTATGCTGAAAAGCTCAGGCCGCAACTGGACGCTCGAGCTGTATAACCCGTGCCCGGACGTGCAGCCTAACGTGCCAGCCAGCAACAACTATCAGGGCGGCTTTATGGTCGACCTGATGGCGAAAGATTTGGGCCTTGCCAGCGAATGCGCGCAGCAAAGCCAGTCGACCACACCGATGGGCGCTTTAGCACGCAATCTCTATGTGCAGCATCAGCGCCAGGGCCATGGCAAACTGGATTTTTCCAGTATTTTCCGTTTTTTCAGTAAAAAATAACTGCCGCGGGCAGATAGGTTAACGCGATGAATTTACAAGACAAAGTCATAGTGATCACAGGCGGCGCACAGGGGCTCGGCCTCGAGATGGCGCGGATGTGTGCGGACAACGGCGCTGCTCTGGCGCTGATTGATATGAATGCCGAACAGCTCGCGGCTGCAGCACCTGAGCTTCGTGCCGTTGGTGTCCGGGTTGAAACTTATGCCGCTAACGTCGCAGATGAAATCAGTGTTGAGCAGACATTCGCTGCGATCGCTGCAGATTTTGGCGGTATTGACGGCCTGATTAACAACGCTGGTATTTTACGCGATGGTTTGCTTTTGAAATACAAAGACGGACAGCTCATCGGCAAAATGCCGCTGCAGCAGTTCCAGTCGGTGATTGATGTCAACCTGACCGGCGTGTTCCTCTGTGGCCGTGAAGCGGCAGCGCTGATGGTACAAACCGGCCGCAAGGGCGTCATCATCAATATGTCGAGTGTGGCGCGGGGCGGCAATATGGGTCAGACCAATTATGCAGCATCAAAAGCCGGCGTGGTGGCGATGACGGTGACCTGGGCACGGGAACTGGGCCGTTATGGTATTCGGGTCGGCGCTATTGCTCCGGGGGTGATTCGTACTGCCATGACCGATGCGATGAAACCGGAAGCACGCGATCGTTTAGTGGCGATGAAACCGGTTGGCCGGTTAGGCGAAGCGGCTGAGATTGCGCACACTGCTAAGTACATCTTTGAAAACGACTTTTTCACTGGCCGTGTGGTTGAAGTCGACGGCGGCATTTCGATGTAATTCGACAGTCCCAAAAAAGAGCCCGCAGTTGCGGGCTTTTTTGTTGGAAATTGTTGATGGGTAAAAAATTCAGGCCCGGCTTAATGCCAGTTTCAGGCCCAGCGAGACAAATAAAGCACCCACAGTGCGGTTCAGCCACAGTTTGACTTGTTGGCTGGTTTTAACTCTTTTTGCCGCCACCGCGGAAGTCCAGGCCAGCAACAAACACCACAGCATGCCGTTAAAGTTAAAAATGGCACCTAAAAACAAAAATGCCACAGTGTTGTCGGACGCGTCCGGCGCAACAAATTGCGGTAAAAACGCCAGAAAAAATAACGCGACTTTCGGATTTAACACATTGGTCAGCAGACCCTGGCGGTAAATGGTGCCAAGTGACGCTACTGCAGGTGCAGGTTGTGCCGCATTGGTTGGTGTTTTAGTGCGTAACATCTGCACGCCGATATACAGCAGATAAGCGGCACCGAGTAATTTAATCAGTAAAAAAGCCTCAGCCGAGGTGGCCAAAAGGGCGGATAAACCAAAGGCTGCGGCAGCGATATGCAGACAAGTCCCGCTACCAATACCCAGCACCGCAGCTGCACCGGCTTTAAAACCCTGACTGGCACTGCGCGCCATGATCAGCATAGAATCCGGTCCAGGCGTCATATTCAGTAATAATCCTGAGACGACAAATAACCATAAGTCCTGCGTGCCGAACATAAAACCTCCGTTACGAAGTTACAGCGCGATAAAAAAGAAGGGGAGCTAAGCTCCCCTTCGATATCAATCGATTAATCCGTACTGTTGTTTCAGCACGTCGACAATTTCTGCCTTCGGATTGGCCGAAAGCTCAATGCGCCGGCCAATGACTTTCTCGGCGATGCCAAGATAAGTGCGTGAAATATCCATCATCACTTCAGTCGGCAACTGGTTGTCGCGGGCAAGAGCGACACGCTCCGGCATCCGGTCTTTATTCAGCAGAATATCCGGGTCGGGGAAGTGATTCAGCAGCCACTGACGGAAGCCTTCTTTAGACTGCTCAACAATCTGGCCGTCGCGCCAGGCCGCGCCATCCCAAATCCGTGAGCTGTCCGGCGTACCGACTTCATCCATATAAATCAGTTTGCTGTTGCCTTGGGTGTCTTTGACATAACCAAACTCAAATTTGGTGTCGACAAACATCTGATCAAGCGCAGCCAACGCGTCGCTTATCACGGCAAAACCTTGTTTCAGCAAGGTTTCATACAAAGCGATGTCTGACAGCTGCTCAAAGCCAAAGGCCTGATAATGGCGTTCAATGTCGGCGCGGGAGATGTTGACATCATCGGCTTCCGGCACGCCGGCCAGACCGGTCAGAATGCCCTTGGTCGATGGAGTGATCAGAATTTCCGGCAGCTTTTGTTCTTTTTGCAGACCTTCCGGCAGCGTGATACCACAGAATTCGCGTTCGCCTTTGCTGTAGGCGCGCCACATAGAACCTGTGATGTATTGCCGGGCAATGGCTTCGATTTTCACCGGCCGGGCTTTTTGTACAATCCACACCAGCGGGTGCGGAATGTCGAGAATATGGCTGTCGGCCAGACCATGTTGTTTAAATAACGAGAACCAGTGATTTGAAATTGCGTTCAGCGCAGCGCCTTTGCCTGGCACGCCGTTTAAGCCATTTTCACCTTGCCAGATGCAATCAAAGGCAGAGATGCGGTCGCTGATCACCATAATGGCGAGCGGGGTGTCGGCCGGTACCGGGTAGTTTTTCTCGCGGATTAGACGGGCGCTGTCCTGTTCGGTCAGCCAATAAACACTGCGGACTTTGCCGGAATGTACAGGTAAATGCGTGCGGATCGGCAGATCATCGTTGACCGCCAGGACCTGAGTTGCAAGAGTCATGATCACTTCTTCTGTCGCTGAAAAAAGGCGGGCCTGAGTGTAGCAGAAAGGGCGCTTTAACTGAATCGGTGGCAGCAGTTTATCTGCGCTCTGATATCATAGGCAGCATGAAGCCAAACAGCACCATGGAGTGTTTGATGTCAGCGTTCGCTGAAACTGCTCAGCCCGATACTTGTCCTTTGTGTCACCACCCGGCGACCATGCCTTATCACACCGATAAAAACCGCCAATATTGGCATTGTCCGGTCTGTCAGCTGGTATTTGCCGGTCGGCAAAGTTTACTGAGCAGCGATGCCGAACTGGCCATCTACCAGCAGCATCAGAATGACCCGGCTGATGCGGGCTACCGGCAATTCCTCAACAAGCTGGCGGCACCTTTGCTGCAACGCCTTGGTACAGCGCCTTTATCGGGACTGGATTTTGGTGCAGGCCCGGGACCAACTTTGTACTTGTTATTGCAGCAAGGCGGGCATCAGGTGAAAAATTACGACCCGTACTTCGCACCAGACGCCGCATTGCTAAAACGGCAGTATGATTTCATCTGCTCAACTGAAGCAATTGAACATTTTTATCAGCCGGCGCTGGAATGGCGGCTTTGGCTGGACTTGCTAAAACCGGCCGGCTGGCTTGGGTTGATGACCCGGTTGCGACCAGACCAACCGGCAGATTTTGCCCGCTGGCACTATAAAAACGACCCGACACACGTCAGTTTTTTTCATGCCGATACGTTTTTCTGGCTGGCACAGCGAGATGGTTTTGCAGTTGAAATCATCGGGCCTGATGTGGTGATTTTGCAAAGGAAAACGGCTGTGGCACAGCCATAACAGCCTCAACCCGGTGTTGTCGGTGGCCCACCGGGTTGTGGCAAAACAAAAATCATCAGGAAAGCGGCAGGCCTGCATGCTGCGGTTTGTGGGCTAAGTCACAGAGCTGACAGCAAAAATTTGCCAAATTCTGCACAGTATCGTCATACTGCTATGGCATATTTAACAGCCGTTGCCAGTCAGCAAAGCATTGTTGCAAGCGCAACCTCAGACATCAGGAGTTTTGCGATGCCAGCATTGCTAAGGACCATACTGGCGCTGCTTGCCGGCGTGGTGGTGACCTTCTTTACCATTTCCGCCGTCGGGCAGCTTGGTCATATTCTGTACCGCATACCGGCAGAACTAGATTGGCAGGACAGTTCTGCGGTATCCGCGTATCTGAAACAACTGCCGGTTGGCGCTTTGTTGTTAGTGTTAGCAGGCTGGTTGCTGGGGATTTTCACCGGCATGACTGCAGCCACTTTGCTTGCCGGCCGAAGCCGTGGCCGCTTTGCTTTAGCCATTGGCAGCCTGGTATTTTTAGGCGCGGTATCGAATTTTTATCTGCGGCCGCATCCGATGTGGCTGATGGTGCTGAGTCTTATCACTATTCCACTGGTGACTTTGCTGTGCTGGTGGGCGCTGAAAAAACGTGTTGGTCAACCAGTGTTGCCCGCTGAAGGAGAACAAAAATGACGGATATTCGGTTATTGGGTATTTGTGGCAGTCTGCGTCAGGCGTCACACAATATGACTTTGTTAAAAACTGCGCAGCAGCTGTTGCCGCAAGGTGTGAGTCTGCAGATAGCAGATTTATCGGCAGTGCCATTTTTTAATGCTGATGTGACCACCAAACCGCCTGCCGTCGTTGCGTTGTTAGCGGCGATGGCACAAGCCGACGGTTTTGTGTTTGCCTGTCCCGAATACAATTACTCCATCGCACCGGCACTGAAAAACGCGCTGGATTGGGCGTCGCGCGAACCGGACAACCGTTTGCTGGCTGGCAAAGCCGCTGCCATTATGGGCGCCGGTGGCGGCATGGGTACGTCACGGGCGCAATATCATTTACGCCAGGTCGGCGTGTATCTGGACCTGCATTTTGTCAATAAGCCAGAAGTTTTTGTCAATGCCTTCAGTGGCGTGTTTGCCGCTGACGGCGCGCTGCAGGATGAAAAAATTCGCGTCACTATTGCGGCGCAGCTGGTTGCATTGCAAGCGCTGGTCGTAAAATGCCAAAAATAGTACGAGCCAGTCGGTTTAGACAGACCTTGATTGCACTGGCTTTGTCTGTGTCTGCGATGCAGGTTTCTGCAGTGCCAGAAACTGCTTTGGCGGCGCGTTATCCGGCCGAGATCCAAGCCTTTTGGCAACAACAGGTCAAAACCGGCAGCATGACCACGCCGGACGGCGTCACGCTGGCCTATGCCTATGTCATACCGCGGCAGGCCAGATCTGCGCTGTTATTAGTGCAAGGGCGCACTGAAGCATATCTGAAGTATCAGGAACTGTATTTTGATTTAGCAGCGCAAGGTGTGGCGGTATTTAGCCTCGACCATCGCGGTCAGGGCTTGTCGCCACGAGAGCTTGCAGATCCGCATAAAGGCCATATCAGCGATTTTGCGTTATACAGCCAGGATCAGCAGCAATTTATTGCCGAAATAGTGAAAACTCAGACTCAGTTGCCGCTGAACCTGTTAGGGCATTCAATGGGCGGAGCTGTTGCGGTGCAATTGCTGGCGCAACAGAGCGCACTTTTTCAGCGTGCGGTGCTGACTTCGCCGATGATCGCACCGAACACCACAGTGGCGTTTTCTGAACAGGATGGTTGTTATCTGGCCGCAGCTTTTGACTGGACTTGTCCGGACTGTTATGCCGGTTTTGTCGTCCAGCCATACCCGCTGGACCAGAGCTTTGCCGACAATATTCTGACCAACTCTAAGGCCCGTTATCAGTTATTCCGGGATTTGTACAAGCAGCAGCCGCAGCTTCAGCTGGGTGGCCCTACCTGGTCCTGGTTGTCGCAGGCATGTGCTGTTGCAGAACAAATGCCGCAGTTAGCCCATCAGATTAAAACACCGGTGTTGATGCTGCAGTCTGGTGCTGAGCAAGCCGTCAGTAACAGTGCACAGCAGCAGTTCTGTCAGGAATTAGGGCCACAATGTGCGGGCGGAAAGGTCGAAACATTTGCTGGTGCAAAACATGAGCTGCTGTTTGAAGCGGACCATATTCGTGATCAGGCTCTGCAGAAAATCATGGCGTTTTTAGCCGACGCTAAAACAGCAGGGCGCTGAAAAACCCCGCCGCGTAGCGCAAAATTGCTAACGAAAAACAGATAAAAAAAGAGCCAGCAATTGCTGGCTCTTATCGTTGATGCCTGGATTATTCTACTGACGGTGGCTTCGTCATTGGTGCAACCGCAGACTGGCGGGCTGAGGCAGAACCTGCAGTGCCTTCGACTGTGGCTTTAACTTCATATTGCACGCCTTGTGGCACGACCGCAGGGCTGTCGTCAACCACGGCGACTGGTTTGGTCATAGTTGCAACTACCATATTGCCATAACGGTTGGCTTTGGCAGCCGGGGCTGGTGCCACAACCGCTGTTGGCATTGTCGCAGGGGCTTCTTCAACCGCGGCAACTTCAACTACAGGGGCTGCTGCCGGGGCCACAACGGCTGGTGCTGGCTGAGCCACAGTCTCCACCTGAGCAGCGACGTCAGCCACAACAGCGGCGACCGGTGCGGCAGGTGCAGCGACTTCAGCGGCTGGCGCTACAGGTTCTGCGGCGATGACAGGTTCTGCTGCCGGTTCGGCGGCAACAACGTCTGTCGCTGCAACTTCAGCGCTTTCTGCCACTTTCGGCTCACGCTGACGCTGACGGCGTGGTTTTGCCGGCGCAGCTTCAGCAACTGGCGCATCGGCTACAGCACTTTCTTCTGCCGCAGCTGCAACAACCTCTGCGCTGGCAGTCGCTGTTGATCCAACAGATTCAACAGCTTCAGCTGCGATTGGCAAGTCTAATTGCTGTTCGGCACTAACTCCATCTTCTTCCGGGTAACGGGCATCCACCGCATCATCGGTTTCGCCTTGTTGCTGTTCTTTTTTACGTTTCTGACCAGCAGCCCGTAAGTGGCGTGGTGAGCGGCGGCTACGGCTGCGGTTTTCACCATTTGCTGCATCTGCGGCGTCTGCCGTATTGTCTGATGCTTCAGCGCTAATCTCCACTGGCAGCGGCTCTGCGACGATATCGGTCGCCACTGCAGCAACGACTGGTTCAGTTGGAGCCACAACTACGGCCACAGGTTCTGCAATCACCGGCAGTTCTGTTTCCACGCCAGTTTCGGCCTGTTGCTGTTTATCCAAACGCACAGACTTGCGCATATTGCGGCGCTGACGACGTTCAGCAACTTTGCTCGATGATGGTACTTCATCATCTGCGTCAACCACCGGCGCTGGACGCGGTGCTTTTTCAATCTGCGGTTTTTTATCCAGACGTTCAGTCCGTTCAGGCCGTTCGATACGCTCTGGACGCTCAGCGCGCTCCGGACGTTCTGCACGTTCTGGTCTGTCCGCTTTCTGCTCAGGACGGGCGTTGCGTGGTTTGTCGTTACGCTCCTGACGCGGCTGGCGAGCCTCGGGACGGCTGTCATCCTGCTCGGAACGGCGTTTTTGCCCATCGCGGTTGTCTGTGCGGTTATCCGTGCGGCCATCGCGGTTATCGCGGCCACCACGACGGTTGCGGCTGTCACGGTTGTTCTGCCGGCGCTGCGGTGCTTCGGCCTTCACTTCTGGTTCTGGTGCGGGCGCAGCAAACAACGATTTAAAGAACGCGCCGATTTTGCCGAGCAATCCGGCTTCAGTCGCAGCTGTCGCAACCGGGGCTGCTTCTGCTTTCATGACAGGCGCTGCAACCGGAGCTGGTGCTTCCGCCATCGAAATAGCAGCAATCGCCGGCTTTTCTTTGACGGCATCAGATACCGGGTGATACAGCGTATTGGTCACTGCAGGTGCTTTGACCATGTTGTAGCTGGATTCTTCGATTTCTTCGTCAATACGAATACGCGTCACTTCATAATGCGGCGTTTCATAATGTTCATTTGGAATAATGAAGATACGAATGCCATGACGGGCTTCAATGCGGCGGATGGATTCGCGTTTTTCGTTCATCAGATAAGTAGCAACTGAAACAGGCACCTGCGCGTGGATTTGGCTGGTGTTGTCTTTAATCGCTTCTTCTTCGATTAAACGTAAGATAGACAGTGCTGATGATTCAGTGCTGCGGATAGTGCCACGGCCATGACAGCGTGGGCAGACGTGCGTCGCAGATTCGCCCAAAGATGGACGCAGACGCTGACGTGACATCTCCAGCAGACCAAAACGAGAAATGCGGCCGATTTGAACGCGGGCGCGGTCTTGTTTCACTGCTTCTTTTAAGCGGTTTTCCACTTCACGCTGATGGCGGACCGGCGTCATATCGATGAAGTCGATGACAATCAGACCACCCAAGTCACGCAGACGTAACTGGCGGGCGATTTCATCGGCCGCTTCCAGGTTCGTGTTAAACGCGGTTTCTTCGATGTCGCCGCCTTTGGTCGCTTTGGATGAGTTGATGTCGATGGCGGTTAACGCTTCAGTCGAATCAATCACAATAGAACCGCCACTTGGCAGACGCACTTCACGGCGAAACGCTGATTCAATTTGCGTTTCGATTTGATAATGCATAAACAGCGGCGTTTCGCCCTGATACATTTTTACGCGATGGGCGAAGTCCGGGCGGAACTGTTGAATGTACAGTTTGGCTTCTTCGAAAATACGCGGATTGTCGATTAAAATCTCACCGACATCGCGGCGCAGATAGTCGCGGATCGCACGGAATACCACGTTGCTTTCCTGATGGATCAGGAATGGTGCAGGGCGGTTTTGTGCTTCAGTGGTAATGGCTGACCAATGTTTCATCAGCGCTTTTAAGTCGTAATCGAGCTCTTCGTAGGATTTGCCCACACCGGCGGTGCGCACAATCAGACCCATGCCATCCGGCATTTCGAGCTGACCTAAAGAGTCTTTTAATTCCTGCCGTTCATCGCCTTCAATGCGGCGGGAAATGCCACCGGCACGCGGGTTATTTGGCATCAGCACCAGGTAAGAACCGGCCAGACTGATAAAAGTAGTGAGTGCAGCGCCTTTTTGGCCCCGTTCTTCTTTATCAATCTGAATGATGACTTCCTGACCTTCGCGCACAACTTCTTTGATGTTCGGGCGACCGTCGAAGGAATAACCTGAAGGGAAATACTCGCGGGAAATTTCTTTTAACGGCAGAAAGCCGTGCCGCTCAGCGCCGTAGTCGACGAAAGCTGCTTCCAGGCTGGGTTCAACCCGGGTGATTTTGCCTTTATAAATGTTGGCTTTTTTCTGTTCGTGACCTGGGCTCTCAATATCTAGGTCGTATAATTTCTGGCCATCGACCAGCGCAACGCGGATTTCTTCTTCCTGCGTCGCATTAATGAGCATTCTTTTCATTGTGTCTGACTCTTACATTCAGCCACAACAACAGCGCGCACAATCTATGCGTGTCAGATCACGTCAAACATATAAAAATGCAGTCTCCCGACTGGAATGCTTGAAAATCGATTTAATTATCAATTGTTGTTAAAACAGAACATCAACCGGGTTGTCAGTCGGGTTAATCTTCATTGAAAATCTGCACACATCGCTAAAGCGCTGCGTTATAGCCTTACTTTTTTATGTGTTGCTCAGTTAACCGGCAGCTGTGTTGTGCCTCAAACAGTAATAAATTACGCACATTACTGGATGCACATGGCGATTATTCGTCGGCGGGGAAGATAAAATCGTTGGTTTTCACCACGGATTCGGTATGATCTGCGTCCCGACCGGTGCCGCACAGCTTCTCTTACGTCTTTCTGAGCGCCCTAATGGCCATTTTTGGCTCAATTAGCGGGTCGATTATCCCATTAATCAAGTTCCATTAGCAACCTAAATGTAGCAGCAAACACGCATGACAGATGAAAGAAAAACTCCGGTGCAATTTATTGATGTAGATGCAGAATTCGCCGGTCAACGCATCGACAATTTTCTGTTGGCCCGCCTCAAAGGGGTGCCGAAAAGCGTCATTTACCGTGTGGTGCGTAAAGGCGAGGTTCGGGTCAATAAAGGCCGGATTAAACCTGAATATAAATTGCAGGCCGGTGACCAGGTACGGGTGCCGCCGATGGTGGTTGCAGCGGAGGCCGAACCGGTTTCAGTCAAACTGACTTCAGTGAAAACACTGGAAAGCCACATTTTATATGAAGACAACGAACTGATTGTACTGAATAAACCCACAGGCATGGCCGTGCATGGTGGCAGCGGCCTGCAGTTCGGCGCTATCGAAGCATTGCGGGCGCTGCGGCCACAAGCCAAATTCCTCGAGCTGGTGCACCGGCTGGACCGGGATACCTCCGGCTGTTTATTGATTGCGAAAAAACGCTCGATCCTGACCGCGTTGCATGAGCAACTGCGCTTAAAAGTCGTGGAGAAAAAATACTGGGCGCTGGTCGCCGGGCAATGGGACGGAAAAATCAAAAAAGTCACAGCGCCGCTGAAAAAGAACACTCTGCAAAGCGGTGAGCGTATTGTCCGGGTCGATGAGCGTGACGGAAAACCGTCGGAAACCCGTTTTAAAATATTACAGCGCTTTGAAGAAGGCACTTTGTTAGAAGCATTTCCCGTCACTGGACGAACCCACCAAATTCGTGTTCACACCGCCTGCAATGGCCATCCGATCGCTTGTGACGACAAGTATGGTGATAACGAATTCACCGCGCAAATGAACGGTTTCGGTCTGAACCGGCTGTTTCTGCATGCCAAACTCATCAGTTTTGAACACCCGGTGTCTGGTCAGCGCCTGACATTTGAAGCGCCGCTGGATAAGGCGCTGAGCCTGATCCTGACCAAACTGAGTAAGAAGTAGTAAAGCGCGGGGATTGTGCGATGCAAGATGTAAAAGTGGTGATTTTCGACTGGGACGGTACTGTGATGGACTCCGTCGGGAAGATTGTGAATTCTGTGCAGATCGCTGCCAAACGGCTGGCGTTGCCGGTGCCCAGCGCGCACGCGGCAAAACAGATTATCGGGCTTTCGCTTGATCCGGCATTTAAAACCTTGTTTCCACAGAGTTCAGCCGCAGAGCGTGAGTTATTGACAGAACACTATAAAGACGTCTACAGCAATGTAGATCGGACGCCCACGCCGCTATTTGCCGGCGCGGACCATGTGTTCACGACCTTACGCCAGCGTGGTTATCAGCTGGCGGTCGCCACAGGCAAAGCCCGGCGTGGCTTAGACCGGATGTTTGCCGAAACCAATACCGGTCATCATTTTGTCACCAGCCGCTGTTCGGATGAAGCGCAAAGCAAACCTCATCCGCAAATGCTCGAACATATTCTGACAGAGTTGCAACTGACGCCGGCGCAGGCCGTGATGGTTGGTGATTCCCGTTACGACCTGATGATGGCGCATAGTATAGGTGTGCACCGGATTGGGGTCACTCATGGTGTGCATGGTCACCCGGAATTTGCACCTTTTGCCCCGCACGCGGTGATCAACAGTCTCAGCGCGCTACTGGATATTTTCCACTGAGTAGCTGAGCGCTGCTGTTGCCGGTTATCCGTGCAACAGCAGGTCGAGGCCCGCAGTTTTTAACATGGCGTGCAGCTTTATCAGCGGTAAACCAATCAGACTATTCGGGTCGTCGCCCTCCAGGCGTTCAAACAACGTAATACCCAGTCCTTCAGATTTAAAGCTGCCGGCGCAATTCAGCGGTTGCTCGCGTTGTATATAACTGTGGATTTCAGCATCAGTCAGTTCGCGGAAATGCACAATAAAACGGTCGAGGATTGTTTCGGTTTGATTCGTTGTAGTGTCGGTGACCGACAATCCGGTTAAGAACTGAACCTCTTGACCACTGAAGCTGCGTAACTGGGCAAAAGCACGCTCTTCAGTATGTGGTTTGCCAAGGATTTGGCTGTTAAATACCGCCACCTGATCTGAACCAATCACCAAAGCTCCCTCTGTCAACGAAGTGAGCTGTGCGGCAACAGCTTGCGCTTTTGCTGCCGACAGGCGTAGTACCAGCTGTTCAGCTGTTTCACCGGCGAGCGGGGTTTCGTCGACTTCAGGTTTGGCGGTCTGAAATTGCGTCGTCAGTTTTTCTAATAAAGCACGGCGATATATCGATGTTGAAGCCAGCCACAATGATTTGGACATATTCAGCCTTTTGTTTAATTTGCGTCGTCAAATGATAAGACGCGCACTATAATATTTTTCTTTGATTTTCGCGTTAGAAAAGTTAACAAAAGTCTGATCAACCCTTTGACAGCAATGGGTTCGATCTATATGATGCGCGCCTTATGCAAAAAGTAAAAATACCTATTACCATCGATCCGGCCCGCGCCGCGCAAAAGCGCAGCAGCTTTGACGGGATCCTGCCACTGCAAAATCTGACCCGGTTATCAGAGCAGTTGTTGCAGACAGACGGTGATGTGGCAGTGGTAGTGAATTGCGGCAATGACGAACAAGGTCTGGTCTATATAGAGGGCGAAGCCCACTGTACAGTACAAGTCAGATGTGAGCGTTGTGGCGATAACATGACACTGCATATAGACAGTAGTTTTGCATATACCCCGGTGAAAGGGGATGATTCGGCTCAAGAAGAGATTCCACAACGCTACGACGTGGTCGAAACAGACGAACACGGCGAAGTGAACCTGCGGCAATTGGTTGAGGACGAATTAATTCTGGCGCTGCCACTGTTTCCGATGCACGATGAAGGTCAATGCGACCCGAATAAACTGCAGATGAGCTGGGGCGAAATAGAGCCAGAACCAGAGAAACCGAACCCATTTGCAATTCTGCAAGAATTGAAGAAAAAGTGATTTTTTTAGGAGAAAGACCATGGCTGTACAACAGAACAAAAAATCTCGCGCCCGCCGCGACATGCGTCGTTCACACGACGCGCTGACTGGCCCAACGCTGTCAGTTGACGCAACAACTGGTGAAACGCATCGTCGTCACCACATTACTGCTGACGGTTTTTACAAAGGCCGCAAAGTAAAATAAGTCCCGGTGCACCAAGTGCAACCAACCAGACTTAAAATTGCGTTAGATATGATGGGGGGCGATCATGGCCCCCTATCTACTATTCCTGCAGCGATAGACGCTGTATCTGAAAATTCCCTGCTTGATCTGATTCTTGTTGGAGACGCTGCTGCGATCCGACAGGCGCTCGCCGATTCCGGTTATTCGGACCACCCACAATTACAGGTTCAACACGCCAGTCAGCAAGTTTTGATGACTGATAAGCCCTCTGTTGCGCTGCGGACAAAACGTGATTCGTCGATGCGTGTTGCGCTGGATTTGGTGGATCAGCAAAAAGTACAGGCGTGCGTCAGTGCCGGTAATACCGGAGCTTTAATTGCGATGGCACACTTTGTACTGAAGATGCTCAATGGCATTGAGCGTCCGGCGCTTATCAGCGCGCTGCCCACCACAGTTGGCAGTCCGGTGTTTATGCTGGACCTTGGTGCCACAGTGAACTGCGACTCTGACACCTTGTTTCAGTTTGCCGTAATGGGCGCAGTGATGGCGGAAGAAGTGGAGTCCATTCACCAGCCGAAAGTTGCCTTGCTGAATATGGGTGAGGAAGAAATCAAAGGCTCGGACCAAATCAAACGCACATCTTTATTGTTGTCAGAGTGCTCTGACATCAACTACATCGGCTACATCGAAGGCAATGATATCTTTTCCGGCAAAGCCGATGTCATAGTCTGTGACGGCTTTGTCGGTAATGTGGCGTTAAAGACTTGCGAAGGAGTCGCGAAACTTATCATCAGGCGCTTCGAGCAGGCGCTGAAAAACAGCATGTCTGCGCATTTATTCGGCTGGATGATCAAACCGCTGCTGAAAAGCATCGGAACCGGCGTGAACCCCGACCACTATAACGGTGCAAGTCTGATAGGATTGCGCGGAATTGTAGTGAAAAGTCATGGAAATGCGACAAAAGAAGCATTTCTCAGTGCCATCCGGCAGGCGGTGCGCGAGGTTGAACGCCAGGTGCCCGCGAAAATAAAAGACCGGTTGGAACACGTATTAATCGATAAAGCGTAGGTCTGCATGTATTCTCGCATTATAGGCACCGGGAGTTATTTTCCGGCGCAAATCCGCACCAATGCGGATCTGGAACATATGGTGGAAACCACCGACGAATGGATTATCGAACGTACCGGCATTCGTGAACGCCGGATCATTGGCGAAGACGAAACCGTCGCCACTATGAGCACTGCCGCTGCACGCAAAGCGATTGAAGCCGCCGGCATTGATAAAAACTCCATTGACATGATTGTACTGGCCACCACCAGTGCTTCGCGGGCATTGCCAAGTGCCGCCTGCGAAGTGCAGCGTGAGCTGGATATTCCCGGCATTCCCGCCTTTGACATCGCCGCCGCCTGCGCCGGTTTTTGTTATGCGCTCAGTATCGCCGATCAGTATATTAAAGGTGGCATGGCCAAACGCGTGCTGGTGATTGGGGCAGATTGCCTGTCGCAGCTGGTGAGCCCGGAAGACCGTTCTATGGTGATTCTGTTTGGTGATGCCGCTGGTGCCGTGGTACTGGAAGCCTCAGAACAGCCAGGGATCCTGTCAACACACATTCATGCAGATGGCAAATATTCCGAATTGCTGTATGTCGACAATCCGCGTCGTGGTGTCGAAGCTTCGGTCCATGAAAGCTGGGGCGCGATGAAAGGTAACGACGTGTTTAAAGTTGCCGTCACTAAATTATCAGAAGTGGTTGAGCAGACACTTGCTGCCAATAATCTCGACAAATCGCAAATCGACTGGCTGGTGCCACATCAGGCAAACTTGCGGATCATCTCCGCGGTCGCGCGTAAACTGGATATGTCGATGGACCAGGTAGTGATTAACCTGGACCGTTATGGCAATACGTCTGCCGCGACTGTGCCGACAGCGCTTGATGAAGCTGTGCGCGATGGCCGGATCAAGCGCGGTCAGACTTTATTGCTGGAAGCCTTTGGCGGCGGATTTGCCTGGGCTTCGGCTTTAGTGCGTTATTAATCTCATACATTGCAGAGCAGAATAATGAAGCAAAAACTTGCATTGGTATTTCCTGGCCAGGGTTCACAAACTGTGGGCATGTTGGCAGATCTTTATGCGGAATTCTCGCTGGTCCGTGACACTTTTGCCGAAGCATCCGCTGCGCTTGGTTATGACCTGTGGGCGTTAATCGCCAATGGTCCGGAAGCCGATTTAAATGAAACCCACCGCACACAACCGGCGTTGTTAACCGCTTCAGTCGCTGTCTGGCGCTTGTGGCAACAACAGGGCGGTGCGACGCCGGCTTATCTGGCCGGCCATTCACTGGGCGAATATTCGGCGCTGGTGTGCGCCGGTGTGCTGACTTTGGCTGACGCCGTCAAACTGGTCGAAAAACGCGGTCAGTATATGCAAAGCGCAGTGCCCGCCGGTACTGGGGCTATGTCTGCCATTATTGGCCTTGATGACGCCTTAATTGCCAAAGCCTGTGAAGAAGCTGCGCAAGGTGAAGTGGTGTCGCCGGTCAACTACAACTCGCCGGGACAAGTGGTGATCGCCGGTCATAAAGCGGCTGTGGAACGTGCCAACGAGCTTTGTAAAGCTGCAGGCGCTAAACGCGCTTTGCCGTTGCCAGTCAGTGTGCCAAGCCATTGCGCGCTGATGCGTCCAGCTGCGGAGCAGCTCGCCAAAGATTTGCAAACGCTGTCGTTTCACGCGCCTGTCATTTCGGTAGTGAATAATGTTGACGTTGCTATCGCCGCTGATGCGGCTGCTATTCAGGACGCTTTAGTCCGGCAATTATTCAGTCCGGTGCGCTGGACTGAAACTATCGAATATCTGGCAGCGCAGGGTGTCACTGAAGTGATTGAGCTTGGCGCCGGTAAAGTACTGAGCGGTTTAATTAAACGCATTAACAAAGAATTAGTGACAACGTCGGTCAACGATGTTGCGTCGTTACAAGCTGCGCTGGCAGCAAAAGAATAAGGATTTTTATGACTGCTTTTATCTCTCTGGAAGGCAAAGTCGCATTAGTGACCGGTGCCAGCCGCGGCATAGGCCGGGCTATCGCAGAACAGCTTGCAGCGCTTGGCGCTAAAGTGATTGGTACTGCCACCAGTGAAAAAGGTGCCCAGGCGATCAGCGATTATTTAGGTGCAGGCCAGGGCCTGGTACTGGATGTCGCGAGCGCAGAATCGATTGAACAATGCCTCGAAACCATTAAAACCAATTTTGGTGATATCGACATCCTCGTCAATAATGCCGGCATCACCCGCGATAATCTGTTAATGCGGATGAAAGATGAAGAATGGTTTGATATTATTCAGACCAACCTGACGTCTGTGTTCCGTATGAGCAAAGCCGTGATGCGTACCATGATGAAAAAACGCTTTGGCCGTATTATCACTATCGGTTCTGTGGTCGGTTCTATGGGCAATGCCGGTCAAACCAACTACGCAGCAGCGAAAGCTGGTGTGCTTGGATTTACAAAATCTCTTGCGAAAGAAGTGGCGTCTCGTGGTATAACTGTCAACGCTGTTGCCCCTGGTTTTATCGACACCGATATGACTAAGGAGCTGACGGAAGAGCAAAAACAAGCGATCTTTGGTCAGGTACCGGCGAATCGTCTGGGACAACCTGAAGAAATTGCGGCCACTGTCGCGTTCCTGGCATCGAACCAGGCCGCGTATATTACCGGTGAAACGATTCACGTTAACGGCGGCATGTACATGGTTTAAATATCAGGTTTGACCAGCAGGAAATGCCAATCGCATGGCTTGCATCGACCTGAGTGAACCACTAAACTAGCCGCCACACAAAATTGCACGAATTGTTGCGATTTATATGAGAAAAAGGAAGAAAAGATGAGCAACATCGAAGAACGCGTTAAGAAAATTATCATCGAACAGTTAGGCGTTAAAGAAGAAGACGTGAAACACGAAGCTTCTTTTGTTGACGATCTGGGCGCTGATTCATTAGACACAGTTGAACTGGTCATGGCGCTGGAAGAAGAATTCGATACCGAAATTCCTGATGAAGAAGCAGAAAAAATCACGACAGTGCAGTCTGCTATCGATTACATCAAAGCCCACGCTGAATAAGGCGTGAGGTCATCGCCAGGCGCGATGCAGACGGGTAGCGCAGGCTACCCGTTTTTATTTGTGGCGGTGAAAAGCACCGCGGGATTGCAAACAACATCAGGTTGTTGTGGAGGATAAAGTGACGAAACGTCGGGTCGTTGTTACTGGAATGGGGATGCTGACGCCACTGGGCAATGATGTGGCATCTACCTGGCAGGCATTACAACAGGGCAAAAGTGGCATTGATTTTATCAGCCACTTTGATACCGAAGCCTACAGCACCAAGTTCGCCGGGTTAGTGAAAGACTTTGCCGTGGAAACTTTTTTCCCGGTCAAAGAAGCACGGAAAATGGATCTGTTTATTCAATACGGTGTGGCAGCTGGGATCCAGGCATTCCGCGATTCCGGTATTGAAATCACCGAACAAAACGCCGGCCGCATCGGTGCTGCTATTGGTTCTGGTATTGGTGGCCTGGGCCTGATTGAAGAAAACCACGAAAAACTGCTGGCCAGCGGCCCGCGTAAGTTGTCACCGTTTTTTGTACCTTCCACCATTATCAATATGATCTCCGGCCACTTATCGATCATGCTGGGCTTACAGGGGCCGAATATCAGTATCGTTACCGCCTGTACCACTGGCGTGCATAACATTGGTCATGCCGCCCGGATGATTGTCTACGGCGATGCGGATGCCATGTTGGCCGGTGGCGCCGAAAAGGCTTCGACAACTTTAGGCATGGGTGGGTTTGGTGCCGCCCGGGCATTATCAACCCGCAATGATGCACCACAACAGGCGAGCCGGCCGTGGGATAAAGACCGCGACGGCTTTGTGCTCGGCGACGGTGCTGGTGTGGTGATGCTGGAAGAGTACGAACATGCCAAAGCGCGCGGCGCAAAAATTTATGCCGAATTAGTTGGCTTTGGCATGAGCGGCGATGCATATCATATGACATCACCGCCGGAAAGCGGCCGTGGCGCTGCTTCCTCGATGGTCAATGCGCTGCGCGATGCCGGGGTAAATCCATCCCAAGTGCAGTATATCAATGCGCACGGCACTTCAACGCCGGCCGGTGATATTGCCGAAACGATGGCGATTAAATCAGTGTTTGGTGCCAAACCTGAAGGCCTGATGGTCAGCTCCAGCAAGTCGATGTTAGGTCACTTATTAGGGGCAGCAGGTTCGGTCGAATCGATCATTACGGTATTGTCGCTGCAGGACCAAATCGTCACGCCGACCATTAACCTGGATAATCCCGACGAAGGCTGCGACCTGGATTACGTGCCGCATCATTCGCGTCAGGCGAAAATGGAGTATGCGCTGTGCAACTCTTTTGGTTTCGGTGGCACCAACGGTTCGATTTTATTTAAAAAAATCTGATTTGCTGCTGTTGTTGTCATAGCAAAAAGGCTGCGTTGCGGCCTTTTGTTTTTTGCAAGCTGCTGTTCTGGCAGATTTAACCCACAGCTTTTTTCAGGCATACTGCCGAGCAATTCTTTGTTTATTTCACAACACCGATGCAAATCCAATTTTCAGACCGCAGCTTTCAATACGGTGATGGCATCTTTTCGACCATCCGGATTTGTCGTGGCGGGCCGCAGCTTTGGTCATTGCACTGGCAACGGCTGGCAGATTCGATGCACCGGCTTGGCTTTAGCGCGCTAAGTGAAGAGGTGGTGTTGTCGCAGGTGATGGCCGCAGTCAATGCGCCCGAGCAGGTCCTCAAGGTATTAATTAGCCGGGGACAGGGTGCCAGAGGCTACGGTACACAAGGGATAAACACTCCAGAGATTTATTGCTGGACGGCACCCATGCCAGACTATAGCAGCATGCGCCAACAAGGCATCACCCTTGGACTTGCCAGCATGCAGCTTTCGCAGCAACCATTGCTGGCCGGCATCAAACACTGCAGTCGCCTGGAGACCGTGTTATTAAAACGCGAAGCGGAGCAAAGCCAATATGACGATTTGCTGGTGTGCGATCAGCAAGGTTTTTTAATTGAAGCCAGTGCCGCCAATCTGCTGGTCTGGCATCAGCAACAGTGGTGGACGCCGGATCTGCAGCAAGCCGGGGTCGCGGGGAGATCGGAAGAGCACACGTCTGAACTCCAGTCACGAATCACCATCT
>CALJUX010000078.1 GCA_937978655.1 uncultured Chromatiaceae bacterium
CAAATTTCAGCTACAAAAAAACCAGCAAATATGCTGGTTCTTAAGTTGGTTGCGGGAGCCGGATTTGAACCGACGACCTTCGGGTTATGAGCCCGACGAGCTACCAGGCTGCTCCATCCCGCGTCCGAAAATTACATTTGAGCAGTGAATGTAATCTGTTGTTTGCAATGAGTTAGTTGGTTGCGGGAGCCGGATCTTCGGGTTATGAGTGCAACAATTATATTAAATTGCAATGTGCTTCGTCTGCATATTTGAAATATGAGAAAAGCAAATATCACTAATATACAATGGTTTAAATCTGAATGTCTGTGACGCGATAAAAAGCAGACTTTCGCGATAACCCATATTTATACGTCACACATTTATTGATTTACGCACAATAAATGTCACAGCCGTTTTTCCACACCTTTTCCAAAAACGACCTTGAGCTAGGTTTTCGTCCCTTCAACTGTCCTTAATCACCCTAAAAAACGGCAATTACTCACCTCACTTTTATCATTTTCCGATTTGTGGCGTGAATTTCACTCTGCGGTAGCCTGCTGACGATGTGGCAGTCGCTTGCCACATGGCGTCACGTTAATCATTGTTTTAATTATCAATTTTACCTGCTGCAAGGTTTGTAGCGTGAATTTGAAAACGGGTTAACGTGATTTCTGTGTCGCAGCATGGCGGCATAAACAGAGGAAATGACAATGACTCGAACTTACTTAACGACAGAGCAACTCGCAGCGCGCATTCACTATGATGCTCGCTCCATTCGCAATGTACTACTGGACGCCTATCTGTTTGAAGGTCGCCATTACATTCGTCCTTTTGGTCGGCGTAAATTGCTGTTTATCTGGGAAGCGATTGAAGCAGACTGGCTAAGCTCAACCCACGATAGCATCGCCATGATGACAGAGCCTGCGGAGGTCTGTCATGGGTAAAGTCTCCGTTCGTTCGGAAACCGGGCGGCTCTATTTTGATTTCCAGTTTCAAGGTCAGCGGTGCAGGGAACAAACCACCTTGCTCGACAATAAAGGCAACCGGAAGCTGCTGGAAAAACAGCTGCAACTCATTGAAGCGGAAATCCACGCCAACAACTTCAATTACGCGAAGCATTTTCCTGACAGTCCTTTTGTTAAACGCCTGAACGAGCAGCAACAGGAATTATTGTTGTTGCAAGCCCAAGCCAGCAACACACCATTGTTTACCGTCTTTGTGGAGGAGTGGTATGCCGAAAGTGTTGTGTTGTGGCGGCCGTCGTATCGGACCACCGTTCGGGGCTTAATCGATAAGTACTACGTGCAGGCATTTGCGGGTAAAAAAGTCGACGAGATCACCTATGCAGATCTACTGAAGTTTCGGGCAGCACTCGCCAAAGTACCTGGCCGAACCAACAAAGAAACCCTGACGAACAATCGAATTAACAAAATCATGTGTCCGTTAAGGCGGATCTTTGATGAGGCCGCTGACCGGTTTAACTTTAACACCCCTTATACGCGGATTAAACCTCTCAAAGTGCCTAAATCAGATGTTCAACCGCTGTCGCTGGAAGAGGTGAACCTGATTTTGAACAAGGTTCGGACGGATTATCGCAACTACTACATTGTTCGCTTTTTTACCGGCATGCGCACCGGGGAAATTGACGGCTTGAAATGGGATTACGTTGATTTCAACCGCGGCGTGATTATGGTGCGCGAAACCATTGTCGCGGGCCAAGAAGATTACACCAAAAACGACCATTCGCAGCGTGATATCAAGATGATCGGGCCCGTGGTAGAAGCCCTGCGTCGGCAATATCGCGCAACCGGTCGCTACTCAAATTATGTGTTTTGTAATCGGGATGGTAAGCCGCTTGATCACAACAATGTCACCAAACGCATCTGGTATCCAATGCTGACGCGTTTAGGACTGGGGAAACGCCGGCCTTACCAAACTCGTCATACCGCTGCGACTTTGTGGTTAGCCGCCGGGGAGTCGCCTGAGTGGATCGCCAAGCAAATGGGGCATTCCACGACTGAAATGCTGTTTAAAACCTATTCGCGTTTTGTCCCCAACTTAACGCGCCATGACGGCTCTGCCTTTGAAAAGTTACTGACAACAACTCTTGGCCCATCACTGTAAACGGGAGACGAAGATGATCATTGAACATAGCAAAGCATTTCGTTCCTTCATGGCAAACAAGGACCTGGATAGAAAAGCCGGTCTATACGCTGATTCGCTGATGTTGGTTATGCAGATTAAACCGCATCAAAAAGGGCTCGTGCAGATTGTTGGCAAAGCAGGGGACAAAAACAATCTGGATGCGATTAAGTCCTGGGTTAAAAGCCAACTGTGCTGCGAAAGCGAGAAGGGAGAAGACAACCTCGAAACCCTGCGGAATAAGTTACAGCGATGCTTGGAAGATGCAGCCGACTAGTTTTTACGATCGATTTTTTAAGCAACAAACCACAACCTATAAATGAAGGATACTCTAATGACCATCCAAACAATGAGCCTTATCATCGTGTTTTTTGGCATACTCGCCATCGCTTCGATTTTGTTAGCTGCGTACTTTGCCGCTGCCTGGAAGGACGAAAAACGCAAAAACATGAAGCGAAAAAAACGGTAAGGGTGAAGAATCGAAGCGAAGGGATTCGCTTTCCGTGGTTGCAGATTTCCAAAACGGCGCTTGCTAATCTCTTTGTAATCTAAAATTTTCCTATCAATCTATCCCAAAACCCTGGTTCGTCATGATGAGAATTTTTCATCGAATGGTGTAAAATTTACGTCTAAACGTAAACTCCAAGCTCCATCTAGTTAAATCCATGCCATAGCAATTGACCGGCGATCGCTGCGAAATTACTGAACTTTGACTGAAAGCAATTGCTGCGGTGCCGATTTTGGTATTACTGTAATGCGAATAGTCCTAGCGGTCATGATAATCGCAACATATGGTAAGAAGCGACGGCAAATGGGTGGTAAATTAAATGCCATTAGCCAAGGAGATAAGATGAAGAATTCCATAATACTCGCGCCTTGGTTTGCTACCTTTTTCTCACTCAGTGTCAGCGCATTTCAGGAAGATAAAGTACAAGAGTTTATTAATTTGCTTGAAACAGAAGCGAAAGCTGGTAATCCGGTAGCTAAATTTAATCTAGATAACGCATACATGGATGGCATTGCCGGTGTAAAAAAGGACCTAACTAAAGGTTTCAATTACCTTATAGAGTCAGCAAAACAAGGCTATCCACAGGCGCAGTATAACGTTGCTGTATCATATAAGACGGGAGAAGGAACCCCGCAAAATGCAGAGCTATCTTTGTATTGGTACTTACAGACCGCTAAAAATGGCCATGCACCATCACAACTTCAGGCATCCTTAATTTTAGACGAGAAGGGTGATCACAAAAAAGCTTATGAGCTATTAAAGCTTGCATCTATGAAAGGTGAGGTGGATGCACAGTACATGCTAGCGCATATGTACTATGCAGGCACAGCTGAACCTCAAGATTATCAGTTAGGCTATATTTGGTTTTCAATTTCAGCTGCTAATGGGGATACTGATGCCCCCAAGGCGCGAGACCTCATAGCCAAAAAGCTAGACGCACAAAGTCTGGCAAAAGCCGAATCTGAAGCCGCTCAAATCTTTGACATGATCCGCCAAAACACAGCTGAACAACCTTAAAAGTCACCTACCGCCTCAAACTACAGGTCTAAGGTACTGAAAATCTACAAATATACTATCTTTTTATGCTGCAATCTCAGGGAATATCAGCGATGCAATTTTGGAAAGTCTTAAGTTTGGGTGCGCTATTTTTCGCGAATTTGGTACTTGCAGAGGTATATGTTAATGACAGTAGCTTGAAACTCACTGGCACGATCAGCAACGACGAATTTTCTAAATTCAAAACAAAATTTGAATCTGTGCTAACCCGAAATGATATGGGAATAAATGAGCTCCACTTATTCCAGTTGGAAGACGTCAAAGGAGGCTCATTATCTGAAGCTATCAAGATTGCTGACTTTGTTCGCAGTATGCGGCTCAGGGTTAATTTAGCCGGTGAGTGTTCAAGTGCCTGTGTATTAATCTATTTCGCCTCAGTCGAAAGAAGACATGACCACGGCGCGACCCTTGGTGTGCATCGAATTCGATTTGCGAACAATGGACTAAAGAGCTTGAGCCTGGACGATGCGACCCAAAGCTATCAGGCCGGCGAGAAACTACTGGTCAGCAAACTCTCTGAATATGGAGCGCCTGAGAGCATTATTGAAAAGCTCAAAGGGACTTCATCACGGGATCTGACAATCATCCCAATTGGCGAGGTACCGATTTTCCCTCCTGTTGTTTTTGAATGGCTGCAGGATAGCTGCGACCAATACCCACTGAAGCACCTTAAGATTGGCCACCATGCATTTAACGCGCTTGAGCAAGCATTTTCACAAGGTATAGTGTCAAAAGACACACCCGCAATGACAATCACCAGAATGGTTGAGCAGTTCGGGCAAGAAGCAGATCCTAGCTTTACATTCGCAGGATATGGTCAGGCGGAACGTTGTGTATCTAGTAAGTTGTATGATGAATATTCGGCAAAGAAAAAAGCATATTGCCAAGACAATAGCTTGTCGTGCGGTTCAATTTTCAAAAGAATGTAGCGCTTAAAAAGGCTGTATTCGCAAAGCTGAGTCGGCGCAAATCATGAAACTGTAGTGACCCACTTAATTTGGCCATTAGGATAAACACTAACTTCAATATACAGCGTTTTTCCAAGCCCATCTTTTGATACGCTTACTGACATATTAAAACTCCTCCATTAGTTTTTCCCAAAAACCCGGTTCGTCGTGATGCTGGTTTCTCATCGCATGCTCAACACTCAAACAACAGAAAATGACCCCCTCTATCTTGCAGCTACCATCTGGATGCTCCAGATAATTGCTTAATTTCATAAACTCGGCATCATTTTCATCATATGGGACATCAATGTAGATTTGTCCTCTATAAGACGAAAAAATATGCTCACTTGCCACTTCACCACAGGGAGAATGACCTATATGGTTTTGGTCAAGCCAGTAAATTATGTCTTTACGGGTTTGCCACGAGCACCATTCGGGACTGGGGAATACTTGTCTATCAAACGTTAGATACAGTACAGCCCGCTGTTTTTCGCGACAAATTTTATCGATGTGAGTAATTTGCTGTGGCATAAGTTTTTCGATCTTAAGATTGTTGTCATTTAGCGTAAACGTCACTCACGCTATCGTCAAAGCTCCTGCTAAGTATTGCATAAGTCTAGAGGGTACTTATTAAATCAGACTGCCACAGTCAGCACGCTCCATAACTGTGTATGAGGTTTTGATACATTAATGTGTTAACCTATTTGCCATTATGAATTTATTAAGTTGTTATCAACTCGATAAATACAGTAATCCTAGTTAATTCACAAATGGAGCTTTGATTATCGATGAGTAATATTCAAACAAACTTGATCGCAGAATTTGAAAAAATTGGATTTTGTTCGGACTCGTTTACTCTAGCCGACTTACAAAGTAGATTCGAAAAGAATGGGGTTTGGGTCATTAATGGACAAGAATATGATTCAAAGCATGTCAGAACTATTTTTGCCAATCATTCAGTAGGCCCTGGTAGCCGAGTTGGTGAATCTGTAAAGAGGGGGAGTGTTCCATTATTCATAAAGCATCTTGAGCCAGGAACATATTCTATTTACAGCTCAGAAGCTTTTGCCTTATTTAATCGAGACAGTCAGCAGCGATCTGCACCGCATAAGTATGCAGTATTGTTAGAAGATGCGGTGAAAAACTATGGGTTTCCGCCAGTTTATTATGATTTTTCAAACGACACTAAAGTGAAAGCTCCATCAATGTCGACAGTCGAACAAGTCATCAAAGCTCAGCTAACGGCGAATAGTTTAGAACAAGTGAAGCATGGGCTCGCAAATGTTGTTTATTGGGGAAATGCTAATGCTGGATATCAGAAGCATCGGACCAACAAAATCTTAAATTCAATTACATCTGAACAGCTGACGTCATTTCAGCAATTAGTTGCTTCAGGGAATATACCAACACTGGAACAAATCAAAAATTTAAAGATGCCCCAGTTCTCCGGTGTGTCATTTATCTCAAAGATTGTAGCGTTTTTGGACCCCGATAATCATTGTGTATTGGATTTACTGCTATCAAGGTTGGCGCCAGCATCTGCAAATAAGGCATTAGGACTATTAAAGGTGTCAGGTCAAATTGGCGTAACCAAAGTCAATATGCAAGTGTACAAGCTTTGGTGCGAGGAATGTGCGCGAATAAATCAAACCTATTTCGAAAATCGTTATCGCGTAGTTGATATTGAGCGTGGCTTTTTCAAGTTAATCCAAGACGACGAATTGCCGATTGCTCAAGAAATCTACGCAAATTTGTAGAAAAGACTATTCGCTCTAGAGTGTTCATTACAGCTTAAAGCAGTAACCAAATTCATGTTTCAGGTATTGATACATCGCATGTTTAAACTAACGGCGTCGCTCAAAACGACGCCGTTTTTGTTTGAACTCTAACAAGCGAGGATATCTATGGGAAGTCAATATCTGCGTGATGCGGCCGGAATGGTGTATGCCATTATCGACCAAGATCAATCTGGAGACCAGTCCATTCGAACCTACGAGCATGGATGGCTTGGACGCTATTATGCCAAGAGTAATATCACTGTCGATTTGCGCACAGGGCAAATTGTTGCCCGTGGCAACGCCTTAGCTAGTCTTGTCCAACCTCCACGTTATTAGGGTGATATATGCAATCGATCCCAGTATTTTATCGAGATGAATTGATTGTCGAGATGGATGGCTTTTCCCCGAGTGCGTGTAAACCTCGCGATGTAGTCGCAAGTTGGCAGAAGCTCGGACTCCCTATTGCTATTCAAAAGTGTTATCCAATTAGTATTGATCATCTAAAGATGGTGCATGCCTATGACTATGTTGATGGTGTATTCGCTGGCACTATCAAAAATGGCTTTGGCAATAAAAATGTCGCAGTTGCGGAAAGTTGCCTCTTTACCATCGGTTCCTTATACGCCGGGGCTGAAGCTGCCATTTTGAACAAAAAAGTGGCAATAGCACCGGTGTCTGGTTTTCATCATGCTGGTTATGAAGACGGTTATGGATTCTGCACTTTTAATGGCTTGCTGGTTGTTTGCATGTTGTTATTCATTGAGAAATTAGCAGAGAGAGTTGGCATTCTTGATTTGGATGTGCACCCTGGGGATGGAACGGCCGGCATGCTAAAAAAAGCATGGTATCGAGACCAAATTATTCACCACTCGATGGGCTATGCCACCAAAACCGAGCCTGAATATGCTGAAGCATATCTTGCGCAATTACCTGAAGTGATTGAGGGCATGAAAGATTGCGACGTCATCCTATTTCAAGCGGGGGCTGATCCTCACATTGACGACCCATTAGGTGGATTTTTAACTACTGAACAACTGCGATTGCGCGATCAAATAGTTTTTCGTGAATGTGCCAAGTGGAACATTCCCGTCGTTTGGAACTTAGCTGGTGGCTATCAACGTGACGAAAACAACAGCATCTCACCAATTTTATCCTTGCACAATAATACGCTGATTGAGTGTGCCAAGGTTTATCTAGCGAACAGCAATAGTGACATCGGTTAGCTATTGCTGAGGGTGCCACGATCTGTCTACAACAATCAAAGTAGGTACCAGTTTTGATCATTATATGTCTCTTTAAGATTAGATTTATTTAATATTAAAGAGGGAGCATCTATAAATTATTCGGAACCAATGGCATGACATATACAATTGAAGAGCATAAACACCGCTATGCAGCATGGGCAGCAGGCCGAGCAGCAAGCACGAAAACCTGTCGATTTGAAGTTCAAATTGGTAAAGAGATTTTAGAAGAAATTGGCCTCGATAAGCTACTTTCATCGCCTGATAACTTACCACCACTAGAATCAATTGATTTAGAACATCGGTTTTGGCGTCAAAACGCTATTATCGCCGCAGAAAAAAGGGGGCTGGTTGGTTTTGGCCACGGTGTTGCTGCGAAGCTAATTAATGTCTACCTAAAGGGAGCATTTGTCTGTGCGGGTCACGAAGGACATCCAAAGGTTGAAGGACTTCACCCACCGGTTGATAGCCTTCTTTTAGATGAACTCTATGTCAATAATGTTGGAGGCCTCAAGAGTGATTGGTTGCTAGCCAGAAAACTTCGATGGTCGAAGTTTAATTCGCAACAGTATGAGGCAGTTATTCAATCAATTAGGACTGCCATGCAGGATAAACCTCTCTGGCAAGTAGAATCTTATTGGCGAGGCTTCCAATAGCTGAATCTAAACTGTATTAGTTCCGTTGCACGCCCTCAGATTTACTCTGACAGTTACCAGTTTTGTGCTGGTATCTGTCAGGTCGTTTTCAGCCTTCCTCAACCAAATTATGAGATTAAACATTATATACGTCACATCACCGATGCATTTGTGAGTAAATATCATGAAACGCGCAAATCTGATTCGAAATACCATTGAAAAAATTTTAAGGCACTCGCAACTTAAATAAGCGGAAAATGCGATTTAGATAAATTTTCAATGAACAAAAGGCGAAGAAAAAAAGCCTCTTTATCTTTTGATATTATCCGAATATCTAACCATAAGTTGTTGATATTCCTCTGCAAGCTTTTGTCTAAGGGCAATTGGTTCTATAACTTCTGCGTTTGGACCTAATCCACGAATAAACTTTTCCAACTCATCGCCCCACAAAATAGTGGCTCTTAGTTCACGCACACCATCTGCGACTTCTTCTAAGGTTTGGTCATCACTAATAGGTGTACCATCAATGTTATTAGCAGCTTTACCGAATAGTCTAAGGGTTAAACGAATTATTGGATCTGATTTTTTTTGATAACGATCCAATCCAAATTGTTTACAGATCTCAGCAATCGTCTTAGTTGCGGGTTTTGCTGTGTAATTTGGCTCCGCAGGAATTATGCTCATCTCGCTCATACGATGCATGGCATAGATTGCAGGTTTTTGCATTTTGAAACGTGTTTCCATTCCAACAACATAGGTTTTTTCGCCTTTAAACATCAAGCCCCAAGGCATCAGCCGTTTTGGATTAACTTCTCTGTCTGAGTTTAAGTAGGTAAAAGCTAGAGCTTGTTGTTGCTCTATCGCAGTGTATACCTTGGTTCTAATATCGTTTGCGCATTTAGGCGCAGTGCAAATGCTCGCGGGAGCTACATAAATAAATTGTTTCCACCCCGAGCTGTTGGTATTTGACACTTGCTTTTCTAAAGCCTTTTGCTGCTCAATCGGCAAATATTGACCTATTAGATCCTGAACTACACTTAGTTGTCTTAATGTTTGTTTATTGTCGGCGTTAACATCTGTTTTTCTCCGATATAGTTGGGGCTTGCTGAAAATATCTATTTCAATAAGGTGAGGGTATTTCCCTCCCAATTCCAACAACTTTCGCCGCACGTTTTGCTCAATTCTTCGGCTATCTTGCTCTAGACTTGTATCGTGCATAATGCGGGTACACAATTTTTGGCAAATCTCAGCTAAAGTAGCAAATCTACTTGTGTCGCTTGGTAAAGAATCAATTAGATCGTCCTCTGTAAATTTCAGCGGATCTAACTTTGGCCGTTTAACATCGTTAACTTGATCTGTCATCGGGCGCTACCTTTCTTAGTTCAACGTTACACTTGGGTTATTCAACATCGCGAGCCAGCTTTGATAAATCATTACCATGGCAAGAGTATCCAGCTCACAGTACTTGAGCAGAGCGCGCTGTAACTCGCGTCGCTCATAATCAGACATTTCAGTTAATTGCAATTTGCCATAGGCGACAAGGGCTAAACCGCCATTGTTGAGTTCATCCTCTTCGCTTAATAGAGCGATGTCGTGCTCACTGGCATCTGCAAATAGTTTGGGTAGTTGCTTGTAGGGTTCGATGACCTGTTCACCAACTTTAGTAAGCCAGCAATGATCTTGAAAATTCAAACTCGGAAAGGTTGGACTGCCGTAGTTCGGCTTGCCATACAGCTCTTGGAGATAGACAGAGCTGTTGAGAATGGCCGGCAGCAAAGCTTTAATTGAATTGGAACCCTGCGTGGCCGGATGGTAATAGTACAGCTTCACTAATTCACATAAATCGACCATGCAACGCGTTCCATAAATTCGGGATTTTTTATCACCCTGATAGGTAATAGTGCATATAAAGGTCATTAATTCATCGCGGTCTGGCTCTATCGAATGAGTGAGTTGCTTGGCAATATGATTGAGCACGGTATTTTCGTGTATACCGAAACGAAAAATCGTACCGCAGTCTTGCTCTAGCGCCTTCTTCAAAGCTCGGACAAATTCAAAATTCGGAAAGCTGCCAGGGGCGGTGTCGATAAACTGGGTTTGATGTACAACTCGGCCATCCGCATGCAACACATGGTGTGAAAACTGAAACGCAATCGTTTCATAGGGTGACATGCCTTTAAAGTAGGGGATGGCCGAGGTACAGGTTTCGAAGTCGATAAAATGCAGTGGATATTGATAATTTGCGAATTCTTGACGCATACCCGCTGCATCGAAGTAGGCGCTGGAATCCTTATTTTTGACTTTACTGACTTGTAACCATTGTCGTTCAGTTTGGGTGAGCGGTGAACTCAAAGTCTCATCCGTCTTTAAATCTTGTGGTGTCAGATTTTTTAACAAAAAAATGCCAGATTTGAAAAAGCTATCAATCGTTTTGCATTTCCAAAGCGATAATACAGTGGGCTCTAACAGTTGCTGGTCGTTTAAGTTTAATTGGCGTTGCCAGCACTCACTAAACCCGCATTTTAATTGTTGTGATTTATCCGCTTCGATTGCCGTAAACTGACAATCCTTGCATTGTTTGCCAGGTGGCGTAGCGATCAGTTGGTCGTTAGTGTATGCCTTGAGGAATAAGTCGACTGTTTCTGCAAATGTTCGAAATGACAACTCCTCGAGAGGCTCCCCACGAAGCCAATCATTGAGGATGTGATCTACGTTTACCTTGGTGAGAATAGGTTTTGCAATATCTTCTGCAGATAAATTGGAAATAACCCGAACGCGGCCCGATGCATCTTTTACCAGTTTAAATTTTTGATTCAGCCCGTCCGTGGCACAAACTTCCTCCTTATCGGTCAGCATCAAATAGGATGACACTGAGTAACTAGGGAAGGCTTTTTGTGTGACATATTTTTGAAAAGCGATATCCATTAAATAGGGCTTCCATTTTGGTATCACTTTACCTTTGGTATTGAGAAAGTTTGAGTCTTCACTTTTCTGATAGGATTTAGCTTTCACTTCAATAAGTTGAATATGCTCAGGCCGCTTGACCAAAATATCGACGCGGATCAACAACTGCTGAAAACAGATTGCCGCATCATAAATAATGACGTTCTCGCGTTTTAATAATTCATTTGTTTGAGAAATTGCAGCTTCGGTATCTAGAGTATTAACTGTCTCGCCGCCAGGAAAATAATGCTTGGCAAGTTCACCTACTTGATAACCACCATCGGCCAGAGCTTGCAAAAAAGCATCATCAAGCGATTGGTTTGCGTACTCAGATTTACCGCTATAAAACAGTTTAGTCGGACACTCTAATGCCAGTTTGAAACGAGATTTGGTGAGATACCGAAGTGATGTCATAACTCAATCCTTTGAAGACAACAGATATAATTACAGATCTGTTCAAAAATGCCAAAATTTGGTTAGTAGTGATCATCTAAAGACAAATTTCTCAAGGAATGAGTTATTTTTTGAGGAGCGTAAATTTTGTCACATCTAAATTGATTTATCTCATTGTTTTGTTATGGTTATTTAATAACCGATAGCAAAACAAGCGATTTTTCATGGAAGAAAACACCAAAATTCAGTGTGTCATTGCGTACTGCCATGCGAACGGACTGGATACCCATGCGCATCTGACCTTTATAAAGGCGCTACGCCTTCCTTCCAGCTACTTTCATTTGTATGCCGTTGCGTTGAAATTGGTCGACGAGTATGAGCGGGCACGAAAGTTTCATTGGTTGATTGTCGAGCCTCGTTATGAGCAGGAATTGTCAATCCTAAACGCCCTGGTCGCAGCGCTTCGGGAGAATCATGGTCAGCTCAGGAGCTTGGGAGACAATGTCACCAAATTCCCACTGACGGCCCATTTTCTTAGTGAATCGGCTAGTGGCGATTTGTTTTCGGATATCTTTGCCGTCCTCAAAATTTATACACTGCGGCTTTCGCTAGCTTTATTGGCGACTGAACAATCCTCAGCAACGACGTTAGGCAATATGGCCGCCGATGCCCGACAAAGCTTTGAAAAAGTGATCCGGCATAATTACGTTGCTGATGAGATTTACCAGGAAAAACAATCATTCGTTGAGCTCCTATCCTCACAGAATAAAAAACTCTGGGACTTTCAAAAACAGTTTATTAGCTGGATAGCTGAAGAGCAGCTACCCGCTACTCGTGCTAAACCACAAAGATCCGCAGTGTTGCAGGTCCGTGCCCACAGCGTTCCTGAAAAAAGCCACGTTCTCTCAGAGCACAAGCTATTTACCGAACCGGGCACTGCAGTGCCAGGCGCTCAAATCGCACAATTTCATGTAACCACATCCCAGAGTCATGAGGAAGACGAGCAGCTTCATGAAATCTTCGAGTTTCAAGTTGATCCGCAGCATCCTGTTAGCTATGAGACCGCTGAGCAATCGCTCATCTACGGCAGTCGGCTTCGCATTCAGGAGCGCATGTTGCTATCCCTTCGCTCTAATGTGTTCACTCAGGCTGAACTCGACATGTTCATCGCTGGTGTCGTATCAGATCTGCAGTCACGTCAACAGTCCAAGCTAGTCACTGCCTGTTGTTTATTGCTGATGTTGTTAACGGCGCGCCAATTTGAACAACTCTTAACGATGTCGTTAACTGGACAGTTGCCAGCTGAGCAAGAGGGGATTGATTGGTCAGTTGGCATTTGGCGTCGTCAAAGTATCGAGATGCCTAAAGCAGTCAAGCCTGAGTTGCCAAGCCCATATCTTTTTGAACATCAGCAGATGGTTGACTTACCGATGCCGACCATTCTGATCCAAGCCATCAGCAGCATTGCGAAGACGCCCACAACGCTCAATGACATCTTGAAGCGTTGTAAAGTAACTCAAGAAGACGTATCAGCCCGGCTCACCGATATCATGGCGGTGGTACCAAGACGCACAAGCTTTGCACAGGTACGTTCCAGCCTTTTTCAGCAAGTTGCACTGAAATCAGATCCTGCATTCTCGGCACTGCTGTTTTCGACGACCGAGTACATCACACCGACGCCACTTTATTATAAAAGTATTGATGTCTCGACCTTGCAGTCAACTTATGCAGAGACCATCACCCGTTTAGGTTTATCGCCTGGCTGCATGCGATTCTTATCAACAACCGGATTTACCGGTAGTCATCTGGCATTAAATGATGACGCCCTTGCACAATTTTTTAAGATCAAGTACCAAAAACTAAAAAGTCTGTCGGCGGATGTAAACACTGAAGCCGGCGCTACCACTTTTTTGAACGAACTTGCCTGTTACACGACACTCATCTTACTGGCATCCACTGGTCACCGCACCCGAAATGAATTTCAATTTGAACCCGCCGCCATCCAGCCGGATTTAAAGATCCTGCTTCTGGCCGATAAAATCCAATATGATGATGGTGCGATCCGCTTTGTGCCACTCACCGATGTTGCATTTACTGCACTCGTGGAGCTCGGTAAATCAGCGCGCCGTCTTGCTGGATGCTTTAAGGACAGGGCACTGAAAGAGCAACTGAGTCAAAAATCAAATTGGCAAACCGCAGCATTAGATGCACCGTTTCTGAGCGTCATGAAAAACGGTAGCGCGCGAGCGATTACCTCTGACGATTTAGTTCGTTATCTCGCTGCGGAACAGCTCATTTTACCGCTTAATTTTTTCCGCCATCGCTTATGTTCAAGGCTGTCTGAGTTTGATGGTGGTGATCGTATCAACTGGCTCATTGGCCACATAGGCGCGGGTGAGCATCCACTGCACTTCACATCGACTTTATGTCTGTCAGATATCAGCCGTTGCAATACGCTGCTCAATCAAGCAATCGAACCGTTGGCTATCGAGGTGTTCAAAAGTGATTCGCAACGAGGCTTGCCTGCAAATCTTGTGATGAAAACAAGTGAAGGGTATCTAACACCATCCCTGCGAGTAAAAAGGATGGCGTTTAGAGAACGTCTTGGTTGGGCTCGGGATTTGTTTACCAAATTCAGTAAAACGCTCGACGAAGATGAAACCATTCTCGATAAAACCGACGCGTTTATTAGCTTTGCCATTGAGCAAGCCCTAAAGCTCGCTCATCGCGAAGATTCCGCGGCCTGCATGCAATTAATTAATCGAAAACTGGAGCGCTATCAAAACGATGGCGACGAGCCGGCAGCGCAAACCTGGCGAATGCCGCTTTATGAACCACAAACTGCACTAGATGTCCGTTACTTTAGCGAAAGTCGCAGTGTGTTAGCGCTTCGACGTTTTGTTTCAAAACGCATCGTTACGTTGTCCGAAGGACTCAAAGTAGAGCATGCGCTTTATGAAATCGTACTAAGTACGCTGGTACAAAGTGCACAGCATATGGAGGACACTAATTTTGTTGTAGCGCTACAACGCAATCGCGCCACGCTCTTCGGGCTGCACTTTTTTGATTTCGATGACAAAAACTGCAAAAAGCGGATTTATTTAGATGCTCTAACGACAGGTCTGATATACCGATATCCGGAATTTACTGAGCAAACATTTTCAGAAGCCAAATTCATTCGTTATGTCACAAAAATACTCGCAGGCATCGGCATTCCAGCATCGGCGTTGAGCTCCATCAACACGCTGACAAAATGGCTCGCTTTTTATGATGTACAACCCCAAGAGCCGGGATTACTCCGCTCGTTTCGGATCAATACGCTTCACAGTAAACCGTTAGCACCATCCGCGTTGGCTCGGCTGCTGACGCATCAGGTTATGAGTGATCGACCAGTTGTTCTTGAAAAGCCACAACAGTCTGCGCACCATGCGCAGCGTAAAAAAAGTCGAGCCGCGCAGCCATCTTTGGAGCGCACGTTTTTTAATCGCTTCATGAAAAATGTCCGCACTCAATTACAACAAAAGAGGCAAGGCATCACCATGAAGACAGTGGTCCCAACGCTGTGGCAGAGCTTTGTTGGCGCGAAAAGTACGGCGATGTCCGATTTGCTACAGGCGTCTTCTCATTTATCTGATGCGGCCGTCGCCGTGTTGATATTAATGACCGATGTCGGCAAACGGCCGGGCAAAAACCGCGATTCCATTAGCATCCGCACGATGGCGACTTATTTTTCGAAAACTTGTACGCCTTTTTTAGATGTGGCGCAGCAGCAGGCAGTCTTTGAGTTTGATGAAGACGAACTTGAAGATTTTTACATCGCCGTTCTGGATAGTCGTGATTTGAAAACACGTGGCCGTCATGCCGACATGTTGCGCGATTTACATCGAACTGTCGAAAAGCACTTTTATCTTGCGCATGTGAGCTGGAAAGACATCGAACCGAATATCAATGGTGACGAGGCACAGCCGTATGCAAATATCATCACGGAATCTGAATACCAGTGTGCGCTTCATTTATTGTTGGCAGATCCATACGCTACCGAGCATGAGCAACTCATTCAGGCCGCGATTTTAGTGCTGTCCTACCGCGCAGGCTTGCGACGTGGGGAAATCAAATATCGTTTGTTGCAAGACCTGTGTTCCGATGATGGCCTTCTTTATATCAGCAGTAACCATTTCTATCGCCTTAAATCCATCAACGCCAATCGGCGGATCCCCAAGCACTTGCTACTGAACAACCAAGAGTCTCAGATCCTTCATTCTCTCACTGATATAGCCAAGCGTGAATATGATGATTCGCGCGGCAGAGTGTTTCATCTTTCTGATAGTGCATTTGCACAATACTGTGAGCGCGTAACCGAGGCACTTATCGTCACGACGGAAAATCCGACCACTAGGCTTTACGATTGCCGGCATTCGTTCGCAAGCCACCTCTGCTGGCTGGGTGTTTGCGAAAAGCATAGTTTGATGTATTCGGAAGTCAGCGCATGGTGTCGGCAAGCGCCAGACGCTTTCATGGAGAAATGGCTACAAATCACCACCGGTAGTACGCAGCCGTATCAAGCTTTAAAGTTTCTTCATACCGTCAGTTTGGTCATCGGCCACAGCACGCCATTAACTACGGTGACGCATTATGTGCACGAAATGTCGCTGTTTCAGCTTGAACAACAAACGATTTATCACGACCAATATAGACATGTCGACCAAAGAACATATGCAACCTGGCTAGACACACCTGAAGCTGCAGGCAGAAAGGCGGTGTCCCGTTATCCATTTTTGCCAGCCATCACTATGATGCAGCGCACGCTCACCAATCGATGGCCAATTCCAGAACAACTGCGCCTGCAAAACCGCAGCGATGCTGCGCTCAGTGCCAAAAGCAGGCGCAGTAACATCTATGAGCAATGGTTGATGCAGCTTAGTGAATTGCGAAAGCTGGTTTTATCTGAAAATCATGAAAAATACATTGGCCATGTCATGATGCAGCAGCTTTTTTCACTATTTCGAAATCAAGAAGGCAGTGCACCATGCGATGTCATCACACCAGACGGCGAACTTCGAGCGAACCGACATTTGCATCGTCGTGTGAAAAAAGCAGTGACAGCAGTCACGCTGCCAAAGCTTTTACAGCATTTGTCAAAGCAGAACGAATCGCAGCTTCTGGCCGCTGCAGATCTGGTCATTGAAGCCTACCACGGCAAACTTGGATATTTTTTTACGGTTTCAAAACTTGAGTCAGTTAAACACATCAATCAGATCGGACTGCGTTATGCCAGCGAAGCGCAGCATGAATTGAAAAAAAGTTTTTTAACTGAAAAAGGCGAAGTGGGGCACTTTTATCGCGAGCAAACACAAGTGTCGGACCTGCTCTTCGTCGCCAGTTTGGTTATTAAGTTGTCCGATAGTTCCTACTGATAGTTATCACTATGCACAGGAATAATTATTTATGGTGATGTTCACATCGTTAGCTTGAGTGAACATGGTCATTCCATGCTGAAAATTTTATCGTCAGCAATATCTCTCTGAAGACCAAACCGTCCGTAGCTCTAAAGAACAAACTCTATAGTCTGGATATTAGACCCCCAAAAAAACCATCGTCCAATATCAGACACCTTCTTTATTACAGTTAAGATTTTCTTCGAGCAATCACACAAAGAGGCCGAAATGAAAAATTTAACACTTACATCCACACCTGCAATAACCAGTTTAAACAACATTACATCGCTCATTAGTCAAAAAACTTACACAGAGCACTCAAAACTGATAGCGCTGCCAAAAAATTGTGGTCTTTTTCGCAGTTATGCTTTGTCAGCATTACAGCAACATCATTGAGGAGAGACAAAATGCAAACGCTTCGTAATTTTGACATAAAACAATATTGGACTTCAGGTGTTTTAAATTTAAAGGAATTTAAAAAGGTTGTTGAACAGGTAATCACTACAGAAAATCTGTACCAGTATTTGCTAAGCAACAATAATGTTAATGGAATCCAGCTGTTTGTCTTCAGCGATGGCGAAGGAACTCTGAAAATCTGCGCTCAAACGGGTTACTCCGAGGACTCACAGCTAGACATTCTTTTTGACGTTGATGAGCTTGAGCTCGTCAATGTGCTGCTTGAGAAAAGCCTGCTTAAATTGGAAACCGACTACAACAACTACGTACGTCAAATTGACCAGGGTGAAAAACCTATTTTTACACCAGCGTTTAAGCAAATGATGACGTGTATCAAAAATCTCGACAACCCCAGCAGCCTGCCTATTGGAACTGATGCTATGACACTGCCAGATTACGACCACACGATCGTCGCTAAGTCTCACTTTCTTTCTGAGCCACCGCTTGTTGGTCAAGGTATTGCAGAGTTGTTCCAACTCAGCGATCTGTCGTTCATTATTAATCCAGATCCGATAAATCATTGTTATTTCGACAAAGTTCGAGTCAAAGCCTCAGTTGAAACATCATTTGAGATCATTAGGGGCCGCTGTTACGGCCGCGGTGTCCATGGACGGTATAAATTGGAAAAAATCGGCTCAAATTACCAATTAATTGAGTTTAAATTTACAGAACCAGAGCTATTGTCAGAACAATGAAGTCCTTTTCAAAACGGACAACTCTTGCTCTTAGATGCAATGAGTTGTCCGTCGCAAATTGGCCTGGGATCAAGAGGTTATATTTATTATCTATATGAATTATTTAAAAATTACAACGCAGCTTTATGCTCATAATGAGTTTGCAATATCTTTAGCATGTCCGCCTGGTGTTGCTCAATACCTGTCGCATCCCAGAGCTGGCCCATCTTCACGTAGGTTGCAAATAGGGCTTTTAGTTTTAGTGAGTCATATCGCGGTTTGCTATCGAAGTCCGCCTTTTTCTTCGCAATTGCTTGATTGCTGTAGGAGGAATTTTCGGAAGGACTGAGTAATACAAGATTGCCAAAAGCATTAAGTACTTCATTCGGCAGTCTTTTTTGGTACTCCTCATGTTGAGGATGTACGTGCTCAACTGAGTTTTTTGAACTTACGCGGTAACGTTTGAGCTTTTCATCGCTCATATCACCATGTTTCCACAGTAGATATTCAAGCTTTTGAAACCAATAGTGCTCAAATCCGGTTCCCCTAGGAAGCCCAAAATAATCAGCTTGTGATTGCCAATTTTGCAAAGTAGGGACGTCACCGCTGATTTGTACAAAAGTTGCTTCTTTTTGCGTTTGACTAGTGAGCGAAAGCTGGTTGTCTATTTTTTCAAGTTCAGTTAGAACAGCTTGCTCGTCGAGCTGTGGATTAGCAACCAGCCGAGCCAGCAATGTTGTAAGCCAGTAATGCGCTGAGCGATCACCACTAAAATTCAGGACAGCCTGCAATTGAACTAGGGCTGTGGTCTCTTTGGCTTTGCGGTTGATATAAAATTTACCATTCGACGCCGAGCGGGTTATATATGTCAGTCGAAGCTGAGGGTCGTCTGCATCGTCGTGTTCGACCCATTTCACTAACCATTTATCAAACTGAAAACGAACCTGCCATAACAACAATAGGAAATTTTTGATTGTTTTTTCGTCTTGCTCGAGCAAGCATTCAAAGCACGAGAGCAGATTTGTTGCTTTAATTCTTGGTGCTAAATCAGGCCATGCCTGCTTAACCGCAAAAATCCTTAGTGTATGGATTAACAAGAGGTCAAAGCTGATGATCGAGCGACAATATACTGTTTCATCTTCAATCTCAGCCGCATCGTCTTCCTTTTTGGGAGTTTCAGGTTTCAGTTGTTTCCCCCCGTTTAGAACTTCAGAATACAAGTCCGCCAATGACTTCCGGCCAGTTTGATTACTATTAGTAAGGTCTGCAGACGATGTATAAAAAGACGGTAAACACGTACTTAGGTCGTCAAAAATTAACTGATTCCAATCTGCGGCAGGAAATAATTGGCGTACATTACGCTCAAAGTAGTTTTGCGTATGTTCACAGGCTAACCAAATTTTATTATAAATTGTTGTTTCTGAGTTGATTCGCTTAAACAATTTAGCCTTTAACAGGTCGACTGGCTCAAGTTGTATACCTGCTGTATTCATGCTGGCAAACAGTCGGTTCAGGTCGAGCTGCTCTGGTACGATGTTATTCACCCAACTGACTTTCTGATATAAATAATCAGCAAAACCGTCTAGGTTAAACTCTTGGTCGCGAAGCAGTGCTTGCGTGGCCTGAGTTAATACCTCAAGGTTAGCATGCAGGTGCGTGAGATACGGATCTTGCTTAATCGCATCGTCGCCGGGTTTTGCAAGATGCTGCAAACCGGCATAACTGCCTAACAGATTTTGGACCGCATCGCGGATCGTAAAAGACAACCTTGGTTGTTCCCCTAACAAAGCAACTCGCGCGAGTGATGAGTGCGGTCTTACTCGTTTAAAAGCAATAGAAACGAGCATTAGAGTAGTTGTGCGTTGCTGGCCGTCAATCAGTTCATAAACGGGTAGCTCATTTAAATGGTGTAACGCGGATAGTGAACTTCCGATAAAGTAGTGTCGTTCATCGGCGATAAAAGCATTTTTTATATCATCGAGCAGTTTTAACACATCTTCCGTTTTCCAGACATAAGGACGTTGATAGCTCGGGATCACAAAACTGAGTTGGCGCTCTACTATCGTTTTTAGTGTTAACACTTCTGTGCTAATGCTGCTTTGAGTCAATCCAATGCTCATGACGATAGCTCCATAATCGTTTCGGTGAGTAGCGGTGCAAAATCCGTCGCGTATTGCTCTGGAGTAATAGCGAGGTCAAAATGCTGCACTACCGAATCCATGAATCGCCTTTTTGTACTGTTAGTGTCCAGATTGCTGGGGTCTACGACCAACGGAAATGCATCAAGGTGCAAGAAACATTGCTCCGGTTTATAACTCAGGGTGATCCAATCTAAAACCGGATTTTCTCGGACAAAGGCCGGAACCGTTAGCTCACGTACGGCCTTTTGATTACTAACCCGACGTGAATACACCACTCGAAACAGTTTCTTGGCCGCAAGTTCCAGTTGTTGTTCACCAAATTGGCTGATGTAGGCCAGCAAACAAGCTTCGTATAACCCTTGTAGGTATCCACATCCCTGTTGCGCCTTCAGCCAACTGATAAACCTCAGATAACCGGGGAGATGAGGAAGATTGGGTTTACTCCAGTATTTGTCGTAGAGAGCTTGAAACATTGATAGGTAGTGAATGGTATTACGGCCGGCATTGAGTGGTTGGCGCAACTCATAGCCTTGCTGGGAGAACAGCAGATGAGATCCTCCATCGGCATTGCTCTCACGTCGAAAGCGTCCATACGCAATATCAGGACCGTCGCTCGTTTCTATTGCGAACTCTGTAACAATGGTGTCACGCAACTGTTTTGTTTGCTGATGCGACGGCAGTTCTCTTTGATTTAAATACTGCCAGAAACGACCTTTCAGTAAGGCCGATACCATATCGTCTAATTGCCCAAGGCTTTCCCAAGTTTTCGCAAACTGTTGTTGAGACGAGCCGGAGATCGCGCGTAAATGATGCGCTTTGATGATGTCGGGTCCACTTAGTCGAACGCCACCTGTATTTTGTGTTTCAAAAAACAGATAGGCGTCATCTTGGCTGCGTGTAATCACCAATGTAAACATCATGCGAGTGAAGTCGATGGTATCTTTAAGTTTGCTAACACGTTGGTTGAGCCAGCTGAAGTTATGTTTAATTTGTTGCTGGCTTAGCGGCGATTCAAAGGTTAATGATATATCGCAGGGGTAACCAAGCGTAAAAGCGAGTAATCCAATTGTGGTGACGCGTTGCTGTCCATCAATAATATTTAGCTGTGTTCCGTCATAATGAAGAATCAGACTGCCTAGGTAATAGTCGAGACCGCCGGTTTTTTCGTTCGAGTTATGTGCTTTGAGATCACTCAGCAACTGGGCTAGTTGTTGATCCTGCCAACAATAAGGGCGCTGATATTCTGGGATACTTAACGGCGCATAAATTGGATGGTTTATTCCAGCGATTTTTAACTGACCTTGCAGGAGGTCTGCTGCAGAACAGGCTAACACCTCAATGGCATGCCTATTTTGTTGGTTATTCATTGAGCCTCCTGGCTGATCTTAAATTTTTCCATCACTCTCAATAAGATAACAAAAAATACGTCTAATGCCATAACTATAAAAAAACGTACTTTCCTCCAGCCAAACACCAAATTCCGTTTTGTGGCGTCAATTTTTTTCTGTGTTTTCATCGGTATGTTCATTCAACCAAAGGGGGCACATATGAACATTCCAACGATGAAAGACGACACATTGTCGTTGTTTAACCTGAGCTATTTTAGTCACGAAGAGGAAATGGAAAACTTCAGTAAGCATCTCTATTTGGTGTTTAAAGGCGCACGTACAGGCGTCATTGGCGGCAACGACCCGTTCGAAGACAGCATAATAGGTATAAGCCCAAAAGTTTTTACCCTCCTGATGCTTGCTCGTTTTAACATGTGTTTTCGTCCCGTGGCCAGCAACCCTGCCGTTGGGATTATGCTGGAAGTCCCGATGCCATTTGGAGCGCTGGTTGTGTATAGCGCTAAACCCAAGTGTTGGACTGCTCCGACAGCGCCAACACAGCATCTTGGATTTACCATGATGTTCAATCGTCACCACCAATCACTTGCTCATGCCGTTCAAGAATACCCAGGCTTGTTGGTGATACCCGAAGGTTCAAATGACCGCTTAGTTGTCGGAACCACTTTTCGTTTTAACGAGGATACGCACTTAGAGGACGTATGCGACACCGTATACAGGTTAGTCAATCAGTTGAGCGAGTTAGATGAAAAACTCACCTCATGGACTTCAACATCAATGAAGTAACACTGAGTGACTTCGCGACCCGCTATCTGTTTTAGCGGGTCGCATTTTTATCGTGCGATTTTATAGGAACTAAACTGATTGTTTGGACTTGGTTAAGCCGATAGCAACGAAAGATTCGTTTACTGGATGCCAACATGTTAGAAGATGGGGTTCAAAAATCGTGTAAAAATTATTGCTTCAGGTAATATCTCTTACACCTAAATTGAGTGATGGACCCACCGAATGTATATTCTTCTTACTTGGCTTGGTACCAAAGACATCGACAACATGTCAGAGGGCAGACTTGCAGCGATAGCTTCTATAGCCGTGAAGTCTAAAATTCCATTTGATAAAATTGTCATCTTGGCGAACCAGCGTGAGGAAGTCTGGAGTGAATTTGAAAACTTCATTCAAAAGCGACTGGCAATCGCTGGAAGGCCAGCTGCCGAAGTGGCTGTGAAACAAGCCCATATTGAAAGCCCAATTGATTATCCAACCATTGCGCGGGAAACTGAAAGATGGGTTGGGAAACTCAGTGATGAAGCCGACCAACTAACCATCAACCTGACGTCCGGCACACCAGCCATGACTGTCCTATCAGTGTTGGTTGGCAAGGGCAAAAGTAATGTACATTTTGTCCAGGTGTCTCCAGATAACGAGCTAATTGCCGCAGATATTCCACTCGATTTTGGTCGTGAGTACATCCGTTCCGCTGCAAAGAACCAGGCCTCCGGCGCTGTGGCGAGCCCTAAACTTGCCGACGCGTTTTCATCCATTACTGCTCTCTCGTCCGAAATGCAGCAAGTTGTTACCAAAGCCAAACGTGTCGCTACCTCGGAAGTCCCTGCATTAATCCTCGGCGAAACCGGCACCGGTAAAGAGGAAATGGCCAAGGCCATGCATAAAGCCAGCCTGCGGGCTGATAAACCGATGAAAACCGTGAACAGCGGCGCTTTAGCACCTAGCTTGGTGGATTCGACTTTATTCGGCCATAAAAAAGGGGCATTTACCGGTGCTGACAAAGACTACCCGGGCCTGTTTGAACAGGCCGATGGCGGCACGTTGTTTTTGGACGAAGTCGGCGAGCTCAGTCTTGATATTCAGGTGAAATTACTACGCGCCATTCAACAAGGGGAAGTCACACCGCTTGGCAGCACAGAAACCAAAACCGTTGATGTGCGGGTGATTGCGGCAACCCATCAAAACCTGCCGCAACTGGTTGCTGAAGGTAAATTTCGGGAAGATTTGTTTTATCGGCTGGCGGTTGGCATTATAACGATACCGTCTCTAAAACAGAGACTAGCGGATATCCCAGCGATTGTGTCGCAGCTGACCGCGCAAATTAATAAGGCAGGTGCCAAACATCCAGCTTATATAGGTAAAGAAATTTCCGAAGATGGAATTAAATTTATTTGTGAGCAGCCTTGGCCAGGTAATATCCGCGAATTGTGGAGCACGTTAAACCGGGCGTTTTTGTGGTCAAACAGTCCGGTCGTCAACCGGCATGATCTATCCAAAGCGATGTTAACAAGGCCAATTGAATCGGATGATGTTTCGATTTCCTTAACATTTCACGACAAAGTGGATATAGTGCAACTGACTGATAATTTTCAGAAAAAATATGTTGAAGCTGCGCTGAAAGCCAGCGGCAATGTGAAAAAACACGCGACCCAAATGCTTGGGTTAAAAGATCATCAAACGCTGACTAATTGGATGAAGCGTTTAGGCATCAGTACTGACAAATAATGCCAACAGTACTGTAAAAATGCATTGGCACCAAAGTTGCCCATAGGGAAGAAGGAATACTGTGGAATGAAGCAATCGATGAATTTTGAGTTTTTACGGAAAAATTGGCCTGAACTTGCTGACTTTGGCGCTTATGCTGAAGAGTATGCGTTTAGCGACCCTCAAAGTGCATTGATTAAACTGCGCTCCTACGGCGAATTTATGGTGAACTTCATTTACCAGGTGCTGAATTTGCCATGCCTGCCAAAAGCCTCCTTCCACGACAAGCTGGTCGGTACTGATTTTGAGCAGCTGGCAGGCGCTGCCATTCTCGATAAATTTCACGCTATCAAAACGCTGGGTAATAAAGCCGCGCACGAAAACAAAGGCACCGATAAAGATGCTGTGTTTGCGGTCAAACAGAGTTATCAGTTAGGCGCCTGGTTTTATTGCAGCTACCACCAAGCCAAAGCGGATGTGATCCCGCCATTTATCGAATTTACCGCCGATGTATCGCCAACCCACAGCTTAAAGAAAAAGCTTGAACAAAAAGAAGAGCTGTACAAACAAGCGATGGCGGAGCTGGAGCGGCAGCAACAAGCCAATGAAAAACTACTGGCATCCGCCAAACAAACAGTGGCTGTGCGCAACGAACCGATGTTCACGGCGTTTGCCACCAATAGCCAAACGGTCAGCAGCACCTTAAACCTTAACGAAGCGGAAACGCGCAAATATCTGATTGATATGGAGCTGCGCGAAGTAGGTTGGGACGTTTCTGACAACAACACATCCACCGATGAAGTGGGCCAGGAAGTCGAAGTTAAACACCAGCCTACTGAGACCGGTAAAGGCTATGTCGACTATGTACTGTGGGATGACGACGGCTTGCCGCTGGCGGTTGTTGAAGCCAAGAAAACTGCCAAAGATGCCCGTATCGGTAAAAAGCAGGCCAAAGATTACGCCGACGCTTTAGAAAAAGAATACGGCCAGCGCCCGGTGATGTTTTATACCAACGGCCATGACATCTATATTTGGGATGATGTGCAAGGCTACCCTCCGCGGCAAATCTATGGTTTTTATTCCAAAGGTTCATTGCAACACTTGGTGAAGTTTCAGCGTATTGAAAAGATAAAGCTGCGCGATGTAAAGATTGGAACTGAGATCATCAATCGTCGTTATCAGTATGAAGCGGTTGAATGCGTACATGAAGCTTTTGAGCTTAAACGCCGCAAAGCTTTAGTGGTGCAAGCCACCGGCACCGGCAAGACCCGTGTGTCTATTGCCCTGGCGAAGTCCATGATGGACGCCAAATGGGTTAAGCGCATTCTGTTTTTATGCGATCGTAAAGAGCTCCGTAAACAAGCGGACAAAGCCTTTGTCGAGTTCTTGGGCGTCAAACCTTATGTGGTTGGCAAAAGCGATAAGAAATACCAGGACACCGCTCGCGTCTTTATCGCCACTTATCCAGGCATGATGGGCATTTATGAACGCTTTGATGTTGGCTACTTTGACCTCATTATTGCCGATGAATCGCACCGTTCGATTTATAACGTTTTTAGTAACCTGTTTAAGTACTTCGACTGTTTGCAACTGGGGTTGACTGCCACACCGGTAGAAATGGTGTCGCGATCTACCTGCAATCTTTTTGGCTGTGATTATAAACTGCCGACCTACAACTACCCGTTAGAAAAAGCCATAGATCAAGAGCATTTGGTGCCATTTGAAATTGTCACAATGACTACCAAATTTATGCGCGAAGGGATGAACCAGCGCTCTTTGTCTGACGAGCAGATTGCTGAATTAGAAGCGCAGGGCGAAGATCCGAACGAATTTGAGTTTGAATCGGCAGAAATAGACAAAGCGGTGTTAAACAAAGACACCAACCGCAAAGTGCTGCGCAACCTGATGCAAAACGGCATTAAAGATAAAGACAACCAACTAATTGGCAAGTCGATTATCTTTGCCCGTCGCATCGACCATGCCCGTTTGTTAAAAGAATTGTTCGACGAAATGTACCCGGAGCTAAGCAAATGCTTCTGTGAAGTGATCCACTCCGACGAGCCGCGAGCCGAAGCATTAATTGATCAGTTTAAAATCACCGAAGAAGAAAAGGCTGCCGATCCGTCATTGCCCGATCCCATCACCCTGGCGATTTCTGTGGATATGCTCGACACCGGGATCGACGTGCCAAGCGTCGTCAACTTGGTGTTTGCCAAGCCTGTTAAATCCAAAGTGAAGTTCTGGCAGATGATTGGCCGTGGCACACGCCTGTGCAAAGACTTATTTGGCAAAGGTCATGATAAAAGCCGTTTTTTGATTTTCGACCACTGGAATAACTTTGATTACTTCGAGTTTCATTACGAAGAAGTAGAGCCATCGAATGGCAAGTCGCTGGCGCAAAAACGCTTTGAGTTGCGCCTGCAACTCGCTGAAACGGCCCTAAAAAAACTGGAACTGGCCGAGTTTGATACCGCCATCAAACTGTTGCAGCAAGACATTCAATCACTCGATATCCGCAATATCAACGTGCGTGATCATTGGGCCAAAGTGGAGCAGTTATCAGATATCAAACTGCTAAAACAATTTGCCAAACCCACAGTGGCCATGCTGGAAGCCGATATTGCACCATTAATGGATTGGCTGCCAATAAAAGGCCAAAGTAAAACATTTCGTTGGGATTGCCTGATAGCGCAAACCCAAATGGAACTGATTAAAAACCCGCAAGGCATTGGCGAGCTGCAGTTTGAAGTGCAAAGTGTGCTGGAGCGCCTGCCGAAAAACGTGGTGCAGGTGCAGGCAAAGGCTGCTGAAATTAAATTCCTGATGAACAATGATAACTGGCCAAGTATTACTTTTGCCCAGTTAGAACAGCACCGCTTAGCCTTGCGTGACATCATGTATTTGCTTGAAGGTGAAATTCTGCCGCCAAACCCCGGCCCCAAATACACCGATATCAAAGAAGAAGACGCGCACACCGAGTACAAAACCCGAGCGGCCAATATCCACACGGTGGATTACAAGATTTATCAGCAAAAAGTGCAGGAAGCGCTTGAGCCCATCTTTGACAGCAACCCAGTCATTCAAAAAATTCGCCAGGGTAAAGCGGTCACATTAGATGAAATTGCCCAGTTAAACGGTATCATTCATGCCAAGTATGCCGATTTGGATATTGAAACGCTGAAAACCTTCTATCCGGATACCAGCGAGCCACTCGATAAGCTGCTGCGCAGTATTGTCGGCATGGATGCCAGCTACATCGAACAAAGCTTTACCGCGCTGTTGCAAAAACACCGCATGCCGCCGCAGGCGCTGCGGGTGATTGATATGTTAATTGGCCATATTGCCCGCAGTGGCGGCATTAAAATGGCCGATTTAGATCAGGCGCCTTACAACACCATTTATGACGGCATTTTGGGCAGTTCAGAAGATGAAGTGTTTTCACTACTGAAAACGCTGGAGTTGCCAGTGCCGCTCAGCAAAGCCGATATGACGGCCAGACAACAAGCCGGGCTTTAAAACCTATTTAAACAACACGAAGATTTAAAGAAAGAGATTTTATGATCACTGGTAAATTAAAAAGCGATATCAACAAGTTATGGGAAGAGTTCTGGACCGGCGGTATCGCGAATCCACTGACAGTGATAGAACAAATCACCTTCCTGATGTACGCCCGCTTATTAGATTTACACGAACAGCGCGACGAAAAACGCGCCAAGCTGCGCGGCATTGCCTTTAAACGGCGCTTTAACGACGACCAGCAACATATCCGCTGGCACCGTTTTATCCACCAGGACAAAGACACCATGCTCAAGCTGGTGCGCGACGAAGTGTTCCCGCATTTTAAAAATGCCTCGGGCGAAGGCTCGTTATTTGCCGAGTTTATGAAAGACGCCCAGTGCATGATCCAAAAGCCAACGCTGATGGAATCGGCCGTTGAGATGATTGATAAGCTGCCGCTGGAAGACAGCGACACCAAAGGGGATTTGTACGAGTACCTGCTGAGCAAACTCACCACCGCCGGTATTAACGGCCAGTTCCGCACCCCGCGCCATATAATCCGCGCTATGGTTGAAATGCTCGACCCCACAGTGGAAGACCGTATTGTCGACCCAAGCTGCGGTACCGCCGGCTTTTTAACGGTGGCCTACGAATATTTGCTGGAAAAATACACCTCGCCCGAAGGCGTACATACCGAAACTGTGGTAGGCGACAACGGCGAGCCGCAGCAAGTCAAAATCTACAGTGGTGACTTGCTGGTGGAACACCGCGATTACGTCAACACTGATATGTTCCACGGTTTTGACTTCGACGCCACTATGCTACGCATTGCCGCCATGAACCTGGTGATGCACGGTGTGACTGAACCTGACGTGCATTATCAGGATACGTTGAGCGGCAGCTTTACAGAGCGTTTCCCCAATCAAAGTAAAGACGCTTATACCATGTGTATCGCCAATCCGCCGTTTAAAGGCTCTCTGGATGAAGAAGACGTCGACCCAGCCATTTTGCGCATGGTAAAAACCAAAAAAACCGAGCTGTTATTTGTGGCGCAAATTCTGCGCCTGCTAAAAAACGGTGGCAAAACCGCCATTATCGTGCCAGACGGCGTGTTGTTTGGTTCATCCAACGCCCACCAGCAACTGCGCCAGCACATTATTGAAAACAACGAGCTGCAAGCGGTGGTGTCGTTGCCATCGGGCGTATTTAAACCCTACGCTGGTGTGTCGACTGCGATTTTGTTTATCACCAAAGGCTCACGCACCGACCACGTTTGGTTTTACGACGTGCAAGCTGACGGCATGAGCCTGGATGACAAGCGCACGCCAATTAAAGACAACGACTTACCAGATTTGGTCGCTCAATTTAAAAAGCGTGATAAAGCCATTGCCGAAACCGCGCAAAACGATCGCAGCCAAAAAGCCTTTTGGGTCAGTAAAGCCGATATCGTCGGCAATAAATACGACCTATCGATTAACCGCTATAAACAAGTGGTGTACGCCGAACAGCAGTATGACGACCCGAAAGTGATCCTCAGTAAATTAGTCGCGCTGGAAAACGACATTCTGGCGGATTTAAAAGCGCTGGAGGAAATGCTGTGAGTTGGCCGATGGTGAAAATCGGGTCCTGTATTGAAAAAATTAAGTCATGGAACCCACTCAAATCTGCTGATACAGACTCGTTCTTATATATTGACTTGAGCTCTGTTGATAAGGACAAAAAAGAAATTGATCTGAGCTCAGTAGTTTCAATTTTGCCTAGCGACGCCCCAAGTCGTGCAAGGCAACTTGTAAAAGCTAACGATGTTCTCGTCTCAACTGTCAGACCTAATCTGAATGGTGTGGCGTTAGTAAGTGAGAGTTTCTGTGGTGCAACTGCATCAACAGGGTATTGCGTGCTTCGTGCTAATGCCCAGAAACTAGACAGTAGATTTTTATTTTATTGGGTTCAAACGCAGTCTTTCATCTCGGATATGGTTAAAAAGGCAACGGGGGCAAATTATCCAGCTGTTTCTGACAAAATTATTATGGATAGTGAAATCCCACTCCCACCACTAGCCGAGCAAAAACGGATTGCTGCGATACTGGACAAAGCCGACGCCATCCGCCGCAAACGCCAACAAGCCATCCAACTAGCCGACGACTTCCTCCGCGCCGTCTTCCTACAAATGTTCGGCGACCCAGTCACCAACCCAAAAGGGTGGGAGGTTAAGCCACTCGAATTTTTCATCAAAAATAAAAACGATTTAGTTGATGGGCCCTTTGGTTCTAGCATTAATACGCAAATCGACTATATCGAAGATGGAGAAATTCCTGTTATTAGAACAAAAAATGTTACTGCAGATGGTTTTTTTAATGCTGATGACTTGAAGTTTATGAGTCGAGAAAAGTATGAGTCAGTTATTAGAAGCCAAGTATTACCAGGGGACATAGTACTAACAAAGGTCGGGACCATAGGCAATGTATGCATTTTCCCAGCGACATTCCATGAAGCGGTTCTTTCTACTACAGGAAGTTGCAGAATTAGACTGGATTTGTCAAAAATAAACAAATTGTATTTCTATTTTTACCTGAAATTTTACAAGCCTAAGATGCTTGAAATTGCCTCAGCTGGAGTACAACCATTTTTAAACATGAAGCATATCAAGAGTTTTATGGTTCCCTTACCAAATCTCAAAATTCAGGAAGATTTTTTTGCTATTGCCGAAAAGAATATGAATCTAAAAGCTAAGTTAGCTAATCTAGCAAATAATGATCTTTTCGATGCATTAAGTGAAAAAGCCTTTTCTGGCCAGCTATAAAAGAAAGACAAGGATGTTGTAAATGAATATTTGTGGTTTTTCGATTAATGCCCAGCTTTGGCAAAGTTTAAGGTATTGCCAGCAAGAGAGCATACAAACGGCATTGAGTTATTTAAGAAAGCCTTTTGATGAGGCGTTGAAATCTTGCTTGATCAGTTTACCGACTGGTGCAGGAAAATCAGGAGTTATAAGCGTAGTTAGTCACAAAGCGACTCAAAAGAAAACGCTTGTTCTTTGTCACCGCCGAGCAGTATGCGATCAGCTGTTCACAGAAATTCGCGGTAAATTTTTTCGTGAGCGTGCGCCGGGTCAATCTATTAAATTAAAGAAAGTTTTTAGCAATATAGATGACACGTCTGCTAATGGTATTTATGTTTCTACATTTCAGAAACTGAGTACTTTCGATTCTGTTAAGTTAGCTGAACTCAAGAAAAACATCGATTTAATCATTATTGATGAAGGACATGCTGAACCATCACCCGTTTGGAGCACCTTGGTCAGAGATCTGGATGCGCACAAAATTGTCATTACAGCAACGCCTTACCGTAATGATCTCTTTCAATTCGATATCAGTGCTGATTATAGTTTTATTTATACCTTTGAAAAAGCTTTGGCAGATGGCGTTTTAAAAGAACCTACCTTCGAATCCGTCCAAGCCGATCAGCTGAGTAACAGCATTCGGATTTTTTTGAACGAACATCCGACCACAAAATGTATAATTAAGTGCAACAAATTTGAAGACGTCGAATTTTATTATGCCCAATTAAATGATGACTTTAACGTTCTTGCTATTCATGACCAATACGCCGGTGATCAGCGTGAAAACGCTAAGTCTTCAGTTCCTGCAAATCTAAAAGGCTCAAAGGTTGAAGTGATTATTCATCAGCGAAAGCTTGATGAAGGTGTGGACATCCCACAAGCCAAGTTATTGATTCTTACATACCCTGTTGGCAGTGGTAGAGAATTAGTGCAAACAATAGGGCGTGTTGTCAGGGTTTTTGGTGACATTGAGCCGAAAGTCATAGAGATCGCAAATGATGCAAATGAAAAAATGTGGCTTAATTACAGACTTTTTGATGCATCACTTAACAGCCAAGCAGCCGTAAAGAAGTTCATTGATTCATTAGATGCAAATAAACTGATAGAGCTATATCTGAACGCGTTCCCAGACGTTAGCTACTATGGTAATAGATTTTTAGCTAAATTCGATCTCAATTCATTTGAACCTGATGATTCGTTAATAATACCTACTGCTTCCATTTGCTTTTTAAAGACAATACCAGGTTTCACTGCCGAGCTTCTTTCCGATATGTTGTATTGGCGGTGCAATAACGGAGGCGAGTTAGCAAAAAATTTTGTTTCCTCTTCGGGTATTCATTCAGTCATTTCAATCGCATTTAACCGGTCAAAATTCTTAAGAAATCAGTTTTTATTTGAACCTTCATTGGAAGTGACGCTGTTCAAACTATTGTCTAACGGCGTGGTAGCTATATTCGATAGCCGTGGTAGGCGTTTTAATAATGACATCGATCTTGCGTTAGGTTCTGCTGTCTCGCAAGAAATTTTATTCAAAATATTGAACCTAGGAAAAAGCGCAAAGACAAGAGAGGCGAGTAGCAGATCTATAAGCACTGCGAATTTACGTCCTGAAAATATTGCAATTAAAGGGCGTAATTTAGATCAGGGTGCCGATCCCCAAATGAATGCTTCTTACAGATTGTCCACAGCAATTTTAGACACTTATGATGGAACGAATGCAAAATCAGGAAGCTTCTATATCGGTGTTGATTCAGGACGGATTTCTGACCAAAAAGAAAACTCCTTTAGCCTTAGCGAATTAAATGAATGGTTAGAAACAGTAGATAGTATTTTTAAAACGAGCGGGAACATGAGGAGCAACTTAATCGATTCTTTTGCAAAGCCTATCCCCGTAGATAAAAGTTTAAGCATTCAAAGTGTTGTTTTCGATTTTCCCTCACCAGTTCAATTAGAAATTGAAGGTAATCATTACAGTATCGATAATACTTTCCATTATCGGGGTTATAATAATGGTCTCTTACTTGTAGAGGGCGTGCCTGATTCTAAAGTTGAAATAAAACTAATTTCAGAAGAACCTTATATTGAAATTGTGACCGAAAAAGTTATCAAATATCTTGATGTTAATGGCTGTTACGTGCCCGATATACCCAGATTTTTAATGACTAAAATACATAAAATTTTACTTAATAAAGGTGTCGGATACTCGGATGGAAAATTTTATCAACTAACGCTACCTATAATAAATGAATTCGACTTTCAAACATCGAACTTAGCCAAAGTTGTTATTGCATTACCTGAGCTGCTAAATAAAGCTCTAGATGAGAAAGGTCTGATCAAGACAGGTCCGCTTAAAGGTGTCTACCAAGTTGTAAATCAAGAGTTTAGCCAGAGCTCGGTTTTTTATCTTTTAGATAAAATAAAATCTTACAGTCTTCCCAATCCTACATTAAAAGACTTAGGCCCTTTTGGACCTTTTGTACCGGGTGCTGATATTCTTTTAAACACGGATATGGGTACTGAACCCGCGGACTTTATTATTTCATCAGCAAGTAAGTTGATCTACGTTCATGTTAAATGTGGTGACTCATCTAAACCTCAGTCATCAGCAGGTGCTTTAGCCGAAGTTGGTTCTCAAGCAATTAAGAATATTGAAATGTTGCTTACTCACAATCAAATGTTAAAACCTGGGAATTGGAACCAATTATCATCTCCATGGCCGTCTAGTGTAGCTAAGTTGCAGATGTTTGAAAGGATTAGGTTGGCGGGTGGCACGAGATATACAGCTAGTTCTGATGCGGCTCGTGAAGCTAAGTTGGATGAGATCTGGGAAACAATTTCGCAAAGAAGACGCTCTAGTGCCGTAACCAAGGAAATATGGATAGTGGCGGCTAATAGTTTTTCGTTGAAAGACTTTTCGACACAATTAAAGGCAGGTTCTTTATCTAGGAGTGAGACTTTGCAAGCTTATCAATTAATAAATAGTTGGATTTCAATTGCCAATAACAATGATGTTGATTTAAAAATATTCGTGTCTCCTTGATTATGAATGCTCAATTATCAATAAATGACAAATATCTACAAGCACTTAGTCAAACAACTGACTGGCTAACCGTCTCTGAGTGGGCTTGCAAGGTTGCCGAGGTTTACCCAGACTTGCTGGTTGCTGCCGACGCCCAAGCTGCCAAGCAGAAAAATGACACCACTGGTCTTCGCGAAATTGCCGCACGTTTAAGTTCTCGTTTATCCAGCGGTGGTTTTGGTGCCTCGGTCGAAGTTGATGCCAGCGAGCGGCCGAAAAAAGTGCGTTTTTTATCGGCCGTTGAGCAAAAAGAACATGAAGCGCAAGAGGTGGAAGAAGACTTAGCACCACTTCGCCGTATCGATATCATTAAACGCGACAGTGAACAGCTGAGTGTGGCCGAGCAATATCGTGTCGACGAGTTTGAAGCCATCAGCCGCCAACTGAAAACTTACTTTGGGCTGGATTTTGAAGTAGACCATGCTTCGGCTTTACTGAACCCCAAAACACCAGGCAAACACCACCCAGATAATTTGCAACTGCTGCTCAAGACCCACAACGGCAAAAAGAACGCCAGCAACTGGCCACGTTTTAGCTTCGCCGAGCAAAAGCAATACATTGAAGCCGCCATTACTTTGCAAAGCCTGGTCGCTGCTCGGATGAATGTGGAGGTTGTCAGCAGCGTGAAAGATTCGCTGCTGCAACGGCTTGAAGCGGTTTATGGCGGATAAGGAACCTGCATGAAACTAGAATCTATTACCGTTCAAAACTTCAAAGGCATCCGCCGTAAGGCTGTAATACCTCTGGCGCCTGTCACCATGTTGTTTGGTGCGAATAGCTCTGGCAAAAGCAGTATCTTGCATGCATTTTTCTACTTATATGAGTTGTTGGTTAACAAAAACGCCGACCCAGAATATTCCACCATAACGGGTGAACATATCTATTTGGGTGGTTTTTCCGAGCTGGTGAATGGCAAGGACCTATCGAAAACTATCACGTTGGGCGTTACTTTTAGCCTTGATCCCAAAATGGATTTTTATAACACCTTCATGACTGATTCCGACTCGAATGTGTGTGAGGGTTATATTTCTAACGTAAGTGCACCGGTTATGCACTACGCGATTGAGATGGATATTGGCTATAGCGAGCTTGAGAACAGAGCTTTCGTTAAGCAAAGCCGTGTCTCGATAAACCATCAGTTATTCTGTTCTCTAAGCGCGGCGGCAGGGAAAAAGTCAGTCACAATTGAGGTTTTACAAGATTTAGCGCTATTTGTCATAGGTGATAGGGATGACGACGAATTCCCCCCATTTTTAGATGTCGGTCCTTTTGAATTGAATCTTCCGTATAAAGCTTTGTTGAATGTCGACGAACGGGTTGGGTTGGAAGATGCCCCACTTGAATGGGATCTTATATGTTCCGAAAAGCCGCTAGCCGGTCGGATCATTACTGAATGCGCTTTTGCGGATACCGTCTTGGCACCATTACGTCATTTCAGCAAAAGACTACAGCAGCTTATTCATATCGGCCCGCTGCGCGTCATTCCAAATCGAAGCTTTGTGGCAAAAAGATCGCCAGATAAACCACGTTGGTTTAACGGTGAGGCAGGATGGGACGCCTTTGCTTTTGGCAGTTCAGTGCTGCAGCAGGAAGTGAATGATTGGTACAAAAATCACTTTAATTGCCCTTATCAGTTTTTGAAGTCACCGTCTGGCTACGGCGTAGCGCTCGCGGATTCAAACAGTGCAATGCCGTTGTTGCCATCACAGGTGGGCGCAGGTGTATCACAAATTTTTCCATTTGTTGTTGCCGCGGTTAAACCAGATGTAGGCATGATCAGCATCGAACAGCCAGAGCTTCACTTGCATCCGGCTTGGCAAGTGGAGCTTGCGGATTTAATGCTCACTCAAACCAATCAGTACAGTGCAGATAAGCTATTCCTGGTTGAGACGCATAGCGAGCACATGGTGTTACGTTTGTTAAAGCGTATTCGAGAGAGTCAGGATGCCAGCCTGCCACTTGATAGCAAGCTGGCCCAGATTATTTTCTGTGAGGTTTTTGACGGAGAGACTCGCATTAGGCCTATTGGAATCACCTCTGATGGTGATTTCGACACCGCATGGCCCAATGGCTTTTTTGAAGAACGGGGCAAGGAGTTGTTCTGATGCTGTTTGCAGAATTTGCGGTAAATCCGGAACAGGTCAATTCGCTCGATAATTTGGCGCAACTCAAATCTAGCTTTGACTTCAGCCGGGGCACATTGATTTCTGCTTTCCCCAAAAATTGGCTTGCTCTACTTGATCAGCGTATTGCCGGCAATTTAAGCCAGATTCAAAAGCAGCGAATGGTCGCTTTGTTAACAACCATTAGAGATCGTGCTGTCGTTAAATCAGGGCGAGATTATGCTGGTGATAATTGGGTTCAGGCCGCCCATGCAATCAACGACCAAAAACCGTTTTACAGTATTGTCGGAAGTGATACGAATGCTCCGCCACGACATCTGCCATCGCTGGAGCAGCTTGAGTTAATAGACTTTGAAAGTTTCGGCTCTATTGATGTTCCACGCAATGCCCTAGCTCTTATTCAACCTGTGGCGCCTCTTTTATCAGCATCATCAAGAATCCGTTTGGTTGACCCTTACGCGTGCCCCACTAAACCTAGTGTTACAGCAGTATTGCGATCACTATTTGGCGTGATTGGCACTAAGCAATGTGTAGTTGAAATTTACAGTAAGGAAGCAGCTGTTAGAGATTTGGTTGAGGCACATTTTCAACAACTTACCAGGCTATTACCCGACAACATCCGTTTGATCTGGTCTGTCCTAAATGACGGCGGTACTGGCCAGTTGCATCAGCGATTATTGTTTACTGAAAGAGGCGGTGTCATTTTTGACCGGGGATTTATTGAGCCTTCAGTTCACGAACAGCGTCTTGTTAGTACAAATCTGCGAACAATGAATAGAGCACAAGTAGATAATGCAACTCGAGATTACAACGATGCTCAACCATTCGTGCCGTGTGTTTCCAAACTCAGTTCTACTGATCCTGCCTACTTAACTGAAGATTAAGATGATATTACAACTCTGTGCTACAAATTTTCTGACCAAATGGCTTAAAGCTGATTTACCGCGCTTACCAGTCGAGCCAGGCAAGCAAGTAGGCGTGAACACCGTCACAAGTGGCAGCACGCAAATGTGTTGGCAGCTTCATATTATCGACAACAGTTATGGTTCGCTGCATAAAACCCTGATAGCTGTCGAAGCCAGTAGCCGGTTTACCGTGTTTTTTCCCGTAGTATTGAAGTTAACGGTAGATGAGCTTTCAGCGCGTCTAACAATGGAATGGCAGTGGGTGCTTGCTGAAAGTTTGCGAGTACTTGAATACATGCCACGTAGTGATATCGCGTTGCTGTTAGACAGACTAAGTCAGCTGAACTTTGACGTTGCCTGGGTGAAAAACACTGACTTAAGTATCAATGGTCACATTAGTGACGCAGGGCTGTGGGTCACTCAGACTTTAGAGCAAACCAGGCGGGAAGAACTAACGCCTGAGGTAGCCCTAGAGTTAGCCATTTATCTCAATGGCCAGCCAAAACGCATCAACAAAGGCAAAGATAAGGTGATACCGGTAGAGTCGCTGCTGACATATTGCCAGTTACTTATCTCATCAAAGCAAACGGCCCAACAATCTGAGGCAGAACCAGCAGAATCAAATCAGCAGCTATTAGCGCCAATTAATTCAATCGTGTATCTTAAACGTTGATATGAAAATAGGTCCAAACAAGGCCCTCAACAGTTGTTTTTCAGGGAAAGAAGATGGTCTCGAATTTCGATTTTTTGCAACACAACTTCACTGATTTATACAATTTCTCCCGAGGCGCAGAGCAGTATGTCGAGCGAGATCCGCAAGCATGCTTGGTGAAATTGCGTTGTTTTTCTGAACAATTAGTTGATCATCTCTACCATGAGCTAGGGATTAACCTAGAGTCTAAAGACGACTTTTACCAACGACTTACAAATCCCCAATTTGAAAAGTTAGTCGAAAAAGGCATTCTCCTAAAACTTAATGCATTACGTATTAATGGGAATAAAGCTGCTCATGGTAAAAAAATCAGTCGTAGCGACGCGAAATGGTTGCTCAAAGAGGCTTACCTGGTATCCAAGTGGTTTGCATGTACATATTTTCCTGAGATGGCGAGGGAGATACCGGACTATCAAGAGCCGCAAACAAACTCCGAAGCGGTTATGCCGATTGAGTCTAAAACGTCTTCTGTTGAACTTGAAGCAGCCCAATTAGAATTAAGAATATTGCAAGAAAAACATGTAAAGGCTTTAGCCGATATCAATCGCCTTGCCAATTCAGTTCAAAATTTAGAAGCGCTACAAGCGCAATTTGCTTTAGCAAATAATGCCGCGGCACAACAGTTTGATCTAGAAACATCTACAACCATCGCTCATTTATCTTTGGTTGATGCTTATAGTGATTTTGAGCTGAATGAAGATCAGCTTGCCCTAGTGCAGTCTCTGGAACAGTTTTTACGTGAACCCAAACCACAAGTTTTTCTACTCAAAGGCTACGCAGGAACAGGGAAAACTTTTATTACGAAGGGTCTTACCGAATATCTTCGCACTATCGGCAGACACTACACTTTGATGGCTCCAACCGGAAAAGCTGCAAGAGTTATCGCACAAAAAACGGGGAGTCCAGCATCTACAATTCATCGTACCATTTATTCATTTAAGGACATTCGCGAGTTTAAAGAGCCGGGTGTGGATGGTTCTGAAACATTCAAATACTATTCACTTCTGCGCGCTAACGAGAATCCAGATAATTCCGTCTATATTTCCGACGAATCTTCAATGATTTCAGATACGTATCAAGAAAACGAGTTTTTTAGGTTTGGTACGGGTTATTTGCTCACTGACATGATGAAATTCATTAACCTTGATCATAATGACCACTGCAAAAAATTAATTGTGATTGGCGATTCTGCCCAATTACCGCCGGTTGGAATGGCAACGTCACCAGCACTGGATGCTGATTATTTGAAACAACGCTTTAATGTCGACTGCATGAGTTATGAGCTTACAACAGTTGTAAGGCAACAGGCCGACTCTGGCGTTATGGCGAATGCAATCATGCTCCGTGAAACGATGGCAACAGGTGTGTTTAACCAACTGGATTTTAAGTTGCAATTCCCGGACATTAAAAATATCAAACCAGAAGAACTAGTTCCGGCTTTTCTCAATGCTTGTAAATACAAATCAGTAAGTAATGATGCGATTATCGTTAGTGGTTCTAATGCTGATGTGAAGCATTATAACAATCGAATTAGGGAAGAGTTTTTTCCAAACAGCCCTTCCTTACAGCCTAGAGATAAGCTAATCGTTGTGAAAAATGTCGAGATATTTGGACATTTAATTACAAATGGTGAGTTTATTTATGTCCGCAGTTGCGATCCCCAACCAGAATTAAGGTCTATCCCGCTAAAATCAAAAAACAATGGCGGCCTGCTTGAAACCAGAATAGTTCCTTTATTATTTCGTGGTGTTGAATTTTCGTTAAGAACAGAAAGCGATACCGTAATCTCGCTGCAATGCAAGATTATTGAAACTTTGCTTAATTCTGAAGATGGCACTTTAAATTCTGATCAACAAAAAGCTCTGTATGTTGATTTTAAGATGCGGAATTCTTATCTTCGTGAAGGCTCGAAGGAGTTCAAAGATGCCTTAATGTCTGATCCATATTTTAATGCGCTGCGCGCAAAATATGGTTATGCCATAACTGTGCACAAGGCCCAGGGTAGTGAATGGCGGCACGTGTTTGTAAAATGCAAGGCCCCACAATTTTCGACACTCAGTCAAGCGTACTTCCGATGGTTGTATACTGCAATTACTCGTACTAAAGAAACGTTATATGTGCTTGATGAACCTCATATTTTGATAGGCTCAGGCATCAAAAAAGCATCTCAAAAAGACTTTGGCTGGATTGGTCAATCTGAATCAATTGCACACGCTATGACTCATGAGTCGGCAACAGCATCGAACTCAATGCCATTGATGAATTCTTTAAACCAACAGGCGGAAATTTCTTTAGATACTGCTTTTGTGGCAGTGATGGAACCACAGTCTGATATCACAGAAAAACAAGCAACAGACTTTGGTATTCCTTCTGGTGAGTTGTTTCTGGTTACCTTATTCCAACAAATTCAAAAAATTTTGCTGAATGTTGGTGCAGAGGTGCTGTGGATTGATCATAAACAGTATCAGGAACGCTATCTGATTAAGTTCCAGCAAACTGAGTTAACCATCAATGTGCATTACTCTGGAAAAAATAAGGTTACAAAGATACAGAGCGCACAGCTCACCGAAGCGAGCTCCCAGATTAGTTCAATGCTTAATGTACTTGTTGACCGACCTCTTGCTGTGAACATCCAATGCGATCAGAACCCTATTGAATTGCCCGAGCCATTCTTGGAAATTTTCCATCAGCGCATAGAGGCGAGCTGTGCCGGACAATCATTTAGAGTTTTGACCGTAAAAGCACGTGACTATTGCCAAGAATATACCTTTGTAAGAGCAGAAGAATTAGCAACTTTTAGTATTTTCTATAACAGCAAAAAACAAATTAAAAGCTATGCCAGTGTAACTTCTAAAACTAATTCGCCCGCTTTAAGTAAAGACGTAGAAGCGATGTTCGCATCGGAGATTAAATAATGAGTGTTTCGACCAAGGATGTGTTTGCACTTAGAAAGGCGGGCGAATTAGAGCAGGCTTTTGCTATGGCGAAACATCTTTTAGATGAAAACCCAAACGATGAATGGAACCAACGTGCAGCAGCTTGGTGTTTGATTGATCTGATAAAAAAAAGTGCGCAGCACAATACCCCAGATCAAACCAGTCAATATTTAAATACGTTGAATTCGATCGGCCTTCCTAACGATGAAATACTGCTTAAATCAGTTGCAGCGGTGAAAACGCTCGGGTCGGCTGCTGCACCAATAGTGGAGCAGGCTATCGTTGCCAGTAAAGCAAAGGACCACGAAAAGGCCTTATCTTTGTATCTGGAAGCACTTCGTTTATGTCCTGATGACCACGGAATTAAGCAAAAAATCGGGTGGGAACAGTACCGCGTTGCAAGTATTAAACTTAAAGAAGAAAAGCCAGAAACTCAGGCAGTTAAAAAATTATTAAATAGCTACCTCAATTTACAGCTTGAGAGGCCATCTCTTTTGCATTCGTCTATGCTGCGAATTGCTGTGTCGATAGCTAAAGAAGATAACTTCAATTTAGTGGCGTTTTTGCGGATCTGGGGGATTGAAAATATACAGGAGCAGGATTTCCAGCCTTATCACCAAGATGCAACTGGTAAAGTCTCACCTTCGTTAGCCGAAAAATTACTGTTAAAAGTGTTTAAACAAGCAATACAACAGGGCGACGCAAACTTTATCTCTCAAACGTTACCGGTGTTAGAAAAAGCCATAACAACTTCAGTCGATCCTATTTGGTTAACATACTACAAAGCAAAAGCGTTGTTATTGCTGGGTTATGCTGATGATGCTTTCAAATTTATAGTCGCTATTGCTGGCAAAAAGATGTCAGAGTATTGGATATGGGAGCTGTTAGGTGATATCAAACAACAGTTGCAAGACGATTCAGCAATGGATTTTTACGGCAAAGCGCTGGCACTTAAACCTGATGAGCTTTATGTAGCAAAGCTGCGATTGAAATTAGCTCATTGGTTTCTGTTTAAGAGTAATTTATCAGCTGCTAAATGTGAGCTGGAACAGATCAAACGTACTGCCGAAAATCTTGGTCATAACATTAGCCCTGAAGCACTGCAGCTTATGCAGCAACAGTGGTTTGAAGAAACAAAAGCATCCAAAACTAACGTAGCCTTTTATTCCGATGCCGCTGGCCGTGCTGAGGCAGTCCTTTATAGGGATCATCCGACATTTATTGGTGTTGTCGCTGAAAGCTTTGCTATTAAAGACAAGCCCAATAAAAAGAAATATCGAATAATCTTTAAAATGAGTAGTTCAGGGAATCCATATGAGACCTCTGTCGGTGAGCAAAAGTTAAAAGCCTTAAACTTAGGCACTGGTGATGTTATTGCAATAAAAGGCGAAATGCCTCAGGACGGTGGCAAGTTTATGGTATTAAGCATTGCACGTGCGTCAGTTACTGCAGATCCATCTCTGGTAAAAAATTTTGAAGAAATATGCAGTGTTTCTGATGCTGGTCTGGGGTTTACTTCCTCAAGTATCTTTATCGATGCGAATACAGTCAAACATCACAATATACAAAAAGGCAATCAAGTATCTGGAGTTGCGATAAAAAGTTACGATAAGAAAAAAGACAAATGGGGCTGGAAGGCACTGAAAATAAATTCCGTAACGCCCTCTTAATTAACCTTAAAAAAGGGAGTTCGATATTAGTTTGGTTCAAATGCTGTAAGACCTCACCCGAATCTACCGCCATCCTGGTTCTTTTTATTGATTACCTTACGTTGAGATTACTCCGGAAGGTAATACCGAACATAGTGGTATTAATAATTATATTTCGGTAATTAGTTTTACTTTTATAATGGCTTTGGGTGATGAATTTCTAGCTATCTACATGATTCATATCGCTTATATCTGATGGCATGCCTCGTGAATTATCTCCTGTGACCAACATTTCATAGGAGATACAAAATGGGTTACGAAGTAGATTTTTTAGGTGTAGGCAGCGAGTCTAAAAGTGGCGATGCCATTGCCATTCGGTTTGGCAATTTGCATGGCCGCCGAGACGAGCAAACAGTAGTGGTGATTGATGGCGGTTTTAGCGATACCGGTATTGAATTGGTTGAGCATATCCGCACGCACTTTGGTACTGATACCGTTGACCTTGTCATCAGTTCCCATCCGGATCAAGACCACATCAATGGTCTTGAGGCGTTATTAAATGAGCTCGATGTCAAAGAGCTGTGGTTGCATCAGCCATGGCAGCATAACCAAAACTTAGCCGATGAGTTTGCTGATGGCCGTTTAACCGATTCAAGCCTTGGCGAGCGTTTAAAACAAAACTTAGAGCGGGCCTGGTCGCTGGCTAAACTGGCGAACCGCAAAGGTATAGTGCTCAAAGAGCCATTCACTGGGCTGACTGATAAATCGGGGGCAGTCAAAGTGTTGGGCCCCAGCCAGTCTTATTATGAATCATTGATCCCTGATTTTGATGGTATGCCTGCCCGAGCAGACAAGGGGGCAGTTTCCAATGAGAGTTGGCTGACATCAGCGTTGCGAAAAGTCACAGAATTTTTTGCAAACTGGGGCGAAGACCATATTTCAGACGACGGTCAAACGTCGGCAAAAAACAACTCGAGCGTGATCACCCAGCTGATTGTCGATGGCAAGCGCCTGGTGTTCACTGCGGATGCCGGTATTCAGGCTTTAGCACATGCTGCAGACCAAATAGATGGCTGTCAGTCAGGTGCCGAGTTGAAGCTGATTCAAATTCCACATCATGGTAGCAAACGCAATATTGGGCCAACGGTATTAAACCGTTTGATTGGTGAGCCCGTGCCGCATGGTGAGCAGCGTTCAGTCATGGCTATAGCGTCTACTGCCAAAGCCGGCGAACCAAAGCACCCAAGAAAGGCGGTGTTGAATGCTTTTAATCATCGCGGAGCCCGGGTTTTGGTCACTCGTGGTCAAGGCATTATGCACTATCACAATTCGCCTGGACGGGCAGGTTGGTCGTCATCAACTCCTGAGCCATACCACTTCTCTTACGAGGAGGAGGTATAACCATGGCTTGGATTTCTCTTAAAACTCAGAATTTGCCAACGCTTGCTTTAGTGGTGATTGCCCAGGTATCGATTGCATACGCATTGTCGAACCCGGGTTTCGATTGGTCGTCAATTGAAGTATTTTCGCCAGATACGGTGGTGGTGAGTCTGATCGTGTTGGTGGCAGCGCTGTTTAGCAGCCTGCTACCAGCGTCAGTTAAGCATCAGTTGGTCTTTTTGCGACGAAAAAACGCATTACCCGGCCACCGATTCCTGCAACTCGCCGAACATGACCAGCGCATCGACTTGCTCAGACTGAAACAGCAGATCCTGCCTTTGGTCCAGCTAAACGTAACGGAAGAGCAACAAAACCGTGTGTGGTACCAGAATATCTACCATCCTCACCAAAATGCACCTCTGGTAAAGAGCGCGCATAAAGCGTTTTTGCAGTGGCGAGACAGTATGGTGGTATCGATGTTCATCGCGCTACTGCTGGCGGTCGGTGTCCAAACCGTTCCGGCGGTAGCTGTGGCGTTCAGTCCTCTTTCGTTTTTAGTGTCGTTGTTCTTTGTGCTGGCGACCGGTTGTGCAGCACACCACAACGGCAAACGAATGGTCACAAATGCAGTCGTTTTGTGGCTGCTTAAGCCTAGTGCGTGTCAGCAGTAGTAGAGGGGGGAGGAACGAGTTATGGCATTTGTCGTCACGCAACGTTTTGCTGAACAATCGTCGGAGATTGCAACACTGCTTGATGGAACGCAATTAGTCTTTTCTCAAGGCAAGTTCGATTTTTGGTGCATTTACCACATTCGTAATGGTTTTGCGCATGCATTGCGTGATGAAGAGGTCTTTAGTTTGATGCAGAAGTATACCGGCAGCATTCAGCGATTTTGGTTATATAAGGACTTTTTGACTGTGTTCAAATTAGTGACAACTGACATAAATTGTGGTGTAGTCAATTACATAACTAACATCGCGATGCAGTATGAAACGCCGCGTGAGGTGCAGTTTATTCTGATGTTTCTTTACGCCGGTATGGTGGCAGAGGAAAACAAAGATAAGGCCATTCTAAAAAAATACATCAAGCGACTTGGAGTTCATCAGGTCTTGGTCGAGTTGATGCCGCCAAAAATGGCAGCGAATTACTCGCGGCGGAAGAAGTGGCAGGAATTACAACTTGAGTGTGAGGTGAGGGGCTTCTATAGCCAAGACATTACATTAAAGTTAAGTGCTTAAAAGGATTTAAAAAAATGGCTGTGGTAGAACAACTTAAACTGTGGACGGCATCGGTTCTTCAGAGCAGGCAACACGTGCCTTTTGGTAGCCCTTTGTGGGCTTACAAAATCACAGACAGTGAGCTTGAAGATCTCCAAACAGTTTTACAACGTTTGTTTTCAACGACCAATACTAACTTACTTTTCAATAAGCATCTGAGCGTCTTATCACGGCCACTTGTTCTTTATATCGCAACTTGGCTTCAGCGGAAAACTAAATCTTGTAGTGGTCAACTAATTTTGGCCACATCGTTGTAGCCAAGCCAGTATCTGCGCT